>NZ_JAMDGW010000020.1:0-196927 GCF_028656995.1 Pseudomonas sp. TNT2022 ID642 | reverse complement strand
GCTTCTTGGGCAGGCCGTGCCCCCACGGCAAAACCAACCCGCCGCTGACCCGCAGGAACAGCAAACCGATGTCGCGTGCCTGTTCATCTGTTGAGGCATTCATGACCCGACCCTTGAAATGTCATTGGCCGGAATCATGCCAATGATGGTCGGGAAGAAATTGGATGGGTGTGCTCAGTTCTGCGGCATTGATCGTTCCCACGCTCTGCGTGGGAATGCAGCCCGGGACGCTCCGCGTCCCCTCCAGAGCCGAACGCGGAGCGTCCGTTGAGGCGTTCCCACGCAGAGCGTGGGAACGATCAAGCAGGCTCGCTCCCACAGGGGGTGTGCTTAGGCCGGTGGTTCGAGGTTATCCAGCACCCGATTCACTGCCAACTCACCGAGCATGATCAACTGCGCAATCCCCAACAACGCCCGGCGCTGCGGTGCGGGCAACAGGTGTGCGACGTCCTGGGCGATGGTTTTGGCCGAGGCGAGTGTTTCGCTGGCGTCGGTCAGCAGCTCCTCGTTTTTGGTGTCGGCGGTCACGGCATACATGCCGCGAGTTCTGCGTGAGGGTGGCGTGGCGCCGGGTGGCAGGAGGTAATGGTCGAGGGCGCGGTCGGCGGCTTCGTGGAGTTTTCGGGAATCGATGGATTCGTAAGGGGATGTGGGGTCGATGTCGGGCGGGTTGGGTGTGACTTTGAACATGGTGAATCTCCTTTTTAGAGCCGGGATCACCACGTCCTGTCGCTAAACAGGATGGGTGGCGACCGTATGCAGGTTAGCGAACCGGTAAAAAGGCAACCCGGTAGACCCGAAGGTCTCCCGCATACAGCCGCCATAGCGAAGTGCAGACGATAGCCTGCAACGAAGCATGGAGCGCTGATGCACTTTTTTTGGTCCGAGTCGCTAAACCCGATCGCTGAATTTGTCAGCGACCATCAAACGATAAAGACCCGACCACAAGCGCACAAGCCGGCGGATTCTGGCGTAGCTGTGGGCAAAGGCGCAAGGTTGCGTAGCCTGAAAGAGTGTCTGATGGTGTTGCTTAAACAGCGATTTTTAAAGCATCGATCACACCGAGCCAATGTGGGAGCGAGCTTGCTCGCGAAGACGTCGGGTCAGTTGATAAATGCGGTGAATGACACAGCGCTTTCGCGAGCAGGCTCGCTCCCACAGGGGATTGGTGTTGTTTGTGAGATATGCGCAGGAATTTAAACCGCTGGAATATCCAACGGCGCCGCCATGAACTGGCTTATCCGCGAGCGCAGCCATTTCTCCGCCGGGTCGTTGTCATGCACCCCGCTCCACGCCATTGACAACTGCGCCGCATCAATCGGGAACGGTGGATCTTCGGCGCGCAACGCACACCCTTCAACCAGCGCACACGCAGCGTAATCCGGCACGGTGGCGATCATCTCGGTGCCGGCGAGCAAGGCGCGCAAACCGCTGAACTGCGGTACGCCCAACACCACACGGCGGGTACGGCCGACCTTGGCCAGATCCATATCGATATTGCCGCTCAAGTCGCCGGAGAACGACACCATCGCATGCGGGCGCTCGCAGTATTCGTCGAGGGTCAGCGGACCCGGGCGGTCGTCGCCGCGCAGGACTTTGCAGGGAATGTCGCGCAGTTTTTTACGCTTGGCGTTGGCCGGCAATTCAGTGGTGTAACTGACGCCGACGGAGATTTCTCCAGAGGCCAGCAGTGCCGGCATCAGCAGGTAGTTGGCGCGACGCACGACCACGACAATCCCCGGCGCCTCTTGCTGAAGCTGGCGCAGCAGCGGTGGAAACAGGCCGAACTCGGCGTCGTCCGACAAGCCGATACGAAACACGTCGCAACTGCTCGCCGGTTCGAACTCCTTGGCCCGACTGACCGCGCCAGAGATGACGTCCATCGCCGGTTGCAGCTCCTTGAGAATCGCCAGCGCCCGCGCGGTCGGCTCCATGCCGCGACCGTTGCGCAGCAGTAACGGATCGTCGAACAGATCGCGCAAACGCCCCAACGCAGCGCTGACGGCCGGCTGCCCCATGAACAGCTTTTCGGCGACGCGGGTCAGGTTCTTTTCGAACATCAGCGCTTCGAAAATCACCAGCAGGTTCATGTCGACGCGACGCAGATCATTACGGTTCATGAGCACGGATTCCTTATAGCCAGCCAGACGCCAGTGCTACGCACTTTACGCGATCAACGGGCCCGTGGGCGCTGCTCCAGAGTGGAATTAACAACGATTAACTCGTCAGTCCCCCGCCCTCGCCCAACAATGAATCCCTCTGCGCAGCGTTGCTTTTTTGACCTGAGGGGATGCGCCGACCGTGCATTCCCCATCGACACGGACTTTGGCCATGGCTCACTTACAGCACAGCGTCGCCCTCGCCCCTGCCAATGAACCACGCAAGACCGGGATCGGCGGACTCAGTCCGCAACGTGAACGACAGGTCAAACAGCTGATCCTCGAACGCCTCGGCGAAAGCCTTGAGGTCACCGAACTGGCCCGCGCCTGTTCGCTGTCGCGCAGCCATTTTTCCCGTGCCTTCAAATGCAGCACGGGGCTGTCACCGCAGGACTGGATTCGCACCCAGCGCCTGGCGCGGGCCAAGCTACTGATCCGGCACACTGATTTGAGCCTGACGCAAATCAGCCTGGAGTGCGGGTTCTGCGATCAGGCGCACTTCTGTCATATGTTCACTCGCAGCGAAGGCATCAATCCGTTTGCCTGGCGCTGCCGGATCACGAGAGAACCCAAAGCCCAGCCTTCACAGCCCGCCGCGTTTTGATCGCGACACCCGTTGCACTGAGGCTCAAACCTGAGGATTATGCCGGGACACCCCGGAATAGAAGGCCTGCGCACGCGCTCGGCCCTACTCCGCTCTGTCCGTCGCCGCACCGCAGGAGTGAGCTGTTGAGTCTTTCCCCGAATCAGGCCCTCGGCTTTGGCCCCTATCGGATTCATCCCGGACAACGGCGGGTGCTCGAAGGCGAGCAGCCGTTGCGCCTCGGTCGACGGGCGATGGACATCCTCCTGATTCTGCTGGCGCATGCCGGCGAAGTGGTGAGCAAACAACAATTGATGGCCGGGGTCTGGCCGGACAGCGTGGTCGAAGACATCAACCTGCGGGTGCACATGGCGGCGCTGCGCAAGGCGCTCGGTGACGGTCAGGCCGGCCAGCGTTACATCATCACCGTGGCGCAACGCGGTTACAGTTTTGTCGCTCCGGTCTTACTGCAATCCATGGAGGAGCGTCCTGTGGGCGATGCTGGTGGTCGGCACAATCTGCCCTTGCGGCGCACGCGCATGATCGGTCGCCAGCCGCTGGTCGACAGTTTGATGACGCTGTTGCCACGCCAACGCTGCATCACCCTGGTCGGCCCCGGCGGGATCGGCAAAACCACAGTGGCCTTGCGCGTGGCAGAGCAGTTGATCGGCCACTACCGCGACGGCATTCGGCTGGTGGACCTGGCACCGCTTAACGATCCCCGTTTGATTTACTCACACCTGGCCGCCCTGCTCGACCTGGCTTTACTCGAGGGCGATCCACTGGCGGCGCTGGTCAATGGTCTGCAACAGCGACAGATGCTGTTGCTGCTCGACAACTGCGAGCACCTGATCGATGCCGTCGCGGTGCTCAGTGAGAGCATTCTGCGCGGCGCTCCGAAAGTGCATATCCTCGCCACCAGCCGTGAAAGCCTGCGGGCAGAAGGCGAATACGTGCAGCGTCTGGACTCCCTCGAATACCCGCCGATGACGACGACGCTGGATCGTGAGCAAACGCTGAATTTTTCGGCGCTGCAATTGTTCATCGAGCGAGCGACGGCCGCGCAGGAAAGCTTCGAGCTGAGCGATACCCAGTTGCCCCAAGCGATCGAGATCTGCCATCGGCTCGATGGCATTCCACTGGCGCTTGAGCTTGCAGCAGCGCAGGTCGCCGAACTGGGCCTGGACGGCCTGCTGAGCCAGTTGCAGGGCCGCTTGCCACCGCTGGCAGCGGGCAATCAAACCAGTCTAGAGCGCCATCTCACCCTGCGCGCCACGCTGGACTGGAGTTTCAATCTGCTCGACCCTTGCGAACAAACCTGCCTGCGCCGTTTGGGCGTGTTTCGCGGGGGGTTCACCCTGGAATCCGCGGCGGCCGTTATCGTCGGCCAACAGATCGACCCCGGCGTGGTGTTTGTGTCGATCACCCAACTGGTGGCCAAATCGCTGCTCAGCGTCGAGGTCGGTGATGAAGAGGTGTTTTATCGCCTGCTCGACACGACCCGCCGTTATGCACTGGAAAAACTCGAGCACGCCGCTGAATGCGAAGAAACCCGCGAACGCCATGCCGAACGCTGCCTGGCGTTGATGCAGCAGGCGCAGCACGATTGGGAAAACACGCCGACGGTGGTGTGGATCGAACGCTATGCGCGGGGGCTGGAGGATTTGCGCGCGGCGCTGGACTGGAGCCTGAACGGTGTCGGCCCGGGCGGCTTGGGAATTCGCCTGGCGGCCGCGTCGGCGCCGTTGTGGCAAGAATTGTCGTTGCTCAAAGAGTACGGCGGTTTTGTGCGCCGGGCGCTGAGCCTGTTCGACGAACTCGACGAGCCCTGCCCGCGTCTGAAAATCTCTCTGAAACTGGCGCTCGGCAGTGCCTGCTATCACACGTGGGGTGGCACCCCTGAGACCATCGAAGCGTTCGCCGAGGCCCGCCAGTTGGCCCACGAACATGACGATGTCGCCGGGCAATTGCGCGCGGTGTCCGGACACATGGCGGTCAACCTCAGTTGCGGGCACTACCGCATGGCGCTGGCGCAGAGCGAACAGTTCGACCGCCTCGGTCTGCACGGCGACCCACTGCTGTCACTGAGCACCCACCGTCTGCGCGTGTTGGCCCTGCACTATGCCGGCGACCAGCCGCAGGCACGCATTCATGCCGAACAGGTGCTGCAGCGCATGGCGCACAGCGGCCATGTCAATCGCTTCACTCACGGTTTTGGCGTGCAGTACGACCAGAGTGTCGCGTCGCTGACGGTACTGGCACGGGTGCTATGGCTGCAGGGATTGCCGGAGCAAGCGTGGCATACGGCGCGTCTGGCACTGGATATCGCCGTGCAGATCGACCATGGCACCTCGATTTGCTACACCCTGGCGCTGGCCAGTTGTCTGATCGCCCATTACAACGGTGATCAGCAGAACGCCCAAGCATTGTTGCAACTGTTGCTGGAGCAATCGCAGAAGCATTCGGTGCTGCTGTTCAATACGTGGGCGCGGCACTACGCGCAGGTGATTGATGCTCAAACCCTTGCGCCCGTGCCGAAGGACAGCAGTGGGTTGATTCGGGAAATCATGGTGACGCTGGATGGCCGTTTTGTGGATGACTCGCTGTTTGAGCGAGCGCTGAGTGGTGATGCAGGGTGGAGCACGGCGGAGGTTCTGCGGGCTCGGGCTGATGTTCTATTGAAAGACGAGTGGGTGGGGCTGAGCGGGCCTGCTCGCGAAGAGGTTCTTCAGGAAGCCGAAAAACTCCTCCAGCAATCCCTGACCATCGCTCGTGCCCAAGGCGCGCTTGCCTGGGAACTGCGCAGTGCCACGTCACTCGCGCAACTCTGGCAGCGCCAATCACGCTGCCAAGAGGCGCTGGATTTGCTCACGCCGATCTATCAGCGCTTTACCGAAGGCTATGCGACCCCGGACTTGCTTAAAGTGCGCTTGCTGATCGGCGCGCTACGCGAGCACGTGCACGCCTGATGCCTGGCGAATCCGCTTGATGTAACGGGTATGCCGACGTTCAAGATCAACCCCTTCACCGCTGCGTTCAAGTTGCTCGCGGGCATAGCAGCGGGTGGTGTTGAGCATTCGGTATCGGCCTGCGCCGCCGCCCCGCTCCACCACCAGCAATGACTGGCGCGCCAGGCCTTCAATGATCGCTGCAAGCCGCGACGACGCCAGTTGCGGGCAACTGATCACCGCCAGCGCCGCCTCCAGAGTAAAGGCCATTTTGAAGACCGATAATCGCTGCAGCGCGCGTTGCTCATGCTCGCTCAAGCGTTGGTAGCTCCAGTCGAGTGCCGCCTGCATCGATTGGTGCCGCGGCACCGCGGTGCGCCGGCCGTGACTGAGCACTTGCAACCCATGGGGCATTTGCGCCTGCAAGCCGACCAACGCCAATGCATCGACCTGCGCCGCTGCCAGTTCGATCGCCAGCGGTAAGCCGTCGAGTTGGCGACAGATATCGAGGACGGCTTTGACGTCCTGCTCACGCAAGCGGAAATCATGCTGTCGCGCCCGAGCACGGCTGACGAGCAACTGCACCGCAGAATGGCCCATGGCTTCGGTGATGCAATCGCCTGCCGAGCGATTCGGCAGGGTCAGCGGTGGCACGCACTGAACGGTTTCCAGACTGACCTGCAAGGCTTCGCGGCTGGTGGCGAGAATCGACAGTCGGGGAGCGGCTTCGAGCAGCGTTTCGACCACTGCTCGGCAGGCAACGCGACGGTGGTCAACGTTATCCAGCAGCAGCAACGCATGGCGAGTCGACAGTCCGGGCAAATCGCTTTCGAGGGTGCCCAGCACCTGATCGAGCAGCGGTGTGTCGTCGTCGATCAAACTCAGATCGATCTGCCACACGCCGTCTCTGTAGTACTGCAACAGCAGTTCCGCGACCCGCAACGCGACAGTGGATTTACCCACACCCGCCGCGCCCGTGACGGTCATCAGCCGACACAGCGGCATTTGCCGCACCAGCCCGCCAACCAGCGAGTCGCGGCCGGCGACCGGGGTCAGCCGCGCGGGCAAATTGTGCTGGGGCGTTTGCAGGCCCTCGAAGACCCCTTGCGCGGCGCTGTCGCAACGGACCGGGGCAATAAAACTGTAACCGCATTGCGGCACGTTAACGATGTAACGTTCACCGTTTTCACCATCACCCAAGGCGCGCCTCAGCGCGGCGATGTGCACGCGCAGGTTGATCTCCTCGACCACCGACGTCGGCCACACCAAAGCGATCAATTGCTCCTTTCTGACCACTCGACCGGCACGCTCGACCAGCACCTGCAAGATGTCCAGCGCGCGCCCGCCCATGCGCAATGGCCGATCTCCATCGAGTATCAGCCGTTGGCGCAAGTGGAAGGCGTAGGGGCCGAAATACAGCACCGATGCCATGTTCAAATCGTTGAGGCTATCCATGCCAACTATCTTGGCAGCCTCAGATGACGCGACAACCGCTACACGGGGCGCAGCACGGACATACGGGTGCGCCAGACGGACAGAAGCGCTCTAGCTGAACTGTTCGCGGTATTGCGCGGGAGTCAGGCCGAGCTTTTCAGCGAACAGCGAACGCATGTGCCGCACACTGCCGAAACCACTTTTGTAAGCCACGGTCTTAAGCGGCAGATCGCTGGTTTCCAGCAGATTGCGTGCGCAGTCGATGCGCGCACTTTGCAAAAACTCCATCGGCGTCATGTTGATGTCGCGGGCGAACACCCGTGCAAAATGCCGCGCGCTCATGTTGGCAATGGCCGCCATGCGCTCGACCGTAAAGGCTTCGTCGAGGTGTTCCAGTACGTAACTCTGGGCGCGGGTGATGGGGGTTTCCTGCGGTGCCACGGCGGCCATCAGCGGACTGAACTGCGCCTGCCCGCCCTGCCGTTTCATCACCACCAGCAGAACTTTGGCCACATCCTGGGCGAGTTTCTTGCCGTGATCGCGGGCGATGACGGCGAGCGCCATATCGATCCCGGCCGTGACACCGCCGGAGGTGATCAAGTTGCGATCTTCGACATAGATCTGATCGGTCGTGACTTGGGCTTTCGGGAACCCCTTGATCAGGCGCTCGGTGTAGTTCCAATGCGTGGTTACGCGGTAACCATCAAGCAATCCGGCATGCCCCAATACAAACGCGCCGGTGCAGATCGAACCGTAATAGTCGACACGCTGGACAGCACCTTTGAGCCAGGCAAACAACGACGGAAATTGTTGGTTGTAGGCACCCGGGCCGCCCGGCACCAACAGCAGATCATAATGTTCGGTGTTGTCGTCGATGGTCGCGTCGGCATGCACCAACACGCCGTTGGATGCCCGAAGGGGGCCACGCTCGGTACCAAGCGTGATCAATTGATAATGCGCATCGGCTTTCAGATACCGATTGGCAACCGAAAAAACCTCCAATGGCCCGGCCATGTCGAGCAGGAGAAAGTCGGGGAACAGCACCATTGCCACGGTTTTCATGGGCAGACATCACTTCAATCAAAGAAACATGAGACAGGCCAGACATTATGGCCAACTGTAGCCGTTTGAGCGCAAAAGTTTTGTGTGACGGCTATCGCAAAACTGTCAACCTGAAAAGGACAGTCTTTCAATTTTCATCTACTTATTGCGCAATCCAGTAAACAGTAACCTTCTCCTCACTCGGACGAATTCACGTCCCGCAAGGAGATTTCATCATGCTGACCCTTCGCAAAGCCTCCGATCGTGGCCTCGCCAATCATGGCTGGTTGAAGTCCTTTCACACCTTTTCCTTCGCCAGCTACCGCGACCCTCGTGAACAGGGTTTTTCCGACCTGCTGGTGATCAACGATGACCGCGTTGCCGCCGGTAAAGGTTTCGGCCAGCACCCGCATCGCGACATGGAGATTTTTTCCTACGTGCTGGAAGGTGCGCTGGAGCACAAGGACACACTGGGCACCGGTTCGGTTATCCGCCCGGGTGACGTGCAACTGATGAGCGCCGGCAGCGGTGTGGCGCACAGCGAGTTCAATCATTCGGCGACCAAACCGGTGCACTTCCTGCAGATCTGGATTGTGCCGGAGGTTGCCGGAGCCAAACCGCGCTATCAACAAGAGCATTTCAGCGCCGAGAAAAAACGCGGTCGTCTTCAGTTGATCATTTCACCGGACGGCAAGCACGGTTCGCTCAAGGTGCGCCAGGATGCACGGGTCTTCGCCGGGCTGTTCGACGGCAAGGAAAGCGCCACGCTCGAACTGCCGACCAACCGCTATGCGTATGTGCATGTAGCGCGCGGCAGTGTCGAACTCAATGGCCAGCAACTGCGTGAAGGCGACGGCGTGCGGGTTCGCGAAGAACAGTTCCTGACGTTGAGCAACGGTGTCGATGCCGAGGTGCTGGTGTTCGACTTGCGACCGCAGGAATTGCCAGAGATGCCATGACGCGGTGTCTCAATACCCACAAAAACGGCCTTCTTTGAAGGCCGTTTTCTATTGTGCTGATTCGGTTGCTTGCGGCGAAGCAGGCTTTGGTGCACTTATATCTTTGCCTATCTGGATCGCAGCGAGTGTCGTCTGCAGGGTGGTTAGCACAGCCGCTTGATTGGCGAAGTGCGCCCCCACCACGACGGTGATCATTCCGAGAAAGTGGACGGCCGTTGTCGCCCAGTAATGCGCCTTCACTGTCGAGGCATGTTTGATGGCTTCTTTTGAGTCCTCGGCGATTTGTTGTACGCCGTCCCACATCAAATCGTACCGTTTGTCCCTCTCCGCCTGAGTCAAAAGATAAGCATCGATTTTTGCCGACACACCCTCGAAGCGAGCGTCCATCCTGGTCTCAATGGTCTCGATCCTGGCATTGAATTCTTCACGGCTTATTGCGTTCATGGCTTGAGTATTCCGGCTTTTACTCGATAGATCACTGATTGGATTTTGACTGAATTCCGAGGTTTTCAATTCGACACCTTCCTGGGTCTACATACCGTCCCTGGTATTAAATCGGTGAGTTTCCAACGCCCCTCACCGAGCTGATGAAAAGATAGGCCCCATCCAGAATGCTCACAAGCCGGGCGATTCTGCCTCTGGTGTAGGCCGTTTCGTCAGAGGTTGTAGCCCTGCCAAAACAGCGTCTACCTACTCATTCTCCGACGCGAACACGTCGACAATCTGCTCGATCACCGCCCTCACCCGCGCGGTATGGCGCAGATCCGCGTGGGTTACCAGCCATACCTCATAGGGCAATGGCGTAGTGCGCTCCGGCCATAGCCTGATCAAGCCATCGCGCTCGCCCATGTAGACCGGGATTTCTCCTACACCCAACCCTGCCGCAATTGACCGACGCACGAGCAAACTGGAACTGAGGCTGGCGACGATCCGACCGCGACTCAACGGCTCCGATACCAACGTCAGGTCCTTTTTGCCTTGCAGATACGGTTGATAAACCACCAGATCATGCCCCTCAAATGCCGTGCCCGGCGGCGGTACGCCATTGGCGTCTATATAGGCTTGAGAGGCGAACAGCCCCACTGGCCATCGGGCAATGCGCCGGGCGATCAGGTCAGGGTTGTCCGGCCGGGTGTTGCGCACCGCGATATCCGCCTCACGCTTGGCCAGGCTGAGAATCTGTGTGGACGCATCCAGTTGCACTCGCACGTCCGGGTGCTGGTCGTGCAAACGGGCAATCGCCGGAATCAGAAAATCGATGGCCAGCGAATCGGTGGTACTGACGCGCACCGTGCCGGTCAGGCGATCGTCCAGGCCCTGAATCTGCCGCTCCAGCTCCAGTGCCGAATGCTCCATTTTCTCAACGTTTTTAAGCGCTGCTTCGCCGACCGCCGTCAACGCGTACCCGTCAGAGGTGCGCAGGAACAACGTCGCGCTCAGGGACTTTTCCAGTGCCGTGATGCGCCGCCCGACGGTCGCTTGATCCACTCCCAAGACCCGTGCTGCACCGCGCAACGTCGACTCGCGGCAAACGGCAAGAAATACCCGTGCGTCATCCCAATTCATACTGTCTCCCAGCGATGCACATTCGCATCATCGTGCCGCCAATTCGCTGCATTAACGCAGCAACGATAGCCGATATGCTGAACACCATAAACCTTCCTCGAGATCGCTTCCATGCGCACTTCAACCTCCACCAGTATCTGGCTGCCGATCTTCGCCGGCCTTTGCGCCAGCCTGGTCAGCATCGGACTGGCGCGTTTCGCTTACACGCCGTTGATTCCTTCGCTGATTGAAGCGCAGTGGTTTAGCGCCAATGATGTGGTCTACCTCGGTGCGGCCAATCTGGTCGGCTATCTGATCGGCGCCCTGCTCGGCCGCCCGGCAGCGCGCCAGCTCGGCAATAAAAATGCCTTGCGGCTGATGATGCTGGTGGTCACGGCGGCATTTTTTGCCTGCGCGTTTCCGTTGTCGGTGAGCTGGTTCTTCGGCTGGCGGCTGCTGTCCGGGATTGCCGGCGGCGCGATCATGGTGCTGGTGGCCGCGACGGTATTGCCGCATGTCCCGGCGGCGCGTAAAGGGCTGGCCAGTGGCGCGATTTTTCTGGGCATCGGTCTCGGCATTGCCGGTTCCGGGACCCTGGTGCCGCCGCTGTTAAGCCTCGGTTTGCAGGCAACATGGCTGGGCCTGGGGGCTTTGGCCTTGTTGCTGACGGCGCTGAGCTGGTTTGCCTGGCCGTCTGATTTCCTGCACCCCGTCGTTGCGCAAGAAACAGTGCCCGCAGAACCGACACCGCGTGGTGTGTATCTGCTGTTCGCTCAATACGCCTTTATGGCCGCAGGCCTGGTGCCGGCCATGGTTTTCCTGGTGGATTACGTGGCGCGTGGCCTCGGTGCCGGAGCGCATGTCGGCGCGTTGGTGTGGGTGATGTATGGCTTGGGCGCGATTGTCGGCCCGGTGAGTTATGGCTTTCTCGCCGATCAGCTTGGCGCAAGGTCCGGCATTCGTCTGGTGCTGGTGGTGCAGGCGGTTGCCCTTGGATTGCTGGCGCTGACTCACTCGTTTTTGGGGCTGGCGTTGCTGGCGGTGATTCTCGGTTCATTTCCGCCGGGCATTGTGCCGCTGGCGCTGGCGCGGGTGCATGAACTGGTGCCGGAGCATCATCGCCAGCAAATCGCCTGGAGCCGCGCCACGGTATCGTTCGCTACGTTTCAGGCGCTGGCCGGTTTTGCCTATTCGGCGCTGTTCAATGCCAGCGGCGGTCACCACGCGTTGTTGTTCGTGATTGCCGCTGGCGCGATCGTCGTGGCGCTGCTGCTGGAGCAAGCCATGAGATGGCTGCCCGCCCCTATCGAGCCGCGCTGCTGTGCAAATTGAAGGGAATCATTGCCTGCTCGGCAGGCTCCCACTTACACAACTCAAGCCAAGAGAAACGATATGTCCCTGCCCAATGAAATGACCCGAATCGAAATCACCGAACCCGGAGGCCCCGAGGTCTTGCAACCTCAACGCGTGCCGCTGCCGGTCGCGGCACAAGGCGAAGTGCTGATCCGCGTACACGCCGCCGGAATCAACCGGCCGGACGCTTTGCAGCGTGCCGGCAAATACCCGATGAAACCCGGCATGAACCCGATTCCCGGGTTGGAGGTCGCCGGTGAAGTGGTGGCGCTTGGTGCCGGTGTTCGTCAGTTCGCCGTGGGCGACAAAGTCTGCGCGCTGACCAACGGCGGCGGTTATGCCGAATACTGCGCAGTCCCGGCCGGCCAGACCCTGCCGATTCCTGATGGCGTGGACTGGGTCCAGGCGGCCGCGATCCCGGAAACGTTTTTCACCGTGTGGGCCAACCTGTTCGGCCTCGGCGGCGCCAGCCGTGGTCAACGCGCATTGATTCATGGTGGCACCAGCGGCATCGGCACAACCGCACTGATGCTGTGCCGAGAATTCGGCATAGAAGCGTTTGCCACCGCCGGCAGCCCGGACAAATGCGCAGCGATTCGCGAACTGGGTGGTCAAGCGATCAATTATCGCGATGAGGACTTCGCTGAGGTGATCGCCGAGAAAACTTCAGGCCAAGGTGTGAATGTGATCCTCGACATCATGGGCGGCTCGTACCTCAACGGTAACGTCAGTGCCCTGGCGATGGATGGCCGTCTGGTCATGCTCGGTTTCCTCGGCGGCGCGCGGGCCAACGACTTTGATCTGCTGGCAATGATGGCCAAACGCGCGGTGATCACCGGATCCCTCCTGCGCGCCCGCACCGCTGCCGAAAAAGCCGCGATTGCCGATCAACTGCGCGAGCACGTTTGGCCGGCGCTGGCTGCCGGGCGCTGTCTGCCGATGATCGACAAGGTCTACCCTCTCGCCGACGCCGCTCAGGCTCACGCGCACATGGAGGCTGGCGACCATATCGGCAAGATCGTTCTGCAGGTTGTGTGAGTCTTTGCAGCATTTGGTAATCGTTGCGCCGGGGCGGTGGTCGAAAAACTCACGCGCAGGGCCAGGCATCTGGTAAAAAGCCTTCTTTGTCTGCGCCCTGGTGAAACGTTTAATGTTCCTGTCCTTCATGACGCGTCTGCGCCGCCGCCGTTTGGCGTTCGCCTGCATGGCCGCGCTGATAATCGGCGTGCCGACCAGTTGTGCCGTGCTGGAACACACCGAACGCAAGTTGCTGTTTCGCATCGAACCGGGCACTGCCGGTTGGTATCGCGGCTTGCCCGGCAGCGTGCAGGAACTCGACCTGCAACCGAAGAGCTTCAAGGCCGGGGAAAACATACATGCCTGGTGGTGGCCGGCGGAAAAAGCCAATGCGCCGGCCATTCTCTATCTGCATGGCGTGCGCTGGAACCTCACCGGGCAGTTGTTCCGCATCGAACAACTGCGCGCAGCGGGTTATTCAGTGCTGGCTATCGACTACCGTGGTTTCGGCAAGAGTCACGGTGATCTGCCGTCGGAAAGCAGTGTTTACGAGGACGCGCGGGTGGCGTGGGAGCGCTTTAAGCTGCTGCAACCGGATCCGGCCAAACGTCTGATCTATGGGCACTCCCTCGGTGGCGCTGTGGCCATCGATCTGGCCGCAGAACTCGGGCAAACCGCCGCCCGCGATCATTCCGCGTTACCGGTGCGCGGACTGGTGATCGAGTCCACCTTCACCACGCTGGCGGATGTCGCCGCGTCCGTGGCCAACACGTCACTGCCGGTGCGCTGGCTGCTGTCGCAGAAATTCGATTCGATCGACAAGATTGCCGACATTCACATGCCACTGCTGGTGGTGCACGGTCTGGCCGACGCTTTCGTGCCGCCACGTTTCAGCGAGCAACTGTTCAATGCCGCGCAACAACCCAAACGCCTGTTGCTGGTGCCGGGCGCAACGCACAACAACAGCATGGCGCTCGGCGGGCAGAACTATCGCAAGGCGCTCGACAGCCTGATGCAGAGCAAGCCCGCCCCGCGGGTGGCCGGGCCGGCAACCGTGCGCAGCGGGCGGGACACCTAACGATAGCCGCGAGCCTGTAAATCGAACAATTGCGCGTAATGCCCGGCCGCTGCGATCAGTTGATCATGGCCACCTTGCTCGAGAATCCGGCCTTGTTGCAGCACGATGATGTGGTCGGCATTGCGCACGCTGGAAAAACGATGGGAGATCAGCAAGGTCATGCGCCCTTCGCTGTGCTGGCTGAAATGCTCAAACACTGCCGCTTCGGCCGCCGGATCAAGGGCGGAAGTCGGCTCATCGAGGATCAGAATGTCGGCATCACGGCGCATGTACGCGCGGGACAAGGCAATTTTCTGCCACTGTCCGCCAGACAATTCCTGGCCACCGGCAAACCAGCGTCCCAATTGCGTGGCGTAACCCTTGTCCAGTCCTTCGATAAAGGGCGCCGCCATCCCTTGGGCAGCCGCCTCTTTCCATCGTTGCGAATCGTTGAACGCCAAGGTATCGCCGACGCCGATGTTTTCGCCGACGCTGAACTGGTAGCGAATGTAGTCCTGAAAAATCACGCCAATCCGTCGACGTAACGCGGTCTCCTGCCAATCCTGCAAATCACTGCCATCGAGCAGGATGCGCCCTTGATCAGGACGATAGAGCCGGGTCAGTAACTTGATCAGCGTGGTCTTGCCTGAACCGTTCTCGCCGACCAGCGCCACGCTCTTGCCTGGCACCAGTTGCAGATCAATGTTTTCCAGTGCTGGCCGACTGGCACCGGGATAACGGAAGCCGACGTTTTCGAATCGCAAACCATCGCCCGGGCACACGCCAACGGTCAGGTGTCCGGTATCCAACTGCACCGGTTCGGCCAGATACTCATAGAGACTCGTCAGGTAGAGGCCGTCTTCGTACAGGCCACTGATCGCACTGAGACTGCTGCTCACGGCGCTTTGGCCTTGTTTGAACAGCACCAGATACATGGTCATCTGGCCAAGACTGATCTGGCCATGCACGGCATCGATCACCACCCAGGCGTAGGCCACGTAAAATGCCGCGGTACCGAGCAGACCGAGGCCGAAACCCCAGCCATCGCGCCGCAACGTCAGGCGCCGATCTTCGGCATACAATCTGGCGAACGTGTCACGGTAGCGTTGCAGCAACAGCGGTGCAAAGCCAAACAGCTTGACCTCTTTGATATAGGTCTCGTGGGACAGCAAGGTTTCGATGTAATTCTGCTGCCGACTCTCCGGCGCGCGGCGGGTAAACAACCGAAAGGCGTCACCGGAAAAATGCGCCTCGGCAAAGAACACCGGCAACGCACCGACCACCAGCAGCACCAGCGCCCAAGGGGAGAAATGCACCAGCAGCACAGCAAAACTGATCAGCATGATCAGGTTTTGAATCAAGCCCAACGACTTCATGACCAGCGCCAGTGGCCGCGTCGAAGCCTCGCGACGGACACGCACCAGTTTGTCGTAGAACTCGGAGTTCTCGAACTGCACCAGTGACAGGGTCTGTGCTTTCTCCAGGATCAGCGTATTGACCTTCTGCCCTAGCTGCACCCGCAACAGCGACTGCTGCACCGACAGTGCCCGTTGTGTGCCGGACAACAGCGCCAGCACCCCAGCCTCCAACAAAACGTAACGCAACACGGGCCACAGTGGCGCACTGCCGTGTTGCGCGTGCAACTGCATCGCCGCTACCACGGCATCGACAATCCGCTGCCCCAACCATGCCGCCAGTGCCGGCAGCAAGCCGGCCACCAACGTTGCCAGCACCAGCCCCAGAAACAAGCCACGCGATGTCCCCCAAACCAACCGCAAGGCGCGCTGCGCCTGATCGAACAAGGACGTGAAGCGTGATAGATCAGGCATGGGGCGTTGGTCTCTGCAGGTGATGGAGGTGCGTCATGGTACTCCAGCGCCACGACGGAATTTCAAACGACGAACGCGTTATCGTCGACACGTTTTTCAGAACAAAAACATCTGGATGACTCTGGCCTTCCTGGCGTCCAACGCTCTGCTATGTTTTAACCGCCCAACGCGGAACCCGGCGAACACCCGCCACGCTCCGCGCCTGACTGCCGGGAGCAGAGACATGAGAATCGACCCGTACCTGATCTTCAACGGTGACTGCCGCGAAGCCTTCACCTTTTACGAGCAAGCCTTGCAGGGAAAACTCGAGGCCATGATGACGTTCGGCGAAACGCCCGCCGCCGAGCACGTGCCCAAAGAACACCGCAACCTGATCATCCACACCTGCCTGAAAGTGGGTGATCAGATGATCATGGCCTCGGACACCACACCCGACCGCCCGACTCAAGGCATGAGCGGCTGTTCGATTTCGCTGAACGTCGACAGCATTGCCGAGGCCGAGCGAGTGTTCAACGCACTGGCCAAGGATGGTCGCGTCGATATGCCGCTGGAGGCGACTTTCTGGGCGGTACGTTTTGGCATGCTGGTGGATCGCTTCGGCGTGTCGTGGATGGTCAATTGCGAAAGCGAAAAGTAATCCAGACATTTCCTCAGGCATGAAAAAGCCCAACCTGAAAAGATTGGGCTTTTTGCGTTATCGCTGGGCCAATTCGTGGCGTACGCATTGTTCGTAATACGTCTGCTTGACCGCCGCCGGTTTGAGCTTCGATGTGCTGTTGTAGGTTTGCTCGGTAATCCCCATCGCGGTCATGCGCATCCACGGCTGCTGGAATCGGCGCACCTGCAATTGTTTGCGTGCGCCGTACAGCGAGACGCCCGACAACTTCGATTGCTGGGCACCGGCAGCAATGTCCGAGCCCCAGGTGCAGGCAAAGCGATGGCTTTTGCTCAGTTCTTTCGCCTGCACCCCCACCGCAAAAACAGCCAGGGAAAGCGTTGCAACGGTGATGACAATCGTCCGCATAGAGCCCACCTAACCTTTTGAAAAAAGGCGATTTTGCCGGGGAAGCAAGAATCCGGGGGCCAGCAATTTGCCGCCTTTCGCGAGTTTTTTGCGGACGTAAAAAAGGGCGGTGGGATTTCCTGATGAAATCCCACCGCCCCTAGGCTGACTATCAATTGGCGCTGACCTCAACGCGCAATCGATCAGCGCCCTCCTCACGACAATCGATGCGAACCGGCAAAAACAACTCGATCACCGCGATATTGCTGTGCAGATGCTCGGTCATACGCGGCGTGGTGAACGAGCCGCCACCGGCCAGCGCCATTGGCAACAGCAACTGATCGGCAAGGTGCTCGGCCACCGCAGCACCACTGCGCAACCAGTCGGCGGCCTGATTGATCGCGGCGTCGGCGACCTTTTCAGCCCGTAGCGACACTTGGCCAAACGCGCTGAACACCTCGGTGACGTGCTCGAATGCATACTCCAGCAACAACACATTGCCCGGCCCCCGCGCCGGATCGAGCGTGACATGTTGCAGCGCCGCAGGCGGCAGACTCAAACGCTTGGCTACCTGGCTCAACTCACGTTCGGCCACCGTCGGTGCCAGCCCGGCGGTCAGCGCCGATGCGTGTTGCGAAATGGCCTCGCCGCGTTCACACAGGTCCAGCCGCGTCAGGCTCGACGGCTGCACGTTCACTTCAATCTCGCCACCGCCTGCCGGGACAAATCCATGTTTCAACAAGTCCAGCTCAACGTTTGCGCCCATACGCCGCAGCAACGGCAGCCAACTGCGCGTGAGGAAATCGGTCGGCGGCGCCAGCGGATTATGCGTACCACCCGAGATGCGCACCCGACTCGCCTGCGCTGCCCGCAACAGGGCCGGCAACAAGGTCTGCAACACCAGCGTGCAACTGCCGGCCGTGCCGATGGCGAACTGGTAATCGCCAGCGCGAATCGCGCCGGGTTCAAAGCTCAACGCTTGCGAGCCCAATTGCGCACCGGAAACCGTCGCGCCGCAGACCTCAGCCGCCGCCATGACGGCCGTCAAATGTTGCCTCAGCAGTCCCGGACGGCTGCGTTTGGCGCGAATCTGTTTAATGCGAAACGCCCGGCCTGTCACCATCGACAGGCTCAAGGCACTGCGCAGTACCTGGCCGCCACCGATGGCGCCGTCCAGTTCTATCACTTCCTGTTTCATTGCATTCCTTACGCGTATCGCCCGACGGTATCCCTGAGGTACCGATCCAGACGTCGCGAGTCTTCCTGAGTTCTGAGTAATGTGGGCACTTCGCGCTCGAGCTCGGCGGCGATGAACCCGTGCAGCGCCGGACGACGCGGCCCGTAAGCGCTTTCGTCAGCATTGCGTTTGAGGGCCAGCAGTTCGTCGACTTCAGCGAGCAGCGCGCGGTCGTCGACCGTGGTCAGCAGGTCGGCGAACGTCATCGGTGGCCGCCCTCGCCCTTGGTCGATCCAGCGCACCGCCAACAGCGGCCGCAGCACGTAGAAGTACTTCTTGAAACGTACGGTTTCACCTTGCAGGTAACCGCGGAAGTTCTTCTTCGCCATCGACAGATAGTGATTGCGCGCCGCTGGCGGGCTGTAGAACGCTTCAGCGAGTTCGCGCAGCTGTGCCACCTGAGCGGTTTCACTGCGATAAACCAGCGGCGAGTCGAGCCACTCGAGCAAGGTCGGATTGGACTTGCGCAACAACCCGAGGGTCTTGCGCAGTTCCCAGCCACTGACGTCGAGCTCATCGTCCAGCGGACGTTCGATCACATCACGTGGCGCATCGACCTGAACGAACCACTCGGGCTTCTCCACATAAACAAACCGCACGTCGTAATCGCTGTCGGTCGAGGCAAAACCCCAGGCCCGGCTGCCGGACTCACAGGCATACAACACCGTGACATTGCGTTCACGCTCTATGCGCGCCAGCTCTTCCAGTACCCGCGCACGCATCGTGGCGCACAGCGGATGACGCTCTTGCAGTTCCATGACCTGCTTTCCTTTTATCCTTTGACGCACACCACCTGACGCAAGGTGTGCAGCACTTCCACCAGCTCACGCTGGGCGTGCATGACTTTGTCGATGTCCTTGTAGGCCATCGGAATTTCGTCGATCACCGCTTCGTCCTTGCGGCACTCCACATGGGCAGTGGCGCGAATCTGATCCTCGACGGTAAAAGTGTTCTTGGCCTTGGTGCGGCTCATCGTGCGGCCGGCGCCGTGGCTGCAGGAGCTGAACGACTCTTCGTTGCCCAGACCGCGAACGATGAAACTCTTGGCGCCCATCGAGCCCGGAATAATCCCGAACTCGCCCTTCTTCGCCGACACCGCACCTTTGCGGGTGACCAGCACCTCTTCACCAAAATGCCGCTCTTTCTGCACGTAGTTGTGGTGGCAGTTGACCGCTTCCAGCGCCACTTCAAACGGCTTGCGAATAATCTGTCGCGTCGCCTGAATCACCGCGCGCATCATCAGTTCGCGGTTCTGTTTGGCGAAGTCCTGCGCCCAACCCACCGCTTCCACATAATCATCAAAGTGCTGGCTGCCCTCTTCGAAGTAGGCCAGGTCACGGTCCGGCAAGTTGGCAATGTGCTGACGCATATCCGCCTGAGCCATCTGGATGAACAGGTTGCCGATGGCGTTGCCAACGCCGCGCGAACCACTGTGCAACATGAACCAGACCCGGTTGGCTTCATCCAGGCACACTTCGATGAAGTGGTTGCCGCTGCCGAGCGTACCGAGGTGCCCACGGTTGTTGGTGTTGGCCAGTTTCGGGTACTTGTCGGTAATCAATTTGAACCGTGGCTGCAACCCCGCCCAGGCCTGATCGGCTTGCTGCGGGATTTCATCCCAGGCGCCCTTGTCGCGTCGCGAACGGTTTGAACTGCGGCCATGCGGCACGGCTTGCTCGATGGCGCTGCGCAGACCGAGCAGGTTGTCCGGCAAATCAGCGGCGGTCAGCGACGTACGCGCGGCGATCATGCCGCAGCCGATGTCGACGCCAACCGCTGCCGGAATGATCGCGCCGACGGTCGGGATCACGCTGCCGATGGTCGAGCCCTTGCCCAGGTGCACGTCCGGCATGACCGCCAGATGTTTGAAGATGAACGGCATTTTCGCGGTATTCATCAACTGCTCGCGGGCCTCGTTTTCCACCGGGACGCCTTCGGTCCAGAGTTTGATCGGTTTGCCGTTGGCGACTTCGAGCAGTTGGTAAGTATGTTCTTTCATGTCTTCATTCTTTATTCATTGGCCGATGATTCGGCGTTGTTCTGTAAGTCGCAGCGACAAAAACACAGGCACTGTGGCTCTGCCAGTTGAGCCCCCGTTGCCGGGGCGGGAGTCGAACCCGCGTTCCGATGTAGTACCTGTCGCATTCGCTGCCAATAACTGCAAAAAAGGTGGCACGACAAAAGTTGATGACTGTTGCGCGTTGCCGCGCTCCGGACTTAACCGGCCTTGGATGTACAGCCATCAGGCATTCGTGCCGTCACTGGCGCTGACAAGGGCTTGATGAGACGTCTTGGATGTAGTCCCATCGGCATTCAGCGCCGGTGATCAATCAATTCATGACGCGCTTTCGATCGCCTCGACCCAGTGCTGCGCACTGTATTGGCCGCTGGTGAACTGCTCGATCACGTCGAACACCGCATCGCTGAAACCGCCGACATTCAAGATGTCATCGCGATCCGCCGCCTGTGTTGCAGGGCCTGGCTGGATGTCGATGCACACCAGCCGGGCCTGTGGGTTGAGCTTCTTGATCCGCTCCCATTGGCGCATCGTCTCGCTGGCGCCGCGACGCTGCGAATCGATCCACGATTCGTTGTCCGAGACCATGATCAACGTATCGACCCTGGCCTCGCTGTCCGCCAACCTCTTCAGCGGTGCCGAGCAGTTGGTGCCGCCGCCAAAAATGCCGGCGAGCTTCTCGGCGTTGCTGATCACACTGTCACGCGGGTTGAGCTGGATACCTACCACGTTGATCTCGAACGGCATCACCCGGGCAGCCGGCTGCTTGCGCAATACCGCTGCGGCGACCAACGCCGCCACGTCGATGCAGCGCACCTGCGAGGTCGCACCAGGGCGATAACCGGTCACCGGGCTGCCCATCGAACCCGACACATCCGGGCAAACCACCACCGCGCCCTTAAGCGTGGGCACGTTGGCCAGCGACAACTCCAGCGCCTCCTGCAAGGCTTCGCGGATCGCCGCCGGGGTGTTTTCGCCCATCATCCGATAAGCCGACAACAACTGGTACGGATACACCCGCGCCTTCGCCACTTCCTGTGGATCGGCCAACCGCGCCGCGACATATTCGATGCAACCCGGTACTTCAAATGCACCGTGGCGCGCCAAGGTGTTGAGGTTGATGCGCAATCCCTGCCAACCCATGTTGCGGGCTTGATTGGCCCATTGTTCCTTGCTCAGTGTTTCGTTGCCGAGCAACTGAAACGGCACCGCCGGCACTTCATCACTCGCGCCGCTGCGAAACGCCAGCAAATCGCGGGTCAACTCCGGCAAGACCTTTGCCTCCACCGGTTTACCGATCAACCAGGCGAAAAACGCTTCGCGCCACGCTTCGGCAGGTTTAGGGTGAACCATCTTCACCACGTCCGCCAACGACGGTTGATTGCCGATCGACGCTTGCAGCAGTTGCCGCTCGGTCGCGCCGTTCAGCCAGTTCTGCACCAGACGCTTGGGTTGCGAGCCAAGGGATTTACGCCCAGTGGCACCACTACGGAGGATCTGTACAAAGTTGCGCAGCATCTTGCCGCTGTCGATCACTTGCTCGAAAACCTCTGGCACCAGACTTGAACGCTGAGCGGTCAATGCCGCCAGCAACAATGCCGGCATGTCTTTCATGTGACCTTTCTTGCGAGCGTAGATCGCGGCTTTCGCCACGAAGCGACTGTCCAGTTCGGCCACCAGCTTCAGCACTTGATCCAGCTGACTTTCTGCGGAGGCGTAAAAGGTCTGGTTCAGGCAACCGGTGACTGCCAATTGCGCCAGTTGGTGCTTCGGGCTGTAGGCATAAGCGCTGGCACCGGAAGCATTCAAGGTGTCGCAGGCCGGCAAGTGATTCGACTGCGTGTTGAAGAGAGTTGAGTTGGCCATCTTGGCGTCTCGCTGTGTTGTCCTGTTCGTTGCGATAGGTATTGCAGCGGCTGTGCCAGATTTTGATTTTCCTCGAAAAATATTTATATCTTATTGATTTATAAAGTTTTTATTTAATCATCCGTTTTTCATCGAATGAACTAACGACAAAGCCCTCACCGATTATTTATCATTGGATATCGTTTTTTATCTTTTGAGATAAACATGCCAAACAAGCAAACCGTCGCCATCGGTTTTATCGGCGCCACCCTCGATCGCGTCGGCAAAGGCGCCAATCGCTGGAGCCATTGGCGCCCCAGCGTTGGCTTGTGCCAACAGCAAGACGTGCTGATCAACCGACTCGAGTTGATTCACGGCGTCGACGCCCGCGACGTCAGCCTCGCCGAGCGAGTGCGCGCCGACATCCAGCAGGTTTCGCCGGAGACCGAGGTGCGCTTGCACCCGATGTCACTGCGCAACCCGTGGGATTTCGAAGAGGTCTACGGTGCGCTGCACGACTTCACCACCGCCTACGATTTCGACACTGAGCGCGAGGACTACCTCGTCCACATCACCACCGGCACCCACGTCGCGCAGATTTGCTGGTTTCTGCTGACCGAAGCGCGCTATCTGCCGGCGCGGCTGATCCAGACCTCTCCGGCCAAGCGCAACAGCGAAAGCGATCACGCCATCGGCACGCATGCCCTGATCGATCTCGACCTGTCGCGCTACGATCGCATCGCTTCGCGCTTCGCCAACAAGCGCCTCGAAGGCCTGGAGTTCTTGAAGTCCGGCATCGCCACGCGCAACGCCGCGTTCAACCGCTCGATCGAACAGATCGAGCGCGTGGCCGTGCGCTCGAAGGCACCGATGCTGCTGATCGGCCCGACCGGCGCCGGCAAATCCTTCCTCGCCCGACGCATCTACGAACTCAAACGCAGTCGCCATCAGATGCACGGGCGTTTTGTCGAGGTGAACTGCGCCACCCTGCGTGGCGACGGCGCGATGTCGGCGCTGTTCGGCCATGTCAAAGGCGCCTTCACCGGCGCGCAGAAAGCTCGTGACGGCCTGTTGCGCGCCGCCGATGGTGGAATGCTGTTTCTCGATGAGATCGGCGAGCTGGGCGCAGACGAACAAGCGATGCTGCTCAAGGCGATTGAAGAAAAACGCTTCTTTCCGCTCGGCTCGGACAAGGAGGTCGAAAGCGATTTCCTGATCATCGCCGGCACTCACCGCGACCTGCGCAGCCGGGTCGCTGATGGCTTGTTCCGCGAAGATTTGTACGCACGCATCAACCTGTGGACGTTCGACCTGCCCGGCCTCGCCGGTCGCCGCGAGGACATCGAACCGAACATTGATTTCGAGCTGGAACGTCACGCCCGTGAACACGGGCAACTGGTGCGCTTCAACCTGGAAGCCCGGCGCAGTTATCTGGCGTTCGCCAGCTCTCGCGAGGCGGCGTGGCTCGGCAACTTCCGTGAACTCTCCGCCTCGATCACACGAATGGCGACCCTGGCCGACAGCGGACGTATCGACGAGGCACAGGTGCAGGAAGAAATTGATCGGCTGCGCTACGCGTGGGGATTGGCACAACCGCAGGCGATTTCAGGAGAGTTGCCGGGGGACGCCGAAAGCATGGATCTGTTCGACCGCTTGCAATTGAAGGCAGTGATCGAGGTGTGCCGGCAGGCGGACAGCTTGTCCGATGCCGGCCGCCGGCTGTTCGGAGTTTCGCGCCAGGCCAAGGCACAAGCCAACGATGCCGATCGACTGAGGAAATACCTCGGCCGGTTCGGGCTTGAGTGGAGCCAGATCGTCGCCCTCAAGTGATGAGAAGGCAGCGACTGACCGCCCGTCCAATCACGGGCACCTTCGCCTGCAGGACGCTTCCAATGAATCACCATCCGCTTCGACCGGAAGACGCCCATCATGAACAGAACCATTGCAGCGATCACCCTGACTGGCCTGCTCGCGACCTGCCCGCTTTTCGCCTCGGCAGCCGCGAAGACTGCTGACGAGTCTGCCGCGCCACCGACCGCGCTTCCCGGCGTGAATCAGGCCAGTAAAGCTCAATCCAATGCAGACAAGGCCGACAAGAAAGGTGAAGAGGCGTCGGGTTCAAACTCCGGCGCCGAGTCGCATGAAACGGCAAAAGATGCCGCTACTTCAAGCGACTCGGAAGACCTCGGTAAATCACCGAAACCTTGATCAGGTTCTACAAGGGTGGCGGCTGCACATCCTTGAACGTCAGCCCGACACTCCCGGTGACTTGCCACGGGTTGGCAGCACCGTGCTCGCTGAACGACACATGGTCGAACAGCGAATCCTTCAACCCGTCGATCTGCGCTTTGGCCGGACCACTGAAGCGCACGCGCTCGAACACCAACCCCTGATGCCAGGCGTCGTGCTGACTGTCGCCCTTGACCTCGATCGCCTTGCCTTGAGCATTTTCCACGCTCACGTCGGCGACGCGGATATCGCGGAACTGCCCGGGAATGGTTGAGCGCTGGTAATCCAGCTTGGCGTTCGGATCGTTGTAGTCAAGAGTAAAAATGAACGCCTGCTTGAGCGTATTGCGGATCGCCGAGTCGCGGAAGATCACGTTACGCGCGCCGCCGCCCATGAAGTTGGTGCTCTTCATGCGCAGGCCGGCATCGGTGCCATCGGAAACGTTGTCTTCGGCCAGGATGTTTTGAATCCATGCGCCGGTATGGCTGCCGGCAACCACCATGCCGTGACCCTTGCGGAAATAGTTATTGAAGATCCAGGCATCTTCCTGCGGCTTTTGCTGCACGGCCTCCGCCCCGGTACCCGCAGCAAAATTGACGCAGTCATCGCCGGTATCAAAGAAGTTGTTGAAGACCATCGCGCCCTTGCTGTTGGCGAATTCGATGCCGTCGCCGTTATTGGCGTCGTAGGTTTTATGCGTGGTATTGGCCAGCACCACGTTTTCGGTTTCCAGGTTCATGATCCCGTGGAAGGCCGGATTCACCACGGTGAAGCCGCCGTAGAACACATTTTTCACGTTGCGCAGGGTGATCAGCGACGAGCGCATCTGCCCGTAGGCATCCTTGACGTTCATGCCGCGCGCGACCGCTTGCTCGACTTGCGCCTTGGCCAGAATGCCGTCCTGCTGGTAGCGGGTGTTGTCGCTGGGCAGGTAGAACGGCAATGGCTGACCGCGCTCGTCGACGACATCGGCGCGGCGCTTCCAGCCGTTACCGTCAATCGTGCCTTTGCCGACGATTCGGATGTTTTCGAACGACTGGTGCTGCCGCGGATCGCGCGGCAAGGCGTTGATCAGCGACGCCGGGCGCACGGTGCTCGAATACGGATACTGGATGTATCCGGCCAGCGGATAGTCTTCGGCACGCTCGGAACCCAACAGCGTTGCACCCTCGGCGATTTCCAGGGTGATGTTGCTCTTCAGGTAGAGCGCCCCGCTTTTGTAGGTGCCCCTGGGCAACAACACTTTGCAGCCGGGGGTGCAGGCGTCGATGGCGTTCTGGATCGCCAGGGTATCGAGGCTTTTGCCATCACCCTTGGCGCCGTACTTCCTGACATCGAACACGGCGGCAACCTTGCTCGTCCGTTGCACAACGGGCGGGCTGTCGGCCGACTCCTTGCCATCGGTGCCCACCGAACGCACGGTGAACCGATAGGCCGTATCCGCTTTCAAGCCTTGCGCGGTGTAACTGTGAATGCCGATGCGATGATGAAAACCGGCAACGTCCTGTTCGTAGAAGCGGTCAATGTAAGGCTTGGCCGGCGAGACGCGGTCATTGTTGGCGTTGCTGCCGCCCAGCAACACACCGTTGGCGTAGACCCGGTAGTCGCTGATATCGGCGTGATCGGCGGGCTTCTCCCAGACCAGGATGATCTGCTGATCATCGAAGGCCAGGGTCGGCACCTGCAGTTTTGCCGGCGCCTCCAGCGCCCACGACGGCACACTGCAAACCAGCGTCAACGTGGCTGCCAGCGACAAAGCCAAAGGCTGTTTGCGCGGCGTCGGAACAACATATCGATAAGGCATGAGCACTCCTTGTTCAGGCCGACAATCCGGCTTCTTGCAGATATTGGCTGCGGTTGACGAACGTCTCGCGGGGCATTTCCACAACCTCCATCGACAGCGACTCGACGTCCGGCAATAAAGCGACCAGCGCCGCCACGGTCGCCGAGGCCAGACGCCGGCGCTGTTCAGCACTGCGCCCGGACAACACCGACAGGACGACGTGGACAAAATCGTCCGCGCCCGCGCCGCAGCGGTAGTGCTCGAACGTATTGAGGCGCACCTTGATGTCGCCGGCCTTGAACAGGCCGAAGGCATCGAGGGCGTCATGCACGGCAGCGAGCAGGGTTTGCTCGCCGACACGCTGGGCCAGGGTTTGCGGGCAATCGATAAGGCAATGCGGCATGTCGCGCTCCTTGTTGGATCGGCTTAACCAGCGAGCTGGCGCACCGACTCCTCGCTGAAATCACGACTGGCTTGTACCAGCATCCGCGTGTAGGCGTGGCTTGCCAGATCCTGGCTGAGCGCCTGACTGTCGAGCAACTCGACGATCTTGCCCTGCTGCATTACCGCTACCCGATCACACAGGTGCGTGACCACACCGAGATCGTGAGTGACCATCAGGTAGGTGAGTTTCTCGCGCCGGCGCAAATCCGCCAGCAGATTGAGAATCTCCGCCTGCACCGAGACATCCAGCGCCGAAGTCGGCTCATCGAGCAGCAACACGCGCGGCTCGAGAATCAGCGCACGGGCAATTGCCACGCGTTGGCGCTGGCCACCGGACAACTGGTGCGGATAACGAAAACGGTAACTGTCGTTCAGACCGACCTTGAGCAGGATCTCGTTGATCCGGTCGTCCTTGTCGCGCACGCCGTGAATAATCAGCGGTTCACGCAGCGCCGTGTCGACGGTGTGGCGCGGATGCAGCGAGCCGTAAGGGTCCTGAAACACCATCTGCACCTGACGGAAATGTTCCTTGGGAATCTTGTGCTGCAGCGGCGCGCCAGCAATGCTCAACTCGCCCGTCCAGTGCCGGTACTGCCCGGCCAGGCAGCGCAATACCGTGGTCTTGCCGGAGCCGGACTCCCCCACCAGGCCGAAGGACTCACCGTCGGCGACACTGAGGTTGACGTCGTGCAGCACCTGATTGAGGGCTGGGCCGGCGCCGAAACTCAGGTTCAGCGCGTGTGCTTGGATCATGGACATGGTCGATTCCTCAGCAAGTCAGCCACAGTGGATCGCGTTGCAACACCGGCAACCGCTCGCGACGGTTGTCCATGCTCGGCAACGCCGCCATCAGGCCGCGGGTATAGGGATGTTGCGCATGTTGCAGGTCGCCGGCGGCGAGCGATTCGACCACCCTGCCTGCGTACATCACCAACACGCGGTCGCAGTAATTGCGCACAAGGTTGAGGTCGTGGCTGACGAAAATCAGACCCATTTCCTGCTGCTCGACCAGCTCTTCCAGCACGTTGAGCACTTGCTGGCGCACCGAGACATCGAGAGCCGAGGTCGGCTCGTCGGCGATGATCACCTGTGGACGAGTGATGACCATCATCGCGATCATGATGCGCTGACCCATACCACCGGAAACCTCATGCGGGTACAGGTTGTAGACCCGTTGCGGATCACGGATATGGACCTTCTCGAGCATTTCCAGCACCCGCTCGCGGGCCTCGCTGCGGCTGGCCTTGTGGTGCGCCAGATACGCCTCGGCGATTTGATCGCCGACCTTGACCACCGGGTTCAGCGAGTATTTCGGGTCCTGCATGATCATCGAAATGCGCTGGCCACGAATCTTCTGCATGACCTTTTCACCGGCTGACAGCAGATCGACTTCACCGAACTGCATGGCCTTGGCGGTGATCCGCGCGCTGGCCGGGTGCAGCTTCAACAGGCTGCGACCGACCGTCGATTTGCCCGAGCCCGACTCACCGACAATGGCGAGTTTTTCCCGCCCGAGGGTGAATGACACGTCGCGCACGGCGTGGGTTTCTTTCTGAGCATTGACGAAGCGCACATTGAGCCCTTCGACGTTCAATTTGATTGCAGACATACAGCCTCCGATTACTCGCTGCGCGGATCAAGAATGTCCCGCAGGCCGTCGCCCAACAGGTTGAAAGCCAGGCTGACCAACATGATTGCGGCCCCCGGAACAGCCACCAGCCACCAGCACTCGAGCATGTAGCGGCGCCCGGTGGAAATCATCGCGCCCCACTCCGGCGACGGCGCCTGCGCACCGAGGCCGAGAAAGCCCAAAGCCGCTGCGGTGAGGATGATCCCGGCCATGTTCATCGTCAGGCGGATGATCACCGACGACATGCACATCGGCACAATGTGCCGCAGGATGATTCGCGTGGACGAAGCCCCTTGCAGCTCAACCGCCACAACGAAGTCAGCCTTGCGCAACGACAGGGTTTCAGCCCGCGCCAGTCGCGCGATCGGCGGCCACGACGTCAGCGCAATCGCTACCACCGCGTGTTCCAGGCCCGGACCGAGCGCAGCGATAAATGCCAGCGCCAGCACCAGGCTGGGGAAGGAAATGAAGATGTCGGTCAGGCGCATGAATACCGTGTCGACAACACCACCGTAATAGCCGGAGACGGTGCCGATAAACAGCCCGATCGGGCCGACGATCACGGTCACCAGGGTGATGATGTACAGCGTGATGCGCGAGCCGTAGACCAGCCGACTGAAGATATCCCGGCCGTATTCATCGGTACCGAACCAGTGGGCGGCGCCCGGCGCCTGCAGGGCATTGGCGAGGTTCTGCGCCACCGGATCATGGGTGGCGATCCACGGCGCAAACAGCGCCACCACTACCAGCACCAACGCGACCAGCAATCCGGCCAGGGTCATCGGGTTGCGCAGCAGGTGCCGCAAGACTTTCAGGGCACTTTTGCAGAAGGCGTCGAAGCTGGATCCGGGGGTACGATCCGACCGCCGCTTGGCGCTCGAATCAGTAGAAGACATGTTGGCAATCATGGGCATGTTCTCGGATTGAATTCAGGATCACCCGGCGCGTACGCCGACGCACCGGGCAGCGTTCAGCGTTGTTTGTAGACACCCAGATACCGCGTCGCCTCGGCATCATCACCGGCGAAACCCTTGACGTCGGCGGCGCTGACCACGGTGTCGGTCATCTGCGAAATCATCATGATCGGGCCGACCTGCTCGTCGTAGATTTTCTGTGCCTGGTGGTACAGGTTCAGGCGCTGGCCGGCATCGCGTTCGACCCCGGCCTGATCAATCAGGCTATTGAGCTGCGGGCTGAAAAACGACGCGCGCCAGCCCTGGAAATTCGGCAGGCCGGCGTCATCGCTGTTGTTGGGGTTGTAGGCAAACGTGCGCAGGCTGAAATACGGATGCGGATAGCGCTCGGCCCCGCGCGCAACGATGATGTCGAAGTTGCGCGCACGCATGGCGCCGTACACTTGGTTGCCAGTGCCGTTGACGATACTGGCCTTGATCCCGCCCTCGGCCAGCGTCGCTTGCAGGCGCGCGGCGATGTCGATGAAGGGCGGCTCTGACAATGTGCGAATGGTCGTGGTGAAGCCGTCCGGATAACCCGCTTCGGCGAGGAGTTTTTTCGCCTTGGCGACGTCCATGTGATAACCCGGATCCGGCAGGCGCGCCGCCAGACTGAGTTGCATCGGCTGCTGATTCAGCTGGCCGTAATACGGCATCACCTGTTCGTCCAGGCCCTTGTAGTCGATCAGGTTGCGCACCGCTTCGCGCACTTTGGGGTTGGCAAATTCGGGCTGCTTCATGCTCAGCGCGACGTAGTACATGGTGCCGCGCGGCAGTGACTGCACGTGGATTTTTTCCGAACCGTCGATGGCGCGGATGTCCGGTGCGGCCATGCCGTACGCCAGATCGAGGTCTCCGCGCTCCAGCATCAGGCGCAGCGACTGCGATTCGGTCATGTGCCGCACCACCACCCGTTTGAGCTTGGCGGCACCACCCCAATAACCGTCGAAGCGGGTCAGCAACAACGAGTCGTTCGCCGTCCATTTGCTCAGCACAAAGGGGCCGCTACCGGCCTCGTTGGTCACCAGCCAGTTAGCACCGAGGTCAGCGTTTTTCTCATGCGCCAACGCTGTTTTGCGATCGATTACCACCGCGCTTGGCGAGATCGCCAGCGAGTCGATCAACAACAGCGGATCCATGGTTTGCGGCAAGTCGATGACCAGCGTGTGGGCATCGCTGGCACGGATCAGTGACTGGATGTTGTCGACGTTATAACCGTAGGCTTTCCAGGTCGTGGCCAGGCCGAAATTCAGTTTCATCACCCGGTACAACGACCAGGCCACGTCTTCAGCGGTCAGCGGATTGCCGGAGTGAAACTTCACGTCCTGACGCAAATGAAAGGTTATCTGCTTGCCGTCGTCGCTGATCGTCCAGCGCTCGGCCAGTTGCGGCAGATGCTGTTCCGGATTGCCCTGATCACGCTTGACCAGGGTGTCGTAAAGATTGGCATTGACGCCGGAAGCGTCGAGGCCCGGCGCATTGGCCGGATCGATGGAAAACAGGTTGACCATGCTCATGCCGACGATCAGTTGGTCGGCCGGCGTCTTGGCGCTGGCCTGGGTCATCGGCACCAGCGCCAGGACCGCCGCCAACAGGCCAGCGTGCAGTTTGGTAAATGCAGTCGTCATTGAAAAATCCTTCTTTTTATAATTTTTAGTGCTGCTGCCAAGCGTGTTAACGGGTGCGCGGATCGAAGACCTTGTACAAGGCATCACTGATCAGGTTGAGCGCGACAAAAATCAAACCGATCACCAGCACACAGCCCATCACCGCGTTCATGTCGCCGAGCATCAGACTGCTGGTCAGGTACTGGCCGAAACCCGGCCAGGCAAAGACCGTTTCGATCAGCACCGCGCCTTCGAGCAGCGAGCCGTAAGCCAGCGCCACCACTGTGAGCAGTTGCACGAGGATGTTGCGAAAGGCGTGACCCCAGACCACCTGGCGGCGGGACAGCCCCTTGACCCGAGCGGTGATGATGTATTCCTGAGACAGTTGCTCGAGCATGAAGCTGCGCGTCATCCGACTGATGTAAGCCACCGAGTTCAGCCCGAGGATCAGCGCCGGCAAAACGATGTGGCGCAAGGCGCTGGCGAAGGCTTCCCAATCACCGGCCAGGCTCGAATCGATCAGCAACAGCCCGGTGACTTCGGGCACCATGCCGTCGTACGCCAGGTCGATGCGACCGGCGCCACCGGCCCAGCCGAGCCAGGCGTAAAACACCAGCAAGCCCATCATGCCCAGCCAGAAAATCGGCGTGGAATAGCCGAACAGAGTTATCACTCGCGCGACATGATCGCCCAGTCGCCCTTGATTACTTGCCGCGCATACACCCAGCGGCAAACCGATCAGCACACCGAAGAGGATGGCCAGGGTCGCCAGTTCGATGGTGGCCGGAAACACTCGGCGGATGTCATCGAGCACCGGGTGCCCGGTCAACAGCGCGTTGCCGAAATTACCGTGCAGCAAGTCATTGAGGTACAGGCCGAACTGGGTCCAGATCGGCTTGTCCAGCCCCATCGCCCGGTACACCTGATCGTAGGTCGAACTGTCGGCGTCCGGCCCGACCACCGCCAGCACCGGATCGAGCGGCATGACCCGACCGATGATAAACGTCAGCGCCAGCAGGCCCAGCAACGTCACCAGTACCGTGCTGGCACGCCGCGCGGTATTGGAGGCGCGGGCTCCCATGGCAGAGGCAGTCATAACAAACATAGTCAGCTCCTGATAAAACGGTCACCGGTGCACCCGGCACGCGAAGTTCATCCGTGCATTTCAGCGTTTTTTGTAGACGTCTTTGTAGCGCGTGGTCGCGGCCGTGTGCCCTTGAAAATCGGCAACATCGGCGTAGACCAGCACCGTATCGGTCATCTGCGAGACCGGCAGAATCGCGCCCACTTGCTGATCGAGTTGCTGCTGGATGTCCTGATACTGCGCCTGCTGTTTCTGCGCATCGGGCTCGACTTCGGCACTCTCGATCAACTGATTCAACTCGGGACTGTAGAACGAAGTGCGCCAGCCCTGAAAGTTGCTCAGCTTGGCTTCGTCACGGTTATCCGGGTTGTATACCAGCGTGCGCAGGCTCGAATGAGGATGACGTTCGGCGCCGCCCCCGCCACGGCCGACGATGATGTCGAAACTGCGCTCACGCATGGCGCCGTAGATCTGGTTACCGGTGCCGGTGATGATGCTGGCTTCGATCCCGGCCTGCGCCAGCGTCGATTGCAGATTGGAGGCAATATTGATGAACGGCGGCTCGGCCAGCACGCGAATACTGGTCTTGAACCCGTTGGGATAACCGGCTTCGGCGAGGAGCTTTTTTGCCTCATCGACATTCAGTCGATAACCGGGGTCCGGCAGGCGCGCGGCCAGCCCCAACGGCATCGGCCGCTGATTGATCACGCCGTAGTGCGGCATGACGGTCTGGTTGATGCCCTGATAGTCGATCAACGAGCGCACGGCCTTGCGCACGCGCGCGTCGGCGAACATCGGCTGCTTCACACTCAGTGCGACGTAGTACAGCGTGCCGCGTTGCAGGGTTTGCGTGCGGACTTTGTCGCTTTTCTGCAAGGCCTGGATGTCCGGCGCCGACATGCCTTTGGCGATGTCGAGGTCGCCCCGTTCGATCATCAGACGCAATGACTGCGACTCGGTCATGTTGCGCATGACGATGCGTTTGAGCTTGGCCGGGCCGCCCCAGTAGCCGTCGAAACGACTCATCAGGATCACGTCGTTGGCCCGCCAGTCATTGAGCACGAAGGCACCACTGCCGGCGGCGTGCGTCACCAGCCAGGCGGCGCCCAAGTCATTGTTCTTCTGATGTTCGAGGACTTTTTTGCGGTCAAGAATGAAGGCACTTGGCGACGTCGCCAGCGTGTTGAGCACCAACTGCGGATCGGTGGGTCGCGGCAATTCAATGACAAAGGTATTGGCATCGGTCGCGCGCATCGAATGCTCGACATTGTCGGCGGTAAAACCGTAAGCCTTCCAGGTCGACGCCAGTGCGAGATTGAGTTTGAGCACGCGCTGCAACGACCAGGCGACGTCTTCGGCGCTCAACGGGTTGCCCGATTGAAATTGCACGCCCTGGCGCAGATTGAAGGTCAGGGTCTTGCGGTCGTCGCTGACTTGCCAGCGCTCGGCCAGTGCCGGCAACAGCCGATCCGGCGCAGCGACGTCTTGCACCAGCAACATGTCATAGAGATTGGCATTGATCTCCGACACGTCCAGGCCGGTGGCCGCCGCCGGGTCGAGGGACAGCAGATTGATCATGCTCATGCCGACGATCAATTGATCGGCCGGGGTTTTGGCATGGACGGCAGGTAGCGCGGTCACCGTCAGGGTAGCCGCCAGAACCCGCGCCCACAGCGAAGGAAGAATGTTCATAGCGAGAGTGCCTTTCTTATATTTATAGGGCTCTCGGACAGCCCGGCATGCACCGGGCAGCCCGCGTACACGTCAGAAGCTTTTAAGCGTGTTCATCTCGATGAAGTTGAAGTCGATGTCTTCGCCCAGACCCGGCAGGTCAGACAAATGCACAAAACCGTCGCTGTCCATCGGGTCGACCAGGCGCTTGAGGTACGCCGGCACCTCGTCGTAATCCAGGTACGGGTGCAGCAAGCCGCGCTCGTACCAGGTGCAGTTCTTGATCGCGCCGACCACCGTCAGGTTCGCTGCGCCGTTGCCATGGATTTCGCAGTCCATGCCAAACGACTCGGCCATGTGCGCGACTTTCAGGCAAGGCCCGATCCCGCCTACCCCGGCGACGCCGGCACGCAGGATGTCGCAAACGTCGTGCTTGACCCAACTGGCCCGGCTCAGGTGTTTGCCGGACAAGGTTTCCGGCCCGAGTACCGGAATGTCCAGTTGCCCCGCCAGCCAGGCATAGGATTCGGCGGATTCTTCCATCATCGGCTCTTCGAACCAGGCGAAGTCGAGTTTTTCCAGTTCGCGTCCGATGTACAGCGCTTCGGTGCGGCTATACCAGTGATAACCGTCGAGCATCAAGGCGATGTCCGGGCCTACCGCTTCGCGCACCGCCGCGCAGGCTTTGACGTCAATCCGAGGGCTCGGCGCGAACGAGACCGGCGGCATCCAGGTGTGCAACTTGATCGCCTTGTAGCCGCGCTTGACCAGCGCTTCGGCAAAGCGTCCGTAATCTTCCGGCGTCGCCAGGCCCTCAGGCAATTCATCGCCGCACATGGTTGAGCCGTACGCCGGCACCTTGTCACGAAAACCGCCGATCAACTTGTGCACCGGTACGCCGAGCTTGCGCCCCGCCCAATCCCACAGCGCCTGCTCGACCAGCGCCAGCGCGCGATCAGTCAACTGGCTGGCGCTGCCACGCTGCCAGTGCGCCAGGTCATGCCAGATCTTTTCGCGATCAAAGGCGTTCTGCCCGACCAGCACCTTGCGCACAAAACCATCCAGCACATAAGGACGAATCAGCTCCGGCGCACCGAGGGCGTAACCCTCCTTGCCGTCTTCGGTCTGGATGCGCAGCAACGCCATTTGCGCCTGACTGACATCGCCGGGATGAGCATGGCCGGCGCTGTCGACTGCGCGGCGGGTGGGATAGGAAAAAACCTGGACGTTGACTGCTGTGATTCTCATGGACGTCTTGAGCCTTCTTATTGGATTTGTGACAGGAGTGTCGTCGGTTGCGACCGATCATAGGTCATCGTACAACACTTGAAAAGACCCAATAACACCTCTTCGAATCTAAGCGTTTTCGGCTAAACGTCCAGCAAAGCGCCATATTTAAAGATGACTACGGAATAACAGGACTTGCTTTAGACCCCTATTCACAGGGCATATATGTATCAATATGTTTCCAAACCAGCAAAATGACGTAGACGAGTCATCTTGTCGTACGATAACTTATATCTGCGCCTCAAATGAGAGCCATACGCAACATCGCGGTGCCTGTAGTACTCGTCAAACGACCCTAACAAAAACAAAAAAGAAGACCGTATGAACACCACCCTACGCACGCTCGTCACTGTCGCGGCCCTCGGCCTGCCCTTCGCTGTCAACGCTGACTCTGCCAGCCTCAACTACCGCCATCAGTACACCGAGGAGGACAGCGCCCACGCCGACCGAATCAAGCTCAACTACCGCCTGGACAGTGGACTGGGGTTTGAGGCGGAGATGAAATACCGCACGGCCGGGGACCGCAAAGATGTCGCCTACGACAACATGGTCAACAACGGCCATGAGTTCACGGTGAGCTACAACTACAAGCTCAGCGCGCAGTCGACGCTGACCCCGGCGTTTCAGATGGACAGCTCCAAGGATGCGACCGCCTACAAGTTCGGCCTCAAGTACAACTACAAAATCGACGACGCCTTCTACGTAGCGACGCGCTATCGCCTGGACCTGCGCAAACTCGATCGCGATCAGGTCAACAAAGACATGCCCGATCACTACAAGGATGACCAGACCACCCACCGCTTCGAAGGCTGGCTCGGCTACACGCCAGCCAACAAGTGGGCTTACGAATATCAGTTCATCTATTTCAAGACCGACTACATCCGCTACGACAACAAGAAGAGCGACTACGAACAGAACCTGATCGTCAAATACAAGCTCACCAAACAATGGGCGCCCTTCATGGAAATCGGCGACATCAAAGTCGAGTCCACCTCACCCGACCGCCAGGCTCGCTGGCGTCTGGGCGTGCAATACAACTTCATGTAAGCAGCGCGCCGCTTTTGCCTGGCGAGCACGCATCGCTTGTCAGGCAGGCACCCCGCCGCTCCCCCTTTTTCCACCGCGTAATGGAAGACCCGACCATGACCACACAAGCTGCGCAGACCAAACCTTTCAACCGTATTCTGCTGACCGGCGCCGCCGGTGGGCTCGGCCAGATTCTGCGCGAAACCTTGCAGGTTCACGCCGACACCGTCCGTTCCTCGGACATCAGTGCGATGGCGCCAAGCCGCGGCGCGCATGACGAAGTGATCAAATGCAATCTGAGCGACAAGGCCGCTGTCGCCGCGCTGGTCGAGGGCGTCGATGCCATCGTGCATTTAGGCGGGATCTCGGTGGAGCGATCCTTCGAAGAAATTCTCGAGGCGAATATTCGCGGCACCTTTCATGTTTATGAGGCCGCGCGCCTGCACGGGGTCAAGCGCATCGTGTTCGCCAGCTCCAACCACGTCACCGGTTTCTACCCACAGGACGAACAGATCGACGCCCATTCACCGCGTCGCCCGGACGGTTATTACGGCTTGTCGAAGGCTTACGGCGAGGACCTGGCAACGTTCTATTTCCACCGCTATGGCATCGAAACAGTGAGCCTGCGCATCGGTTCCTCATTCCCCGAGCCGCGCAACCTGCGCATGCTGGCGACCTGGCTGAGCTATACCGATCTCGAGCACCTGATCGCCCGCGCACTGCTGGCCAGCGATGTCGGGCACAGCGTGGTGTACGGGGTGTCCGCCAACCGGGATCAGTGGTGGAACAACCGGCACGCCGCGCACCTGGGCTTTGCGCCGCAGGACAGCTCCGAAGCCTTTCGCGCAAAGGTCGAACAACAACCGGCACTCGCTGCCGACCACCCGGACCGCTTGTATCAGGGCGGCGCGTTTACCGCAGCAGGTCCGTTTGAAACGCCGGCGCAGACGCGCTCATGAGTGCCGAACTGATTGTCGATGCGCGCAACACCACCGGTGAAAGCCCGGTCTGGCAAGCCGACGAGAACGCCTTGTATTGGGTGGATATTCCGGCCGGCCGTTTGCATCGCTGGCAGCTCGACGGCCAGACCGAATGCTGGCAGGCGGACGAAATGCTCGCCTGTATCGCCCGCAGCGAAGCGGGACATTGGCTGGGCGCGCAGGAAAGTGGACTGTTCAAACTGCGCCCGCAGGTTGACGGACGTCTGGCTGCGGAAAAGCTCATCGGCGTCGAGCACGCCCGCCCGAGCATGCGTTTCAATGATGGTCGCTGCGATCGTCAGGGACGCTTCTGGGCCAGCTCGATGCCAACCGCTATGGGCGCCGAGGCGGTCGGCGCGCTGTATCGCTACGACGCGCAGAACCCGAACGATGTATCGATGCTGGCGCCGCAACTGGAGGACCTTGTGGTGCCCAACGGCCTGGCGTTCAGTCCCGACGGGAGCATCCTGTATCTGTCCGATTCGCACCCGAGCCGGCAACTGATCTGGGCCTTCGATTACGACATCGACAGTGGAACGCCGCACAACCGCCGCGTGTTCGTCGACATGAACGACCACCCCGGTCGACCGGACGGTGCCGCCGTCGATTCACACGGTTGTTACTGGATCTGCGCGATTGATGCCGGCCTGGTGCTGCGCTTTACCCCGCAGGGGAAACTGGATCGCGCGCTGCCGGTGCCGGTGAAGAAACCGACGATGTGCGCCTTTGGCGGCCCTCGACTCGACACCTTGTTTGTCACCTCGATTCGCCCGCAAGGCATCGACCTCGCCGATCAGCCACTGGCGGGCGGGGTCTTTGCGCTCAACCCGGGCGTTCAAGGCCTGCCTGAACCCAAGGCCCGCGCCTGAGGCTTCAGACGTTCAACGCCGCCGCGTCTGCAGCTTCGTAGGCGCGGCGCAGACGCTCGCGGCTGTTGGACAGATGCAAACGCATGGCTGCGCGCGCGGCGTCGGAATCACGCCGGACAATCGCAATGTAAATGTCTTCATGCTCGCGACTGAGGCGCTCCAGATAGGGTTCCTTGCGGTCATTCTCCAGGCGTTTGGAATGCAGACGTGTGCGCGGCAGAATGTTCGCGCCCAGGTGCAGCATGATGTCGGTGAAATAGCGGTTGCCGGTGGCCAGCGCAATTTGCTGGTGGAACTGGAAATCCGCCGACACGGCGTAGTCGACACTGACGGCGCGGGAATTGATGGCGTCCAGCGAATCACGCATCAGTTGCAGCTGCTCATCGGTACGCCGCGCACATGCCAGACCGGCGGCCTCGACCTCCAAAGTGATGCGCAATTCAAGCACCGCCAAGACATCCTGAAGCGTGACGATGCTGTCCGGATCAATGCGAAAACCGCTCGGGCTGGGAATGTCCTGAACAAAGGTGCCGATACCGTGACGGGTCTCCACCAGGCCCGCTGCCTGCAGACGCGATATCGCCTCGCGCACCACTGTGCGGCTGACGCCGTGCTCGGCCATGACCTGAGACTCAGTCGGCAGCTTCGTCGCACGCGCGAGTTCGCCGCTGCAGATGCGTCGGGACAGCTCGGTGACCAGGTCCTCCGCCAGGCTGCGATGCCGGCGACGAACATTGGGGGTGGCGTTGGATCTGTCCATCAGCAACAAAAATCTCGAATTTTCGAATAATTACGCATCATAGCCCATTCAGTTGTACGACAACGCACCAGTTCACATGATAGGATTTCTCATGCAGCGGACGTTCGATTCGCTGCAATGGCGATAAGGACGTCCGCTCGAGAAACACGTCGAAATTTCGCGTGTAAAACACTCAAGTTAATCAAGGATCTGATTACTCATGACAAAACCAACAACCTTCACGGCCTGCAAACTGGCCAGCGCCATCGTCGGCAGCCTGCTGTTTTCCAGCCTGCCCGCACAAGCGGCCGATATCTGGCTGGATGTTGCAACGACTGGCTGGGCCACGCAAAACGGTGGCACCAAGGGTGGCTCCAAAGCGGCAGCCAACAACATCTACACCGTGAAGAACGCCGCCGAACTGAAAGCCGCACTCAGCGCTTCGGTGGGCACCAACGGTCGTATCATCAAGATTACCGGGCCTATCGACATCAGCGAAGGCAAAGCTTATACGACGACCGCCGATATGAAAAAGCGCGGCCGTCTGGATATCCCGGGCAAGACTACCATCGTCGGAACGAGCAGCACGGCGGAGATCCGCGAGGGTTTCTTCTATGCCAAGGAAAACGATGTGATCATCCGCAACATCACCATCGAAAACCCGTGGGATCCCGAGCCGATCTGGGACGCCAATGACGGCAGCGCCGGCAACTGGAACTCCGAATATGACGGGCTGACCATCGAAGGCGCCAACAATGTGTGGGTCGACCATGTCACCTTCACCGATGGCCGCCGCACCGATGACCAGAACGGCACTGCCAACGGTCGTCCAAAGCAACATCACGACGGCGCACTGGACGTGAAAAACGGTGCCAACTACGTGACCATTTCCTACTCGGCGTTCAAATCGCACGAGAAGAACAACCTGATCGGTTCCAGCGACAGCCGTACCACCGATGATGGCAAGCTCAAGGTCACGATCCACAACACCCTGTTCGAAAACATCTCCGCACGCGCACCACGCGTGCGCTTCGGCCAGGTGCATCTGTACAACAACTATCACGTGGGCAGCACCAGCCATAAGGTCTACCCGTTCAGCTACGCGCACGGCGTGGGCAAAAGCTCGAAGATTTTCTCCGAGAAAAACGCTTTCGAAATCTCCGGCATCAGCGGCTGCGACAAAATCGCCGGCGACTACGGTGGCAGCGTTTACCGCGACCAAGGCTCGACACTCAATGGCAGCGCACTGAGCTGTTCGTGGAGTTCGAGCATCGGCTGGACCCCGCCTTACAGCTACACCCCGCTGAACGCGGACAAAGTCGCGGCCGATGTTAAGGCCAAGGCTGGCGCTGGCAAGATCTGATTGGTCGATGTAACCGTGTTAATGAAAAGCCCTCGGTGACGAGGGCTTTTTCATGTCTGCTTGAAGACCGTGCAGGGGTGAAGTCCTGAAAAAATCTGGATTATTTATTGCCCTGACTGGCCCCATCGCTGGCAAGCCAGCTCCCACAGGTTTTCTGTTGTGACACAGATCGCATCAACAACTCCGCCCCCTGTGGGAGCTGGCTTGCCAGCGATGAGGCCAAGTCATACACCATCAAAACCGGCTACTGGACCAGTTGATTGATCTCAATGATCGGCAACAACACCGCCATCACAATCACCAGCACCACCCCGCCCATCACCACAATCATCAGCGGCTCCAGCAGCGCGGTCATGCCCATCGCTCGCCGTTCTATATCACGCGACAGGGTTTGCGCCGCGCGCTCGAGCATCGGTGGCAGTGAACCGGTTTTTTCACCGCTGGCGATGAGGTGAATCAGCACCGGCGGGAAGACATTTTCCACCCGCAACGCTGCTGCCAGGTTGACGCCCTCACGCACCTTGGCCGTGGCCTCAGTGACGCTCAAACTCAAGCGGTCGTTGGACAAGGTCTGCCGCGCCGCCTCCAGTGCGCGCAACAATGGCACCCCGGCGCCGCCGAGAATCGCCAGCGTCGAGGCAAAACGCGCGGTGTTCAGGCCAAGGATGAAACGCCCGAATAACGGCAATTTCAGCACCCGATGATGCCAACTCAAACGCGCCGCCGGATTACGCAAATACAGGCGCCAGCTCCAAAACGCGCCGGCCATGATCCCTGCGCACAGCCAGCCCCAACTGCGGATGAAATCACTGGCGTTGAGCATCGCCAAGGTCAGCCCCGGCAAGTCCTGCCGCGCCTGGGAAAACGCGCTGACCACCTGCGGCACCACATAACTGAGCAGGAAAATCACAATGCCGATCGACACCAGCCCGACCACACCCGGATAGATAAACGCCGTAAGAATCTTGCCGCGCAAGTTGTTGCGTTCTTCGATGTAGTCGGCCAGCCGTTCCATGACCTGCGCCAAATCACCCGATTCCTCGCCTGCCGCAATCAGCGCGCGATAGATCTCGGGAAAATCCCGTGGCCGCGCAGCCAGCGATTCCGCCAGACGCATGCCACTGCGCACATCCGCACGAACGGCACTGAGCGTATGGGCGATGTGCTTTTTTTCGGCCTGTTCGACCGTGGCACTCAGCGCTGCTTCCAATGGCAGGCTGGCGCCCAACAGACTCGCCAATTGCCGCGTGGCCCACGCGAGGTCGTTGTCCGAGAGTTTGGCGCTGAACAGTCCACCGCCGCCGTGCTGGGCGACGTTGCTTTCCTTGTGCACCGACAACGCAGTCAAACCGCGTCCACGCAAAACGCTGAACGCCGCACTCTGGCTGTCCGCCTCAAGGTGCCCGGATTCGATCTTGCCGGTCGCGTCGGCGGCTTCAAAACGATAGCGATTCATCAGGCGTCCCGTGTCACACGCAAGATTTCTTCAGGCGCGGTGGCGCCGCTGCGAATCCAGCGCTCACCGTCCTCACGCAGGCTGAACATCCCGGCCTTGGCAGCAGATGCGCGCAAGGCCTGCTCCCCTGCCCCTTGGTGAATCAGGGTGCGGATGTCGTCGTCGATGCAGAACAATTCGTGGATGCCGGTGCGGCCGCTGTAGCCGGTTTGATTGCAGTTTGCGCAACCGACCGGGCGCCAGGTGCCGGGGGCTGCCGGGTCTTCCTGCTTGCATTGATTGCACAGGCGCCGCACCAAACGTTGCGCGAGCACGCCGAGCATCGACGAGGCCAGCAGAAACGGCTCGACGCCCATGTCGATCAAGCGGTTGACCGCCGACACCGCGTCGTTGGTGTGCAAGGTTGCCAACACCAAATGCCCGGTCAGCGACGCCTGCACGGCGATTTGCGCGGTTTCCAGATCGCGGATTTCGCCGATCATGATGATGTCCGGGTCCTGACGCAGGATCGCCCGCAGCGCTAACGCAAAAGTCATGTCGATCTTGGCGTTGACCTGAATCTGGCTGATCCCCGGCAAGTCGTACTCCACCGGATCTTCCACGGTGAGAATGTTGCTGGTGCTCGCATCCAGCCGTGCCAGTGCCGCGTAAAGGCTGGTGGTCTTGCCGCTGCCGGTGGGGCCGGTGACCAGCACAATGCCGTGGGGCTGGCGGATCAGGTGATCGAGTTTGGCCAACACCTGTGCGTCCATGCCCAACGTTTCCAGATGCAGGCGCCCAGCCTGTTTGTCGAGCAAGCGCATCACCACCCGTTCGCCATGGCCGGTCGGCACGGTTGAAACACGAATATCGATCGGCCGCCCGGCCACCCGTAAGGCGATACGACCGTCCTGTGGCAGGCGTTTTTCGGCGATGTCGAGCTGGGCCATGATCTTGATCCGCGACACCAGTGCGCCGTGTAACGCCTTGCGCGGCGAGACCACATCGCGCAGGGTGCCGTCGACGCGGTAGCGCACCACCGAATGGGTTTCGAAGGGTTCGATGTGGATGTCACTGGCTTCGTCGCGCGCGGCCTGGGTGAGCAAGGCGTTGATCATGCGGATCACCGGCGCACCGTCCTGAGTATCGAGCAGGTCGGTGATTTCCGGCATGTCCTGCATCAGGCGGTCGAGGTCGACTTCATTCTCTGCCGCGCCGACCACAGCAGCGGCACTGCCGGTGTCGGCATAGGCAGCGGCGAGCAAGCCATCCAGCTCATCATCGCGCACCCGCTGTATCGTGGTCGCACCGAATTGGCGCCGTGCCTCGCTGATCGACCAGCCCGGCGTCGACGGGCACACCGTCAACACGCCATCGCACAACAGAATGCGCTGCGCCTTGGCCCAGGCGTAAGGCAGCGCACTCATCTCAAGCCCTCCCCAACGCGAATGATCTCCCCCGTGGCAATACGATCCCCTGTAGGAGCTGCCGAAGGCTGCGATCTTTTGATCTTTGGTCGTTTGGGTCCGTCGAAGAGCAAGATCAAAAGATCGCAGCCTTCGGCAGCTCCTACACGTCGGTTTTCCAGATCAAGGGGCGATGTCGGCGTCATTGGATGGGCACCGCTTTGATGGTTGCGCGTGGGCCAGAGCTCGGTAACACAGCCGGCACACCTTGTGCCGCCGTCGGCAACTGCGGCGCTTGCATATCCGGCATTGCCCAGCTGCGTTCCGGCTGCAAACCACCCTGCGCGCGGCGCATGAAGTCGTAGCGGTTGAGCGTGATGCTGCGCCCCGCTTCGCTGTCGCGGATGATATAAGGGCGCAGGAACACCATCAGGTTGGTCTTGGTGATCGCCCGGCGCTCGTTGCGAAACAGTGCGCCAATGCCCGGCAAGCTGCCCAGCCACGGCACCGCGTCGTTGCTTTGGCTGTAGCCGTCCTGCAGCAACCCGCCGAGCACCATGATCTGCCCGTCGTCGAGCAAAATACTGGTGTCGATTGCACGTTTGTTGGTGACGATGCCCGTCGATGTCGCGCTGTTGGAAGCGCGTTCGTCGATGCTGCTGACTTCCTGATAGATATCGAGCTTCACCGTGCCGCCCTCGGAAATCTGCGGGCGCACATTGAGCTTCAGGCCAACCTCTTCACGGGTCACGGTCTGGAACGGGTTATTGCTAGTGCCCCCGCCGCCAGTCACATAACTGCCGCTGACAAACGGAATGGTCTGGCCAACGAAAATACTCGCCGCTTCGTTATCGAGGGTCAGCAGGTTCGGCGTCGACAGCACGTTGGTGCCACCCTTACTTTTCAAGGCCCGGGCCAGCACCTTCAGGTCGAGAATCTTGCCGATCCCCGGAATATCCACGGTGCCGTTGACGTAGCCCAGGTTCAAACCTTGCGGCAACACGTCGATGCTGGTTTTGCCGTTGGTGTTGATCCCCGAGCCGCCCAGATTCGCGCCACCGATCACGCCATTACCCCCGAGGTTACCGGTCTGCCATTGCACGCCAAACTCACTGGCATCGTCCTCGCCGACTTCGACAATCAGGCTTTCAATCACCACTTGCGCGCGGCGCTGGTCGAGCAGATCGATCACCTCGCGCAGGTTGCGATACAACGGCTCCGGCGCAGAAATCAGCAAGGTGTTGGTGGTGGCGTCGGCCTGAATGGTCACGCCGCCAGCGCTGAAGGCGACGTTCTGCTCGCTGCTTTGCGCGCCGCCGCTACCGGTTGTGCTGCCACTGCTGCCCTGGGCGTAACTGCCACCCGTGCTGCCGCTGCTATTAGTCGTTGTTGTGCCGCTGCTTTGCGTACCGCTCTGACCGTTCTGCCCAGCGCTGCCACCAGTGCTTGCCCCCATGGAACTGAGCACCGAACGCGCACTGTCACTGGTGCCGCTGTCACTCTCACCCGTGAGCAAACCGCGCAAGGCCTGTGCCAGTTTCGCCGCTTGGGCGTTACGCAGATAAACCACATGCAGATTGCTCGGATTGCTCTGCGCGTTGTCGAGTTTGTAGATCAGATTACGCGCCAGTTCCGTACGCTCCGGACTACCCGCGCGAATGATGATGGTGTTGGAACGCGGATCACCAATCACCGCGATTTTCTGGGTCGGATCATTGCCCGGCGCATCCAGTAAATCCGCGACCATCGGCGCGATATCAGCAGCGATGCCGTTCTGAATCTGCACCACATCCGTGTCAATCGCACTCGGCGAATCAATGCTCGCGATCAACTGCGCAACGCGGGTCAGGTTTTCGGCGTAATCGGTGATGACGATGGTGTTATTGCCCGGATAGGCGTTGATCGGGTTGTTCGGCGACACGATCGGCCGCAGCACCGGAATCAGGTTCACCGCGTTTTCATATTGCAGGCGAAACGTGCGCGTGAGCATGCCATTGCCCGCCGGTTTGTCGGCACTGTAAATCGGCCCGCCCAGCAACTTCGCATCCGCCTCCGGCACCACCTGCGCCACACCGCCAACATCGACCACACTGAAACCCTGCATGCGCAACGCCGCCAGCAACATGTCGTAAGCCTGCCGCGCCGGCACCTGACCTTCCGAGACCAGCGTCAGCGTGCCCTTCACCCGAGGATCGACCAAAAACTGCTGCCCGGTCGAACGCGACAACGCGCGCACCACCGCTTGAATATCCGCATCGACAAAATTCAGCGTCACCGGTTGATCGCCCAAAGGATTACTCGGCAAGGCAATGCCCGACGACGCCGTACCACTGCGCGCACTCTTCGAGATGTTGTGCAATGGCTTCGGCGCCGGACGCGCTTGGGCCTGTGCGCGTTCGCGGTCGAGTACCGCGTCGCCGCTGCGCTGAGTATTGGCCAGCGGCCGCCCCAGTTCACTGTCGACCAGCAATGGCGGCTGATTCTGTGGTGTGGTGCTGGTGTTGCTGCATGCGCTCAGTGCCAACAACAGAAACGGCGCGGCCGTACGTACATAATTGGAACCTGACCACTTCATGAAGCTTCCTTAGCGCCCTGCGCCTGATCCATGCGAACGGTTCCCGACAGAGTGCCTGCCGTATCATCGACCTTGACCTCACTTGCACGCTGCAAACGAGCCTCGACCACTTCAAGTGAAAACTGCACGGGGTGGATTAGCAGCCAACTGATGACGGCATCAGCGGGCGCATCCTCGAACGTCAACTGCCAAGCGGTGCCAATTGCCTGCAACTGGTAGTGACCAAGCAGCCCGCTGCCATCGAGAGATTGCTGCAATGACCGCTCGACGTTTTGCCCAATGGGCGCCGTCGCCACCTCGCGCAACAACAGATCCAGCGCTTCGGCCTGGCCACGCAACTTCGGCGTTTCGGTCTGCCAATGCTCAATCTTTTTCAGCGGTGGCTGGACGAGCAGCAGCCAGATCAGCACGCCCCCCAACATCAATGCGGTGCCCGCAACCAGGCGTTTTTCGCGCAAGCTCAGCGGCGCCCAATGCCGATGAATCTGTGCACGCAGCAGCAGCCAGCGAGCCCGATAGATCGCCAGTAGATTATTCATCGTCGCGGTCCATGACGGCATCGTCCTCAACCGCTGCCGGCTCAACCTGCGGGCTGAAAATCCACACGTTGTCTTCGCGTCTGGCGACCAACCCTGCCTGCGTCAGCGCTCCCGGCAAAGCGCCGTCGGCGGGTGCCTGCGCAGTATCGGCAGCCAACTCCAACTGCAAACGTCCCTGCTCAAAGGTCATGCGCTGGACGCTGCCCGCCATAAACGGCAGCGCGCTCGCGGCATGTTGCACCAGGTAGGCAAACCCATGATTCGCGTCGGCCGTCACACCGCTGTGCCGGGCTGTCAATTGCTGGCGAGCCTGCTGCAACGGATTGAGAATCACAGGTAACTCTGGAAAAGCCTGCTTCACCCGCAAGCGCATTTGAACCTTGAGCTGCTCGCCCTGGGTCACCTCACGTGCCGCGTAAAGGTTCAGCCCAGACACCCAGATCGCAACCGCCAAGGCACAGCAGAAGACGGCCTTGCCCCAACCGCGAGCGGTGCCGGCAGCCTTGCCGATGCCTGCATGCAACCCCCATCCCGGCGCAACGCCACACCAGCGCTGCTCCGCAGGTCGTGGTTCGACGACTGTTGCAGGAGCATCCGCGCCGATCCACTGCAAGCCGCGACCACTGGTGACGAGTTCATCCAGACGCCCCTGCGCCAAGGGTTCTACCGAAGCCTGCGCACGGCTGAAGCGCAGCAGCAATTGCCCGTCCAACACGCAGGCGCTGACCTGCCCCTGCGCGGGCACCGGCAAAGCATAAGGCGCCGGGTAAAGGCCTCGCAGCTTCAATCGGTGCTGAGCCAATAACAGCCCGAAACGATCCAGAGATGCCTGCGCGAGCCAGGCCAGCGACACTTGCCCTGAGACCTCACGAGCACTGTGCGCAACGTACATTTGTTCAGTGCCACCCAGAATCAGCGCCTGCGCGGCACACTTCACCGCCGCCTCGATCTTCACCGGCGCCAGCGGTGGCAACTGCAAACTGGTCAGTACGCTGTCCGCCGGATGCAGAAAAAACTCGACGGGCTGTAACGGCCACTCCTGTTCAATCAGCGACAGCGTACTGACACCGGTCTGACTGACCTGGTCGTGCCGATCCAGGCGCGCAAATTCAACCTCAGAGTCTGAGGTCAAACCCGCCAGCGGCGGCAAGGCGACACGCAGACGAGTCATACGCCGAGCCTCGACCAGACCACTTTCGGCAGGTCGTCGGCAGGTCGATGCAGCAGCGCATCCAGGCTGACGCGGCGCTGGTCACGACGTGCGTGTCCGCGCAGCAGAAACCAATCGCTGCTGATGCCGACGTTCAGTCCGTCGACGGTCAGATGCGGCAAGTGCAGACGGTTGACGAAGTCCCCGCGATTGAGGAACCACTGGCCACGATCGCGCTCTCCCACTACGGCCCTGGCCTGCGCGAGCGATAAACCCGGTACCACCGCCACCAATACCTCGGCGCTGGCAGTATTACCGTTGACCCAGGTCTTGGCAGGAATCAGGCTGACGTACTGATTCAAGCGACCAAGCAGTTGCTCGTTCATGCCTTCGAGGCCACGTAAATCATCAAGGCTGCGTAACATCGGCTGAGTGGCCGGCAAGGGCCTTTGGCGCGCACTCGGCGACGTCGCGCGGACGCCGTCAAACCCAGTCTGCGCCATACTCTGCCCGGCGGCTTGCAGGTCGGGCATTCTCGGGTAGGAGGCAATGACGCGCTGGCTGATGCGCTGGCTGAGGGCAGCATCGATTCCGATCATTTCGCAGAGGCGTTCGAAGCTGCGCAACTGTCCGCCATCGACGCGCTCATTGCTGAGTAAATTGCGCAAATTGAACTTGCCCTGCTGATCCTCGATGCGCCCCTCGAAACCGCTCCCCGGCGAATTCAACAAATGGCTTTTGACAGGCTGCGCCCAAAGTTGATCGAGCCGGGTCAGCGCGTCCTGTTGACGCGTGTCCCTGAGCAGTTGCCGACTCAGCTCCAGCCCCGCCAACAGTGCGGCAGCGCCCTGCACGCGAGACTGTTCCGCTTCAAGAGAACGGGTAAACACGCTCTGCCGGGTGAGCATGCCAGCGGCGATCACCGCAACCACGGCGGCAATCAGCAAGGCGCTGATAATGGCCATGCCGCGCTGTTTCTGCGCCTGTGGCGAGGATGATTTCATGGCCGCTCTCAGAGCTGCCAGGAACCAATATCGGCATTGACGCCGTCGCCGTCGGGTTGGCCGTCTGCGCCGAGGGAGAAGATATCGATCTCACCGTTCGCGCCAGGATTCAGATAGTTGTAAGGACGACCCCACGGGTCGTTGGGCAAGCGTTCCAGATAAGAGCGCCAGTTGCTGTTTTTCGCATCCGCCGGACGCTCCACCAACACCTTCAGCCCCTGATTCAGCGTCGGGTAAGTGCCGTGGTCGAGGCGGTAGAGTTTGAGCGCCTGCATCAGGCCGGCGATGTCTTGTTTTGCCGCAGTGGCTCGGGCCTGATCAGGTCGGTCGAGCACCTTGGGCACGACCATCGCCGCCAGAATGCCGAGGATGACCACCACCACCATGATTTCGATCAGGGTGAAACCCTGCTGACCTCGACGGCCTGCGGACTGAGATTTGACGCGCGCGAAATCCATTTCAACCTTCCTTGGCATGATTACATTCGGCGCGCAGTGTAACAAAAGCCAGTCATCGTACAACAATCATTAACGCACTGTTTTTCTGCACATTCGCCAAAAGACGGGTGTTATTCTGCGGGCCGGTTTCAACCGCAGAGACAAGCATGGAAGCGTTGCGCAAGGAGCAAGGTTTTACCCTCATCGAGGTTCTGGTGGCCTTGGCAATCATCGCCGTGGCGATGTCTGCGGCCGTTCGCGTTGCGGGTCTGATGACCCAGAGCAATGGTCTGCTGCGCGATCGCTCGATCGCTTTGCTGGCGGCGCAAACCCGGCTCGCCGAGCTGCGTCTGGAGGAAGATTTTGCCCCGGGAGTGAAAACCTTCGACTGTGATCAAGGTCGCCTGCAACTGCGCTGTGACCAACGCGTGACCCCGAGCACCGACGGACAACTGATGCGCGTGACGCTGCTGGTTTCGGATCGCGAACGTCAGGCGCCACCCCTGGCGCGACTCGAAACCTTACTCGGTCGGCCGCAGGAAAAGCGCCAATGACGCCGCTCAGGGTCGAGTCAGTCGAGGCAGCGATGGCGAGTCTGGCAGCGTGCTGACTTTTAATCGGCTCTGTTCTGCGCCACGCTCGATGACCACCGCATCCTGTTCAATGGCTATCACGTGCACGCCCAGGGCCAAGCGATCACCCACCAGAAAACTGCGCGGCGGACCGTCGTTGAGACTTAGGATTGCTACTGCAGCGTGCGCCCCTGCCAGCACTCCGGAAACCTTGATATCCAACGGTGCCGGCTGGTTGGAAAACCACTGCAAAGCCGCTGTCTCGGCGCGCGTCGGCAGCACTTGGGGTGCCACTGGCGGAACGTGGGATTGTGCCGGCGTCAGCAACAGCGCAGACCAGAACAGTCCCCCTGCCAGCGCCGCGATCAGCGCCGCCGATTGCACAAGCTGCGTTGCGGATAAGCGAAAAGTAAATGCCAAGACCCAACCTCCCTGTTGTCCTGCGTCGCAGTCTACAGGACAACATTCGCTTTTCTATCGGGATTGATGGTTCGAATCCGCCAGGATGACTCACAACGAAGGAACGTTGCGGTATGACCAAGGACAGACAAACAGGCTTCACCCTCATCGAATTGATGGTGGTGCTGATCATCATCGGTATTGCCAGCGCCGCCGTCAGCCTGAGCATCAAGCCTGACCCGGCGCAACTGCTGCGCAAGGACGCCAATCGCTTGATCCAGTTGCTGCAAATCGCCCATGCCGAAGCCCTGGCCGATGGACGCCCGATCACTTGGCAGGCGGAGAAAAACGGCTTTCGTTTCAGCCGTCGCAATGAACAAGGCCCCGGCTTCGATCACTTCCTCGCCGATCCGCAACTGCGCCCTCGTCACTGGGAAACGCCATCGCTGAAGGTGCGAGTGACACCCAGGCAGCCGCTGATACTGAACGCCGAGTGGTTCGATTCACCCGTGCAACTGCAACTCTCGGACGGCCAGAACACGCTCACCGTGCAACGCACAGCCACGGGCAAATTGACCTTGGCCAACCAGCCATGAATAACCGGCAAGAGGGTTTTACCCTGATCGAAGTGATGGTCGCGATCATGCTCATGGCGATCGTCAGCCTGATTGCCTGGCGCGGTCTGGACAGCGTGACCCGCGCCGACATGCACCTGCAGGCGAGCACCGAACACACCGAAGCACTGCTGCGCACGCTGCATCAACTGGAACGAGATATCGCCTTGCGCGCCAGCATCGAACTGCGTGAGCCACTGTTGAACGACAACGATGACGAACGATCCGGGCAGCCAGCGGCAATCAGCGTGCGCAGTGCCGACGACCAGAGCTTTCGTCTTGACGTGATCCGCAGTGCAGCCACCTCGCAGAACGGCTTGCAGCGCGTGCGCTGGTGGTTGAAAGATCAAACCCTGTACCGCGCCGCCGCCACGCCACGTGATCGCTACCCGCTGCCTGCGCCGAAACAGGCAGTGGCGGTGCTCGACAGCATCAGCGATCTGCAAGTGCGCGTCTGGGAACCCGAGATGGGTTGGCGCCAGCTCAGCGGCAACCGCAAAGAAAATCCCCAAGGCCTGGAAATCCGCCTGACCCGGCAGACGCCTCAAGGCGAAGAACACTACCGCCAGGTATTGGGCCCACTGGATTAGTCTCTGGGCGATATTGCGTATTGCCCTGACACGCACGGCAACTGTAACGTCGAAAGTCAGTTACCGAGGAAATCTCATTGCACGACTCTAAACTTCTCGAAGATCTACGCGCTCGCTTCAACGCTGGAGAGCCTCTGGATTTCACCTTCTTCTGGGGACACCAGCGAAGCAAAGACGCCGTCACGGCTTCGTGCTTCAGCCAGTGGTACGAAGCCGAATTCGTTGTCGAGGGGCAACGCTACCCGACAGCCGAACACTTCATGATGGCCGAGAAGGCAGCCTTGTTCGACGATCAGGAAATTCGTGCACAAGTACTCCAGGCCCCGACCCCGAACGCCGCCAAAGCCCTCGGCCGCAAGGTGCACGGGTTCAACGACCAACGCTGGCTGCAACACCGATACGACATCGTCGTCCAGGCAAACCAAGCCAAGTTTTCCCAAAATCCGGAACTGAACGAATACCTGATGCGCACTGGATCTCGGGTCATTGTCGAAGCGAGCCCGGTTGATGACATTTGGGGAATTGGGCTCGCGCAAGATCACGCAAATGTTAACGATCCGAATCTGTGGAAAGGCCTGAATCTTCTGGGGTTTGCACTGATGCAGGTGCGGGACGGCAGGGTTGGATCGTCCTGAGTTTTATTGGCGGTGGCGTCAGCAACGAAAAAAGCCTTGGTGAATGCCAAGGCTTTTCTACCGGAGATTTATACCGCTTTAGGTTGCACTACTCGCAAGTCATAAATTGCAGGTGTATTGATATTCGAAGGGAAAGAATACTGTATCGACCACCAATGAAAATGGCGCATCGATCAATAAAAATGGAATCAACTTGCCTTTGGATGTACCGACCAACCACCAATCGAGCCGAACACCGATGTAGGGGCATCGATGCTTGTCATAATCCATTCGCATTGCGGTTGCTGCACAGCCGCTTGAGCTGGCGATCAACACCAGTAACGTCAGTTTGTGAAACACTTAATATCCTTATTAGTTGTTGATACTGAGCTGTGTAAACGGGGTTGCAGATGACTTGCCCTCTACGACGGGCCGCCCACGTGGGTGGAGTAGAGCCCTACGCCGACTACCGAGCACGATCGTAAGGACAATGAGAGATCTCAACCAGATTGGAATTGGCAAGATGCATGAAGCACGCAGGCGAGGATGCAGATCTGATGGACTTTATTGATTTTCTGGGAAACCTTTGCAGCGCATTCAGTAACTATCAAGGCTATGAAAAGCCTCGCCGGGTGTTTACCCGAAGATTCGTTGCGTTCTGCGTATTTGTGGCTGTGTTTGAGCTGATTGCGCTGAACCTCTACTACGCATAGACGGGATTGAACTGAAGGATTCAGCAAAGATCGCCAAGCCGGAGCGAATCCAGATCTTATTAAAGAAATCACTGTGTAGTTTCGCGCAGGCACAAAAAAGCCGATCCATCTGATCGGCTTAAGTGTCTGATTTTACTCAGGAGTTATGGTCGGGACGGAGTGATTCGAACACTCGACCCCTAGCACCCCATCTTCTTTTTTACACTTCTTGATAGCTTCGAAAATTCTGCTCTGGATTTTTCTAAGCTAGTATTTACTTGAGCTCCAGCGGTGATCTGCTCTAAGAGAGTCCAGTAACGTCCATCAAGAGCCGGCGTTTTTGTGGGGGTAAAAGTAGGGGGGAGTCCGTTTCATCGCCATAATCACCATAAAGAACTCGAGTCGCTGACCGCCAATGATGCCGGTCGAATCCTCCGGGAGGATGGCAATCTGGCCGGTCGAATCTCAATGCGTAAGGACGGTGTGTCGGTCAGCTTTTTCTATCGGTATCGCTGGGGCGACCAGAACAAAGAGTAGTCCTGCGGATCCTGGCCGCGCAAATCCCTGACGGACATCCGCAAGGCACGCAACCAGGCCCGCGCGCTCATTGATGAGCAGATCAATCCCAACTAGCAAAAGAAAACCGCCAAGGCACAGGCATACACCGCTGCTAACGTAGAGGCCGAACAAGTAAAAACGACGAAAGTGCAAACGCTGACCGCCCAGGATCTGGCCAAGGCGTGGCCGTTGGATGGCGTGACGCGCAAAGATGGCAATGCTGAATTGCAGCACCGTTTTAACAAGGACCTATTCGCGATTTGCAATACTTGAACGATTACTCAACGTGACAAACACAACATTTGATTCCTACAAAACGTATCTACTGGCGTTTGGTTGGACACTCAAGGCCTTCCACCACGATGACCTCGTGAAAGATCAGGATGCATAAGGTACGTGGACTAAACGGCGAGAAACAATCAGGGAAAACTTTGAGCGTCAGAGTGAGGATTACCGTCAGGATCGCAGCTACAACCTAATCTTTGCCTTCTTGGTGCCTGGAACAGCTGAAAAGCTTGCCCAAAGACTGGAGTGGAGGTTATCCAGTCGATTTATCGAGGGAAATCCATTTAATGGCGCTACTGGATAATAACTTAACCGCCATTAAAAAGTAGATATAGCGATAAATCATGAACTGCAGCTTTTGCCCTTAAACCACCGACAGGACCAAAAGCTGCATATCTATACCAACGGAAAAGCCAGAATTATTCAAGGGAATTATTTAGCTCTCTACTCTACCCTACTCTGATCTTCTACATAATCATCATTAATCACCAAGGCGCCGTTGACCAAATACAATTCAATCTTCTCCTTCCAAGTTATTCGCTCCAGGAGATCGAGGCCATCAAGTTTCTGATCTAGAGCTGCAGAAAGCCTACTCTCCAGTAATTCCCTACCAGCGTCGTGCTGTTGAAGGAATACTTTTATTTCGTCATACTCTCGGCGTGTAATATCCCGATTATCCATCTCTTTCTTAAGCTGTTCACTACCATTTTCCAAGGTTCTGAAGACACCATCCAAACAGCTTCGCAATTCATTGATAGCCTTACCAAGCGAGCGGCGCTGACGATGAATATTCAACTCCGAATAATTCCCACTCAACAATACTTCACATATTCGCCCGGCCACCAAGCTTTCAAACAAAAGAAACACTGGGTGCTGCATAATCTGACGATCTAAAAACAATCGAACATCTAACTGCTGAGGATTGTAATATTGATTGCTTTGATAGTAGACATAGTACCCAGCAGGCCAGCCCGATAACAACTTCTGAAAACTGCATCGCTCTGAAACAAAGAGTTCATAACACTCATCATTCGACCTTATGAGCCGCGCAAGATGAATATCTCTAAGAGCGCTATCAATGGACACCAACGGAATACACTCAAAACAATCAACGATTACTTTCGTAATGCGTTCGAAACGCGCTCGGTCAACCTGAGGCTGGTGATTTCCCTTTTCTTCACCAATACGTGAAATATAAGAAAGCTCTTTTCTTAACAACCGAAAAACGGCCAAAGAAAGCAGGCTCGGCAGTATTGCACCATCAAAGGGCGCGGGCAGGACTTTTAACTCAGCAACACTGTCAAGTCTCCCACGCTCAACAACTGTAGTCGTTAAGAGTCCTGCCAACTCTTTACTCTGTATAGTCATAAGCTCTCGAGACGAATCTTTTTTGAAAGTGATTCTATGCAGCTCACCTGACCGAGTTCCACCTAGGTTTTTGTTGAACTGTTGTGTGAGCGAGGCCAGCAACTCAGAATCATTTACTAACAACGGATTGGGCATCAACCTTTTAATCTCGGGATTACACTCAAAAATTACCGCGACCTCTTTTGGCAATTCACTCATAAGATGCTCCTCAATTTTACGGCCTGGGCAACTTTAAGCGTATGCCATCAACCTAGATCTATCGCATTTCGCCATTCTGGCATCACAGCTAGATATTTTTTCTTTTACACGCATAAAATCCATCTAAAGATTTTGCTCCGACCCGAGTTGTCCTATGGGGGCATTCAGAAAAACTCAAGGAGATTTTTAATAAGGCGCGCTCAAACTAGCTTTTAATCCAACCCCAAGATCATTTTGGCAAAATGAGCAACCTCTGGGCGTTCCGATGTGAAATATCGAAATCGCGATGGTAGTTGACAGCCGGAGTCTTACTAAGCCCCCCGGCTTCAGGCCTATGCACTTGTAAAAAATATTCAATCTGTAGCATTGGGTGCAAGAGCAACACGGGGTTGAAACCATCGATTTTCTGGGACCACGAATCTCACGTTCGCATCAACTTCGGGGTTAAGTACCAAGGCAAGTGCCCAACGAGGAATCGAAAGGCTCGTGGAAATGTCCTCCAAAATATCGGTAGTGCTGTAGGAAACTCTATAGCGAGTCAGCCACCGATCTTCCTCCGGCGCCACATCAGCTAGGATTTGTCGCCCATCGATGGTAATCGAAATCAACTTACTGCGTTTTGTATCAAAAGCGTCACCACTTTCAATTGGTTCCGACTGAACGACTACCGTGTGCTGTCGATCATCCCCAGGATAAAAGTAGAGATTCGCACCAGCTGACTCAAGCTTAGATCTGATGAATTCGCTGACTTCAGGGTAGTCCGGCTTAGCGAGAAGGGATAGTGGCTTACCTAAGTAACCAGCTTTTGGCGAATCGCGCAATACGCCGTTACTATCAAAATATACTTCGTATACTATACCCGCCAATACATATTTCGAAATATTCTCGGCGAACCACTTAAGACGAGAATCTAGGTTAGATAGGAAATCCATAGCCTTCTGTGCGTTCCCGCACGCAGCTTGATAGATATTGCGACCTAAAACAAACCATGAAGTGGGCGTGGAGTATTCAACGCTTATCGATCTTAATTTTTCTATAGCGGGGTTTTGAACATACCAGTTATGTGATCTGAGCGAGGTGATAATCTCATTGAGCTCACCTGGTGCATCTGATTGATAGGTTGAATCTCGATAGCCCTCCAACTGGATGACCTCGGCAATTTCGTCTTCGGAATCGAGATCGAGATCGAGATCAACAGGGACGGGCTGATGGACTTGGTTAGAATCCTCCGACGCTACTCCAGACGCGCTATTGGCCTCTTCGCTCGGACGCTCATCAACTGTGGGATCTACTCGTAGATCAGCTTCTGGCACAGCCTCTACATCCGTGGCCACCCCCACTTCAATTTCCGCGTTTGGTTGTTCCTGCGCATTCGCGCTTGTACCATTCGCTCCCCCTTCGCTTGATACCAGTTCGATTTGGATTGCGGCTGCGAGCTGAGCAACCGTAGTAGGGTCAGTTTTGGAGAAACCCTGCACAAGCGTAGATAGGGTACAAATCGAGACATTCGAATGGCCGATCGCCTGCTTGAACTCCGAAACCAAACGAGGATCGATGATCTTCAGATTTGGGTTATTGTTAGGTACAGGTTTGAGGTTGGCACCTTTAATATCCAATCGTTTAGCTGGCGAATACACCCAATCCGATTTTTCGTCATTAGTCAAAAACAACACGTGAGTAAAATCGTCTTTTCGCTTAAGACTATATTCAAGAATTTCCAGCCAAATTATCAAATCGCCCAAGCGATTTTCAGGCTTCCCTTCGTCACGAAAGCCGGGAGGCAACCGATGCTCAATCCGCGACGGCCCTTCTTTGGCTGCTCTATCACAGAGATTGGCAATAGGAGAATCAAGTACCGCTGCCCCCAGATGTTCCTCAATTTCAGCGTGGATTTTGTCGGGATCAAATTGGTGCTTAAATGTTTGGGTGTATTGCTTGAGTTCGTCTATAGCCGCCCGAAACCCCGCTAAATATGCTGCTCGGGAGCCAGAATAGGTTGTAGATCTGAGGACGGCATCATCCACGAACAGTGAGGCAGTATCGAGCATAGCCTCAAGAGCCTTCCTCGGTTGGTCGTCACCCTTGCTTTTTGGAGTGTAAGTGTGAAGTTGGTTATCTCTGACTCTTGCCAGATATTCGCCTGCGCACCAAGCAGGTAGACAAAGCCGATTTTCGTTGATCGCCACCACTGCCCAGTCAAAAAACTCCTGCCTCGCAGCAGAATGGAGCTTGAATAGGTACGCCAAAATATTGGTATCAATGAATATGAGGGTCTCTTTCGCCTTGGCCAAATTGGCGAGCTCAGTGAGAAATTCATCCTTGGTTTTCTTTAGAAGATTGAGCCCCAGCTGCATAGCTTATTCCTTGGCATGTTAATGATTGCACGAGCTTAGCGCTACTACCGACTCATATCCATAGCAGGCAGCTGCAAAAATCAAAAGCGCTTACTCCGCTCCTCATTCAGAGGAGACGACGTTGGTGATCCGCTCCACCGCCGATGCTTCCAAGAGATAGAGCTGGTTGATCAGCATGAACTCGCGCACGGCTTCCTGGGGATTGCAGAGGATTTCACGGTGAGCCCGGGGATTACGGTAGGTAAGAAAAACCGCCACGAACAGTCCCGCTTTTCCTGCCTGTTCGCCGCCGTCCAGATCGTTCCAGTGGAGCAGGGACTTGTCGCCCTCAAAAGCTTTCTTGAACAGATGAGTGCCACTCTTGTCGTAAATGCCTACTCTATCTCTGACAATGTCTTCTAATCGACGAAAGGCGGTATTAATCGCTAAGTCCGGACTCTCAAGGAGGCTGATCGCCAACTCTACAAGTCTCTCGTCGAGAAGCCCTAAATTGATAGCAGCAGGAAAGCATTGCTGAACATCACGGACGTCAGTTTCTCGTGGAAAATTTGGTTGTCGTAGGATGTAGTCGTAGAATCTAGTTGGACGAATAGGGCGAGATTTTTCCAGTCTTTCCAAATCAGATGAAAGTAGGCATCCTGCCTCAATCCGTTGCTGCTCCGCTCGATCGATGTCGTACTCTTCAATCTCTACTCTATGCAGTTGTAGGATCTTAAGAGCGGTGGAAAGCCCACTCGGTCCCTCTCCTGAATACCCCGACGTGAAGCCTGTCTTTATAAGCACCTGTCGCGCAGGGTATATACTTAGTAAAAAACTATGCTCACCAATGCTTCCATCGAACCAAGATAAAATCCAGGCTGACTTGATCTGCTCGCCAGAGTTGATGATATTCACGATGGCGCCGATGGAATTCTGAGTAACTCCAGAACTACCGTGATACTCAATCCCGGCAACTTTGCTGATATCTACCGTTTTCCTCATTTTCGCTCCCTGACAATTGGAATTTAGCTTATTGCAGTGCCGGACCGAACTGAATGGTTCCCTGTAAATAGTCAGGCGAGATATGAGAGTACCGCATCATCATCGGCAACGAGGCGTTACCCGCAAACATTCTATACATCTCGAATTGCTCACCTTTAATGATGAAGTGGCTATCCGCATAGCATCACCGCCCTCCAATATGACATCTACTGTCCCGAAGATTTTTGCCCACAATATAGGACGTCAGCAGAGGCTGAATCACTGGCCGGATAAACCCAAGCCAGCGTTCAAAATAACTTGACCACCGTATCCATTACCTTGCGCGGCGTGCCCCTCAGAAGTCAGGGTTAGTACGCTATTCTCATATTCTTATCGCAAGTTCATCGTACCGACAGAAAGCATTGGCGAGTTGCATCTGGCGGGGTGTTCGGCATTGAGCCTCAAACAATGTAGGCGACGCAAAGAGTACACAAACACATTTCGCACGTGATGTAGCGACATTCAGTCGGTTTAGGCTGTAGAGAAACTCCATTCCACGCGGTGCATCGACGTAGCTTGATGTTGTCATCGAGTAAATAACGATCGGTGCTTCCTGTCCTTGGAATTTGTCGACCGTTCCGATCCGAGCTCCCGAAATGCGGTCCTGTAGCTCGAACACCTGCGCATTGTAGGGAGCAATGATTAATATATCTTGAAGCGATATCAGTCGCTCAACACCATGTCTGTCGATCCAGGTAGTGCCTGACGCAAGGATTTCCTCCACGAGCATTCGAACGCAATCAGCCTCTTCCGGCGATGAACTCTGATTGCCTTCAGAAACGACTGCAACATAGCGGAGGCCTGAACCATTGAGGCGTCCGGGTGAGCGAATTGCTTGAGCCTCCAATCCTGGGCGAGGATGAAGACGCCCCTCGTAGAATAGTTCGGACGTATAGGAGCAGATGTCCGGATGAAGACGCCATGTCTCCGCAAGAAAAAGTCCTCGGTCAGACGCAATCGTCTGCTCTTCACCAAGAATATGATGCAGAGCTGAAACATCAGTGCCTTCTGGATGACTACCCTGCATCGGCTGATCGAGTTGTTGCGGATCGCCTAGCAACACAACGCTATTCGCCGCTTGTGATACAGCAATTACATTCGCAAGCGCCATTTGCGCCGCTTCATCAATAAACAGCACATCCACGGAGTGCGCTGCATCAGGCGACGCCCACAGCCAAGCAGTCCCTCCTGCCACATTTGCTCTGCTGCCGATGGCGTTTAGCAAATCAGCATTACTTTTTACAAATCGCAATCGCTGCTGATCTGGTTCCATCTCCGAAGGTTTTTGAAAGCAGCAAACATCAATTCCCATTTCTTCAGAAGCCTTCACAACTCCATCGAGAAGGTTGCGGATGACCTTGTGGCTATTGGCAGTTACTCCAACAGTCTTCCCGGCTTGCACGAGAGAACAGATCATACGTGAGCCTGTGTGCGTCTTGCCGGCACCTGGCGGCCCTTGAATTGGAAGCAGTCCACTTTCGATATGTGCCGCAACACGGAGTGCGGCATCTAGGGCAGGCTCACCTTCATGCTGGATCGGTTGATTGCCTATACGAGGGGGCAGACGCATCAGAAGATCACGAGCGGCCTGAAAGGGTCCGCCTCCCTCCATCCCATGAGCAACGACATGTTCGCCGATGCGAACAAGCGCATTGGCGAGGACAGTCGTATTAATAACTGTGTGGGAAAAAACTGCCTCAGGATGAATATTTGCACTGTCCCCTCTTTTCTTAATATCGACCCAACGTTCATCCAGAGAAATTGCGTCGACGCTGCCTAGCTTCCTGCCTCCCAAAGTGTGCAAATCCTCACTGCCGCGCATCTCCGTTTCTTGAGGAGGGAAGCTGTAGCGATGAATGGGTGCCTTAGCGGTTCCCCCATTCACGCCCACAAATGTTAGACCTGAAAGTCCAGCTCGCTCGTCGATCAAATCTTCTGCCATGAGGTCGGAAAGACGGAAATACTCCCACCAAAGCGCCTTCTGTTCTCGCCGGTGCCAGTCGAGCGAATGCGCGAGAATCCATCGAGCATGCTCCTCGGCCGTGCGCTCCGCCGCATCAGTAGGAACCCCGTCCGTCAACCGTTCGATAAGCCCAATGATCTTCTCTTGCCATTCACCAAGTGCCTCGCTTGGCACGCTCCCAGGGACTTCCGGTCGAGGAATGATATTGCCAACGTTGATCAAGTTGGTGCGCTGTATTTCTAGCCAGTCCCGAAGTCGCCATGTAGATACGCAATCATCTCGGTTGTATCCAGTCACAACAGAACGATCAACATCATTGATGAACGCTAAATCTCCCAGCTCAAGGCATGCTTGAACCTTAGCAAGCGCCTTGTTTGCTTCTGAAAGTTCTGTATCTCGGCTGAAATCGTATAAGGGCTCAAGCTTTTTGATCGAGTAACTTTCCACGCTCGCTCGCAGACCATTTCGTATCACGCTGTAAAGGTCAACAAAACGTTTAGAGCGCAGAAGAGCATCAATCTCTTCTTCACGACTTGCATGACGCCCCATCAACCGTTTTAGAGCAGCCGGCTCATAGGGTGCGAAATGGTAAATGTGCAGATCCGGGTATTGCTCCTGTCGAGCGACGACGAAATCGATGAAACGCTCGAAATTCAGTTTTTCCTCCTCACGAGATAGCGCCCAGTCAGCCGTATAAGCGATGCCATTGTTACCATCAATAAAAGTATAACCAAACAAGTACTCAAGGCCGCCTTCCCCAGCAAATGGGTCGCCCTCCAGATCGAAGAAGATATCCCCGACTGAAGGTTCGGGTAAGCTCGCTAAACCGAATCCCTCCGTAACAGGTAAAAGTTCGTGAAGCACGCTCCCTGCTTCGCGTCCCTCGACCTGAATGCGCGCCTGCTCTCGTACCCGCTCGTACGAATGTACTGCCCCGCGCGAGGGCCTCCATGGAAGCGGAACCGGCATTGCTGCTAGATCCGTCATAGTTTCTATGCCGTGCCGTCTTAACTCATCGATATGGACTTTGGTAATCCCGGCCACAAGCGAGAGATGGTCATCCTCTCGACGTTTCCGGTCGCAACGACTCTGCCAACGACAGATGTCGCAATGCTCCTTCGGTTCAGGATAGATCACCTCCCCCGCGTGCTCGATAGCAGCTACAAGACTGCTTTTGACTCGTCGGAAGTACGCTGCGTAATCGTCCATTCGATACATCTGAGGCTCATACCCGGACCATGGGGCAACTACATAGCTATGTGTCGGGCAACCCCCTTGGATGGTGCCGACTAGATCGGCGTACAAGCAAAGCTGCAAGACAGTTCCACCTTTCGTCTCACGAGCAAGCTTGGTATCGATCACCTCATAAGACCATGCTCCAAGATTGCTCTCGGCCTCTACTCGCCTGAGGACATCCGTGCGACCCACCCAACCATTCGCGCGAAACGCGCCTTGTACTATGATCTCATCCCCAGCGAGCATGGCGCTCCTTGTGCGCTCAACCGATTCGTCATCAACTCCGATACCGTCAATGATTGTCACGGATAGACCCTGGGATCGTAGGTGCTCGACAAAGCCTTGTTCATGTCGCGTGCCACGCTCCCATAGAATCTGCAGCAATGGGTCCCAGATAGCAGGGCGTTCTAGCTCGCCATTCGCCACCGCCAAGTCAAGGCTCGTTAAGTGCCGGCAGTTAAGATGTCCAACCAAGTCAGAAGCACTAAGAAAAATCGAATCGCCTTGCCTTTGCATTTGATTCCGACCTCATCAAAAGTCCATTCAGATGCTCTGTCGTCCAAATGCCAGCTCAAGTGACTTTTAGGATTAGCCAAAGCGAATGCCCGCTCGTCGAGTGTAGTCAATAGTGAAAGATCCACTGTGGATCGAAAAACAGGCACTCAAACATACCCCGTCGCGCTACCTTAGAGCTTGATCCTCATCACGACGCGACTAGGAACCATGGAATGAATCGCAAGCAGTTTCTCGAGCAACCGGACGTGCTCGGCCTCATCCAGTGGCTAATCGAAAACCTCCCCACTCTGCCAGTGCATCTGAAGGTCTCGCGCAGCAGGTTCGTGCGCAAAGCGATCGACTGCAAGGTTCAAGGTATCGAAGCGGTTCAGGCGGAATACCAGTGGGGCGGGAACTGGGAGACGGTAAAGGCGGAGCTGCGCCGGCTGCGCATTCGCTTGCGCCTTGCGGTTCGAGCCCGCGATGAGTTCGCCACGCATGGGGCCTGCGAAGCGATCCTAGCGTGGGGAAATGTCGATGGCGCCGTCGGATTCCTCAAAGAGCAAATGCACGACAAGAACTTGGTGAATTACCTAAAGCAGTGCCAGGCGCTTCTCGCGCTGGACCGCAAGCAGCAGCTCAACCACCTCACCAAGCAGAACATCCTAAGATTCGACTCGGGCATGACTAAGATCCATGCCCTGCTCGACACCACTGGCTCTCCAATCTATGACGGCCGGGTCGGTGCCGCCATCGCGCTGCTCTACTGCCTGTAACGCCAAGGCACCGGCACCACTGCGCCGCAGGTAGTGGACTTCGCCTGGGGGCCAGGGATCGGCGACCAGATTCGAAACCCAAAACACTTAATGCTTGGCTACAACGGTACACCGCAACTCTCCACCACCAGTCACCACCTTTGGGCACGGCGCCAGCTCCAATTAGGTTGGATCATCCGCGCGGTACTAGAAGGGTCCGAACTATTCGCCAAGCAGCCTCAGCTGGTAGACCGCTGCCACGCCTTTGAAGCTGGATTATTCATGATGGGCTATGACCTACGCAGTCTAGTCCCCGACGGCTATACGATCCCAGTGCCGCCCAAGCCTAACTACCGGGTACGCAGGATGACCCGAGCGACCTGAGATAAACAAGCTGATGGTTGACCCGTATGTAGTTCTCAATAAGCAGGAAAATAGTCTTAAACACTCAAAAACGTCAGGACCGAAGAGAAAGACCAAACAACATTGGTAAAGAGACCACGCGTGAGCGCCAAAGCCTGCGTCCGCCCACGCGGAAGCCGTGAGGATTCCACCCAGAGCCGGTGGTTTTGTGGGGGTAAAAACGACCAAACATAAAAAAGGGTCGCGAGATAAAATCTCGCAACCCCTTGAATTATATGGTCGGGACGGAGTGATTCGAACACTCGACCCCTAGCACCCCATGCTAGTGCGCTACCGGACTGCGCTACGCCCCGACTGGTTCTGCAACTGTTCTTCACCTCGAAGAACGCTCAAGAATATAGCGCAAGCTTTTGAAAACTGGAAGTATTCAAACGCTGCTTTTTATTTCTTGAGAACCACCAATACATCTTCCAATTCGGCAATCATCTGCCGAATCATCTGCTTGTATTGGGTCGTGTCGTCTTTGGCTTCATCGCCGGACAAACGCAGGCGTGCGCCGCCGATGGTGAAACCTTGATCATAAAGGAGCGCGCGGATCTGCCGGATCATCAGCACGTCCTGGCGCTGATAATACCGGCGGTTTCCGCGGCGTTTGACGGGGTTGAGTTGAGGAAACTCCTGCTCCCAGTAGCGCAGCACGTGTGGCTTTACGGCACACAGCTCGCTGACTTCACCGATGGTGAAGTAGCGTTTGCCCGGGATGACGGGTAGTTCGTCGTTATGACTTGGTTCCAGCATAAGCCTCAACTCGGGCCTTCAACTTCTGCCCTGGACGAAAGGTGACCACACGGCGAGCCGTGATCGGGATTTCTTCCCCCGTTTTCGGGTTGCGGCCAGGCCGCTGGCGTTTGTCCCGAAGGTCGAAATTGCCGAAACCGGACAATTTGACCTGCTCGTTGTCTTCAAGAGCGTGCCTGATTTCCTCGAAAAACAGTTCGACCAATTCCTTGGCTTCCCGCTTGTTCAGGCCCAGCTCTTCATACAGACGTTCCGCCATCTCAGCTTTCGTCAAAGCCCCCATACGTCACTTCCTTAACGTGGCGTTCAACCTTTGTTCGAGCGAGGTGAGGATGTTTTGCGTCGTCGAATTCACCTCATCGTCATTAAGAGTGCGCGATGGATGCTGCCAGGTCAAGCCAACTGCAAGGCTTTTTCTATCAGGATCAATACCTTTACCCTGATACACGTCAAACAGCCTGAGATCTGTGAGCCATTCGCCTGCATTTTCACGGATTACGTCCAGTACGGCCGCGGACGCGACGTCTTTGTGCGCAATCAGTGCAAGGTCACGACGCACTTCAGGAAAGCGCGACAACTCGTGGAATTTCGGCATTTTACCGAGTGCCACTTCAGCCAGAACCAGCTCGAAAACGAAGACTGGACGATCCAGACCCAGGGCTTTCGACAATTCCGGGTGGATGGCGCCGATGAAACCGACTTCACGCCCTTCGCGCTCGATGCGCGCGGTTTGACCCGGGTGCAGCGCCGGGTGTTTGCCCGGAGCGAAAGTGAACGAATCCAGTGCACCGGCAAAGCCCAGCACCGCTTCCACGTCAGCTTTGACGTCGAAGAAATCGACGGTGTCGCGACCTTGCGCCCAGCCTTCCGGCAGACGGCTACCGCAAACTACACCGGACAGCATCGGTTCTTGCTTCAGGCCTTCCAACTGACCAACAAAGCGCAGACCGCTTTCGAACAGACGCACGCGATCCTGCTGACGGTTGAGGTTGTGCTGCAGCGCTTTGACCAGACCCGGCCACAGCGACGAACGCATGGCCGCCATGTCATTGGAGATCGGATTGGCCAGCAGCAACGGCTCGACGCCCGGGTTGAACAGCTCGAACTGACGCGGATCGATGAAGCTGTAAGTGATCGCTTCCTGATAACCACGCGCCACCAGCAGACGGCGCAGTTCCGGCAGATCGCTACGCGCTTCAGCTTTGGCTTGCGGCGCCAGACGCGCTTGCGGGTAACGAACCGGCAGACGGTTGTAGCCGTACAGACGGGCCAGCTCTTCGATCAGATCGACTTCCAGGCTGATGTCGAAGCGATGGCTTGGCACTTCTACGCGCCACTGGCCTTCACCGTCGGCGGAAATACCGAGACCCAGGCCACCGAGCAAACGCTCAACCTGAGCGGAATCCATTTCCATACCGAGCATCTGAGTGATGCGCTGGGAACGCAGGGTGATCGGCGCGATCGACGGCAGATGCTGCTCGCTGACGGTCTCGATGATCGGGCCGGCTTCACCGCCAGTGATGTCCAGCAGCAGGCCAGTGGCGCGTTCCATGGCTTCACGGGCCAGTTGCCAGTCAACGCCACGCTCGTAGCGGTGCGAAGCATCGGTGTGCAGGCCGTAGGAACGAGCCTTGCCAGCGACAGCGATCTGGTCGAAGAACGCACTTTCCAGGAATACGTCGCGAGTGGTCGCGGAAACACCGCTGTGCTCGCCACCCATGACACCGGCAATCGCCAGCGCGCGGGTGTGGTCGGCAATCACCAGCGTATCGCTACGCAGGCTGACTTCCTGACCGTCGAGCAGTACCAGCTTCTCGCCCTCTTCCGCCATGCGCACACGGATGCCGCCATTGATTTCGGCGAGATCGAAGGCATGCAGCGGCTGACCCAGTTCGAGCATCACATAGTTGGTGATGTCGACGGCAGCGTCGATGCTGCGCACGTCGGCGCGGCGCAGACGTTCAACCATCCACAGCGGCGTCGGCTTGGACAGATCAACGTTACGGATAACGCGGCCCAGATAGCGCGGGCATGCCGCTGGGGCCAGCACTTCTACCGAACGCACTTCATCGTGCACGGCAGGAATGGTCATGACCACCGGACGGGTGACCGGCGCGTCGTACAGCGCGCCGACTTCACGGGCCAGACCGGCCAGGGACAGGCAGTCGCCGCGGTTCGGGGTCAGGTCGACCTCGATGCTGGCGTCTTCCAGATCCAGATACACGCGGAAATCTTCACCCACCGGCGCATCGGCCGGCAGTTCCATCAGACCGTCATTGCCTTCACCGACCTGCAGCTCGGATTGCGAGCAGAGCATGCCGTTGGACTCAACGCCGCGCAGTTTGGCTTTCTTGATTTTGAAATCGCCCGGCAGTTCAGCACCGATCATGGCGAACGGAATCTTCAGGCCCGGACGCACGTTTGGTGCACCGCACACGACCTGGAAGGTTTCCGCGCCATTGCTGACCTGGCAAACGCGCAACTTGTCGGCATCAGGGTGCTGCTCGGTGCTCAGCACCTCGCCCACTACCACGCCGCTGAATACACCAGCGGCCGGGGTCACGCTATCGACCTCAAGACCGGCCATCGACAGACGAGCAACCAGCTCGTCGCGATTTACCTGCGGGCTAACCCAGCCACGCAGCCATTGTTCACTGAATTTCATCCTGCTCTCCTAAGAATTCGTTACGACTAGCGAAATTGCGCGAGGAACCGCAAGTCGTTGTCGAAGAACAGACGCAAGTCGTTCACGCCGTAACGGAGCATGGCCAGACGCTCGACGCCCATGCCGAAAGCAAAACCGGAGAACTCTTCCGGATCGATGCCGGACATGCGCAGCACGTTCGGGTGAACCATGCCGCAGCCCATCACTTCCAGCCAGCCGGTTTGCTTGCAGACGCGGCAGCCTTTACCGCTGCACATCACGCATTCCATATCGACTTCAGCGGATGGCTCGGTGAACGGGAAGTACGAAGGGCGGAAACGTACGGCCAGCTCTTTTTCGAAGAACACCCGCAGGAATTCTTCGATGGTGCCTTTGAGATCGGCAAAATTGATGTCGCGATCAACCAGCAGGCCTTCGACCTGGTGGAACATCGGCGAGTGGGTGATATCGGAGTCGCTGCGATACACGCGGCCTGGGCAGACGATGCGGATCGGCGGCTGCTTCGATTCCATGGTGCGGACCTGTACCGGCGAGGTATGGGTGCGCAGCAGCATGTTGGCGTTGAAATAGAAGGTGTCATGCATCGACCGGGCCGGGTGATGGCCTGGGATGTTGAGCGCTTCAAAGTTGTGATAGTCGTCTTCGACCTCAGGGCCTTCGGCAATGCCGTAACCGATGCGGGTGAAGAACTGCTCTACACGTTCCAGAGTCCGGGTCACCGGATGCAGACCACCGGAGGTCTGACCACGGCCCGGCAACGTCACGTCAATGGATTCGGCGGACAGTTTGGCAGCCAGTTCGGCTTCTTCAAACAGGGCCATGCGCGCATTGAGTACGCCTGTGACACGTTCCTTGGCAACGTTGATCAGGGCGCCGACTTGCGGACGCTCTTCTGCCGGCAAATTCCCCAGGGTCTTCATCACCTGAGTCAATTCACCCTTTTTGCCAAGGTATTGAACCCGGATTTGCTCCAGGGCATTGATATCTTCAGCGCTTTGCACAGCCTCTAGTGCTTGAGAGACCAGCGCATCCAGGTTTTCCATGTACAGACTCCAGATACAAAATAGGGGAAGAGCTTGAAGGCTCTTCCCCTATTTAAGACGTTTACCACCTGCCCCCACGGAAGTGAGGCCGGGTGATTGTCGGGGGTACTTAAGCCAAGGTGGCTTTAGCTTTCTCGACAATCGCAGCAAACACCGCTTTTTCGTTCACTGCCAGATCAGCCAGAACCTTACGGTCGATCTCGATGGACGCTTTTTTCAGGCCAGCGATGAAACGGCTGTAGGACAGACCGTTAACACGAGCACCAGCGTTGATACGAGCGATCCACAGAGCGCGGAACTGACGTTTTTTCTGACGACGGTCACGGTAGGCGTATTGGCCTGCCTTGATTACCGCTTGCTTGGCAACACGGAATACGCGGGAGCGTGCGCCGTAGTAGCCTTTAGCAAGTTTCAGAATTTTTTTGTGACGCTTACGGGCAATGACGCCACGCTTTACACGAGCCATGAGTTACTTCCTCTATTCTTGACTAAAATTAACGAAGGCGCAGCATGCGCTCGACTTTTGCCACGTCAGACGGATGCAGCAAGCTGCTACCGCGCAGTTGACGCTTACGCTTGGTCGACATTTTAGTCAGGATGTGGCTCTTGAAAGCGTGCTTGTGCTTGATACCGTTAGCAGTTTTCAGAAACCGCTTAGCAGCACCACTTTTGGTTTTCATTTTTGGCATGTTCGGATACTCCGCATTCAGTTGATAAACATAATCAGAAGGCCTGCCGTGCCCTGTTGATTACTTCTTCTTTTTCGGGGCGATGACCATGATCAGCTGGCGTCCTTCCATCTTAGGATGCTGTTCGACCGAACCGTACTCGAGCAGGTCAGCTTCAACCCGCTTGAGGAGTTCCATCCCCAGCTCCTGGTGGGCCATCTCACGGCCGCGGAATCGCAAGGATACCTTGGCCCTGTCCCCATCACTCAGGAAACGTACCAGGTTGCGCAGTTTTACCTGGTAATCCCCTTCCTCCGTCCCTGGACGAAACTTGATTTCTTTTACCTGAATCTGCTTCTGGTTTTTCTTGGCTGCGGCAACCTGTTTCTTCTTCTCGAAGATCGATTTGCCGTAGTCCATCAGTTTGCAAACAGGGGGTACTGCATCGGCGGAAATTTCCACCAAATCCAGTTTGGCCTCTTCAGCCTTAAGAAGCGCGTCTTCAATTGACACAATCCCAAGCTGTTCACCTTCAGCGCCAATTAACCGAACCTCGCGTGCCGAGATATTCTCGTTGATCGGGGCTTTCGGTGCAGCTCGTTTATCTTGTCTCATTTCACGCTTAATAATAATTACTCCGAATCTGGGCGACCACGCCGGGAAACCGCTTGCGCGAGAAACTCAGCGAACTGGGCGACGGGCATCGAGCCCAGGTCAGCACCTTCACGAGTACGCACAGCGACAGTCTGCATCTCGACTTCCTTATCTCCGATAACCAAAAGATAAGGAACCTTGAGCAAAGTATGCTCGCGGATTTTAAAGCCGATCTTTTCATTTCTCAAGTCGGACTTGGCACGAAATCCGCTTTCGTTGAGAGTTTTTTCAACTTCTGCAACAAAATCTGCCTGTTTATCAGTGATATTCATGATCACCGCCTGGGTCGGCGCGAGCCACGCAGGGAACGCACCTTCGTAGTGCTCGATCAGAATCCCGACGAAACGCTCGAAGGAACCGAGGATCGCACGGTGCAACATCACTGGGTGTTTGCGGCTGTTGTCTTCGGAGACGTATTCAGCGCCCAAACGGACAGGCAGGTTAAAATCGAGCTGCAGAGTACCACATTGCCAGACCCGACCAAGGCAGTCTTTCAGTGAGAACTCGATCTTCGGACCGTAGAACGCACCTTCGCCCGGCTGCAGATCGTACGGCAGGCCCGCAGAATCAAGGGCCGCAGCCAATGCAGCTTCAGCGCGATCCCACAGTTCGTCGGAACCGACGCGTTTTTCCGGACGAGTGGACAGTTTCATCTCGACATCGGTGAAACCGAAGTCGCGATAAACGTCCATGGTCAGTTTGATGAACGCAGCGGATTCGGCCTGCATCTGCTCTTCGGTGCAGAAGATGTGGGCGTCGTCCTGAGTGAACGCACGTACGCGCATGATGCCGTGCAGCGCACCCGACGGCTCGTTACGGTGGCAGGCACCGAACTCGGCCAGACGCATCGGCAGCTCGCGGTAGCTCTTCAGGCCCTGGTTGAACACCTGCACGTGGCATGGGCAGTTCATTGGCTTGATGGCGTAGTCGCGGTTTTCCGACTGCGTGGTGAACATGTTGTCGGCGTAGTTGGCCCAGTGCCCGGATTTCTCCCACAGGCTGCGGTCAACGACTTGCGGCGTCTTGATCTCAAGATAGCCGTTGTCGCGCTGGATCTTGCGCATGTACTGCTCGAGTACCTGGTACAGAGTCCAGCCGTTCGGGTGCCAGAACACCATGCCCGGGGATTCTTCCTGGGTGTGGAACAGGCCCAGACGCTTGCCGATCTTGCGGTGATCGCGCTTTTCAGCTTCTTCGATGCGCTGAATGTAAGCCGCCAGCTGCTTCTTGTCGGCCCAAGCGGTGCCGTAAACGCGCTGCAATTGCTCGTTCTTGGCGTCGCCACGCCAGTAGGCGCCCGACAGTTTGGTCAGCTTGAAGGATTTCAGGAGGCGTGTGTTCGGCACGTGCGGGCCACGGCACATGTCGACGTATTCTTCGTGATAGTACAGACCCATGGCCTGTTCGTTCGGCATGTCCTCGACCAGGCGCAACTTGTAGTCTTCGCCACGGGCCTTGAACACTTCGATCACTTCGGCACGCGGAGTGACTTTCTTGATGACGTCGTAATCTTTTTCGATCAGCTGTTGCATGCGCTGTTCGATAGCGGCCATGTCGTCCGGAGTAAAAGGACGCTCGAAGGCGATGTCGTAATAGAAGCCTTCGTCGATGACCGGCCCGATGACCATTTTCGCAGTCGGGTACAGCTGCTTGACCGCGTGGCCAACCAGGTGAGCGCAAGAGTGGCGAATGATCTCCAGCCCCTCTTCATCCTTAGGCGTGATGATTTGCAGGGTCGCGTCGCTGCTGATGATGTCGCTGGCGTCGACCAGTTGACCATTGACCTTGCCGGCCAGAGTAGCTTTGGCCAGACCGGCACCAATGGATGCGGCGACCTCGGCTACGGAAACCGGGTGATCGAATGAACGTTGACTGCCGTCGGGAAGAGTAATAGTTGGCATGGCGCCTCCTCTCCTAGTGGTGACCCCTACCAAAGGTCACGTGGGTTGGGATGAGCCAGTACAAGATCCGATCCAGGCCATTCAATGACGAACGCCTGCCTTACAGCGGCAGGAGCCTTGCGGCCAACCGGAAAACCGAACCAGAGTGACTGGGATTCAAATCGAAATATTCGCACGTTGACCGCTGCCGGGACTGAAGGTCATCCGGAGCCTTAGAACGCTTGAGCCCGGCATGCTAGCACAGATGAGCGGTCACTTATGCCTCTGTTTGATCGGAAGGCAAATCGTCTGTTTTTATGCCAGAGTGCTGAACTTGATTGGCCTTTCAGCCCTCAGATAACAAGACATTGACCCACAAGGAGCATCCTCGCATGCGTCTGAATACCCTGTTCGCCGTAGTCGCCCCCCTCGTTATGCTGCTGCCGCTGAGCGCCCACGCCGATTGGCCGAAGGGCGAGCGCGAGAAGTACATGGCGCAGTGCACCCAGGCGGCTACTCCGCAAATTGGTGCCGCCGCGGCCAAATCGCACTGCGCTTGTGGCGCTGATGCCATCAAGTCCTATCCTGCTGCTGACATTCAGGCGCTGATGGACAACAAGGCCACCCCTGAATTGCAACAGAAAGCGTTGGGCCAAATTGCCAAATGCAAGGCAAATACCCCGGCTAAAAAGTGATCAAAAAGGTCTTTTGAGTCGGCTCAGCGCCTCTAAAAATGGCTGAATTTGAGCCTTTTCGGAGGATTTATGCAGGTTTTACAGGTTTTTTTATCGTCTTTACGTTCCGCTCAAAGCCTTGTAAACCGGGGCTTTCAGCAGAAACAGGCAGTAAAGAAAACACGACTGATTGGCAAACAGCACGTCCGGGGGGCTACCAAAGCGAACATTTCGACTATGATACCCGGGTGTGCCCAGTTGGCCTGAGCAGCACAGTACTGAAAAATATATGTTTCTTGGAGATACACCATGTCTAATCGCCAAACCGGCACCGTTAAGTGGTTCAACGATGAAAAAGGCTTCGGCTTCATCACTCCTCAAGGTGGCGGTGACGACCTGTTCGTACACTTCAAAGCTATCGAATCCGACGGTTTCAAAAGCCTGAAAGAAGGCCAGACCGTATCCTTCGTGGCTGAGAAAGGCCAAAAGGGTATGCAAGCTGCACAGGTTCGCCCAGAGTAATTTCTCGGCGCACTAAAAAAACCCCGTCCATGTGACGGGGTTTTTTATGCCTGCAACAAAAGGGCTGTCTGATTAGCCGCAGTTGACGCGAGTGATCACCAGATTGTTGTCGGTGTTCAGATTCAAGCGATCCGAGCGGTACTCGAGCGTGATCATGTCATTCGGCTTGAGAAAGCGGGCATTCTGCGCCCCGGCTTTGGCACGCGCCTGCTCCAGCAATTCCGGCGAAGCTTTCTTGCCGATGGCGAACTCCGCCGCCGTTGCTTCACAGCGGCTGTGACCGGCTTCGGTCGCCGCAGATTCCTTTGCCGACTCGCTGGAGGTCGTGCTGCAACCGGCCAACATGGCAGCGGCCATAAGGGCACCCAGTGTCGCGAACTTCAAAGGCATGAAGCCTCCTTGTTTTCAAAATGGTTAAGCTGAGATCGTGCGACCGCCATTCCGGCGTTTGGTTTCACGGCCAAGGCCATCACCCTGCCCCACGATTGGAAAAACGCCGAGTGTGCCTGAGCGGCATGCGTCACTTCATCAATCAATCGTGACTGAATATTAACGGCGCTCAGTAGACGTCGATGTAGTCATACGGTGGATTCGGCCAGTTATCCTTCAGCGCATTGAAAATCTGCATCACCCACACCTCGTCACTGGCCGCGACATTGCCCACGTAGCCCGAGCCCTTGGCCCAGGTTTCCAGGCGAAACAGCAAACCGTCGATATCCTGCCCACCGGTAATGCCGGAAGAAATGTAAGCGATACCGCCCTTGGTCACGCGCAGTTGCGTGTGTTCGTCATCACTGGCCGAGGCAAGCAACTGGCGCACAGCGTCGAGCGTGAGGCCGTCAGGGGTGTTCAAATCGATCTGCACAGCACGATCCTTGAAAAGCCTTAAAAGACCAAGTGTCGCATAGCGCTCCGCTCATGCCTAAGTCGCAGTGCCAAATGCCCGACAAAATGGTTAACTCGAATCCAGGATCTTCCGACTTTTCGAGCATTCTCATGACCACCATCAGCATCGACGCCGCCATTAATGCCAACTGGACAGACGGACACAGCTCTTACAGCCCGGGAACCACCGAGGAGCTTGCGCTGATTGGTATCGATCTATTGGTCAAGGAGTTGGGCACTGAAGCGGCCAAGCACTACATCAAGCAGATTCTCGAGCGTTACCCGACCGAACAGGTCGCGCATAAACACGCAGAGAAGGGATAAAACCCGCAGGCTGGCACCTGCGGGCGAATGATTTACTTCAGACGTTTCAGACGCTCGGTCAGCAAGTCAAAGAAACCCTGCGCATCGCCATTTTCAACCCAGAAGGCGTTCTTGGGTGCCTTCAGGCCGTCGTACCAATCGACTATGGTCTGGCCGAAAGTCGGCCCTTCGCGGCTATCAACAACCACATTCACCGAACGGCCGGTGAACAGCTCCGGCTTGAGCAAGTAAGCCACGACGGTCGCGTCATGCACCGGGCCACCCGGAATACCGTAGTGCTCCATGTCGCCCTTGATGTACTCGTTGAGGATATCGCCGACTATCTTGCTGGCGTTGTTGTTCAGCGCAGCGATCTGCTTCAGGCGTGCGTCACTGGTGAGGATCTTGTGCGTCACGTCCAGCGGCAGGTAAGTCAGTTTCACGCCGCTTTTCAGCACGACTTCAGCCGCTTGCGGGTCAGCAAACAGGTTGAATTCGGCCACCGGAGTGATGTTGCCGCCATTGAAGTGCGCACCGCCCATGATCACCACTTCCTTGATGCCCTGAACGATTTCAGGCTCCTGGATCAGGGCCAGCGCCAGGTTGGTCTGCGGACCGAGCATGGCGATGGTGATGCTGTGCGGCTTGGCTTTTTTCAGGGTATCGATCAGATAGTTGACGGCATTACCTTCAGCCAGACCCTTTTTTGGTTCGTGCACGGTGACACCCGACAGGCCTTCCTTGCCATGGATGTTCTCGGCGTAGATAGGGGTGCGCATCAGCGGCTTCGGCGCACCGGCATAAACCGGTACGTCTTCGCGCCCTGCCCACTCGCGAGCCAGCCGTGCGTTACGCGACGTCTTGTCGAGGCGCACGTTGCCGGCTACGGTGGTCAGCGCGCGAATGTTCAGTTCGTCCGGCGAGGCCAGCGCGAACAGCAAAGCCACTACGTCGTCGGCCCCCGGGTCGGTGTCGATGATCAGATCGATTTTTTCCGCCGCGTGAGCGCCGGTCGCAGAGATAACGGACAAAAGCAGCAGGCTCCGTAGCAGTTGGTGCAGTTTCTGAGCATAGCGTTGCATGGCGCATTCCTTGTGCTTGTAAATCAAAAGTTAAAAGGTGACTCCAGCGACCAGCACGATGTTGCAGTACGGCTGGCATTCGCCTGTACGAACAATCGCCCGAGCCTGTCGGCTGAGCACCTTGAATTGCTCATGACTGAGCAGATCGCGACGCCCCAGAGCGCCCTCTTCATTCAACGCGTCCAGCGCAGTCAGTGCGGTCGGTTGCTTGTCGAAGATTTCTTTGGCCAACGCATGGCTTTCCACCTGCATCTCGCTGAGCACGACCTTCAGGGTGCTGACGAAATCCGGGACGCCGTGGGTCAGCGCCAGATCAATCAGCTCGACACCCGGCGGCACTGGCAGCCCGGCATCACCAATCACCACCATGTCGCCATGGCCCAGGGACGCGATCAGCCGCGACAATGCGACGTTAAGCAGAGGAGTCTTTTTCATGCGGGTTTAAAGGCCTGTACGTCGGATTGGGTTGGAATGGACGGTTGCGCACCGGCGCGAGTTACAGACAGCGCGGCGGCAATCTGCCCGTAGCGAATCGCCTCGGCCTCGGATTTGCCATTGGCCAGCGCCGCCGCAAAGCCACCGACAAAAGTGTCTCCGGCGGCGGTGGTGTCGACAGCCTTCACTTTCGGCGCAGGGAAATGCTCAAAGCTCTGACCGTTAGCGAACAGCGAACCTTGAGCACCGAGGGTAATGATGACTTTACCCGCCCCCATAGTGATCAGTTGGCTGGCGGCACTTTCTGCGCTTTCCAGCGAGTCCACCGGCAATCCGCTCAACACGGTCGCTTCGCTCTCGTTGGGGATCAGGTAATCGATCGCGGCAAACCAGTCTGCCGGCAGTGCACGACTGGCCGGGGCCGGATTGAGGATGACGATTTTGCCCAGTGCACGCGCACGCTTGAGCGCATGTCCCACCGTGGCATCCGGAATTTCGAGCTGGCAGATAATCACGTCGGCGGCTTGCAACACTGCATCAAACCGGTCGATCACTGCGGGCGTCATTGCGCCGTTGGCGCCGGCGACGATGACAATGGCGTTCTGACTGTTGTCATCGACCACGATCAATGCCACACCACTGGAATCAGCGACTGTGCTGACGGCCTGACAATCGATCTGCTCGGCCAACAAGGCGTCACGCAATTGCACGCCATAGTCGTCATTGCCAACGCAGCCGACCATTGCCACCTGTGCGCCCAAACGCGCGGCGGCCACCGCCTGATTGGCGCCCTTGCCACCGGAAACCGTGGCAAAGGAATGACCGATCAGCGTTTCACCGCCTACCGGCAGCCGCGGCGCCCGGGTCACCAGATCCATGTTCAGGCTGCCTATTACCACTACATTTGCTGGCATACATCATTACTCGTCAATTCGGTTTCAGCGGTATTCGGTGAACACGCCGGACAACGGTGCGGTGGATTCGCGCAAGACAATACTCGGGGTCACGATTCGCTGATCAGTCCCCAGATTCGGCGAAGCAATCCGTCGCAGCAACACCTCGGCGGCCATCTCACCCAGTTGCAGGATCGACTGCCCCACCGTAGTGAGTGCCGGATACACGTAGCGACTCATCTGGATATCGTCGAAGCCGATCACTGACAGCTCGCTCGGCACGCGAACATTGCGCTCCGCCGCCGCACGCAGCACGCCGATACCGATCATGTCGTTACCGGCAAAAATCGCGCTCGGCGGATTGCTTTCCAGCAGCGCCGCCGCCGCGTTGTACCCGCCAGTACTGGTGAAATCACTTTCCAGCATGCGCTCCTGGCGGACCTCAACGCCCGCCTCCTTCAGTGCCCGGCAATATCCGGCCAGACGCATCTGCGCCACGCTGGTACTGGCCGGACCGCCAATAGTGGCAATGTCGCGATGACCCAATTCCAGCAAGTGCCGGGTCGCGAGGTAAGCGCCATATTCGTGATCGATGCGCACCAGATCGGCATCGACGCCGTCCAGACCTCGGTCGACGATGACCATAGGCGTTTTCACGCCAGCCAGCCCTTGCGCCAGACCGCTGTCACCACCCGCGGAAGCAACGATCAGACCGTCGATGCGCTTCTCCAGCAATACGCGCAAATAGCTACGCTGCTTGTCGGGGTTGTCGTCGGAGTTGCAAAGGATCACGCAGTAGCCGTTACGCTCGCAGTAATCCTCGATGCCCCGCGCCAGTTCCGCGAAGTACGGGTTGAGACTGTTCGGCACCAGCAGGCCGATGGTTGCAGTGGTCTTAGCCTTCAGCGAACGCGCCACCGCGCTCGGCACATAGTCGAGGCTCTTGATCGCAGCCTCGACTTTCAGCCGCACCTCCTGACTGACCGGCCGGGTGTTGTTCACTACATGCGACACCGTCGTGTAGGAAATTCCCGCGAGGGCTGCCACATCCTTGATCGTTGCCATGTCTTAGCCCCGGCGACTGGCGCGTTGACTGCGATAAGTATCAAGCACTACCGCGATCACAATCACCGCACCGGTGATGATACGTTTGGTCGGCTCGGTCGCGCCGATCTGCGCCAGACCCGCCGCCAGTACCGAGATGATCAACACGCCAAAGAACGTGCTGATCACCGAACCGCGTCCGCCCATCAGGCTGGTACCGCCGATCACCACCGCGGCGATCACTTGCAGCTCCAGACCGGAACCGGCGTTCGGGTCAGCGGCTTCCAGACGGGAAATCTGAAACAGCGCGGCGATACCGGCCAGCAGGCCCATCAGGCTGAACACCAGAATCTTGTAGGGTTTCGGATTGATCCCCGCAAGACGCACCGCCTCTTCGTTGGTACCGATGCCGATCAGGTAGCGACCGAATACGGTGCGAGTCAAAACCGCTTGAGCAATGATGATCACCAGCAAGGCAATAATGAACGACGGCGAGATGCCAAACGCGATCGGGTTCGACAGCCAGGCGAACGAATCACCGATGTACGCGGTGCGCGATCCGGTCATCTGATACGCCAGACCCCGAGCCATTTCCAGCACACCCAGAGAGACGATGAACGATGGAATCCGCCACGCCACGGTGATCGAACCGGTAACGGTGCCGGCAAGTGCCGCCACGGCCATGCCGAGCAACGCTGACGGCAACACGCCCCAGCCCCAACCGAGAATGGCGACGCTGACTGTCGAAGCGGCCAGTGCCAGTACCGAGCCCACCGACAGGTCGATGCCGCCGATGATCAACACGAAGGTCATGCCGACCGCCAGCACCATCAGATCAGGGATCTGGTTGGCCAACGTACTGAAGGTGTTATACGACAGAAAGTGGCTGCTCAAGACCGAGAACAGCGCAATCATCGCCAGCAACGCACCGGCCAGGCCCAGATAAGTGCCCAGACCATAGAAGTTGCCACTACGTTTGCCGGCAGGAGATGCAGTTTTCATGGGAGATCCCTAGGCGCCGCTTCGTTGAGCAACGCATCACGTTTTTGGTAGCCGGCGAACGCGGCGGCAAGCAAATCATCCTGGGTCCAGCTATCGCGCTCGAAGGTGTCGATCAAGCGCCCTGCCGACAGCACGCCGATGCGGTCGCAAATCAGCATCAGTTCACGCAGGTCACTGGACACCACCACCAACGCTTTGCCCTGGCGCGTCAGTTCGCCGAGCAAGGCATAAATGTCGAACTTGGCGCCGACGTCGATGCCGCGGGTCGGCTCGTCGAACAGCAGCACCGAACAGTCGCGCTCCAGCCAGCGGCCTATCACGACTTTCTGCTGGTTGCCGCCGGACAGTTCTGAAACCAGTTGTGTCGGACTTGAACTGCGGATGCGCATGGCGTCGATCTGACGCTGCGCCAGAGCGATCTCGTCGCCGCTATTGACGACACCGCCACTGGAAATCTCCGGCATGTTGCCGAGCGCGATGTTGGCGCTGATCGACTGACTCAGCAGCAGGCCTTCACCCTTGCGATCCTCGGTGATCAACGCGATACCGTTGCGCACGGCATCGACTGGCGAGCGCACACTGACGACTTTCGCTGGCGAGCCGAGGGCAATGCTGCCGCTGTCGGCAACGTCTGCGCCGAAGATCAGTCGCAGCAGCTCCGTGCGCCCTGCCCCGATCAGCCCGGAAATTCCGAAGATCTCGCCGGCACGCACTTCGAAGGAGACATCGCGCACTTTGTCGGAGCGAGTCAAACCCGTGACAGTCAGCGCCGGAGCACCGATCTTGCGCGGGCCCATGTCGATATGTTCGCCCAGTTCACGACCGACCATCAGCGTAACCAGTTGCTCGCTGTTGTAATTGGCCATCGGCTCGACGCAGACCAGATTGCCGTCACGCAATACGGCAATGCGCTGTGCGACTCGGGCCAGCTCTTCGAGGCGGTGGGAAATGTAGATGATCGAAACGCCGCGCGCCTGCAATCGGGTGATCTGCTCAAAGAGCATTTCGACTTCACGCGCCGTAAGCATCGCGGTCGGCTCATCGAGAATAAGCACATGGCAATCGCCAATCAGGTTACGGGCGATTTCGACCATCTGCTGATGCCCGATCCCCAACTCGCCGACCAGCGTATCCGGATCGATCGCGTCGAGACCGACCTGCGCCATGGCTTCGATCGCGGCTTTGCGCAACTGCTTGCGGCTGATCCAGCCACCGTTGCTTGGCAGATTGTCGAGAAACAGGTTTTCCGCGACCGACAATGTCGGCAACAGATTGAGTTCTTGCATGACCATACGCACGCCGAGGTCTTCAGCCTGGGTGCGACTGCCCGGTCGATAGTCCTTGCCGTGGAATTGCATCTGGCCGGTGGTCGGCGTGACCAGTCCGCCAATGATCTTCGACAGGGTACTTTTGCCGGCACCATTCTCGCCGGTCAGCGCCAGTACTTCACCGCGCATCAGCGTCAGATCGATGCCGGTGAGCACCGGTTGCGCATAGGTCTTACCGATACCGCTGACCGAGAGGACAGCGTTCGGGGCGGAAACTGACATAAAAACTCTCCATGCGCTCGCCCGGACGGACGAGCGCCGTTGTGTCGCCAGAAGACTTACTTGGTGACCAGCTCGACCGGGGTTTCGATCACGCCGTTGGCGCCGCTGTCGACTTTCTCGCCCTTGATGATTTTCAGCGCGGTTTCGATGCCGAACACAGCTTGCTTGGCAGCGAACTGGTCAGCCGTGGCCAACACGCGGCCGTCCTTCAACATTGGCTTGATGGCATTGATGTTGTCGTAACCGACGACCTGAACCTGACCGGCCTTGCCAGCGGCACGCACTGCGGAAACCGCACCTACAGCCATGCTGTCGTTGCCGGCCAGCAATGCTTTGACGTCCGGGTATTCGCTGAGGATCGACGCGGCAACCTTGTTGCCTTTGTCGATTTCCCAGTCACCGGATTGCAGCGAAACGATCTTGATCTGCGCAGCGTCCATCGCATCTTTGAAGCCAGCGGTACGTTGCTGAGCGTTGGTCGTGGTGGACACACCTTCAATGATGCCGACTTCATCGCCGGCCTTGAGCTGCTTGGCCAGGTATTCACCGACCAGACGCGCACCTTTACGATTGTCCGGGCCTACGAAGGGCACGCTGATGTTTTTGCTTTTGACGATGGCTGGATCAAGCTGATTGTCGATGTTGATCACGGTGATGCCGGCATCGACGGCTTTCTTGATCACCGGCACCATGGCCTTGGAATCGGAAGGCGCGATTACCAGTGCATTGACCTTGGCCAGAATCATCTGCTCGACGATGCGGGTCTGGCCAGCAGTGTCGGTTTCATCCTTGATGCCGTTGGAGATCAGGTCGAAATCGGCGGAGTGTTCTTTCTGGTAGGCCTTGGCGCCATCTTCCATGGTCAGGAAGAATTCGTTGGCCAAAGACTTCATGACCAGCGCGACTTTAGGTTTTTCGGCGGATTCGGCGAATGCCGAGGAGACAGGTAGTGCGGCGGCTGTGGCAGCCAGCATAGCGACAGCAAGAAGACGTCCAGCGAATGGCAGCTTCATGGGTTCACTCCGATCTTATGATTATTGTGAGCAACGCTTGCGCTGGCGTAAGCTAACTCGCTTTCTTCCGGGCCATACAATACCGGGAAAGCCGCGCAAACGTTTGCGTAGACCGAACTATGCGAATCCCGCCGACATTTGTCAACAATCAGAAATCTTCATTTTTTGTAGGGCGAATCGGTCCGACTCGCCCCTTCGCTGCTTATGCCGTGGTGCTGACCAAATTTCCGCTGGTGGAACTCTTGGACATTTCCTTGACCAATGCACCCGCCACTTCTGCCATCGCGGCACTGGTTTGCGCGATCTGCCCCTGAATGGACATGACCGCCTGCGATTTCGCTTCGGGCGTCGGATAGGCTTTAGCTTGTGCCGCTGCCAGTTGCTGTTGCTGCTCCTGAAGTTGCTTCTGCAATTCCTGCATGCGCTTGAGCAGCATCTTGACGGTAACGCTCAGGTTACTGCCGCTTTCAGCCTTGCTGTCTTCTTGCGCAGCACCACCGGTTCTGACCTGATTGCTCTCATCTTTCTCAGTGCCCAGTGCCTCGGTTGAAGCATCCGCTTCCGCCTCGCTCATTGCATTGATAGTCGCTGCGGTTTTGCCGCCGATCGTGACCGCACCAGGATTTGAAAAACCGACCGTCAGTGACATGTGAACTCCCTAAAATTCAGTTTCCTTGAACACCCATCGGCCCGCGCGTGGGTTTCTTTAGCAGAAAAACCGAAACCGGCAACCCGAATCACTCGACAAAAGCAGTAGTCCCTTTCGGAGAGCCGAACGCGAAAGCGCCCATTGTTCGGAAACCCGGATAAACGATTCATCGCGCGATTTTCAAACTCATAAAAACTTGATGTAAATCATCAAGTTAAACATTTCTCTGACGCAAAGTACGGCTGGTACAGATCCTGCTCCCTTCACCGCACTCCGGGCATTCAGATCGGCTTGGAGTGCATCTAGATGAACCTGCATCAGCACCGTCTCACTACTAGAGAGAAAAATAATGAAATCTGCTTTCAACACTTTGGTTCCGGGCGCTTTGGCCCTCCTCCTGCTCCTGCCCACCGCCCTTCAGGCGAAAGAAGTCGAAACCCAGACCAAGCTCGCGAACGTTGTGGTACTTGCCACGGGCGGCACCATTGCCGGTGCTGGCGCTAGTGCTGCCAACAGCGCCACCTATCAGGCGGCCAAGGTCGGCGTCGAACAATTGATCGCCGGCATTCCCGAACTGAGCAAACTGGCGAACGTGCGTGGCGAACAAGTCATGCAGATTGCCTCGGAAAGCATCACCAACGAAAATCTGCTGCAGTTGGGTCGTCGCGTGGCCGAACTGGCTGATAGCAAAGACGTCGACGGCATCGTCATCACCCATGGCACCGACACCCTTGAGGAAACCGCTTACTTCCTCAATCTGGTGGAAAAAACTGACAAACCGATCATCGTGGTCGGCTCGATGCGTCCGGGCACCGCCATGTCCGCCGATGGCATGCTCAACCTGTACAACGCCGTGGCCGTGGCCAGCAGCAAAGAAGCACACGGCAAAGGCGTACTGGTGACCATGAACGATGAAATCCAGTCCGGTCGCGACGTCAGCAAAATGATCAACATCAAGACCGAGGCGTTCAAAAGTGCCTGGGGCCCACTGGGCATGGTGGTTGAAGGCAAATCCTACTGGTTCCGCTTGCCAGCCAAGCGTCACACCATGGACTCGGAATTCGACATCAAAAACATCAAGAGTCTTCCTGACGTAGAAATCGCTTATTCCTACGGCAACGTCAGCGATACTGCCTACAAGGCTTTCGCCCAATCCGGTGCCAAGGCCATCATCCATGCCGGCACCGGTAACGGCTCGGTATCCTCCCGCGTGGTTCCAGCCCTGCAAGCGCTGCGCAAGGATGGCGTGCAAATCATTCGTTCGTCCCACGTCAACGCTGGCGGCTTCGTTCTGCGTAACGCCGAGCAGCCTGACGACAAATACGACTGGGTTGTCGCTCACGACCTGAACCCGCAAAAGGCCCGCATCCTGGCAATGGTCGCTTTGACCAAAACCAATGACAGCAAAGAGCTGCAACGGATGTTCTGGGAATACTGATTCGCCTTCGCCCAATCAATTCTCGATCGGGCACCCTGCGCACCACTCGCCCAATGGGCGGGTAGTGCCTCGCTTACATCGCTCTCGCACTTTTCCCACAAAAAATTCGACACGCCCTACACCAAAATCGGAAAAACGCTGTCAGAGGATTTTCTTGAATTTTAAGCAGTTGCGAAAATGCTTACAGTTAAATACTGTATGCACGTACAGCTTAATAAGGATAACCTCGTGGCCACCTCCCCTGATGCTCCTGACGCTTACGAACGCATGGGCATGCGCGTTCAGAAAATCATCAATTCCCCCACTGCCCAAAAAGCCAAAGCCGCACTGATCTTCCGTCTGCCGGACGAGCCGATGGACGAATGGGAACGCCTGCTCGAGGAAATCGACGAGAACGACAACGTTACCCTCGCCTATCGCGACGACGGTGGCGTGCAGATTTTTTGGGTCGTACCGAAGGAAGATTGATTCAATGAGTGTCCGCTGTTTTGCTTTGCTGCTTTTGTTCATCGCCATGGGTGCCCAGGCTGGCGCACCCCGCACATTTACCGAAGCCAAGAAGGTCGCCTGGAAGCTGTATGCGCCGCAGTCCACAGAGTTTTATTGCGGGTGCAAGTACACTGGCAACAAGGTGGATCTGAAGGCGTGCGGTTACGTACCGCGCAAGAATGCCAAGCGTGCGTCACGTATTGAATGGGAACACATCGTGCCTGCCTGGCAGTTCGGCCATCAGCGTCAGTGCTGGCAGGAAGGTGGACGCAAGAACTGCACGCGTTACGACCCAAGCTATCAGAAAGCTGAAGCCGATCTGCATAACCTGGTGCCGAGTATTGGCGAGGTCAACGGAGACCGCAGCAACTTCAGCTACGGATGGCTGCCGGTGCAGTCCGGGCAGTATGGCTCGTGCCTGACCCAGGTCGACTTCAAGGCGAAGAAAGTCATGCCTCGCCCGTCGATTCGCGGCATGATCGCCCGGACTTACTTCTACATGAGCAAGCAATACGGCTTGCGTCTGTCGAAACAGGATCGGCAATTGTACGAAGCGTGGGACAAGACTTACCCGGTGCAGGACTGGGAGCGTCAGCGCAATCAAAGCGTGGCGTGCGTGATGGGACGCGGCAATGAATTTGTCGGCCCGGTGAACATGAAAGCCTGCGGTTGATCGACCGCTGGAAAAAAGGCCTCGAACGTCATGTCCGAGGCCTTTTTTGTGGCTAGCTGCCCGCCTTGTTGTAACGCCAGTAGCCCATCAGATTGAGCGACTCCCGCGCGATTCCGCACTCTTTGATCAGGTACCTGCGCAGGCTCATCACTGCTGCGCTTTCTCCAGCGATCCAGCCATAGAAGCCTTCACTGGCTGTCTCGGCTATCTCCCAAAGAATCTCTTTGTCGATATCGACCTCGGCCAACTCGACAGCCTGGCCGATGGATGAGGCATGAATAGGTGGAATGGCTTTCTCTACCGCCGCCACCATCAACGTACCGGCGCTAGCCTGGTCCCGGATCAGCCACTGCACCGTCAGCCCGGGCAAATCGGGAGCTGCCAGCATATCCTCAACACTGTCGACTTCGAAAAACGCCTGCATCAGGGGTGGTTCGGCCATAGCGGCCAACTCATCGAGAATGCCCATGGCCGCCGGTAGCGCCGTGCCGTCGGCGACCAGCAGAAGCTGTTTGAGGGACTGCGGCGGCTTCCATTCGAATCCTCCGGCGTCCAGCGCTGAAAAGCGGCAATCCGGAGCGAGAATCTGCATCGAATCACCGGGCTGCGCCCGAAGCGCCCAACGCGAAGCCGGTCCGGTTTCACCGTGCAGGACGAAATCGATATCCACTTCGCCTTGTTCGGCCCGCAAATGGCGAATGGTGTAAGTGCGCATCGCCGGACGTCGATCGGCAATCATTGCCTTGAAGCGGGCGTACCAACCCTCGCCCTGAGCAAGCCTGGCAGGCGAACCATCAGCTGCAGGAAAAAACAGTTTCACCCTTTGATCCGGCGCCCAGGTGGCCATTTCTTTAACAGCAGGACTGGCCAGCGTGATCCGCATCATGTGCGGGCTGAGTAAGGTTTTGCGATGCAGGATGACGTCGAACAGCTTGTAAGGATTGGCGGAGGCCATGCGGAGCTCCTTCGGAAAATCGTGACTGACTCGTATAAGACGAGCCACATCCGAGGTCCTTTAGGTTGCTCCGCTGAAACGCAGCGTTTACGGCGTGAGCGGGTGCTCGATCACCACCGACTCAATATTCTGCTTCTTGGCTTTCACCAGAGCGGCATCCACTTGTACTTTTCGGGCTTCAGCTTCGGCTTGCGAGTTGAAAGGACCAATCAGAATTCGTGCTTTGCCACTGCTGTCCTTGATCACCGTAGGTACGAAGGCGTGCTCGATCAACCAGCCGCTCAGGTCGCTGACAGCCTGCGGGGTTTCGCCGCGCACTTCGAGATCCCACTGTGGTGCCGCCGCAGCCGGCGCCGTGACTACAGCCGATTGTGGTTTTGCTGCGTCTGCATTCTTGCCTTCACCACACCCAGCCAACACCAGTGCCGCGACCAACCAAACCAATTTGCGCACAACGCTTTCCTCGAAATTCTCAAAGCCGCGATCTTATCATTCATAAATACTTCGCGAGGCCCGCAAAATGGGCACAAAACAACGAGATTGATGGTTGCAGCCTCTGTATAGTTACGCCCTGGGAATTAATGCCGCTTCTGCGCGTCAGAAAGAGGCACCCAAACCGTGAGACTTCGCACTAATCTATACGTACCACCGACCTCTGCACTGTCTGAATCAGGTGCCCTACAAAGCAATCAAGGAGAAGACCATGCTGATACTCACCCGCAAAGTCGGTGAAAGCATAAACATCGGTGATGACATCACTATCACCATTCTGGGCGTAAGCGGCCAACAGGTCCGCATTGGTATCAACGCTCCGAAAAACGTTGCAGTGCACCGTGAAGAGATTTACCAGCGCATTCAGGCTGGCCTGACCGCCCCGGACAAGCCACAAACTCCCTGAGCCAAATCGCAGTCAGTAGCCAGTCCGTTTACCTTGTGGAATGACTGGCTAGAGATTCACGCGCCGTTTTGCCATCCGCTCCCCAAGCTCCTTGGGCACGGCGCCTGACACATGATCCTTCCGCGTTACCCTCCCGCCCTTTCTGCTGATCGATACTACCGAGCATTCTCAAGGCTGGCTGTCGGACATTTCCGATAGAGCGAAGGGAATTCGCCTTCCTACCCGAACGTCACACCACGTGCCATGCCTGTAGCTGCAACCATCATCAGCACCAGTAGCAGCGCTTCGACGTGACTGATGCGTGCAAACAACTTTGCTCTCCCGGTATCGAGTACCGCCCCCCGCGCCTTGGCGATCCGCCATTTGATCAGCGTGATCATCGGCGCAAGCTCCATCAACAGAATCAGAACGAACAGCGTCATCTTCAGGTGAAACAGCGGCTGATGAAGATAATAGTCAGTGCCTTTTTCGTAACCGCCAAAGGCACGCATCCCGCCGGTGATCAACAAGATCAGCGCGCAAATGCCCCAGAGATTGTCAGCCAGCAGAACCCGCCCGGCCTCCCCCGTCCCGGCCGCCAGGCGACTGAACGCCGTCCCACGCGTCAGTACCGCCCAAAAACCCAAGGCAAATGCCAGCAGATGAACAGCTGCAAGAAACCAATGAACCAGCATCGATACACCCTCATCAGAAAGAGTTGAAAATCGGCCAGTCAGTAGTAGTCGAAAAAACAAGGATTTGCCTGCGAGTAATCGCCAGGCAATCACGAAGCATCGAGAGGGAAATGAAGCGAAAAAGCCAAATCGCAGGCAAAAAAAATCCCAAGCAGCTGATGGAAGCTTGGGATTTAAAAATGCATAAACCGTGGTGGTGAACGCGGGGCGAATGTTACTTAATTCCACGAACAGTAACAACGCTTTTTTGATAACTGGCTGGTTAGTAACACTCGTAACCTGTTCAATATCCACACTTTTTCAAAGGGCGATGGCGACGAACGGTGAATCGTCAGCCAACTGCCTGACCCGACGACGCAGAAATTCGATCATGGGTGGGAGGCACGACGAAGACTTGCGCACGCCATTCAGCAAGGACCGCTAAACGGTGAAGCACGACTCGCGGTGGATCAACAGGCCTCGCATGGAATTTCGAATGCCCTGAGATCGACTAAACGCGAAGTCCAGCTGGCGCCCTGAGGAGGGGTTTTGCAAAAGTTTTGCAAATCGCAGACAACAAAAAAGGGCCCACCTTTCGGTGAGCCCTTCTAGACCGCCCAGCAGAGCGGATTTTGTTTGGTAGGCGCGATTGGACTCGAACCAACGACCCCCACCATGTCAAGGTGGTGCTCTAACCAACTGAGCTACGTGCCTGCTGTGAGGCGGCATTCTACGGAATTCCGGAGGGGTGTCAACACCTTTTTTTCACCTAACCCTATGAATATGCAAAATATTTAATTTCGAGGTCGTCGACGAAGATTTTCCGGTGGCTGGCGGAGGTTTTTCAACTCGGGTAGGATCGACGCACTCGTAAAATATATTAAACAGAGGCTGCAGGATGGCGAACACCCTTTACCCAGAGTCCTATTACGCTGCGTCGGCCAACGCCGTACCGCCCCGCCCTGCCTTGCAGGATGATGTGGAGACGGACGTCTGTGTGATTGGCGCCGGGTATACCGGATTGTCTTCTGCCCTGTTTCTGCTGGAGAACGGTTTTCGCGTCACCGTCCTGGAAGCAGCCAAGGTCGGGTTCGGCGCCTCCGGGCGCAATGGCGGGCAAATCGTTAACAGTTATAGCCGTGACATTGACGTGATTGAGCGCAGCGTCGGCCCTAAGCAAGCGCAGCTGCTCGGGCAGATGGCGTTCGAGGGCGGTCGGATCATTCGCGAGCGAGTGGCCAAGTACAACATTCAGTGCGACCTGAAGGACGGTGGCGTGTTCGCCGCGCTTACGGCCAAGCAGATGGGCCATCTGGAATCGCAGAAGCGCCTCTGGGAGCGCTTTGGTCATACGCAGCTCGAACTGCTCGATCAACGCCGTATCCGCGAAGTCGTTGCCTGCGATCAGTATGTCGGCGGCATGCTTGATATGAGCGGCGGGCACATCCACCCGCTAAACCTCGCGCTCGGCGAAGCGGCAGCGGTCGAGTCCCTTGGCGGCACTATCCATGAACAATCACCCGCCGTACGTATCGAGCGCGGCGCCAGCCCGGTGGTGCATACACCGCAAGGCAAGGTCAGGGCCAAATTCATCATCGTCGCGGGCAATGCCTACCTCGGTAATCTGGTGCCGGAACTCGCGGCGAAATCGATGCCATGCGGTACGCAGGTAATCACCACCGAGCCGCTGGGTGATGAGTTGGCGAAAGCGCTGCTGCCGCAGGACTACTGCGTGGAAGACTGCAATTACTTGCTCGACTACTACCGACTGACCGGCGACAAGCGTCTGATTTTCGGTGGGGGCGTGGTGTATGGCGCACGTGATCCGGCGAACATCGAGGCGATCATCCGTCCGAAAATGCTCAAAGCCTTCCCGCAGCTCAAGGATGTGAAAATTGATTACGCCTGGACTGGCAACTTCCTGCTGACCCTGTCGCGTTTGCCGCAGGTCGGACGTTTGGGCGACAACATCTATTACTCGCAGGGCTGCAGCGGCCATGGCGTGACCTATACACACTTGGCAGGGAAGGTGTTGGCAGAAGCGTTGCGCGGGCAGGCTGAGCGCTTCGATGCGTTTGCCGATTTGCCGCACTACCCGTTCCCCGGCGGACAGCTGCTGCGTACGCCATTTGCTGCGTTAGGTGCCTGGTATTACGGCTTGCGCGACAAATTCGGGATGTAAAAAAGGGCCGCTGAACAGCGGCCCTTTTTATTCAACACTGAACGGTTTCAGAGCTGATCCCGAGCAATCCCGCTACGGATCCGCACAATATCAGCCAGCACCGCCAAGGCAATTTCCGCTGGCGTCTTGCTGCCGAGGTTAAGCCCGATCGGCGCATGAATCCGCGCCAACTCGTTCTCCCCCAGCCCGCCAATCCGGCGCAATCGCTCAAAGCGTTTCTGCGACGTCTGCAGCGACCCCATCACGCCAATGTAGAACGCTTCGGTGCGCACCGCTTCCATCATCGCCAAATCGTCGATGCGTGGATCATGCGTCAGCGCTACGACCGCCGTATCACGATGACAGCCGCCGTCAGCAATAAACACCGATGGCAATTGCCGACGAATCTCCACGCCATCCAGCACCACACCTTCCAGTACTTCATCGCGTGGATCACAGAGAATCACTTCAAAGCCAAGGCCAACGGCAAACTCGGCACAGGCCTGCGCCACGCTGGAATAGCCGGCGAGCAACAAGCGCTGCGCCGCGCCAACACGAATGCGCACCCGATCAATCTCACGCTCGATCCGCGCACCCTGCTCACGATCAGCAAACAGACTGCGCGCGCCGCTGGCCAGATCGACCTCGCGAATCAAACGACGCTGACCGAGCAGCGCCGACTCCAATTCACGCAAATGCGCCTGCACCTCGCAGTCAGCGTCAAATTTCTCTACCAGCACATCGAGAATGCCGCCACAAGGCAGACTGACCCGCGAGCGCGGATCGTCGCCTTCGCCGTAACGCACGACATTGACTGCATCGAGAAACGCACCTTCAGCGACGCGCTCAAGAAAATCTTCCTCGACGCAGCCACCCGACAGCGAGCCGATCCACTGTCCGCTGTCATTCACTGCCAGCAGCGAACCCGGCGCACGCGGTGCCGAGCCGTAAGTGGTCAGCACGGTGCACAGCCAGATGCGCTGCCCCGCCACCGACCACTCCAGCGCCCGGCGCACCACCTGTAGATCGAGATGCTGCATGTCAGTGCGCCTTGTGCTCGATGGACGGTGCATCGGCTTGCAGCTTCTGCACTTCACTCACGGCCAACTCAGCGGATTGACCACCCCAACCTTGACGCAGGTAGTTGAGCAGATCGGTCAGTTGCTCAGGACTGAGCTTGCCAGCGAAGCCCGGCATCGGTTGCATGTGCTCGAAGCCGGAGAACTTTTGCTCGCCGATCCCATCCTCGATCACCCGCAAAAGATTGCGCGGATCTTCCAGGCGCAGCGTGGTGTTGCCGCGCATGGCCACCGCGATGTGCGGCTTGCCTTCGCCACCGACCGCATGGCAACCGGCGCAGACGTTCAGATATTCCTGACGGCCACGCTGGGCGCTGGCACTGAGTTTCTCAACGGGCAACTCAACAATGGTTTTGGCGGCCGGCGGCTTGTCGCCGAGCAGGAACGTCGCCATGGCTGCCAGATCCTGATCGCTCAGGCCCTGGGTGCTGTTGTGAAACACCGGAAACATCTCGTTGAACATTGTCCCCTGTGCACTCATGCCGTGCTTGAGGAACGTGCTCAGGTCCTGCTCGTTCCAGCCGCGAGCGGCCAGATCGGTGGCCAGCAGGCTCGGCGCCAGATAACCATTGAGGATGCCACCGGTGAGGCGTTTATCCAGCTGCATCGCACCCGGCAGGCCACGCGGGGTGTGGCATTCGCCGCAGTGACCAAGGACTTCGACCATGTACTGGCCGCGTTTCCAGGCTTCACTTTTGCCTTCGGCCGACTCCAGCTTCAGCGCTTTGCCATACATCATGTTCCAGCCGATCAGGCCCGGACGCACATTGAACGGAAAGCTCAGGCTGGTGACCGGGGCTGCACGCTCGATCGGCTCGATGGTTTTCAGGTACGCGTGGATCGCATCGGAATCTTCACGCGGCATCAGGTGATACGAGGTGTACGGCATCGCCGGATACAGGTTTGCGCCATCGCGACGCTTGCCTTCGGTCAGCGCAGCAAAGAACTCGTCATCGTTGTACAAACCGATGCCGTGATCCTTGCTCGGGGTGATGTTGGTGCCATAGATCGTGCCGAATGGCGAGACGATCGGCAGACCGCCGGCAAACGGCGCGCCGCCCGCTGCGGTGTGGCAAGCCATACAGTCAGCAGCACGCGCGAGATACTCGCCGCGCTTGACCTGATCATCGGCGTGGGCAAACAACACCGGCGCAGCGAGGCCGACCGCCAGGGTCAGGCGGGTCAGAAAAAGCTTCATGCTTAACCCTCCTTGACCAGGCCGAGATCGGTCAGCACGTTGCGGGTGGCGTTGTAATAACGCACGTACCCGGTGCAACGGCAGACGTGATGGCCGAGGCTGTCCTCGATGACTTGTTCGAGCTTGCTCTGCACGGTCGGCTGGCGTTGCAGCTTTTCCACCAGCACGGTCGCGGCGTTGACGAAGCCCGGTGCGCAGTAGCTGCACTGGAAGGCGAACTCGTCGACGAAGCGCTGCTGGATCGGGTTCAGTTCAGTGACCTGGCCCGACTCGTCACGCTTGGCGTGAGATTCGATGGTGCGGACTTTTTTGCCTTCGAAGTAATGCGCGCCGGTGATGCAGGTGCGCACTTCTTCGCTGGTGCCGTCCGGGTTGTCGACGATCACTACGCAAGCGTGGCAGATGCCCTGGCCGCAGCCCAGACGCGAGCCGGTGAGGTTTTTATATTCGTGCAGGTAGTCGATCATCGGCAGGTCATCAGGGATGTCCACCGGGCCGACGGATTGACCGTTGAGGGTCAGTTGAAGCGGACGGTTAGCCATTGAGGGCCTCCTTGATGCGCGCTGGAGTAATGGGCAGGTCGCGAACACGTTTACCGATGGCGTGCGCCACGGCGTTACCGATGGCACCGACAATCGGGATCATCACCACTTCGGCGATACCTTTGGACGGGTCGCTTGGCGACAGGGCCGGGAGAATCTCTGACGTCTGTTTCCACACCGCAACGTGGCGCGCCATCGGCAGACGGTAACGGTTGAAGTTCCAGTCACCCTCCCCCGGCCCACCTTCGTACAGCGGCATCTCTTCCATCAACGCGTGACCGATGCCCATGGCGATACCGCCTTCCATCTGGCCCTTGACCAGCTCTTCGACCAGCACACGACCGCACTCGACCCACGAATGGTGATTGAGCACTTCGACTTCCGCCGAGCCTTTGTTGACCTTCAGCTCGACCAGCGTGGCGACGGGGCTGTAGTAAGTCACCGCAGCGTTGTTCAACTGCACAACCGGGTAATTGATGTTCTGGCGATCCAACAGATGGAAACCAGACGTGGTCATCAACGCTTTCTTCGCTTTCGGGGCGCCGTCACCGTATTTCACGGCGAGACCATCGAGCGGCAGGCGCTCGCGCACGCCGTCGATGCTGTATTCGGCTTCGGCCCAGCTCCAGCGGTTGAATGCGTGAACGGTGGCGCCAGTCACCAGACCACGCTCGTGAGCGTGTTTGGCCAGCTCTTCGAAGGTCAACGGCTGCATGCCGTTGGCGGTGAGCTTGCCGTCAACCCAGTGCGCATCTTCGCGACGTACAACGTAAGGGTTGGCTTGACCGCCGTAAGGGCCCTGACGCCAGATTTCCATGGCCGCCGGCCACAGACCATTGTTGAACAGCACTCGCGCCGCTTCACGGGTGGCGTGACTGAAGTAGTACGCGGAGTTGGTCGCGGACGAAGCCGAGGCCAATTTGCCCACCCAGCGCGGATTGCGCAGCAGATTGTCCTGTTCGGCCTGGCTCATGATGTAAGGATTGCCGCTGGTGATCAGCTGCATTTCCTTCCATTCGGTTTCGCCGGTCTTCACTTCGTGCGCCGGGTTGCCGAGGAAATCGGCCACCACCAGGGCTTGCGAGGTGGACATGCCGGTGCCGATTTCAATGCCGATATGGCGCAGGGTGATGCGACCGTCAGCGGTGAATTCGATGCTGGCCATCGGCGCTTCGGAACCGGTGCCGAAGTCTTTCTGGCAGATGGCGAAACCGACGCCGTACCAGTTGTCCGGGTCTGCGGCTTCGCGTTGTTTCTTGATCGCGTCGCGGTTTTTCCAGACTTCGTGCACCGAGGCCTTGTCGAGGATTTCGTGCAGACGCAAGGCACCGGCCGGGATCGCGCCCTGGGTGTTTTTCATGCCCGAACGCAGGGCGTTCTTGCGACGCAGGTCGATCGCATCGACACCGAGGCGATTGGCGATTTCGTCGACCATCATTTCGGTCGCCGCCATGCTTTGCAGGGTGCCGTAGCCGCGCATCGAACCGGCCTCAACGCCACGCGAATGGTAGGCAGTGACTTGCAGGTCGTTCTGCGGCATGTAGTAGATCGACTGCGCCGCCGTGGCGCCCACTGCCGCTACGGATGGGCTGTAGTTGATCCGGCCACCACCGTCGACGCTCATTTCGGCGCGGAAAATCTTGAAGCTGTAGTCGTTCTTGTCCACGGCCAGTTGATAGCGGATGTCGAACGGGTGGCGCTTGATGCCGCTCTGGAACTGCTCGTAACGGTCGTTGGCCAAGCGCACTGGCACACCGGCGCCGTACAACGCGGCAAGAGCTGCGTAGTAGACGAAGATGTTGTGATCTTTGGAACCGTAACCGACGGTGTAACCCGGGTGCATGTTCAGATTGTCGAGGCCGAAGCGCGACGGCGCGATCATCTTTGCGGTCTCGGTCGCCGCTTCCAGCGGGCACTGGGTGGCCACTACGAAATGCAGGGTCTTGGTCTTCGGGTCGTACCAGCCGTTGCCGTTGTCCGGCTCCATTGCGGCCGGCTCGATCGACGGGGTCTTGTAGCGCTCGTCGAATACCAGCCAGTTGTCCGGCGGCGTATCGATCTCTTGCTTCATGCGGTCGGCGTAGAACAGGCCGCGCTCGGTCAGATTGCCGTGCAGGTTCGGCTGGGAATTCCACACCGGACGACGGTTCTTCAGCATCGGGAACAGGATCGAGTCCTTGAGGCTGGCGAACTCATCTTCATCAGCCGAGGTCGCGCCGCCAACGCGCACATAGCGGAAGCTGCCGTAGGGGTCGCCTTCGTAGAACGGCACTTGGGCACCGTAACGAATCGCCTTGTCATTGAATTTGAGTTTGTTCTTGGCCTGACGGAAACGTTCGAAGTCGTTCCAGATCAGGATCGCCACCGGGTGACCGATGAACATCGGCACCTTGCCTTCCGGCAGCAGTGGGTCCGGCGCGTGCTCTTCCGGAAAGACGATGCCGTCCTTGTCCAGATCCGCGGCAGTGACGATGCGGTCCGGCTGCAAGTCGGCGCCGAGCCACGACAGGTCGTAACCGGCGTAGATGCGGTCAGCCTTGATGGTTTTCAGCAGCATGGCGTGGCCTTGCTGCTCGGGCCAGCCTGGCATGTCCTTGGAGCGGATGTCGCGGGCAAAGACCTTGCTGCCGCAGACTTTGGACAGGGCATCGTTTCGCTGACGCGCCTTGCCGTTATTGCCGAGCCATTTCTCGGACGGCACGGTGACGCTGTTTTCCATCAAGGCAGCCAGCGCCTGACTGCTGAGCGGCGTGAGCGTGACGCTCACACCCGCCACCAGCCCGCCCTGGAGGAACGAGCGCCGGGATATATCACGGTTGGACATGGATCATCCTCTGGGCGGTTATGTGTCCGCCCTTCTGGTTATCTACTGGGGAATCTCGAGTCTTGCAGAAGCCCTCTTTGGCGAAACAAAGGGCGTGTTGACAGTGCAAAGCTGACCGAAAGGTTAACTTTAAAGGTTTCTGCGCTCGCAGCAAACAACCAGTTACAAAAATTTGACTAAAGAATCAAAAAATCAATGCGACGTGGCACCGCATGAGGCCAATTGCCCCACGCCATACTCATGTAGGAGCTGTCGAGTGAAACGAGGCTGCGATCTTTTGATCTTGTTTTTTACGATCAAGATCAAAAGATCGCAGCGTGCCGCAGCTCCTACATAGATTCGTGTTGGGCGCTGGATAAGGGGGAAGAGAAAAAGAAGAGTAGCCAAATTTCAGACACAAAAAACCCCGATCTCTCGACCAGGGTCTTTGCTATCGATTCCGAACCAGCCAATGACTGCTTTCGGTGCTTCAAGGCGTTCAGTGGTCCTTGGAGCAGATATGGCGCAGCGGACGGGACTCGAACCCGCGACCCCCGGCGTGACAGGCCGGTATTCTAACCGACTGAACTACCGCTGCGTATCGCTTTGAGCTTGCGCTCAAGTAACTCGTTTTGACTGCAGGCTTCGGTGCCTTGCAATCGCGAACCAGACAATGGCTGACTCGTAAAATATGGCGCAGCGGACGGGACTCGAACCCGCGACCCCCGGCGTGACAGGCCGGTATTCTAACCGACTGAACTACCGCTGCGCGTCGGTGCAGGCACTTTCAGCCTACGTTCTTGCTTACGCAAGTCTCTCGGGGAGTGGTGGGTGATGACGGGATCGAACCGCCGACATTCTGCTTGTAAGGCAGACGCTCTCCCAGCTGAGCTAATCACCCGTTTGCATCTCCGAGGCCGCGAAATTTACGCAGGTAGCGAACCTAAGTCAATAGCAGGATTGAAGTTTTTCTAAAAAAGACGAAATTGCTTCAATCCTGCAAAACCGCTTTCGCGGGCAAACCCGCTCCCACAGGGGTATGCATTCCAAATGTGGGAGCGAGCCTGCTCGCGAAGGCGTCAGTTGATTCATCGCAAACTCAGAGAAAAAGGCGATCTACTCGCTGTAGATCATCTTTTTCGTCATGCCGCCATCGACCACGAATTCCTGCCCGGTAACAAACCCGGCATTCCTCGACAGCAACCACGCAACCATGGCCGCGACATCCTCGACCGTCCCTACCCTGCCCGCCGGATGCTGAGCATGATCGGCATCGGCCAAAGGCTCTGCTCGGCGCGCAGAAGGATCGCGCGCATCGATCCAGCCCGGACTGACCGCGTTGACACGAATCTCCGGCCCGAGACTGATCGCCAGCGCATGCGTCAGCGCCAGCAAGCCACCCTTGCTCGCCGCGTATGCCTCGGAGTCCGCCTCCGACTGCCGCGCTCGGGTCGAGGCCAGATTGACGATCGAACCGTTGTGCGCACGCAGGTACGGCGCACAGTGTTTGGCCAACAACATCGGCCCGCTGAGATTCACCGCCAGCACGCGATTCCAGTAAGCCAGGTCGAGACTTTCGAGCGTGATGTTGTGCGGATCAGCCACCGCCGCGTTGCACACCAGCGCATCGAGACGACCAAACTGCCCCAGCACTTCAGCAACACCGAGCGCAACCTGGCCCTCATCGGCGACGTCCATGGCGATAAACCAGGCGCTTTCGCCCAGGACTTTCGCCACTTTCGAACCGCGCGCACGATCCAGATCCGTCAGCACCACCTGCCAGCCTTCGCTGATCAGCCACGCCGCGATCCCCAGACCGATACCACGCGCGGCCCCCGTGACCAGCGCAACGCGGCCATGGGTACCGGCTTTCGGGGTCGACAACTCGATCACAGTGCTGCCAGACCGCGCGCCAGGTCGGCTTGCAGGTCAGCTACGTCTTCCAGACCGACGGCGATGCGGATCAGGCTGTCGCGAATACCCGCCGCCTCACGCTCCTGCGGCGCCAGACGGCCGTGAGAGGTGGTGCTTGGATGGGTGATCGTAGTTTTGCTGTCGCCGAGGTTAGCGGTGATCGAAATCAGGCGAGTCGCATCGATGAAGCGCCACGCGCCCTCTTTGCCACCCTTGACCTCAAAGCTCACCACCGCACCGAAGCCTTTCTGCTGACGCTGAGCCAGTTCGTGCTGCGGATGGCTCTTCAGACCGGCGTAATGCACCTTCTCGATGCCGTCCTGCTGCTCCAGCCATTCGGCCAGTTCCTGAGCGTTCGCGCAGTGCGCCTTCATCCGCAGATTCAGGGTTTCCAGACCTTTGAGGAAGATCCACGCATTGAACGGACTCAGGGTCGGCCCGGCGGTGCGCAGGAAGCCGACGACTTCTTTCATCTGCTCGCTGCGACCGGCCACCACGCCGCCCATGCAACGGCCTTGGCCGTCGATGAACTTGGTTGCCGAGTGCACAACGATGTCTGCACCCATTTTAAGCGGCTGCTGCAAGGCTGGCGTGCAGAAGCAGTTGTCGACCACCAGCATCGCGCCTTTGGCGTGAGCAATTTCAGCCAGTGCGGTGATATCGACCAGTTCCGCCAGAGGATTGGATGGCGATTCGACGAAGAGCAGTTTGGTGTTCGACTTGATCGCCGCATCCCAACCCGAAAGGTCAGCCAGCGGTACGTAATCGACTTCAACGCCGAAACGCTTGAAGTACTTCTCGAACAGGCTGATGGTCGAACCAAACACACTGCGCGAAACCAGCACGTGATCACCGGCGCTGCACAGGCTCATCACCACCGCCATGATCGCCGCCATGCCGGTTGCGGTCGCAACGGCTTGCTCGGCGCTTTCCAGCGCGGCGATGCGCTCTTCGAACGCGCGCACGGTCGGGTTGGTGTAACGCGAGTAAACGTTGCCCGGCACTTCCCCGGCAAACCGCGCGGCCGCGTCGGCAGCAGTGCGGAACACGTAGCTGGAGGTGAAGAACATCGGATCACCATGTTCGCCTTCCGGCGTACGGTGCTGACCGGCACGTACGGCCAGGGTATCGAACGCTACGCCTTCAAGGTCGCTGTCCAGCCGACCGGCATCCCATTCCTGACTCATGCTGTCACTCCTTGCCCTGTTCTCGAAAATTGAAAGTCAGATACAAAACCGGCCCCTCAGGGCCGGTAGAAACTCAGTTGTTGTACAGATCGATGATCGCACTGACCGCCTGGGTCTTGACCTTCGAGGCATCGTTGCGTGCCTGTTCGATCTTGTCCAGGTAAGCCTCATCGACGTCGCCGGTGACGTACTTGCCGTCGAACACCGCGCAATCGAAGTTCTCGATCTTGATCTTGCCGCCACCGACCGCTTCGATCAAGTCAGGCAGGTCCTGATAGATCAGCCAGTCAGCACCGATCAGATCCGCGACGTCCTGAGTCGAACGGTTGTGTGCGATCAGTTCGTGGGCGCTTGGCATGTCGATGCCATACACGTTCGGGAAGCGTACCGCTGGGGCTGCCGAGCAGAAGTAGACGTTTTTCGCACCGGCTTCGCGGGCCATCTGGATGATCTGCTTGCAGGTGGTGCCGCGCACGATCGAGTCGTCGACCAGCATCACGTTCTTGCCGCGGAATTCCAGCTCGATGGCGTTGAGCTTCTGGCGAACCGACTTCTTGCGCGCGGCCTGGCCCGGCATGATGAAGGTACGACCGATGTAACGGTTCTTGACGAAACCTTCGCGGAATTTCACGCCCAGGTGGTTGGCCAGTTCCAGCGCCGCGGTACGGCTGGTGTCCGGAATCGGGATGACCACGTCGATGTCGTGCTCTGGACGCTCGCGCAGGATCTTCTCGGCGAGCTTCTCGCCCATGCGCAGACGTGCCTTGTAGACCGACACGCCGTCGATGATCGAATCCGGACGCGCCAGGTAGACGTGCTCGAAAATGCATGGAGTCAGGGACGGGTTGGTCGCGCACTGACGGGTGTGCAGCTTGCCGTCTTCAGTGATGTAGACCGCTTCGCCCGGTGCCAGGTCGCGAATCAGGGTAAAACCGAGCACGTCCAGCGAAACGCTTTCGGACGCGATCATGTATTCGACGCCTTCGTCGGTATGACGCTGGCCGAACACGATCGGGCGGATGCCGTGCGGGTCACGGAAACCGACGATGCCGTAGCCAGTCACCATAGCGACTACTGCGTAGCCGCCGACACAACGGTTGTGCACGTCGGTCACGGCGGCAAACACGTCTTCTTCGGTCGGCTGCAGCTTGCCGCGCTGGGCCAGCTCGTGGGCGAACACGTTAAGCAGCACTTCCGAGTCGGAACTGGTGTTGACGTGACGCAGATCGGATTCGTAGATCTCTTTGGCCAACTGCTCAACGTTGGTCAGGTTACCGTTGTGCGCCAGAGTAATGCCGTAAGGCGAGTTGACGTAAAACGGCTGGGCTTCGGCCGACGTCGAGCTGCCCGCGGTCGGGTAACGGACGTGGCCGATACCCATGTGGCCGACCAGACGCTGCATGTGACGCTGTTGAAACACGTCACGCACCAGGCCATTGTCCTTGCGCAAGAACAACCGGCCATCATGGCTGGTCACGATACCGGCAGCGTCCTGGCCGCGGTGCTGGAGCACGGTTAGCGCGTCATACAGCGCCTGATTGACGTTCGACTTACCGACGATACCGACGATGCCACACATGCGACGCAACCCCTACTTAATGGATCTGAACTGAACAACACTCACTGAGGCGTTTTCGCCGACGGCAAGAGTTGCTCCTTGAACGGAATATCAGCGGGTACGCTGATTCCGCTGGCAAGCCACTGACTGCTCCACCCGAGAATCAGGTTTTTGGACCAATCAGCAACCAATAGAAATTTTGGTACGAGCTGTGATTCTTTCCACCACCCGTCCTGCTGTACCGGCCCCAGGCTCAACAGCCCGACCGCCACGACCACCAGCAACACGCCACGCGCTGCGCCGAAGGCCATGCCGAGGAATCGATCGGTCCCGGACAACCCGGTGACACGAACCAACTCGCCGATAAGATAATTGATCATTGCGCCCACGATCAGTGTGGCGACAAACATGATGGCACAGCCCGCGATCACGCGAGCCGATGGGGTTTCGATGTATCCGGCGAGGTACTCGGACAATGAGCCACCGAACATCCAGGCGACGACTCCTGCGATGATCCAGGTCACCAGCGATAATGCTTCCTTGACGAAGCCGCGGCTCAAACTGATCAAAGCGGAGATGGCGATGATTGCAACGATCGCCCAGTCAACCCAGGTAAATGGCACAGTGCAGCCTACAGACGGATAAGGCGGCGCATTTTAGCAGAGCGCATGCCTCTCGGTAAGCTGCGATTGTCAGTGCATTTCAATCGAGGCGATAGTTTTTAACCGCGCTCGGGCTGGAAGCGCACAACAAACCCCTTGAGGTTCTGCTGGCGACCCAACAGATCACGCAGACGATCGGCTTCGGCACGCTCGATCAGCGGCCCGACGAACACACGATTCTTGCCATCGGCAGAACGGATGTAGGCGTTGTAGCCCTGGCTTCGCAGGGTTTTCTGCAGGCTTTCAGCACTGGCGCGGCTCGACAGGCTGGCCAGTTGCACCGACCAGCTGACCGACAGGCCGTTGGCATCGACGCGGCTTTGCGTGGTGTCAGGCTTGCTCGCTGCGGCGCTCGGCCCAGCGGTGATCGGCTGCGCAGGGGCAGGAATCGGTTTCGAGGTTGGCGGTGGCGTAGCGGGCTTGACGATCTGTGCAGGCACCACCGGCGCAGCTGCAATCGGCGCAGAAGGCGCCTCCTGTTCGGCGACCTCGTCATCGGTTGGCACCGGCTCTTGCGGCAAGGCTTGCGGCTCGGGAACGGCCACTGTCTCCATCTGCACTTGCGGCACGACAGGCGCTTGCGGGGCAGCAGGCGCCTCAACGGTGACCTGACGCTGCTCATCCTGACGGGAAAACAGCATCGGCAGGAAGATCACCGCCAGCGCTACCAGCACCAACGCGCCAACCATGCGCTGCTTGTACGCTTTATCCAGCAAAGCCATTTGCCGCTTCCTCCGTGGAGCGCCGGGCCAACCATTCAAGGGCCTCGGCGACACAATAAAATGATCCGAACAACAGAATCTCGTCGTCGCTTGTAGCCACTGCGCACTGCCCTTCCAGAGCGGCGGCGACACTGTCGTAAGACGTGACCGCAGCGCCAAGGTTCTGCAATGCAGCGTTTAATTCAGCCACTGGACGTGCGCGCGGCGAATCCAGCGGCGCAACGGCCCAATGCTCGACACTAGCATTCAATTCGCTGACAACACCATCCAGATCCTTGTCCGCCAGCAAACCAAATACCGCCAGTCGCTTGCCGACCGGTGGCCGCGAGGCCAGACGAAGGGCCAGATACTCGGCGGCATGCGGGTTGTGGCCCACATCCAGCAACAGATTCAGACGCTTGCCGTTCCACTCGAACGAGCGGCGATCCAGCCGTCCGACCACGCGAGTGGCCTGCAACGCCGCGACGATCTGCTGCGCATTCCACGGCAAACCGAGCAGCAGATACGCCTGCAACGCCAGCGCGGCGTTTTCCATTGGCAGATCGAGCAGCGGCAAATCACGCAGTTCAACCACCTGACCCTGCGCATCAGTACCGCGCCATTGCCAGTGCAGATCGGTAATGCCGAGGTCGAAATCGCGCCCACGCAGGAAGAATGGACAAGCCAGCTCTCGTGCCTTGTCGAGCAGCGGTTGCGGAGGATTCAGATCGCCGCACAAGGCAGGCTTGCCCTGGCGGAAAATACCGGCCTTTTCGAAGGCCACGGATTCGCGGGTATCACCGAGATAATCGGCATGATCGACACCGATGCTGGTAACCAGCGCAATGTCGGCATCGACCACGTTAACCGTGTCCAGACGCCCGCCCAGCCCGACTTCCAGCACCACCGCATCAAGCCCGGCCTGTTGAAACAGCCAGAACGCCGCTAGGGTGCCCATTTCGAAGTAGGTCAGGGAAGTGTCGCCGCGCCCGGCCTCGACCGCAGCGAAGGCTTCACACAGCTGCGCGTCAGTGGCTTCGACGCCATTGAGCTGCACCCGCTCGTTGTAACGCAGCAGGTGCGGAGAATTGTAGACACCAACGCTCAGACCCTGCGCACGCAGCAATGAAGCCACGAAAGCGCAGGTCGAACCCTTGCCGTTGGTGCCGGTGACCGTAATCACCCGAGGCGCCGGCTGGCCCAGCCCCATGCGGGACGCTACCTGTTGTGAACGCTCCAGGCCCATGTCGATGGCCGAAGGATGCAACTGCTCAAGGTAGGCGAGCCATTCGCCAAGGGTGCGCTCGGTCATAGGCCAGCAGGGACCGGTGGAACCACGATCGGCTCGATTGGCGCGGCGACGAATTTCGGCGTCGGCTTGCCAGTCATCTGTGCCAGCAGGTTACCCAGACGCGGGCGCAGCTCCTGACGATGGATGATCATGTCGATCGCGCCGTGCTCCAGCAGGAATTCACTGCGCTGGAAGCCTTCCGGCAGTTTTTCACGCACGGTTTGCTCGATAACACGCGGACCGGCGAAGCCGATCAGGGCTTTCGGCTCACCGACGATGACGTCGCCGAGCATCGCCAGACTTGCCGAAACACCACCGTAGACCGGGTCGGTCAGTACGGAGATGAACGGGATGCCTTCTTCACGCAGACGCGCCAGCACAGCCGAGGTCTTGGCCATCTGCATCAGCGAGATCAGCGCTTCCTGCATGCGCGCACCACCGGAGGCGGCGAAGCAGATCATCGGGCAGCGATTTTCCAGCGCGTAGTTGGCCGCACGGACGAAGCGCTCACCGACGATGGCGCCCATCGAACCGCCCATGAAGCTGAATTCGAATGCCGAAACCACCACCGGCATGCCCAGCAAAGTACCGCTGACGGAGATCAGCGCGTCTTTTTCGCCAGTCTGCTTCTGGGCAGCGGTCAGGCGATCCTTGTACTTCTTGCCGTCGCGGAATTTCAAACGGTCAACCGGCTCCAGATCGGCGCCCAGTTCGTTGCGACCTTCAGCATCGAGGAAGATGTCAATGCGCGCACGTGCGCCGATGCGCATGTGGTGGTTGCACTTGGGGCAAACGTCCAGGGTCTTTTCCAGCTCCGGACGATACAACACCGCCTCGCAAGACGGGCATTTGTGCCACAGACCTTCAGGCACCGAGCTCTTCTTGACCTCGGAACGCATGATCGAAGGGATCAGTTTGTCTACTAACCAGTTGCTCATGCTTTCTTTCTCCAGTACCGGCGGCCCGAACGCTCTGGTTCGCAGCCCCGCGTATGCCCTTCAGCTAAATTCATGTGTGTGGCGATGATTGGTGGACAGCCACGGTCAGCGCGAAACATGACCTGCGTGCGATCCAGAAACCCTCAGCCGCGCCTGCTTTGTGCAAGTGCATTGATGGACGGCGGCAGACTGCCAGCCGTCACATCAATATGGTGCTTTACGTACAGCGTCAATGAACGCGCGAACCTTTGTGTGATCCTTGATGCCCTTGCTCGCCTCTACCCCACCGCTGACGTCTACCGCGTAGGGTTTTACCCGAGCCACGGCGCCTGCGACGTTCTCTGGGGTCAAACCACCCGCGAGAATCAACGGCTTGCTCAAACCCTGCGGAATCAATGACCAGTCGAAGGCTTCACCGGTTCCGCCGGGCACGCCCTCGACGTAGGTGTCGAGCAGCACGCCACTGGCGCTTGGATAGGCATCAACCGCTGCCGCAATATCGTCGCCAGCCTTGACCCGCAGCGCCTTGATATACGGACGATGCCAGCCTTCGCAGTCTTCAGCGACTTCATCGCCATGGAACTGCAACAGATCCAGCGGCACGGCATCGAGGAGTTCCCCCAACTCGCAGCGGCTGGCGTTGACAAACAGGCCCACGGTGGTCACAAACGGCGGCAATGCCTGGATGATCGCGCGCGCCTGTTGCACGGTTACTGCCCGTGGGCTCTTGGCATAGAACACGAACCCGATCGCATCCGCCCCGGCCTCAACGGCGGCCAGCGCATCTTCTATGCGGGTAATCCCGCAGATCTTGCTGCGAACGGCTGACATATCGAGAAAAACTCCGAGGCAAAAACCGGGAAAGTCCCGGATGGTAACAAAAGCGTTCGAGGGCGTCAGCCGTCAAGTTCGGAGAATCCCGTAAGGAAATGTGGCCCGATAAAACGCTCGGGCAACGGGAATTCATCGTGGTACTCGACCTGCACCAGGTACAGGCCGTACGGATGCGCCGTGACGCCGCCGGAACGACGCTCGCGGCTTTCCAGCACTTCCTTCATCCACTCCACGGGACGCTCGCCAGCACCAATGGTCATCAGCACGCCGGCGATATTGCGCACCATGTGATGCAGGAACGCATTGGCGCGGATGTCGAGCACGATCATCTTGCCGTGACGGGTCACACGCAGGTGATGCATCTTCTTGATCGGCGACTTGGCCTGGCACTGGCCGGCGCGGAAGGCACTGAAATCGTGAGTGCCGATCAGGTACTGCGCAGCCTCGGCCATGCGCTCGACGTCCAGCGGGCGGTGGTTCCAGGTGATTTCTTCGTTGAGATGCGCAGGGCGGATCTGATCGTTGTAGATCACATAGCGATAGCGCCGGGCGATGGCTTTGAAGCGCGCGTGAAAATGCGCCGGCATCACCCGCGCCCAACTGACGCTGATGTCATGGGGCAGATTGATATTGGCGCCCATGACCCAGGCTTTCAGCGAACGATCGACGGTTGTATCGAAATGCACCACTTGCCCGCAGGCATGCACGCCGGCGTCGGTGCGTCCGGCGCACTGCAGTGAAACCGGCGAGTTGGCGACTTTCGACAAGGCTTTTTCGAGCTCTTCCTGCACCGTCGCCACACCCGTCAACTGACGCTGCCAGCCGCTGTAGCGCGAGCCTTTGTACTCAACGCCCAGCGCGACGCGGTAAAAGCCGTCGGGGGCCATTTCGGCGACCGGGTTATCTATGTTTGCCAAGGTGGGACAGCCTGCTGTTTGTGCAAAGGCGGGCATTATAAGGCTGTGGACCGGGGATACCAGTTTCAAGAGCAAAAGATCGCAGCCTTCGGCAGCTCCTACAGGGGAACGCCATCTCATGTAGGAGCTGCCGAAGGCTGCGATCTTTTGATTCAAAAAAGACAAACAAAAACGGCAGCCTCAATGGGCTGCCGTTTTCATTTACCGCCGGACTTACTACAAGCTAGACAGCATGTCCCGGGCTTCTTTTTTCTGTTCCTCGCTTCCCTCAGTGGCGACTTCGTTGAGGATGTCGCGCGCACCATCGCTGTCGCCCATGTCGATGTAGGCCTGCGCCAGATCGAGTTTGGTCGCGGCTTCATCAGTGCCAGCAAGGAAGTCGAAATCGTCTTCACCCAGATCCCCCCCGATTGCCGCATCGGCTTCGGTGAAGGTCGGCTCGGCAATGCTCTGCGACAGACGATCCAGCTCGGCGTTGACGTCATCCAGCTCGGCCGCGAACGCATCAGGTTCGGCCGCTGGATTGCTGTCCATTTCGTCGGCCAGCGACAGATCGAAATCGGCCGGCAGCTCCAGATCATCCTGTGGCACTTCAGCCACCACTGGCGCCTCGACCGGCGGCAGATCCTTCACGCCTTCGTCCAGATCCAGCAGGAAATCGTCGTCCGCCAGATCAACCGCAGGCGCCGGCTCGGCCCCCAGGTCCATATCCAGATCGAAGTCCGACAGGTCGTCCAGGTTTTCTTTGATCTCGGTCTGCTGTTGCAGCACCGATTCGAAGCTCAGATCGTCGTCAGACGGGAATTCGTCCAGCTCGACCGGGGCTTCAGGCTCAACCACTGGCGCAGGCTCAACCGGGGTGATGTTGTCGAGATCGTCCAGACTCAGATCAAACGCGCTGTCGAGGTCGTCTTCCACTGGCGCCGGCGCAGGTGCTTCAGGCTCATCCAGCAGCAGATCCTTGACGTATTGCGCGTCCAGCTCGGCAGCCACGGCAGCCGCCGCCAGACCCGCAGCAGCCACGACCGCCATGGCCGGGAAGCGGCTCTTCAGCTCTTCGACCTTGGCGAAGTTGTCGCCATTGGCCACCAGTTGACGCTCCTGACCGACGAACGCATCGCGGTCGCCCTGCAGACCGTAGACTTCCATCAGTTTCAGTCGCAGATCACTGCGCTGCGGCTCCAGGCTGACACCCTCTTCCAGCAGCGCGGCAGCCTGATTCAGGCGACCGGCACTGATGTGCGACTGAGCCTTGTCGAGCACGTCATCGGAACGCTCGGCGGCCGGGGCCACCAGCGGCGCGGCAATCGGCTCAGCCATCACGATCGGCGCCACTACCGGAGCCACGACTGGAGCAGGAGCAGGCGCCGGGGTGTTGAGCTTGACGCTCGCCGCCGGGGTTTCCAGACCCTCGAAGCTGCTTTCCGGCAGATCCTGCTCGGCGGAGAACTCTTGCTCCTCAGACAGGGCTCGGGCCATGCGCAGATGCTTCTCGGCCTCCTGCTGGGCTTTGCGGCGACGCGCCAGCAGCAACAGCAGAAGCAACAGAACGACGGCGCCACCACCAATCAGACCCAGCAGGATCGGGTTGGTCAGCAGTTCGTTGAAGGTCTTTTCATCATCGGCGGCAGGCTTGGTTTCGACAATCGGTTCGACCACAGGCTCAACCGGCGTCTCAGCAGGCGGCGCAATGGCAGATTCTGGGGTCGGCGCTGCTTCTGCAGGAGTAGCCGGCGGTGTGGCAGCCAGCTCAGCCGTGATCGCCGGAACCGGTGCGACTGCGCCGTTCGCGGCCGGCGCAGCGCCCGCGCCTTCAGCCTGCAGTTTCGCCAGTTGATTGTTCTTCAGCTCGATGAGTTTTTGCAGCTTGTCCATCTGACTTTGCAGATCGGACATGCGGCTTTTCAGTTCCTCGTTGTCACGACGGGTCGTGTCGAGGTTTTCCTGAGTGACCGCAAGCTTGTTGCTCAAGGCCTGGGCGTCACCTGCAGGACCTTTGCCGCGCGCCTTGGCACTTTCGGCGGAGACCAGGCTCAGATTGTCCTGGCCGTTCTGTGCACCAGCGGTATTGCCGCGACCACGATTGGTCGCATCGAGCTGCTGCTGACCGGTGCCGGGCTTGGCCACATAGCGACGGCCCGTGCGCCAGGCTTCGTTCTGCGCCGCGACCTCGGCAATCGCTTTCGACTGCGGCAATGCAGTGCTTTGCACCGAATCCGGCAGACGTAGCACCTGACCGGTTTTCAGACGGTTGATGTTGCCGCCAATGAACGCATCCGGATTCAGTGCCTGAATAGCCAGCATGGTCTGCTGCACCGAGCCACCATTGCGCGCCTTCGCGGCGATTTCCCACAAGGTGTCGCGCGGCGTGGTGGTGTATTGCGTCGGGTGCGTGGCGCCAGTGGTAGGTGCGGTAATGGTCTGCGATGGCGCCGGTTGTGCGGCGGCATCAGCGGTCTGCGGCGAGAATTTCGAGGGATCGAGCAGCACGCTGTAGTCGCGCAGCAGACGGCCGTTCGGCCACATCACCTGCACGAGGAATTTGACCATCGGTTCCGACAACGGCTTGCTCGAGGTGACGCGCAGCACGCTTTTGCCGCTGGCGTTGAGCACCGGAGTGAAGGTCAGATCGTTGAGGAAGGCCTGGCGATCGACGCCGGCCTTGGCAAAATCTTCGGGTGAAGCCAGGCTCGGCACCACTTCGGCAGCGGTGAGATCCTTGACGTCGAGCAGCTCGATTTCGGCCACCAGCGGCTGGTTCAGGGTCGACTTCAGGGTCAGCTCCCCGAGCCCGAGGGCATGCGCCATACCGGAGGACAGCGCCGAGGCGGCCGCTATTGCTAACACCAGTTTGCGAACTTGAACCATAGCCTCATCCTTTGTTTGAACGTTCCTCGGCCAGCGAGAAGATATTGAATACCGCTGCCGTAAGGCATTGCGCGCGACGACGACAGATGTCGCGCGCGATCATTTCTTTGATGCCCCGGAATGTCCCGGAGGGTGACACGTTATCGAGCAATCTGGGCAAGCATAGCGCTCACCTAGAATCAGTCGACAAATTGTTGCCAAGTATCTTTTACAGCAGGTCTTTTATCAACAACTCAGCCACCTGCACAGCGTTAAGGGCCGCGCCCTTGCGTACGTTATCTGACGTCAGCCACAGATTAAGTTCCGCCGGGTCGTCGACGCCACTGCGCACGCGACCGACATAGACAACGTCCTGCCCTACCGCGTCACCGACTGCGGTCGGGTAATCACCGGCCTCGACCAGCTCGATACCCGCTGCATCTTCGAGTGCGGCGTTGACCTTTACCAGGTCGACAGCCGACGTTGACTGCAAGGTCACGCTAAAGCTATCGCCAAAAAACACCGGGGCTTGAACGCAAGTTGCGGAAATCTTTAATAAAGGCTTGGCCAGCATTTGGCGCAGCTCGCGCACCAGACGTTTTTCCAGCAGCGTATGGCCCTGCGCGTCAGGTGTGCCGACCTGAGCCAGCAGGTTGAAGGCCATCTGCCGATCGAAGAAAGTCGGTTCCAATGGGCGCATGTTCAGCAGCTCGGCGGTCTGCCGCGCCAGCTCGGTGACGGCCTCGCGACCTTGGGCGGAAACGGCCAGATTGGCGGTGACGTTGACATATTGCAGATCGATCAGATCGAGCAGCGGCGCCAGCACCACGGCCAGCGAAGTGGCCGACGGGCTTGGACTGCTGACCTGGAACGGCGCCTTCAAACCGGCGAGCACTTCGGCGTTGGCTTCCGGCACGATTTGCGGCGCCTGATCGGCCGGCAAGGCGCCGGACAAGTCGATCAGCGAGCAACCGGCGGCGCGGGCACGGGCAGCGTAGCTCAGGGTAATCGCCGGGCCGGCAGCGAAGAACACCAGTTTGACCTTGCTGAAATCGAACTCGTCGACTTCGCGTACGCGTACGTTCTTGTTGCGGAACAACACCGAGCTGCCGGCCGATTCGCTGCTCGCCAGCAGGTGCAGGTTGCCGACCGGGAAGTCGCGCTCTTCGAGAATCTGTACGAGGGTTTCGCCGACAGTACCGGTGGCGCCGATCACGGCAATATCTAGGGTCTGGGTCATGGTGCGAGCCTCTGGCGAAACGGGGGGAGCGGCACTTTACCGGGTGACTGGCGCACAGGCAATTTCTGCCCACCCGGATCGTTCCCACGCTCCGCGTGGGAATGCCGCATCGGACGCTCCGCGTTCGGCTTGTAAAGGGACGCGGAGCGTCCCGGGATGCATTCCCACGCATAGCGTGGGAACGATCGGCATAAAAAAACCCGCACCTCTCACAAGGCACGGGCTCTTTCATTGCTGCAAGCGATCAACGCTCAAGCAAAATCCGCAGCATGCGACGCAGCGGTTCGGCCGCGCCCCACAGCAGTTGGTCGCCGACGGTGAAGGCACCGACGAATTGCGAACCCATGTTCAGCTTGCGCAGACGGCCGACCGGAACATTCAGGGTGCCGGTGACCTTGGTCGGGCTCAGCTCCTGCATGCTGATTTCGCGCTGGTTCGGCACCAGTTTGACCCAAGGGTTGTGCTGGCTGATCAACCCTTCGATATCAGCGATCGGCACGTCTTTGTTCAGCTTGATGGTCAGCGCCTGGCTGTGGCAACGCATCGCGCCGATGCGCACGCAGATACCGTCGACCGGGATCGGGCTCTTGAAGCGGCCGAGGATCTTGTTGGTCTCGGCCTGCGCTTTCCACTCTTCACGGCTTTGGCCGTTCGGCAGTTCCTTGTCGATCCACGGGATCAGGCTGCCGGCCAGCGGTACGCCGAAGTTTTCCGTCGGGTAGGCTTCGCTGCGCATGGCATCCGCAACCCGACGGTCGATGTCGAGGATCGCGCTGGCCGGATCGGCCAGTTGATCGGCGACAGCGGCGTGGGTTGCGCCCATTTGCTTGATCAGTTCACGCATGTTCTGCGCGCCGGCACCGGAGGCCGCCTGATAGGTCATGGCGCTCATCCACTCGACCAGACCGGCCTCGAACAGACCGCCCAGACCCATCAGCATCAGGCTGACGGTGCAGTTGCCGCCGATGTAGTTCTTGGTGCCCGCATCGAGCTGCTGGTCAATGACTTTGCGGTTGACCGGGTCGAGAATGATGACCGCGTCATCGTTCATGCGCAGGCTCGAGGCCGCGTCGATCCAGTAACCCTGCCAGCCGGCTTCGCGCAGCTTGGGGAACACTTCGCTGGTGTAGTCGCCGCCCTGGCAGGTCAGAATCACGTCGAGGGTCTTCAGCTCGTCAATGCTGTAAGCATCCTTGAGCGGAGCAATGTCCTTGCCCACGGACGGGCCTTGGCCACCGACGTTGGACGTGGTGAAAAACACCGGCTCGATTAGATCGAAATCCTGCTCTTCCAGCATCCGCTGCATGAGCACGGAACCGACCATCCCGCGCCAACCGATCAGACCTACACGTTTCATCGCAACTACACCTTCTTGAAAAGTGGGCCGCTGCTTTGTATTGAATTTCGCAGCGGGCCCGAGAGATTACAGATTCCGCAGCGCGGCGACTACTGCGTCGCCCATTTCCTGCGTACCGACTTTGCTACAACCGGCCGAATAGATGTCGCCAGTGCGCAACCCTTGATCGAGCACAACGCTAACGGCTTTTTCAATGGCATCGGCCGCATCGTGCAGATTGAAGCTGTAACGCAGCATCATCGACACCGACAGAATGGTCGCCAACGGGTTGGCAATGCCTTTGCCGGCGATGTCCGGAGCGGAACCGTGGCAAGGCTCGTACATGCCCTTGTTATTGGAGTCCAGCGAGGCCGACGGCAGCATGCCGATGGAGCCGGTGAGCATCGACGCTTCGTCGGACAGGATGTCGCCGAACATATTGTCGGTGACGATCACGTCGAACTGCTTCGGTGCGCGCACCAGTTGCATGGCGGCGTTGTCGACGTACATGTGGCTCAGTTCGACTTCCGGGTAATCCTTGGCCACTTGCTCAACCACTTCACGCCACAGTTGGCTGGACGCCAGTACGTTGGCTTTGTCCACCGAGCAGAGCTTCTTGCCGCGAACCATGGCCATGTCGAAACCGACGCGGGCGATGCGGCGGATTTCGCTTTCGCTGTACGGCAGCGTGTCATAGGACTGACGCTCGCCATTTTCCAGAGTACGGGTGCCGCGTGGCGCGCCGAAGTAGATGCCGCCGGTCAGCTCACGGACGATGAGGATGTCCAGGCCAGCGACGATTTCCGGCTTCAGGCTCGAAGCGTCGGCCAGTTGCGGGTACAGGATCGCCGGACGCAGGTTGCCGAACAGACCCAGCTGCGCACGGATTTTCAGCAGGCCACGCTCAGGGCGGATGTCACGCTCGATGGTGTCCCATTTCGGGCCACCGACGGCGCCCAACAAAACAGCGTCAGCAGCGCGGGCGCGGTCGAGGGTTTCGTCGGCCAGCGGCACGCCGTGCTTGTCGATGGCGGCGCCACCGATCACATCATGGCTCAGCTCGAAACCCAGACTGTACTTGTCGTTAGCCAGCTCCAGCACCTTGACCGCTTCGGCCATGATTTCCGGACCAATACCGTCACCTGGGAGAATCAGAATCTGCTTGCTCATGCTTTCCTCGTGTCTTCAGTCGGTGTGCCTTTACCGGCACGCCCGGAAAAATTTTTATCGCTCGGCCATCAATACAATTACATCGGTACTGAACGAGCCATCGGCATCAATCTCAAAATATTCGCGTACTTCATTGCCCATCGACTGCTGCAACTGGCGGATCGCCGCGCGCATCACTTCCGGTGTGCGCATGCGTTCAACCCAACTGGTGTACTCCAGACGCAGACGCTGACGCGTGGTACTGCGCACATGCAACCCGGCCTCGCTGACCTGCCGTAGCCACTCGGCGGCGGAATAATCGCGCACATGGCTGGTGTCGCGCAGCACTTCAACGCTTTGCAGGTAAGTGTCGAACAACGGACTGCCCGGTGACAACACATCCACGAACGCCGCCACACCGCCCGGCTTCAGCACCCGACGCACTTCGCGCAGGGCCACTCCAAGATCGCTCCAGTGATGCGCCGAATAACGGCTGAACACGAAGTCGAACTCGCCATCGGCAAACGGCAAGCGCTCGGCGGCGCCGTTGACCGTGGCAATGTTGGTGAAACCGCGATCAACGGCCGCAGCGGCGACCACGTCGAGCATTTGCTGCGACAGGTCGTAGGCGACCACTTCCCTGACCAGCGGTGCGACGTGGAAACTGACGTGACCGGCGCCACAACCCAGATCCAGCACCCGGGCGTCGCCCTGCCCGACCAGCTCAGCTTGTAGCAGAGCGAATTCGGTGCCTTGAGCGTGAACGGCGCTGCTCAGGTAGGCGGCGGCCTGTTCACCGAATTGCTTCTGGACAACCTGGCTGTGTTGGGCGGTGCTGGTCATGGTCACATCCTTCTGGCTTTAGCTTTGTATCGCCTGGACTACCGTCTTCGCGAGCAGGCTCGCTCCCACAGGGTAATGCGTTCCAAATGTGGGAGCTGGCTTGCCAGCGAAGGGGCCGGCCCTGACTACATCAATCTCGAATCAATCACGCGTCGCGAAACAACCACGGCTGGCTCACCCGGTGTTTGGCCTCAAACGTGGCAATCGCATCGCCGTCCTGCAAGGTCAAACCGATATCGTCCAGACCGTTCAACAAGCAATGCTTGCGGAACGCATCGATCTCAAAGCTGTACACCTTGCCATCCGGACGCGTCACGGTCTGCGCCTGCAGATCGACCTGCAATTGATAGCCCGGCTCGGCCTCGACCTGTTTGAACAACTCATCAACCTCAGCATCGCTCAAGATGATCGGCAGCAAGCCGTTCTTGAAGCTGTTGTTGAAGAAGATGTCGGCGTAGCTCGGCGCGATGATGCTGCGGAAACCGTATTCTTCCAGGGCCCACGGCGCGTGTTCACGGCTGGAGCCGCAACCGAAGTTCTCGCGGGCGAGCAATACGCTGGCGCCTTGATAACGCTCGGCGTTGAGGACGAAATCCTTGTTCAACGGGCGCTTGGAGTTGTCCTGATACGGCTGGCCGACATCGAGGTAGCGCCACTCGTCGAACAGGTTCGGGCCGAAACCGGTGCGCTTGATCGACTTCAAAAACTGCTTCGGAATGATCTGGTCAGTGTCGACGTTGGCACGATCCAAAGGCGCGACAAGACCAGTGTGCTGGGTAAAAGCTTTCATGCTGCGCTCCTTTAAATCAATTCACGAACGTCGATGAACCGACCGTTCACCGCTGCCGCAGCCGCCATGGCCGGGCTGACGAGGTGGGTACGGCCACCGGCGCCCTGACGGCCTTCGAAGTTACGGTTGGAGGTCGAGGCGCAATGCTCGCCGGACTCCAACCGGTCCGGGTTCATCGCCAGGCACATCGAGCAACCCGGCTCACGCCATTCGAAACCGGCTTCGAGGAAAATCTTGTCGAGACCTTCGGCCTCAGCCTGAGCCTTCACCAGACCCGAGCCCGGCACCACGATCGCCTGCTTGATGGTCGAAGCGACTTTGCGGCCCTTGGCAATCACTGCCGCAGCGCGCAAATCTTCGATCCGCGAGTTGGTGCAGGAACCGATGAACACGCGATCCAGCTGAATGTCGGTGATCGCCTGATTGGCAGTCAAACCCATGTATTTCAAGGCGCGGACGATCGAGTCGCGTTTGACCAGATCCATCTCTTTGGCCGGGTCCGGCACGTTCTGATCAACGGCCAAAACCATTTCCGGGGAAGTACCCCAACTGACTTGCGGCTTGATCTGCGCAGCGTCGAGTTCAACCACGGTATCGAACTTGGCGTCGGCGTCGGAAACCAGATCTTTCCAGGCTTCGACAGCCATGTCCCATTCCGCACCTTTCGGGGCGAATGGACGGCCCTTCACATAGTCGACGGTCTTCTGATCCGCTGCCACCAAGCCAACGCGGGCGCCGGCTTCGATGGACATGTTGCAAATGGTCATGCGGCCTTCAACGGACAAGTCGCGGATCGCGCTGCCGGCGAACTCGATGGCATGGCCGTTACCGCCGGCGGTGCCAATCTTGCCGATCACCGCAAGAACGATGTCCTTGGCGGTCACGCCGAACGGCAATTGCCCTTCAACGCGCACCAGCATGTTTTTCATTTTCTTCGCGACCAGGCACTGGGTGGCGAGCACGTGCTCGACCTCGGAAGTGCCAATACCGTGAGCCAGAGCGCCGAACGCGCCGTGGGTCGAGGTGTGCGAGTCGCCGCAGACCACGGTCATGCCCGGCAAGGTCGCGCCCTGCTCCGGGCTGATCACGTGGACGATGCCTTGGCGCACGTCGTTCATCTTGAACTCGACGATGCCGTATTCGTCACAGTTGTCATCGAGGGTCTGAACCTGCAAACGCGAGACCTGATCGGCAATCGCTTCGATGCCGCCCTTGCGCTCCGGGGTGGTCGGTACGTTGTGGTCCGGGGTCGCGATGTTGGCATCGATGCGCCATGGCTTGCGCCCGGCCAGACGCAGGCCTTCGAAAGCTTGCGGCGAGGTCACTTCGTGAATGATGTGACGATCGATATAGATCAGCGCCGAGCCATCGTCGCGCTGCTTGACCAAATGCGAATCCCAGAGCTTGTCGTAGAGCGTTTTGCCGGCCATCAGACGGTTCCTCATCAGCTTGTTTCTATGCCCTGGGCTTATCAATAACCCTTTGGCTTGTGAGGCCGATCCTATGGGGTTAGATTAAATAACTCAAATTCATATTTTTTATGCTTTGGATAACCAACTGGAATACGAACATGGATCTGGCCAACCTCAACGCTTTTATCGCGATTGCCGAGACCGGCAGCTTCTCTGGCGCTGGCGAACGGCTGCACCTGACGCAGCCGGCGATCAGCAAACGCATCGCCGGGCTGGAGCAGCAATTGAAGGTGCGCCTGTTCGATCGACTGGGCCGTGAAGTCGGTCTGACCGAGGCTGGCCGCGCCCTGCTGCCCCGGGCTTATCAGATTCTCAACGTGCTGGATGACACTCGCCGCGCGCTGACCAACCTGACCGGTGAAGTCAGCGGTCGCCTGACGCTGGCCACCAGTCACCACATCGGTTTGCACCGTTTGCCGCCGCTATTGCGGGAATTCACCCGTCGTTACCCACAGGTGGCGCTGGATATTCAGTTCCTTGATTCGGAAGTGGCCTACGAAGAAATTCTCCATGGCCGCGCCGAACTGGCGGTCATCACCCTGGCGCCTGAGCCACACACACTGGTCAAAGCCACACCGGTGTGGGATGACCCGCTGGATTTTGTGGTCGCCCCGGAGCACTCGCTGATCAATAACGGTGCCGTCAGCCTGGCGGACATTGCCGGTCATCCGGCGGTTTTTCCCGGTGGAAACACCTTCACGCACCACATTGTCCAACGTTTATTCGAGGCTCAGGGCCTGACGCCGAACATCGCCATGAGCACCAACTATCTGGAAACCATCAAGATGATGGTCTCGATCGGTCTGGCCTGGAGCGTTTTGCCGCGCACCATGCTCGACGAGCAGGTGGCAAGCATCGTATTGCCGGGCATACAGCTCAGTCGCCAGCTAGGCTATATCCTGCACACTGAACGGACGCTCTCGAATGCGGCAAGAGCCTTTATGGCCTTACTGGATGCACAAATCGATCTGCCAGGGACTTGAGGCCAACTTGTGCTACTCCTATAGAGCCGCTACCCCTGTGCCTAACGCCACCATCAGCTCAAGGCCTGTCCACAATGCCGAAATCTGTTGACCGAATTCCGCCGATGCCGCGTATCCAGGCGATTGACCCGCGTCATTCCGAGCAGAGCTGGGAGAGTGCGCCGCAATTGCTGGCGGCGCTCAACGGCGCACGGCTCGGCGCCTGGTATTGGGACATCGAGCGCGGGCAGATCAGTTGGTCGCGTGGTACGCAGGCATTGTTCGGCTTCGATCCTCGGCAACCGCTGCCGGCGGACCTCGAATACCTCGACTTGCTCCCACCGGAAGACCGCGCGAAAACCGTTCGTGCCTTACACGCGGTAATTGCCGGCGCGCCATTGGAACAAGCGATGCACCACCGCATCCGCTGGCCTGACGGCAGCCTGCACTGGCTTGAGATCAGCGGCAGCCTGCTGCCGGATAAAAACGGCCGCCCCCGAATGATCGGGGTGATTCGTGAAATCACCCACCAGCGCCAACGCGAACAGGCACTGAGCAGCTCGGAGAAGCGTTTCGCGACACTTTTTCACCTGTGCCCGAACATGGTCCTGCTGACCCGTCAGGAAGACGGCCTGATCAGCGAGGCTAATCAGTATTTTGAAAGCCTGTTTGGCTGGCCGGTGCAGAGCGCCATTGGTCGTACCACTCTAGAGCTGGGGTTGTGGGTGCATCCGGAGCAACGCGGCGAACTGGTCAAGAAGACCAAGGCCAAGGGCGAACTGATCAGCATGGAAGTGCAATTTCGCGCCAGCAACGGGCAGATTCACGACGGCATTCTCAGTGCGCAGAAAGTCGAACTCGAGGGCCAGCCGTATCTGCTCAGCACGTTCCTCGACACCACCGAACGCAAAGCCGCCGAACACGCTTTGAAGGACAGCCAGGAACGCCTCGATCTGGCACTGGACTCGGCACAGCTCGGCACGTGGGACTGGCACATCCCCAGCGGCATGCTCTACGGCTCGGCCCGGGCCGCGCAATTGCACGGGCTCGAACCGATACCGTTTCATGAATCGTTTGAAGAGTTTTTTGAGGGCGTACCCGGCGAAGAGCGCGACAGCATGCGCGACGCCTACCGCAGCCTGCGCGAAGGCCCGGCGGGCAATTATCAGCTGACCTATCGCGTGCAACTGCCGGACGGCAGTTCGCGCTATCTGGAAAGCCGCGCCCGCCTCTACCGTGACGACAATGGCGCGCCGCTGCGCATGGCGGGCACCTTGCTCGACATCACTGATCAGGTCGAGCGCGAGCAACGGCTGGTGGCCTCGGAAGAGAAATTCGCCACGCTGTTCCAGGTCAGCCCGGACCCGATCTGCGTCACCCGCCAGGACAGTGGCGAGTTCATCGAAATCAATAACAGCTTTACCCAGACCTTCGGCTGGAGCGCCGCCGACGTGATTGGCCACACCGCCGAAGAAATCGGTTTGTGGGATGCCTCGGCGAAAAGCCTGCAACGCATTGAAAGGGTGATTCGCGAACAGGGTTTGAGCAATGTCGCGATCATCGTCCAGCACAAGGACGGCCAGTCGCTGACCTGTGTGATTTCCAGCCGGCAGATCAGCGTCGGCGATCAGCCCTGCATCGTCACCACCCTGCGCGACATTACCCAGCAGCAGCGCTCGGAAGCGGCGCTGAAAGCCAGTGAAGAGAAATTCGCCAAGGCGTTCCACTCCAGCCCCGACGCGATCACCATCACCGAACGCGACACCGGGCGTTATCTGGAGGTCAACGACGGCTTCTGCCGTCTCACTGGCTATCGCGCCGAAGAGGTCGTAGGCAAAACCGTGTATCAGGTGGGTATCTGGGCCGAGGAAAAACAACGTTCGGCATTACTCGCCGAGTTGCAGATCAAGGGCCGCGTACACCATCAGGAAATGCTCGGGCGCAACAAACGCGGGGAAATGCTGACGGTGGAGGTCTCGGTCGAGCCGATCACCCTCAATGAAACCGCGTGCCTGCTGCTGACCGCCCGAGACGTCAGCCTGCTGAAAAACGCCGAAGCGCAAATCCGTCACCTCGCCTACCACGACCCGCTGACCAACCTGCCCAACCGCGCCTTGCTGATGGATCGCCTGAGCCAGCAGATCGCCCTGCTCAAGCGCCACAACCTGCGCGGTGCCTTGTTGTTTCTCGATCTCGATCACTTCAAGCACATCAACGACTCCCTCGGCCATCCGGTCGGGGATACGGTACTGAAGATCATCACCGCGCGGCTCGAAGCCAGTGTGCGCATGGAAGATACGGTCGCACGCCTCGGCGGCGACGAATTTGTCGTGCTGCTCAGCGGTCTCGAAGGCTCGCGCAATGAAGTCAGCACGCAAGTGCGCAATCTGGCCGACACCCTGCGCGAATTGCTCTCGGAACCGATGTTTCTCGACGGCCAGCGCCTGCAAGTGACGCCGAGCATCGGCGTGGCGCTGATACCCGATCATGGCTCAACGCCGACCGACCTGCTCAAACGCGCCGACATTGCTCTGTACCGAGCCAAGGATTCCGGGCGCAATACCACGCAGATGTATCACAACACCATGCAGAAAGCCGCCAGCGAGCGGCTGCGCATGGAGACCGACCTGCGTCTGGCGCTGTCGCGCGGTGAATTCAACGTGCACTTTCAGCCGCAGGTCGATGCCCGCGACAACCGCATCATCGGCGCCGAAGCCCTGGTGCGCTGGAATCACCCGGAGCTGGGCGCGCAGTCACCCACCGAGTTCATCAAAGTGCTGGAGGACAGCGGCCTGATTCTCGAAGTCGGCACCTGGATCCTCGACGAAGCCTGCAATGCTTTCAAACAACTGATTGCGCTGAAACTGGTCGACCCGCTGAATTTCAGCCTGTGCGTGAACATCAGTCCACGGCAGTTTCGCCAGAACGACTTCGTCGAACGCATCGAGCACAGCATGAGCAGCCATGGCCTGCCCTGCTCGCTGCTGAAACTGGAAATCACCGAAGGCATCGTCATCCAGAACCTTGAAGACACCATCAGCAAAATGCGCCGCCTGAAAAAGCTTGGCGTGAGCTTCGCCATGGATGACTTCGGCACCGGTTATTCGTCGCTGACTTACCTCAAGCGGCTGCCGGTGGACACGCTGAAAATCGATCAGTCGTTTATTCGCGATGCGACCACTGACCCCAACGATGCCGAGATCATTCGCGCGATTGTCGCCATGGCGCGCAGCCTTGAGCTGGAGGTGATTGCCGAAGGCGTGGAAACCCCCGAGCAGCTGGCGTTCCTGCAAGGTTTGGGCTGCCATTTGTATCAGGGTTATCTGCACAGTCGACCGCTACCACTGGAGGGCCTGAAAAAGCTGCTGCCTTGACCTACGCTGCCGCGCAGGTTGTAACAGGCACGTAATTGCCATGGTTGGCGGCAACCTGTAGGGTCGCGTTTTTTGCGCCGTTTCGAGATCTGTCATGCAGGATGCAACCCTCCCCCGCCCGGCTCTGCTGGGCATCGACCTTGGCACCACCAACAGTCTGATCGCCGTCTGGCAGGACGGTCAGGCCCGACTGATTCCCAACGCTTTGGGCGATGTGCTGACACCCTCGGTGATCAGCCTCGATGAAGACGACACGATTCTGGTCGGCAAAGCCGCCCGCGCCCGTCTGACCACGCACCCGGAGCGCAGCGCTGCAGCGTTCAAGCGTTTCATGGGCAGCGATAAACAAGTCCAGCTCGGTGCACGTCAGTTCAGTCCGGAAGAGTTGTCGGCGCTGGTGCTCGGCTCACTCAAGCAGGACGCCGAAGCCTTTCTCGGCCACCCGGTGTCGGAAGCGGTGATTTCCGTTCCGGCGTATTTCAGCGACGAACAACGCAAACGCACGCTGTTTGCCGCTGAACTGGCCGGGCTCTCGGTGACGCGTCTGATCAACGAACCGACCGCCGCCGCCATGGCTTACGGACTGCATGAGCAGAAGTTCGAACGCACGCTGATCTTCGATCTTGGCGGCGGTACGTTCGACGTCACGGTGCTGGAATACGCTTTGCCGCTGATCGAAGTGCACGCCTCCACGGGCGACAATTTTCTCGGCGGCGAAGACTTCACCGCCGCCCTGCTGCAGGCCTGCCTGAAACACTGGCAACTGACCCCGGCCATGGTCGATGCGCAAAGCATGGCCAGCCTCGGTGATGCCCTTGAGCAGCTCAAATGCAAACTCGGCGAAGGCACTCAACACCTGAGCTGGCGCCACGCCGACAAAACCTTCGAATGGTCACTGGACGAAGCCGCCGCAGTAAAGATCTGGGAACCGTTGCTGGCGCGTTTGCGCGCGCCGATCGAACAAGCGCTGCGCGATGCCCGACTCAAGCCCCGCGACCTCGACAGCCTGGTGCTGGTCGGCGGCGCCACGCGCATGCCGGCGGTGCAGCAAATGGTCGCCACGCTGTTCGGGCGCCTGCCTTACCGGCATCTTGATCCGGATACCATTGTTGCGTTGGGAGCGGCGACGCAAGCGGCGTGCAAGGCGCGCGACGGTGCGGTTGAAGAGTTGATTCTGACGGATGTCTGCCCGTATACGCTGGGGATTGCGACCATGCGTGGCGAAGACATCAAAGGTGCCTTCTCGCCCATCATCGAACGTAACACCATCATTCCGACGTCAAGGGTGGAGCGCTATTACACCACCCAGCCTAAGCAATCGCTGCTGCGCATCGCGGTCTATCAGGGTGAGCGGCCGTGGGTGTGCGACAACATTCTGATTGATGCTTTCGATGTCACGTTGACGCCTACTCAACACATCCAGGAACTGGACGTGCGCTTCAGCTATGACATCAACGGTTTGCTCGAAGTCGACGTCACCCTGCTCGAAACCGGCGAGCGCCACAGTCACAGCATCGACCGCAGCCCCACGGGTCTGGATGAGCAAGCGCGCCGCGACAGCCATAACCGGCTGTCGACGCTGAAGGTCCATCCACGCGATGCACTGCCCAACCGCACGTTGCTCGCCCGTCTGGAGCGAGCATGGATGCAAAGCCTCGGCACGCAACGCGAGCACATTGCCGAATGGCTGCACAACTTCACCACCGTGCTCAGCGGCCAGCAACCCTCGGAAATTGCCAGCCATCGCTCAGAGCTGAACAAGGCGCTGGATCAACTGCGCCTCTAGCCGTTGAGTCGCCGCAAGGCAGCCTGCAAGCCGCCGGACAGCATTTCGGAATCGCCGCTGTCCGGCGGCACACCATAGCGGTTGGGCAACTTGTCACCGGGAAAGCCGAACAGCAGCAACGGCAGGAATGGCAGAACCGGCGTCAGCGCCATGAAGATCAGCAACGTCGGAATGCCCCGGCCCATGTCGTGCAATCGACGCAGAATGGCGCCGAACACCAGCAGCACGCCCAATAACAGGATAAGAATGCCAGCGCCCGTAGTGCCACTGATCAGCCCTGCCACCGGCGCAATCACCACACACCCCAAGACCTGAGCGATAAAAGCCTTGCGCCCCAACCGCGAGCCGAGACGCCAGATCGCTGTCGCCGGTACCGGCTGCACATCGCTTTTCGCTAGCAGTAATCGTTCCGACCAGGACAATATCGCGCAAAGGGCCAGGCGCAACCCGACACTGTTCTGCACATCGTCCTTGCCCTGTTGCAGTTGGCGCAGGACGCGCGTTTTCGGCACCCCGGCAGCGCCATAGCGAATCAAGCCCTTGAGCGCATCCAGCGCTTCATACGCCAGCAGTTTGTCGACACCAAAATCGGTCAGCACTTTGCGCGGCGGCCACACCGGTTCGCCTTTGATCAAACCATCGCGGAAGCCATCGAACCAATCGTCTTCACAACCGACCGCCGCGATCGATTGCAACAATGCGCGATGCTGCTCGGCACTCAGGCTCGGGTCGTGATAGAGCACGCCCCAGAACATCATCAAACCCAGCAAATCGTCGCCACAGGCAGCACGATCGCTTTCAAGGCAGGTGTAAAGCAGGGTATTGGCCGGTAACCGCGTGCTGTCGAGTGCCTGCTGTACGCTGAACAATTGCTGCACCAACAAGCCATGTACCGGGTCATTGCCTTGCAGCCATCCGAGCAAACCATCACAACTGCCTTGCTCACGCTGCAAGCGCCGCAACAAAGGTTGCAGGCGACTCAAGGGATGGGCCGGATTGAAAGGCAGGCGCTCCACGCACTGCCCATCAATCATTTGCAGCCAGCGTTCGGGCTGGTCCAGCAATGCCAGCAAAAACAGGGTCTGAGCATGCCATTCCCAAGTGGCCTCCCCCAGCCCGACCGGTGGCAACTGAATCCCGCGACGGCTCAACTGCAGAATCAAATCGAGTTCGGACAAGTCGCAATCATCTTTGACCGCGGCCAGCTTGAACGCGTCTGCCAGTCTTTCCAGCGCAGCGTCGCTGTAAGGCCGCAAGCGGCGCAACCATAGACGACAGACCTTGTGCGGCTCGCCTTGCGTCAGTACCTGCGGCAAGGGCCGCGCACTTGAATCCGCGTCACTGAAAGCGCCCATGGCCAGTGCAATCGGCGCCCTGCCCAGCCAGCGCAGGTGTTGCTCAGCCTGATATTTGAACCCGCTCATCACCAGGCTTTCGAGGGCATCGATCGGCAGCGGTGCATCCACGATCTGCTGCAACAACGCCGCATCACCGCGATGCAGCGCCCAGGCGTGGCGATACAGATGCAGCAATCGGCTGTCGGCATTTTCGCCGAGCAATTGCGCGAGCAATGGCAGCTCATCACCGCTCATGCGCCAATCGACAAAACTTTGCGCAAGGCTCTCAAGCTTCAGCCGCCCGACACCCAGCCAGCGGTTCAGCGTCTCGGGGTGTTGTGACGGACAGCCATACACCTGGGCGTCATCGCCAAGATCCTCTGGCCAGTCAGAGACGCCCTGCAGGCGATCGAACGCCTGAATCAGCAGCGGCAGAAAAGTCGGCTGGCGCTTGGCACACAGCTCCAGCAGACGACTTTCCGCCATCGGATGGCGATGCTCGTTCCACAGCCGGATCCAGCACGGCAATGCCTGATCGTCCCGCCCCAGCAGACTGTTCTGGCACGCCAACAGGTAAAGCCAGTCGACATCATCCGGTGCGGCAAGCTGCTGTTCGATACAGCACTGCAAAAACGTCGGCGCGCCAATACCTGCCTGAGTGAACTGCACCAACAGACGCTTGAGAAACGCGGCATCATCCGGCAACGGCAGACAGGTGTGCTGACTGGCGAAGTCGGCGAACTCCTGCAGTGGGCGCTGGTTGAAGATGAAGTCGAGGCTACGGGCGTACCACAGCGATTCAGTCTGGGCTGCCTCTGACCATGTGCTCATCAGATCCGTATCAAACGGGTCCGGCGTTTCGATTCGCTGGAGAAAGAACCCCACCTGATGCGCGTCGTCGAAGCCCAGATCCAGCAACTGTTGATTCCAGGCCATACGCTTGGCCAACAGATTCGCGCAGCGGTACGACAACGGACCGGCGTCGGCCATCCGGTGGTACAGCGGCCAGCTGAGCTCATCGAGCACGTCCAGCGACAGCTCATCCAGCCCTCGGACAAAGGCCTGCCACGCGGCGAAATTGAACCGGCGCGCGGGATCATCCAGCAGCTCGCAGAACTCCCCGAACACCGGAGGGACCTCAACGACAGTCTGTTCTGAGGCTTGGGACTCGTACTCGTCCTCGGGCTCTTCTTCCTCGTCTTCACGCGCCAGACGCAGGGCGTTTTCGTAGGCCATGCGCAGCGCCTGGAAGCCTTGCGGGTCAGTCTCCGGGTGATGCGCTGGCAAGCGTGCGCGGTAGGCGTTGCGAATCAGGGTTTCGTCGTTAGTAGGCTCGATGCCCAGGCGGATCCAGCAACTCATGACCAGTCGAACTCCTTGAGCGATGCCGGACGTGGCGGCAGATCAATTTCCATGTGCCACGGCAAATCAGCTAGAAACTGAGGGATGTTCGCCGCGAGGCCACGGGCAATCCGCACGTTAAGGGCGCTGGCGCCTTGTCGATCGAGTTCGCGCGCCAGCTCATCGTCGCTGGCGCTGAGGCACGACCAAAAGGTCCGGCCCACCACAAAACCGTCGAAGTAAGCCATCCAGCTACCGTAGTGAAATTGCGCTCTGAGGGCCAAACGACTGTGCAGCCAGTTGCTTTCGTCCAGGTCGACCCACTGATTGCGCACCGCACAGCGCAAGAGAAAACCCATGCGGCCATAGTCCCAGGACAAAATCCCGCCCGGCCCGCAACTGCCGAACGTGCGACTGGCAAACTCATGCAGGATGCGTTCGCGGGGACTCAGGTCGTCGAGCAAGGCCTGCCATTCACTCGGCAGACAGCGCTGCCACGCCAGATAGGCCGCGCTGAGGTGCTTGGCATGGCCGTCGTCGGTCATCCGTTCGAGCATGTCGAACAGTTGCCCACGGTCGTCGATACCCCAACTGTCTTTCAGGTCGATGTAGCGATCGTCGCAGAACGCGGGGTCATCGTAGCTGGCGCCGGTATTGATCGCCGCCATGGGTGCAGACAGGGCGCACAGCCAGCGCTGTTGAATCTCGTCCATGAAAAAAGGCTCCAGGCCGACCGGTGAGGAATGGGGGTCGGCAAAACTGCGGCGGATTGTAGAGAAACCACCGCCAGCGGCAAAGTCGCACAGCGCTTTTCTTGCGCGCACAAAAAAGGCCCCGACGTATCGGGGCCTTCATTCAGCGGCTCATCGCCTGTTCAGACGATTGTGTTGCGGCACATGACTCAGTGCTGCAACGCCGGCGTCTGCGTCCCGTTGATCGGGATGCGTTTGGCTTTCGCTTCTTCCGGGATCACTCGCAACAGGTCGATGCTCAGCAGACCGTTTTTCAGATCCGCAGCCTTGATCTCGATGTGATCGGCCAGACGGAAGGACAGCTTGAAAGCACGTTGGGCGATGCCCTGATGCAGGAAGGTCACGCCTTCGTTGGCATCACGCTTGCCACCACTGATGGTCAGCACACCTTTTTCGACTTGCAGTTCCAGGTCTTCTTCCTGGAAACCGGCGGCGGCAACGACGATACGGTACTGATCATCACCGTGTTTTTCGACGTTGTAAGGTGGGTAGCTGCTGCCTGGCTCGTTGCGCAGGGCGGTTTCGAACAGGTCGTTGAAACGGTCGAAACCTACCGAGGAACGGAACAGTGGCGCGAGGGAAAATGCAGTACTCATGGTTCAAATCTCCTGAAAACAATCAGCAAGGTTTTTTGACTCCGCGACCCGAATTCGGCATCGCGTAACCCTTAGATAGGGACCGCTGAAATGATTTCAAGAGATTATTTGCAGATTTTTTTTCAGGCCGCTTCGGCGACCGGCAAACCAAGCAGACGCGAGACGTGATCCGGCTCCGTCTCACGGCGCAGCACGGTGAACAGCTCGGTAGCCTCGGGATAATTGCGCGTCAGCATGGCCAGCCATTGCTTCAAACGGCCCGGCGATTGGCGTGCAGTCATCTGCGCTTTGGCTTGCAACCAGAAGTCCTGGATCAGCGGCATCAGCTCGGCCCACGTCATCTCGACGACTTCTTCACCTGCGCGGGCGGCAGCGATCTGTTTGGCCAGATCCGGGCGCGACACCAGACCGCGACCGAGCATGATGTCTTCGACGCCACTGATTTCGCGGCAACGCCGCCAGTCTTCGACGCTCCAGATATCGCCGTTGGCGAACACCGGGACTTTGACCACGTCCTGCACGCGCGGGATCCACTCCCAGTGTGCGGGCGGTTTGTAGCCGTCCATTTTCGTACGGGCGTGAACCACAATGTGCTCGGCGCCGCCCTCAGCCAATGCGGTGGCGCAGACCAGCGAACCGTCGGGACTGTCGAAGCCCAGGCGCATTTTCGCGGTGACGGGAATGTGCGCGGGTACGGCGCGGCGCACGTGCTCGACGATCTGGTTAAGCAATTCCGGCTCTTTGAGCAGCACGGCGCCGCCCCGGGATTTGTTCACAGTCTTGGCCGGGCAGCCGAAGTTGAGGTCGATCACTTCGGAGCCGAGTTCGCAGGCCAGTGCAGCGTTTTCCGCCAGGCATACAGGATCGGAGCCGAGCAATTGCACGCGCAATGGCACGCCGGATGCGGTACGCGCGCCATTGAGCAGCTCAGGGCCGAACTTGTGAAAGTAGGCTGGAGTGAGCAACTGGTCGTTGACGCGAATGAATTCGGTCACGCACCAATCGATGCCGCCAACGCGGGTCAGCACGTCGCGGAGAATGTCGTCGACCAACCCCTCCATGGGCGCCAGAGCAATTTGCATGGGGAAAACACTACTTATGGAAAAAACGTGCGGCAGTTTACTGGATATCGCGCAAATCCGCAGATCCCTTGTAGGAGCTGCCGAAGGCTGCGATCTTTTGATCTTGATCTTGATCTTGATCTTGATCTTGATCTTGATCTTGATCTTGATCTTGATCTGCAAACAGCAAAATCAAAAGATCGCAGCCTTCGGCAGCGCCTACAGGGATCGGGTCAGGCTAGTGCCAGGATCGCCGGTCCGTAGCCCTCGACGAACTCGATCGGCATGCGCTTTGGCTTGCCCGTGGACAGCTCGATACAGACAAACGTGGTCTGCGCACGCAACAGCGTGGTGTTGTCGCTCGGGCGCTTGAGCTGGAAATGCCGGGTCATTTTCAGGCGCTGATCCCAATCGACGATCCACGTCGCCAATTGCAGTTCGTCGCCTTCATAGGCTGCAGCGAGATAATCGATCTCGTGGCGCACTACAGCCATCGCCCGATCCAGTCGGCGATATTCGACCAGATCCAGGCCCAGACGCTGCGAATGGCGCCAGGCGCAACGCTCGAGCCAGGTGACGTACACCGCGTTGTTCGCGTGGCCCAGCCCGTCGATGTCCTCGGCGCCTACTTGCAGGTCAATGGTAAACGGCGTTGCCCGATCCCAGCCCATGCCCCACTCCCGGTCAATGATTCAACCGGGGCAGTGTAACGGAGCTCACGCCGATTGGCGCGCCTGAAGGCTGCGGCCAGCCAGCAGTGATAACACGCCATCAATCACCCGAGGGTCGGCCAGCACGCGCTGGTGGCCGCCGCCTTCAAGGCGCAACAGGCGACTGTCGAACCAGGACTCGTGGATCAGTTGCGACTCCTTGACCGAGACGAAGTTGTCGTCCTCGGCGTGCACGATCAGGCCGGGCATATCCAGTTGATAGTGGGCAACGTCGAGGGTGGCGGCGCGCATGCCAACGTCTTGCTCGACTTGGCGGATGAAAGCGGAGCGGGCCCGGGGCGGCATGCCAACGTAGCGGGCAAACCCGCGCAGTACGCCGAGGATTCGAGCCGGCGCGGCGATGCTGACGAGGGTTTCGGTGCGCAAGCCCAATTGCACGGCGAGCATGGCGCTGGCGCCGCCCATGGAATGACCGATGACCGCTTGCAATGGTGGCAGCTCGGCAGCCGCTTCGAGCATCGCCCGGGCGAACAACACGACATTGGCTTCACGCCCGGGCGAACGCCCGTGGGCCGGGCCATCCAGGGCAACAACGGTATAACCGGCCTCGACTAGCGCGGTGATCAGGGCAGCGAATTGGGTTGGTCGCCCTTCCCAGCCGTGCATCAGCAGCACGGTCGGGCCTTGGCCCCAGCGCAGCGCCGAGAGACCGAAGCGCAAAGTGATCCGCTCGGAACTTGCCAGCAGCGGCAACTCCCAATCGCGCAGTGGCAGCGTGCGCGGCGTCATGAACGCCAGGCGCATTTTGCTCGCAACCCGTTTCGGTGCAATCCAGCCCAAGGTGCCATTAACGCCACGAATCCACTTCAACGTGTTCATCGCTCTCTCCTCAGGCGTGTTGCCTTCAGGTCAACGCACCGCCGACTTGGCAGCGCGCAGCAATCGATCGGATAAATCTCCCGGGCCCAGCGCCCTTGCCAGCGCCAGACCACCCACCATCAAGGCCACGTCGGCCAGGGCTTTATCGGTGTCCTCAGGGCTGGACGCCAACTGAGCAATCATCAACTCCAAGTGTTCGTTCAGCGCGGTGCGGAACGATTCCGGCAAACGACCCAACTCGCCAATCGAAGCTGGAATCGGGCACGCGGCATCGCTGGAATCACGGTGCTTGCGCGACAGGTAGAACGCTGCGACCAAGGCGCGGCGCTCTTCACCAGTCAATTCGGTATCCATGTCGGCAATCAGGTCGCGGCGGCGACCGAGCAATTGCTTGAACGCTTCGAGCATCATTGCGTCCTTGCTTTCGAAGTGCGCATAGAAGCCACCGACGGTGAGGCCGGCTGCGCCCATCACTTCGCCCACGCTAGGGTCCGCCGGGCCGCGCTGAATCAGTGCAGCGCTGGCAGCCTTGAGGATGCGTTCGCGGGTTTGAGCTTTTTTATCGTTCATCGTTGCCTCCGAATATTACGACTAGAATATTATTCGCATAATAATATTCTGCAAGTCAAGGATATGACCGCTGGTCTGAAGCACAGTGTAAGGAAAAAGGAGAATTGGCCAAACGCCAGACAAACAAAAGGGCCATTCAATAATTGAATGACCCTTATAAAATCCCGCAGAGCGGGTAATCGTGGCGTCCCCTAGGGGACTCGAACCCCTGTTACCGCCGTGAAAGGGCGGTGTCCTAGGCCACTAGACGAAGGGGACACAAACCTTCTATACAACTGATCAGCGCTGAGAACTGATCGATTCAAGGCCGGTGTGGCCAGACCTTGAACGTGTAAAATTGGTGGAGCTTAGCGGGATCGAACCGCTGACCTCCTGCATGCCATGCAGGCGCTCTCCCAGCTGAGCTAAAGCCCCGGATTTTTCGCCTCGCGGCGGAGCGACATCTTGCAACATCGCTTCTGTAAAACTGGCGTCCCCTAGGGGACTCGAACCCCTGTTACCGCCGTGAAAGGGCGGTGTCCTAGGCCACTAGACGAAGGGGACGCAAACCCTTCTATACAACTGATCAACACTGAGTGTTGATCGCTTCGGAGCCGGTGTGGCCAGGCTTCGAAGTGTAAATTGGTGGAGCTAAACGGGATCGAACCGTTGACCTCCTGCATGCCATGCAGGCGCTCTCCCAGCTGAGCTATAGCCCCTCATCGTTGATGTCATCGCTGAGGACGGGGCGAATCTTAAGGGCGTATCGAAAGCCTGTCAAACTTATTTTTGAAATTTTTCAAAGTTTTTCGTCGGCATAACAATCACTTACCGCCCTCCTCCCGAAAATCCGGGACTTGGGATAAAGCATGCCCCCTGTAGGAGCTGCCGCAGGCTGCGATCTTTTGACGTTGCCGTTTAAAGATCAAGATCAAAAGATCGCAGCCTTCGGCAGCTCCTACAGGGGGGTTAAGCTATCAGGCGATCGCGCCCAGCAGCTTTTCCCACTCTTTGTTTTCTTTCTTCGACACGCCGCCCAGCAGGTCGATCGCCTGACGCAGACGATAACGGGTCAGGTCCGGGCCAATGATTTCCATGGCATCGAGCACCGACACCGAACTCGCCTGCCCGGTGATCGCAGCGAACATCAGCGGCATCGCATCGCGCAATTTCAACTCCAGCGATTCAACCACCGCCTGAATCGTCGCGGTGATGTTGTCCTTTTCCCACTGACGCAGGCTTTCCAGTTTCCACAGGATCAACTGCATCAGTTGACGAACCTGATCACCCGAAAGCTTCTTCGACTCGAACAGCTTGGCGTCCGGATTGACGCCACCGGCAAAGAAGAAGCCGCCCAGCGGTGCAACCTGGCTGAAGGTTTCAACGCGGCCCTGCACCAGCGGCGCGATCTTCATCATGTATTCCGGGTTCAGCGCCCAGGTCTGCAAGCGACTGGCGAACTCTTCCACCGGCAGATCACGCAGCCACTGGCCGTTGAGCCACGACAGTTTCTCGATATCGAAGATCGGCCCGCCCAGCGAGACACGCTTGAGGTCGAAGTTGTCGACCATTTCCTGCAGCGAGAACTTCTCGCGCTCGTCCGGCATCGACCAGCCCATGCGACCGAGGTAGTTGAGCATCGCTTCTGGCATGAAGCCCATGCGCTCGTAGAACGTTACCGAGGTCGGGTTCTTGCGCTTGGACAGCTTGCTCTTGTCCGGGTTACGCAGCAGCGGCATGTAGCACAGCTCTGGTTGCTCCCAGCCGAAGTATTCGTACAGCAGAATCAGTTTCGGCGCCGATGGCAGCCACTCTTCGCCACGCAGCACGTGGGTGATGCCCATCAGGTGATCGTCGACAACGTTGGCGAGGAAGTACGTCGGCAGGCCGTCGGTCTTCATCAGCACTTGCATGTCCATGCGATCCCACGGGATCTCGACATCGCCACGCAGCATGTCCGGCACCACGCAAACGCCTTCGCTCGGCACTTTCATGCGGATCACGTGCGGTTCGCCAGCAGCCAGACGGGCCGCGACTTCTTCCTTCGACAGCAGCAATGCGCGACCGTCGTAGCGCGGAGTTTCGCCGCGAGCCATTTGCTCGGCGCGCATCTGATCGAGTTCTTCAGCGGTGCAGAAGCATGGGAACGCGTGGCCCATGTCGACCAGTTGCTGGCAGTACTTCTGGTAGATGTCGCCGCGCTCGCTCTGCCGGTACGGGCCGTGCGGGCCGCCGACGTCCGGGCCTTCGCTCCAGTCGATACCCAGCCAGCGCAGGGCGTCGAAGATCTGCTGTTCGGACTCGCGGGTCGAACGCAACTGATCGGTGTCTTCGATCCGCAGGATGAACTCACCGCCATGCTGCTTGGCAAAGCAGTAGTTGAACAATGCGATGTAAGCGGTACCTACGTGGGGGTCCCCGGTAGGCGATGGCGCGATGCGAGTGCGGACGGTGGTCATGGCATGTCTCGAAAAGAATGAAAAGCAAAACAATCAAGCGGCGAATGGTAACAGGCGACACCCGCCCCGCTCCAGCGGGCAGGGCATTTAAGCCAAGTTTGCGTCTGGAACGCCGGTAAGCCGTGGTGAATGGGCAAATATCAGCGGATGGCATTTACCGTTTATCGGCTGTATGCCAGATTCGCCTGCTGATAACTTTCCTTACAATTCCTCGACTACAGTTTGCCCATGCCTGCCCAACTCAAGCGTCGCCTGTTGATTTTCCTGCTGCTCGTCCTGTTGATTGCCGGGGGCTTTTTCGCCCATTGGTTTTTCAAGGGCCGCTTTTATGAAAGCACTGACAACGCTTATGTCCAGGGCGAAATCACCCGTGTGTCGAGCCAACTGAGCGCGCGCATCGATGAAGTACTGGTGCAGGACAATCAGCACGTCGAAAAAGGCCAGTTGCTGGTGCGCCTGGAACCGAATGATTTCCGCTTGGCCATCGACCGCGCCAACGCCGCCCTCGCCACCCGCGAAGCCGAGCGCCTGCAAGCGCAAAGCAAACTCACCCAGCAATCGAGCCTGATCGCTGCCAGCGATGCGCAAGTGGCGACCACCCAAGCGACGCTCGGCCGCTCGCAGATGGACTTGTCGCGAGCAGAAACCCTGCGCAAACCCGGTTACGTTTCCGAAGAGCGCGTGACCACCCTCTCCGCCGACGCCCATATTGCTCGTTCGCAAGTGGCCAAGGCGCAGGCCGATGCGCAAGGCCAGCGCCAGCAGGTCAACGCCTTGAACGCGGAAATCAAACGCCTCGACGCACAGATCGCCAACGCCCGCGCCGATCTGGCGCAAGCCGAACTCAACCTGACCCGCAGTGAAATCCATGCACCGATCAGCGGTCTGGTCGGCCAACGCGCCGCCCGTAACGGCCAAGTGGTGCAGGCTGGCGCCTACCTGCTGTCGATCGTCCCGGATGAGGACATCTGGGTGCAGGCCAACTTCAAGGAAACCCAGATCGGCCGCATGCAACCCGGGCAGAAAGCCGAGCTGACCTTCGACGCCTACGGCGACACACCGATCGAAGCGCGGGTCGACAGTCTGTTCGCGGCCTCAGGCGCGCAGTTCAGCCTGTTGCCGCCGGACAACGCCACCGGCAACTTCACCAAAGTCGTGCAACGCATTCCGGTGAAACTGACCTTCAAGGCCGACAACCCGCTGCACGGCAAGATCCGCCCGGGCATGTCCGTCACCGCCACCGTGAACATCAAAGACGCCCCGGACAATGGCCGGTGATTCGCTGATCCGCCCGGTCGGCGAACCGACCCGGCGCGATTGGATTGCGGTGATGAGCGTGATGCTCGGCGCCTTTATGGCCGTGCTCGACATCCAGATCACCAACTCTTCTTTGAAGGATATTCAGGGCGCCTTGTCGGCGACGCTGGAAGAAGGCTCGTGGATTTCCACCTCGTATCTGGTCGCGGAAATCATCATGATTCCGCTGACCGCGTGGCTGGTGCAGCTGCTCTCGGCGCGGCGCCTGGCGGTGTGGGTGTCGCTGGGCTTTCTGGTTTCATCGCTGCTGTGCTCGATGGCCTGGAGCCTGGAGAGCATGATCGTTTTCCGCGCCATGCAGGGCTTCACCGGCGGCGCGCTGATTCCGCTGGCGTTCACCCTGACCCTGATCAAACTCCCCGAACACCACCGCGCCAAAGGCATGGCGATGTTTGCCATGACCGCGACGTTCGCGCCGTCGATCGGCCCGACGCTGGGCGGCTGGCTCACGGAAAACTGGGGTTGGGAATACATTTTCTACATCAACATTCCACCCGGGCTGATCATGATCGCCGGCCTGATGTACGGACTGGAGAAGAAAGAAGCGCACTGGGAACTGCTGAAAAGCACCGACTACACCGGCATTCTCACGTTAGGGATTGGCTTGGGTTGTTTGCAGGTGTTTCTTGAAGAAGGCCATCGCAAGGACTGGCTCGAATCGAGCCTGATCGTGACGCTGGGCAGCATTGCGCTGGTAAGTCTGATCACCTTTGTGATCGTGCAGATCTCCAAACCCAATCCGTTGATCAACCTTGGCATTCTGCGTAATCGCAACTTCGGCTTATCGAGTATTTCCAGCCTGGGCATGGGGGTCGGGTTGTACGGTTCGATCTATTTGTTGCCGCTGTACCTGGCGCAGATCCAGAACTACAACGCCCTGCAGATCGGTGAAGTGATCATGTGGATGGGCGTGCCGCAGCTGTTCCTGATTCCGCTGGTACCGAAGCTGATGAAGTTTGTCTCGCCGAAATGGCTGTGCACCATCGGCTTCGGGTTGTTCGGGCTGGCGAGTTTTTCGTCCGGGGTGCTCAACCCGGATTTCGCCGGGCCGCAGTTCAATCAGATTCAGATCATTCGCGCGCTAGGGCAGCCGTTGATCATGGTGACCATTTCGCTGATCGCTACGGCGTACATTCTGCCGCAGGACGCTGGGTCGGCGTCGAGTCTGTTCAATATTCTGCGTAACCTCGGCGGTGCGATCGGCATTGCCCTGCTGGCGACGCTGCTGGATGCGCGCACCAAGACTTACTTCGATTATTTGCGTGAGGCGGTGGTGCCGACCAATCCGCAGGTGGCCGAGCGACTGGCGTCGATGACCGATCGATTTGGCAGTGATACGGCGGCGTTGGGCAAGCTGAGTGAGATCGTCCATCAGCAGGCGGCGATCATGGCGTACAACGATGCGTTTCACTTTGTCGGGATTGCGCTGGGGATCAGTATGTTGGCGATTCTACTGACCAAGAAATTGCCACAAGGGTTGAAGGCTGGGGAATCCCACTGATATTTGCTGTGCCTAGTCTGGCCCCATCGCTGGCAAGCCAGCTCCCACAGGTTTCTTTGGTGTTCACAAATTTCGTGTACGCCATCAATCCTTGTGGGAGCTGGCTTGCCAGCGATGGGGCCCGACCAGGCAACATCAATCAAACTGCCAAAAGCCGCTCGCGCAGTTTGGCAATCTCGTCGCGCATCTGCGCCGCCGCTTCAAACTCCAGATCCCGCGCCAGTTGATACATCTTCTCTTCCAGCGCACGAATGCGTTTGGTGATCTCGCTCGGCGAGCGCAGTTCGGCTTCGTACTTGGCGTTCTCTTCGGCAGCCTTGGCCATGCCTTTGCGCTTCTTGCTGCGCGAGCCCGGCACGGTGGCGCCTTCCATGATGTCGGCGACGTCCTTGATCACACCGCGCGGGGTGATGCCGTTTTCCAGGTTGAACGCTATCTGCTTGTCGCGACGCCGCTCGGTCTCGCCAATCGCCCGCTCCATCGAACCGGTCATGCGATCGGCGTAGAGAATCGCCCGCCCATTAAGGTTCCGCGCCGCCCGGCCAATAGTCTGAATCAGCGAGCGCTCGGAACGCAGGAAGCCTTCCTTGTCGGCATCAAGAATCGCCACCAGCGACACTTCCGGCATGTCCAGGCCTTCACGCAGCAGGTTGATCCCCACCAGCACATCAAAGGTGCCGAGGCGCAGATCACGGATGATTTCCACGCGCTCAACGGTGTCGATGTCCGAGTGCAGATAACGCACGCGCACGCCGTGGTCGGCGAGGTAATCGGTAAGGTCTTCGGCCATGCGCTTGGTCAGCGTGGTGACCAGCACCCGCTCCTCGACCGCCACGCGTTTGCTGATTTCCGAGAGTAGATCGTCGACCTGAGTCAGCGCCGGACGTACTTCTACCTGCGGGTCGACCAGACCGGTCGGCCGTACCACTTGCTCGACCACGCGTCCGGCGTGCTCGGCTTCGTAGTTGCCCGGGGTTGCCGAAACAAAAATGGTCTGCGGGCTGACCCCTTCCCACTCGTCAAAACGCATCGGCCGGTTGTCCAGTGCCGACGGCAGACGGAAGCCGTATTCGACGAGGGTTTCCTTACGCGAACGGTCGCCCTTATACATCGCGCCGACCTGCGGCACGCTGACGTGGGACTCGTCGATCACCAGCAACGCATCGGCCGGCAGGTAGTCGTAAAGGGTTGGCGGCGCGGCACCGGCCGGACGCCCGGACAGATAGCGCGAGTAGTTTTCGATGCCGTTGCAGTAGCCCAGTTCGAGGATCATTTCCAGGTCAAAACGGGTGCGCTGCTCCAGCCGCTGGGCTTCCACCAGTTTGTTGTTGCTGCGCAGGTATTCGAGGCGCTCCTGCAATTCGACTTTGATGTGTTCGATGGCGTCGAGCAGGGTTTCCCGTGGCGTCACATAGTGGCTCTTCGGGTAAAAGGTGAAGCGCGGCATCTTGCGGATGACTTCGCCGGTCAGCGGATCGAATGCAGAAATGCTTTCGACCTCGTCATCGAACAGCTCGATGCGGATCGCTTCCAGATCGGATTCCGCCGGGTAGATGTCGATCACATCGCCGCGCACACGGAAGGTCGCGCGGGCAAAATCCATGTCGTTGCGGGTGTATTGCAAGTCGGCCAGACGCCGCAACAGCGCACGCTGATCGAGCTTGTCGCCGCGATCGACGTGCAAAACCATTTTCAGATAGGTTTCCGGGCTACCCAGACCGTAAATGCACGACACCGTGGTGACGATGATCGCGTCCTTGCGCTCGAGCAGCGCTTTGGTTGCTGACAGACGCATCTGCTCGATGTGGTCGTTGATCGACGCATCCTTCTCGATGAAGGTGTCGGACGACGGCACATAGGCTTCCGGCTGATAGTAGTCGTAGTAGGAGACGAAATACTCGACGGCGTTGTTCGGGAAGAACGCCTTGAACTCGCCGTACAACTGCGCGGCCAAGGTCTTGTTCGGCGCCAATACCAGCGTCGGGCGCTGTATCTGCGAGATGACATTGGCGATGCTGAAGGTCTTGCCCGAGCCGGTCACACCGAGCAGCGTCTGGTGCGCCAGCCCGGCCTCGATGCCCTCCACCAATTGGCGGATGGCTTCTGGCTGGTCGCCGGCGGGCTCGAAGCGGGTGACGAGCTGGAATTCGGACATATACACCTCTGGGATCGCGGTATTCCGAGCAAAGCGGAACACCACGGGGACGACCGCAAACGACCGGTGTCGCGCAAGAAAAAACCTGGATTGTGCTCAATGTGGTGGCGATTGCCTCACCTTTCAAGGCAAACGTCCTACATCCGGTAAAGACTCTGACACGGGCAGTCGACTAACGGTCAAGAAATAATCGGAAAAACTTACCCTAAAAGCCGAATCGCCTGTCGCCATTGTTCAGTAATGGCCTCTATACTAGCTCCCCGTTTGTGCACCGCTCTAGTGCATCCGGCTGGAGCGCGACACGTCCCTCCATTCTCCATTCAGAGCCGCCGCAATAATGAGCCTGTTCTCCGCTGTCGAAATGGCACCCCGCGATCCAATCCTGGGCCTCAACGAAGCATTCAACGCCGATACCCGGACCACCAAGGTCAACCTGGGCGTTGGCGTGTACTGCAACGAAGAGGGGCGAATTCCACTTCTGCGCGCCGTGATCGAAGCCGAGACGATTCGCGTCGCTCAACACGCTTCGCGCGGTTACCTGCCGATCGATGGCATCGCTGCCTACGACCAGGCCGTGCAAAAGCTGCTGTTCGGCAACGACTCGCCGCTGATCAGCGCCGGTCGCGTCATCACCACTCAGGCCGTCGGCGGGACCGGCGCACTGAAAATCGGTGCCGACTTCCTCAAGCAACTGCTGCCGAACGCTGTCGTGGCGATCAGCGACCCGAGCTGGGAAAACCACCGCGCGTTGTTCGAAACCGCCGGTTTCCCGGTGCAGAACTACCGTTACTACGACGCCGCCACCCACGACGTTAACCGTGCCGGCATGCTCGACGACCTCAACGCCCTGCCGAACGGCTCGATCGTTATCCTCCACGCTTGCTGCCACAACCCGACCGGCGTCGACCTGACCCCGGCGGACTGGAACAACGTGCTGGACGTGGTCAAAGCCAAAGGTCACGTGCCGTTCCTCGACATGGCCTATCAGGGTTTTGGCGACGGTATCGACGAAGACGCCGCTGCGGTGCGTCTGTTCGCTGAATCCGGCCTGACTTTCTTCGTGTCGAGTTCGTTCTCCAAATCGTTCTCGCTGTACGGTGAGCGCGTTGGCGCCCTGTCGATCATCAGCGAATCGAAAGAAGAAAGCGCGCGCGTGCTGTCGCAAGTCAAACGCGTGATCCGCACCAACTACTCCAACCCGCCAACCCACGGTGCGAGCATCGTTGCTGCGGTGTTGAACAGCCCGGAACTGCGCGCACAGTGGGAAGCCGAACTGGCTGAAATGCGTCTGCGCATTCGCGGCATGCGCGAGCAGATGGTTGCCCTGCTGGCGGAAAAAGCCCCGGGCCGCGACTTCAGCTTCGTCGGTCGTCAGCGCGGCATGTTCTCCTACTCCGGCCTGACCACTGAACAAGTGCATCGCCTGCGTAACGAGTTCGGCATCTACGCCCTGGACACCGGCCGCATTTGCGTGGCTGCGCTGAACCAGAGCAACATCAAGGCAGTGACGGATGCGATTGTTCAGGTCATCTGATTTCGCCGCGTGATGAAAAACGGGAAGCCTTTGGGCTTCCCGTTTTTTATTGTCACGAAACAACCCCCACAACCTCTAGACTGCACACAATCCAAATTGTGGGAGCGAGCCTGCTCGCGAATGCGGTGGGTCAGTCGCCATCACTGATGCTGACAAACCGCATTCGCGAGCAGGCTCGCTCCCACAGGTTATGCGTACATCCGAGATTTTTGAGAGAAACCAAATGAAAAACGACAACCTGCGCGCCGACCGTGACGATCTGGATGATTTCATCCCCCGCGCCTCGGCCAAACGCGAAAAAAGCCTGGTGCTGCAAGTAGCGGCCGGGGTGTTTCTCGGTGGCCTGGTGCTGTGGCTGGTGCAACTGGCAGCCACCGCGGCCTATGCCAAACTGATGCTGGGCACCATCACCTTCGGCAGTTAAGCCAGTTCCGTCGCGCGCTGAGTCGCAGCATCGTCATAGACGACGTACAGCGATTCGGCGATCTGGCTTTTGATCGCCTTGGTGCTTTCCAGACCGAGGACGAACCCTTCGGCCTTGCCGCCAGCGCGGTTCAGCTCTTCAGGGGTGCTGGCCTGGGTGATTGCATCAAAGAGTTTTTCGGCGTGGGGACCGACGCCCTTGGGCAGGCTGATTTGCGCGATGCTCATGCGAACACCTTGTTGTTGCGGATTAAACGGTTCATGACGCGGACCTTTTTCGGCGAATGGCCGGCAGCGCGTGTGACCACTTCCGGGCGGCCATGGTAGACCTCTGCTGCAGTTCTGGTAACCGCCAATCGCAGACAAACCACCGTCCGTCCCGAGGATTCAGCTAATTTCACAACCCATGCTTGACTTCTCTTTTTGAATCAGTAACATACGCACCAATTCCGCAATAGCTCAGTTGGTAGAGCAAATGACTGTTAATCATTGGGTCCCTGGTTCGAGTCCAGGTTGTGGAGCCAAATAGCAAAGCCCCTGAATCGAAAGGTTCAGGGGCTTTTTTGTGGGCGCTCGAAAAGATCAGAAGATCGCAGCCTTCGGCAGCTCCTACAGATTCAGCGTTCATCCGCAGAATCAGCGGAGTATGAGATCTGTGTAGGAGCTGCCGAAGGCTGCGATCTTTTGATCTTGAAATGAAAAAGGGCCGATCTGCGGTTAACAGATCGGCCCTTTTCTATTCAGAGACAGCCGTCAGACATGCTCGCTGCTTTTCACCTGCACCTTCGGCGCACCGTGCCCATGGTCGTGATCATCCGGCTCGATGACTGGCACTTCCTTGCCATCGCAGTCATGCAGCTTGCCGTCGCTGAAGTAATCGCCTTCACGCAGCGCCGCCAGATCGCGGTAACGCAAAGTCCGCTCTTCCGCCGCGGCAAACACCGACTGCTGATCCGAGTTACCGGCGGTGAAGTGGTTGAACGCCAGGTTGAGCAGAATCGCCATGATCGCCGACGAGCTGATGCCCGAGTGGAAAATGGTCGCAAACCAGCTCGGGAAGTGATCGTAGAAGTTCGGCGCAGCAATCGGGATCATGCCGAAACCGATCGAAGTGGCGACGATGATCAGGTTGACGTTGTTGCGGTAATCAACCTTGGACAGCGTGCGGATACCACTCGCCGCCACCGTACCGAACAGCACGATACCGGCGCCGCCGAGTACCGAAGTCGGTACCGCAGCGATGACCCGCCCCATGAACGGCAGCAGGCCAAGGATCACCAGGAAGATACCGCCAGTGGCCACTACATAGCGGCTCTTGATTCCGGTCACCGCCACCAGCCCGACGTTCTGGGCGAAGGCGCTCTGGGTGAACGATCCGAAAATCGGCGCAAACATGCTCGACAGCATGTCCGCCCGCAGGCCATTGCCCAGACGTTTGGAATCGACTTTGGTGCCGATGATTTCACCGACCGCAAGAATGTCTGCCGAAGTTTCTACCAGCGTCACCATGACCACGATGCACATCGACAGGATCGCGGCGAAGTGGAAGGTTGGCATGCCGAAGTGAAACGGCGTCGGGAAGCCGAACATCGGCCCGGTGGTGACGTTGGAGAAGTCCGCCATGCCAAGGAATACCGCCAGTATCGTGCCGATCACCATGGCCAACAGGATCGACAGACGCGAGATGGTCGAGCTGCCGACCTTGCTCAGCAGCAACACCAGCACCAGCGTGACCGCCGCCAGACCGATGTTCTGCATGCTGCCGAAGTCCGGCGCGTGGCTGTTGCCGCCCATCGCCCAGCGTGCGGCCACCGGCATCAGCGTCAGGCCGATGGTGGTGATCACGATGCCGGTGACCAAGGGCGGAAAGAACTTGGTGATACGAGAGAACACCGGCGTGATCAGCAGCCCTATCAAGGAGGCGGCAATCACCGCACCCAGCACCGACTGAAAGCCACCCTCCCCGCCACTGCTGACGATCGCGACCATGGTCGCCACACCGGAGAACGACACGCCCTGCACCAGCGGCAATTGACAGCCAAAAAACGGTAGACCCAGGGTTTGCAGCAGCGTCGCCAGCCCCCCCGCAAACAATGAAGCAGCAATCAACAAACCTATGTCTGCCGGCGACAGGCCGGCCGCCTGGCCGATGATCAGTGGCACCGCAACGATACCGCCGTACATGGTCAGAACATGTTGCAGGCCGTAAGCCATATTCGCGCCGACCCCGAGATTTTCATCCTCGGGCCGTTGGTGTGAAACATGGGGCGTTTTCATGGTGGGGGGTTCCCTGGTTTTTGTTATGCGCACACTGTATTCAATACTCACGACAAATGTCCATAGAGTTGTATACAACTTGTCAGTCACATAATGGATAGGTAGCCACCCAACCTTCTATCCCGCCGCTTGCATCCCCCACAAATCCGGCAACACATGCGCTTCTGTGTTTGCGCCAACGCCCACTAGGCTGAAGTGTTCATGGCGACCAGCGGCGCAGTCGCACTCTTCTTTATACATATAAAGTATGCATAATTAAGTCATTCACTATTCAGTACGACAAAAGCAAGAACGCAGCCAACAAACTCAAGCACAAAGGCGTCAGCCTCGCCGAAACTGAACCGGTCTTCCACGACGAACGAGCACTGACGGTCGAGGACAACGATCATGACGAACAACGCTGGATCACTATTGGCCTCGACGGCAAAGGGCGACTGCTGGTCGTTGCTTACAGTTACCGGGACGCGAATGTCGTTCGAATCATTTCTGCACGTGTCGCCACACCGAGCGAGCGTTGCGCTTATTTTCTGGAGGCTTGACCGATGAAAGACGAATATGACTTTTCTCAGGGCAAACGCGGCGCAGTGGCGTCAAACAAAGGCAAAACCCGCATCACCATCATGCTCGACGACACCGTCATCGAAGCGGCGCGTACGGTCGCCGAGAACGAAGGGTTCGGTTATCAGACGGTGATCAATAACACCCTGCGTCATGCGTTGCTGGATGCCGCTGCAAAACCGGAACAAGTCGAATCGAGCGGACAATTCAAGAAGGGCATCACCGCCGCCGACCTCAAGAGCCTCGAGAAAAAGCTGTCGGCAGCGGTTGGGGAAATCCGTCGAGTGCTGGAGCCCGACGTCAAACCCTAGACGGAGACCGGCGCGATTATCCGCGCCAAAGACTGCCGCACGTGAGGTACATCAGCCAGGTGCAGATCAAACTCGCGCGCCAGCAATTCAATCAACTCACCGACTTCCGTCATCTCGCGCCGCTCACTGCTGGCGCCCATGCGATGGATGGCGAAACTGCCGTTGTTCAGGGTCTTGCGCCAGCCCTCCCCGGTGCGCGCGACCATCAGGCGTTGGCTGAACGGTGACTCAGGATGGGTCGAGACGTACCAGTTGCCAATGGTGTAATCGATGTCTTCCTGGCGTTGCAGATCGAACAGGTACATCGATCGCCATTCACCCGCCACGTTGGCACGCAGCATGTAGCCGTCGGCCTGCTGTTCTATGCGATAGGGTTCGTGCGGGGTGGCCTGCTCGGCCTCAGTGTCGAGGAGCAGCGGCGCGGTGGGCACCATGCCGCCAAAACCTACGTCCGTGATGTAGCGCACGCCGTCGATGGTCACCAGACTCAAGCGGTGCGTGCGTGCCGTCCAGCTGCCCTCGGGCTGATTCATCACCACGCGCCCGCTGATGGCCCGGGCATCGAAGCCCAATTCAAGCAACAGGGCGAAGAACAGGTTGTTGAGTTCGTAGCAGTAACCACCACGGCCACCGACGAGGATTTTTGCTTCGATGGACGGCAGATCGATCAACACCGGCGCCCCGGTGATTGTCGCCAGGTTCTCGAAGGGGAACACGCCGGTGTGACGCAATTGCAACAGGCGCAGCGTTGCCAGCGTCGGTGCCGGCGGCGCATCAAACCCCAGACGCTGCAGGTACAGCTTCAGATTCGTCAGGCGTGGCTCACTCATTGCTCAGTCCTTTTGCATGGGGCCGCAGTTCACTGCGTTGATGGTCGCCATGTATACGGGATCCGGCACTGGTTTCGACAATTGATTTCGCCAATCGCCCGCTAGCGTTTCTTGCGTGAACCGATACGGATCCACGTCGGCGCATGGTCACTGGCGTGCGGTTCGTTGCGCACCCAGGCGTCTACTCCGGCCTCGTGCAAATACGGACTCAGTGCCGGGTTGAGCAAGAGATGATCGATGCGCAGACCGGAGTTGGTTTGCCAGTGTTGGCGGAAGTAGTCCCAGAACGTATAAAGCCGATCTTCGGGATACAAATGGCGCAGCGAGTCCGTCCAGCCTTGATCGAGCAAGCGTTGATAACACTCGCGGCTCTCGGGTTGCAATAACGCATCCTTGAGCCAGGAACGGGTGTTGTAGATGTCCATGTCGGTGGGCACGACGTTGTAGTCACCGGCCAGTACCACCGGGTGATCGCTGCTTTGCAGGTCCTTCGCATAGCTGATCAGCCTTTCGAACCAGGCCAGTTTGTAATCGAACTTCGGCCCCGGCTGCGGATTGCCGTTGGGCAGGTACAGGCAGCCGACCAGTACGCCATGCACCGCTGCTTCCAGATAACGGCTGTGCTGGTCATCGGGATCGCCCGGCAATCCGCGCCGACTCTCCAGCGGTTGCGCGTTACGGGCGAGAATCGCCACGCCGTTCCACGAGGCTTGTCCCTGCCAGATCGCGCCGTAACCGGCGGCTTCCAGTTCTGCTGCGGGAAAGGCCGTGTCGACCGATTTGAGTTCTTGCAGACAGGCGATATCCGGTTGTTCGCGCTTGAGCCAGTCCAACAGGTTGGGCAGGCGTGCACGCAAACCATTGACGTTATAAGTGGCGATCCGCAGGTTTTTCATCGGCTGAGGCTCCTGCCCTTGGGCTGTAAAAAATCTGACCCTGTGACACTCGCGGCGGTTGCATCGGATCGGCCTGCTGCGGCGTAATAAGCGCTCGCCATTCGCCCGCACTGCCGAGACCGCAATCCCATGTCAACCACGCTGCAAGGTCAGCGCATCCTTTTGCGCCCGCTTGAGTATTCAGATGCCGCCGCCCTGCTCCACGCTGCCGCCGACGGCGAGTTGTGGAACCTCACCGTCACTGTGGTGCCGTCGGCCAGCACCGTCGACAGCTACCTGAAAAAAGCCCTCGATGGCCGTGACGCCGGCACGGTGATGCCGTTTGTCATTGTCTTGAAAGACACTGGCGAAGTGATCGGCTCAACGCGCTTCTGGAAGATCGACCCGCTCAATCGCAAGCTGGAAATCGGCAGCAGCTGGATTGCGGCGCGCTGGCAGAAGTCTTTCGTCAACACCGAAGCCAAGTACCTGATGCTGTGTCACGCCTTCGACGTGCTCGATTGCGTGCGCGTGCAGTTCACCACCGACGAAAACAATCAGAAGTCACGCAACGCGATTCTGCGACTTGGCGCACAACAGGAAGGCATTGTCCGTCATGAGCGGATCATGCCGGACGGGCGCAAGCGCAATTCGGTACGGTTCAGCATCATCGACGACGAGTGGCCGCAGGTGCGTCTGCACCTGGAACAGAAACTCGCTGCCTACGCATAACCATCAGGCGCGGTTGCGCAGCCATTGCAGGAAGCCTTTCTTAGGCGCCACCACCGGCGCTTCCTCGGTCAGCGATTGCGCCTTGTGCAGGCGATAATCGAGCAAGGCTTGCATCGCATCGTTGATGTCGTGACGGGCGTCGAGGCACGGCTTGAGGTAGGACTTTTCAATGCGGTACAGCACGCAAAAGGTTTTCGCCGAAAAGTCCGCCGGCAGCGAGGAATCGGACAGAATCCCCGCCTCGCCGATGACCTCGCCCGGCCCCATGCGGCCGGACTCGAACGGCGTGCCGTGGCGCTTCAACGTCACCGACACCACGCCTGACTCAATAATGAACAGGTGATCGCTGACCTCCCCGCCCGCCAGAATGACTTCGCCGGCACGAAAGGTTTGCAGGTTCATGTTCTGGCTGAAGGTGTCTTTCTCTTCCTGACGCAGGGTCGAGAAGATCGGCGAGCTGTCGAGCAACGCCCTTGGCCGCGACAGGTTGCTCGGCACGCTGCTTTCATCGCTCGACAGCAGATTGACCCCGGACGCCTGCAAGTGCCGATACGCCAGGTCGAACAGCTGATTGCGCACCACGCGCTTCTCGCCCATCGATGCAACGAAGCCACTGATCTCGTATTCCGCACCACTGCTGCCGGAGCTTTTCAGTGCGACGCTCGGTGCAGGTGTATCGAGCAACTGGCGACAGCCCTGCATCGCCCGCTCCAGTGCATCGATCACCGAACTGGGCCGCGCGTGCGGGCTGACCTGCACACTGACCGCGACGCCGAACATATTGCTCGGCCGACTGAAGTTGATGATCTTGGCCTTGGCCGCCAGCGAGTTGGGAATCACCGCCATGCTGCCCTGACTGGTTTGCAGGCGCGTGGCACGCCAGTCGATGTCGGTGACCCGGCCTTCGGTGCCGTCGATGGAAATCCAGTCATCCAGTTGATACGGCTTGGTGGTGTTGAGGACGATCCCGGAGAACACGTCACTGAGCGTGCTCTGCAAGGCCAGACCGACGATGATCGCCAACGCGCCAGACGTCGCCAGCACGCCTTTGACCGGAAGATCCAGCACATACGCCAGCGCCGCAATGATCGCGATAAGGAAAATCACCGCGCCGAGCAGATCCTGCAGCAGCCGCCCGGTGTGGCCGACCCGTTGCATCATCACCGCACCGATCAACACCGTCAGGGTGCGCGCGCCGAACAGCCACCAGCCAATCTGCAACCCGGTCGCTGCCAGGTGCAGCGGCACGTTGTCGGCCCACGGCGCCGGCTCCATCGGGTTGAGGCCTTCGTTGAACAGCAGCACGCTGAACAAGGTGAAAATCAGCACCCTCACCAGCAGTTTCCACTCACTCCCATGGGAGCTGATCAAGCGCCATAACCCTAGATCGAGGAGGATCAGGATCAGCGCGCAAAACAACGGATGTTCGGTGAGCAGAGACAGCATCAAACAACTCCGACGAAGGCCAATCGCGAGAAGATCGCACAGATTGAGCAAGTGTAGGAGCAATTGATTTCAGAGGATGAACACGATCTCACTGACAACAAAAAAACCTGTAGGAGCTGCCGAAGGCTGCGATCTTTTGATTTTGATTTTTTAAGGATCAAGATCAAAAGATCGCAGCCTTCGGCAGCTCCTACAGGGGATTGCAGGTGTGGCGGGGTTATTTGCCGTTGGTCAGGCTGTTGTAGCTGGTGAACAGGTTTCGGTAATCCGGGATGTGATTGGAGAACAGCGTGCCCAGCCCTTCAATGTCGTTGCGCCAGTCGCGGTGCAGCTCACAGGCCAGACCGAACCAGGTCATCAATTGCGCCCCAGCCGTGGACATGCGATTCCACGCCGATTCGCGGGTCAGTTCGTTGAACGTACCCGAAGCATCGGTGACCACAAATACATCAAAGCCTTCCTCCAGTGCCGACAGCGCCGGGAACGCCACGCAAACTTCCGTCACCACACCGGCAATGATCAACTGTTTCTTGCCGGTGGCCTTGATTGCCTTGACGAAGTCTTCGTTGTCCCAAGCGTTGATCTGCCCCGGGCGGGCGATGTACGGCGCGTCCGGGAACAGTGCTTTCAGTTCCGGCACCAGCGGGCCGTTGGGGCCGGTTTCGAAACTGGTGGTAAGGATCGTCGGCAGCTTGAAGTACTTGGCCAGATCGGCCAGGGCCAGCACGTTGTTCTTGAATTTGTCCGGATCAATATCGCGTACCAGCGACAGCAGCCCGGCCTGGTGGTCGACCAGCAGCACTGCGGCGTTGTTCTTGTCCAGACGTTTGTATTGAGTGTTCATGGGCGTTTCCTCTTTTCTATAGGCAACAGCCATCCCTGGCCTGCGAACCGGCCTACGCATCCTGTGTAGAGCGGAGTGGTAGTGCGTTAAGCGTGCATCTGGCCGAAGCGGCCGGACTGGAAGTCGGCGAAGGCCTGATGGATTTCCTGCTCGGTGTTCATCACGAACGGGCCGTGGCCGACGATCGGTTCGTCGATCGGCTCGCCGCTGAGCAGCAACACCACCGCGTCCTGGCTGGCTTCGAGCGTCATCTGATGGCCGTCACGCTCGAACAGCGCCAACTGCCCTTCGCGCACCGATTCCACTCCGTTGACCTGAATCGAACCTTTCAACACCACCAGCGCGGTGTTGCGGCCTTCGTGCAGATCGAGCGTCAGCAACTTGCCGGCGTTCAGGCGCAGATCCCACACATCAATCGGTGTGAAAGTGCGCGACGGGCCGGTGTGGCCATCGAACTCACCAGCGATCAGCCGCAGGCGACCGGCGTTGTCCTTGAGCGCAATGCTCGGGATGTCGCTGTCGAGAATGGTCTGGTAGCCCGGCGCGGCCATTTTGTCTTTGGCCGGCAGGTTGACCCACAACTGGACCATTTCCAGTTTGCCGCCGGTTTTGGCGAAGTTTTCCGAATGGAATTCCTCGTGAAGGATCCCGGAAGCGGCGGTCATCCATTGCACATCGCCCGGGCCGATCACGCCGCCGCTGCCGGTCGAGTCGCGGTGCTGCACTTCGCCTTCATAAACGATAGTCACGGTTTCGAAACCACGGTGCGGATGCTGACCAACGCCACGCCGTTCGGTGGTCGGGGTGAAATCGGCCGGGCCGGCATGATCGAGCAGCAGGAACGGGCTGATGTGTTTGCCCAGGTTGTCGTAGGAAAACAGCGTGCGAACCGGGAAACCATCGCCGACCCAATGGCCGCGCGGGCTGGTGTAGATACCGATGATGTTTTTCATGGTTGTCTCCAATGGGGTGAGTGATGCGATGGATTAAGCTTAAATCCATGACCATTAATGCACTAGACTGCAAAAATCAGCCTTAGCGTTCTATCTGGAGAACGATGGTGGAAGACCTCAACACCCTCTACTACTTCACCCAAGTGGTCGAACACCACGGTTTCGCCGCCGCCGGGCGCGCACTGGACATGCCCAAATCAAAGCTCAGCCGGCGTATTTCCGAATTGGAGGAGCGCCTCGGCGTGCGCTTGCTGCACCGCACCAGCCGCCATTGTTCGTTGACCGAAATCGGTCAGGCCTATTACCAGCGCTGCCTGGCCATGCGCGTCGAAGCCGAAAGCGCCGCCGAGCTGATCGAACGTAACCGCTCCGAACCGCAGGGGCTGGTGCGCCTGAGTTGCCCGACGGCGCTGCTCAACTCGTGGGTCGGGCCGATGCTCACGCGCTACATGCTCAAATACCCGCTGGTGGAATTGTTTATCGAGAGCACCAACCGCCGCGTCGATCTGCTGCACGAAGGCTTCGACATCGCGCTGCGAGTGCGCTTTCCGCCGCTGGAGAACACCGACATGGTCATGAAGGTGCTCGGCAACAGCACACAATCGGTGGTCGGTAGCCCGCAGTTTGTCGAACGCCTGTCGGCACCGCCCTCGCCCGCCGATCTCAACGGTTTGCCGAGCCTGCATTGGGGCGCGGCGCAGCGCGAATATCAGTGGGAGTTGCTCGGGCCGAATGACAACACGGCGCTGATTCGCCATACGCCGCGTATGGTCACCGATGATTTGATTGCCTTGCGCCAGGCGGTGATTGCCGGGGTTGGCGTGGCGCATCTGCCGAGCGTGGTGGTGCGTGAAGATATCGCCGCCGGGCGCGTGGTGGAGCTGATTCCTGGCTGGGCGCCGAAGTGCGGCGTGGTGCATGCGATCTTTCCGTCGCGGCGCGGGTTGTTGCCGTCGGTGCGCACGTTGATTGATTTTCTCGGGGAGGAGTTTGCCCTCAGTGACATTGCCTGAATCGGTGGTCTCGAGAGCAGGCTCGCTCCCACATGAGCACGCATTCCAATGTGGGAGCGAGCCTGCTCGCGAAGAGGCCAGCCCGGACAACACAAATCCTGAAAATGATTCATGACTTCTGATCAACAGTGCTTTGTTCCGCCAGCGGTTTTTCTCAACCATCCGGATGCGGATACTCCTGCCCATTCCCACTGCAACCCTGGAGTCTTTCATGTCTGTACCCGCTTTCGGTCTTGGTACGTTTCGTCTGCAAGGCCAAGTGGTCATCGATTCGGTGAGCACCGCCCTTGAACTCGGCTACCGGGTCATCGACACCGCGCAAATCTACGAAAACGAAGCCGATGTCGGCGCGGCCATTGCGGCCAGCGGCATCCCGCGCGACGAGCTGTTCATCACCAGCAAGATCTGGGTCGCCAACTTCGCCAAAGATCGCCTGATCGACAGCCTCAAGGAAAGCCTGGAAAAACTGCAGACCGACTACCTCGACCTGACCTTGATTCACTGGCCATCGCCGGAAAACCAGGTCCCGGTCGAAGAATTCATGGGCGCGCTGCTGGAGGCCAAGCGCCTGGGCCTGACCCGGCAGATCGGTGTGTCCAACTTCACCATCGATTTGATGAAGCAGGCGATTGCTGCGGTCGGTGCAGAAAACATCGCGACCAACCAGATCGAACTGCACCCGTATTTGCAAAACCGCAAGGTGGTCGAGTTTGCCCGCAGCCAAGGTATCCACATCACCTCGTACATGACCCTCGCCTACGGTGAAGTGTTGAAAGATCCGTTGCTCCAGCAGATCGCCGAACGCCTGCAGGCGACACCGGCGCAAGTCACCCTGGCCTGGGCCATGCAGTCGGGCTACGCGGTGATCCCGTCGTCGACCAAACGCGACAACCTGCAAAGCAACCTTGCCGCCACCGCACTGACGCTAAGCGACGCCGATATGGCGCTGATTGCCACGCTTGATCGCGGCCATCGCCTGACCAGCCCGAAAGGCATCGCGCCGCACTGGGACTGACCCGACACGCGTCAGATGTGCAGACGTTGCGCGAGGCTGGCCATGGCCTCGCGCAACGTTTCGCTCGCCACGTCCAGCGGCGCCGCGTGCGTCTCGCGACACGCCTGCTCCAGTGCAACACACGCTGCCACTACCCGCGCCGCACCGACCATCTGCGCCCCGCCCTTGATGTGATGCGCCAGTTCACGCAGCCCTGCGCGATCCTGCTCTCGCTGCAATACTTCCAGACGTTGCAGATCGAGCTGCAAGCTGTTCAACACTTCCTTGCGCAACTGCCCGATCAATGCACGATCATCCCCAGCCATTTGCTCCAATGTGCTCAGGTCGATTTCCGCCAGCGCCGGCACCTCGCCAGGGTCTAGCGTCATTTCGCAATGACTGGCCGCCGTCAACGCCTGCGCGAGGTCGTGCAAGCGGATCGGTTTGAACAGACATTCGTCCATGCCGGCATTCAGGCAACGCGTCCGCTCCTCAGCCTGCGCGTTGGCAGTAAAGCCAAGAATCAGACAGGGTTGGCGGTCGGCAAGCGCTTCCTCATCACGGATCGCGCGCGCCAGTTGATAACCGCTGCGCCGCGGCATGTTGCAATCGGTAATCACCACATCGAACGCCTGCGTGCGCCATCGCTGCAGGCCCTCCTCACCGTTCTCGGTGTCGACCGTGCGATGGCCGAGTTCACTCAACTGCCAGCACAGCAGCAAGCGGTTCACCGGATGATCGTCCACCACCAGCACATTCAGTGAACAGCTCGCAGCCACCACGGCTTGCGCGGTTGCAGCGGGTTGAGCGAGGGCGGCCAACAGCGGCAGTTCCAGACTGACTTCGACTTGCGTTCCCTCACCCGGTGCACTGTCGAGTCGCAGCGTGCCGCCCATCATTTCGCAGAGGCTGCGACTGATCACCAGCCCCAGTCCGGAACCGCTGCGGGCCGACTGCAAGTGATTGCTCGCCTGCACGAACGGACTGAACAGCCGTCGCCGGTCATCGTCACTGATCCCCACCCCACTGTCTTCAATGACCACCCTCACAGCCAGTCGCTCGGCCGTCGCTGCGGTCACCACCAGCCGCAGACTGACCTCGCCCTCTTCGGTGAACTTGATCGCATTGCTCAGCAGATTCGACAGCACTTGTTTGCAGCGCGTCGGGTCGATCAGCACATCAACGTTGCTGCGGGCATCCAGTTCGATGTGCCACAGCAAACGCTTCTGCCGTGCCAGCCCTTCGAACACCCGGCACACCGACACCACCAGTTCGCGCAGATTGGCGCGCTCCGGCGCGAGGGACAAATGCCCGGCCTCGATCCGCGCGATGTCGAGAATGTCGCCGATCAGTGCGAGCAATTGTTGCCCGGCGTTGGACGCCACCTGAATCGCCAAGCGATCGGTCACACCTTCTTCAGCCCTTTTCAGCGCCAGTTCAAGCATGCCGATCAAGGCATTCATCGGTGTACGGATTTCATGGCTCATGGTCGCCAGAAACGTGGTTTTCGCCCGATTGGCGTCGTCCGCCGCGTCCTTGGCTTCCTGCAATTGCTGCAACCACTGCTGACGCCGGCGAATCTGCTGGCGCTGAAAAACGATCCAGGCCAGTGCCAGCGCCAGCAAAACCGCTGCGCCGGCAAAGCCCAGAAGAATCTCGCGACGATGCTGTAACCAGTAACTGTCATCCACCACCACATCGTGGCTCCAACGCTCAACCAACTCGTCCATTTGCTGCGGAGCAATGCTCAACAGCGCCTTGTTCAGGATCGAATGCAATGCCGGCATTTGCGGCGCCGTCGCCAGCGCAATGCGCGCCGGTTGATCACCGATCGTACCGCTGATGCGCAGACGCTCGCGGTAGTGACGGGCGATCAGAAAGCGCGCTACCAGCAACGAGCTGACCGTAGCGTCAACCTGGCCTTTGGCGATCAACGCCATGCCTTCGGCGGGGCTTTTGACTTCGATCAGACGGATGCGCGGCACCCGCTCCAATAGATATCCGCGCAACGGGTGGCCGCGATAGATCGCCAGCCGTTTATCGTTCAGGTCATCAAGGTTGAGCGGCCCCGGCGCGGCGATTGCACTGACCAGCACAAAGGGATTGTTCAGATAGGCGCGGGTAAATTGCAGTTCGGTTTCGCGCTCGCTGCTCGGCGTCACCACCGGCAAGACATCCAGTTCGCCGGCCTTGAGCTGTTCGATCTGGCGATCCAGCGACGTTCCGCGCACAACTTCGAAGTTCAGCCCGCTGCGCTGACTGATCAAGCTCAACAGTTGCGCCGACAATCCGCTGAAGCGTCCGTCGGCGTCAAAAAAAGTCAGCGGCGCGAAATCTTCGACGACACCGACCCGGATCAGCGGATGCTGATCCAGCCATACCTGCTCACTGGCACTGAGCTGCACCCGCGACTGCTCAGCCATCTCGGCAAGGCCAGCGCTCCAGCGCTGTTCGATACGTTGGCGACGCTCCATGGGAACAGCCGCCAACGCCTGATCGACGATGCGTTTGAGGCGTACATTGCTGCGCAACAGGGCAAAAGCGAACGCATTGGCGTCCAGCCCTGCGGGGCCGGCCAGTTGCAGGTCGTTACGATAATTGGTGTTGATCAGGTAGTTGGCACTGATGAAGTCGCCCAGATACACATCATCAGCGCCGAACGCCACCGCCCCGAGTGCATCCATCGCCGAAGGGTAGCGCTGCACGCTGACCTGGGGATAGAAGGCTTGTACGCTCGCCAGTGGCAGATAGTCCTCGACCATGGCCAGGCGCTTGCCGACCAGATCGCTCGGCAACGGCTCTTCGAGTCGAGTCACCAGCATCGGTTGATCTTCGGCGTAGGCACGGGACAGGATGAAGTCCGGATCGGCGGCTTCAAAACTGTTGGAGGTCCCCAGCAGGTCGAGATCGCCGCGCTTGAGTGCCGCCATCACGTCATCGCGGTTGGCAAAACGCTGCACTTCGATGCGCACACCGAGCAACTGTGCCAGCAGATCGGCGTAATCCGCAGTGAGTCCTTCAAGTTCATGCTGATTGCGAGTGATCTCGAACGGAGGGTAATCCGGACCGGAAACGCCCATGCGCAACACCGGGTGCTGACCCAGCCATTGCCGGTCCTGTTCGTCCAGGCGCAACTGAGCGTTTTCCAGCGCGGTGCGGGTCAGCACTTGCAGCACGTGTGGCGTGTCACTCGCCCAGCAGGTGGCTATCAGACTCAGCCACAGCCAGAAAATCTGCCCTCCCTGCTTCATGTCCGCTCGCTCAGATCACATGATTGCGCTTGGCGAAATCGCGCAAGTGCACCGCTGAGCCGACCCCGAGTTTTTTCATCAGACGGGTTTTATAGGTACTGACGGTTTTGTGGCTCAGGTGCATGTCCTCAGCAATCGCCTTGTTGGACTTGCCCTGCCCCAGTTGCTCGAAAATGCTCAACTCACGATCGGAGAGCTGATCGATCATCTGTTTTTCCGTGGTTTGCACGGCATTCAGCGTGCTGAAGCTGTCCGGGAGCGAAGAAAAATAGGTATGCCCCGACATCACCGCCCGAATGGCGTTGCGCAGTTGCTCCAGTTGATTGGTTTTGGTTACGTAAGCCATGGCCCCGGCACGCACGCAGCGGTCCTGATAGAACATGGGTTCGTGTGTACTGAACACCAGCACGCGGCAAGCAAAATCATTGGCCTTGATCCGGGCAAGAACCTCCAGCCCGCCGAGTACCGGCAAATTCAGATCGAGTATCACCAATCGAGGCTGGTGTTCCCGAATCAGCGACACCACCTCGTTGCCTTGGGACGCCTCGTAGATCTGCTTGAATCCTGCGGCTTGCAATACGATCCGGATGGCGGCGCGCACCACCGGATGATCGTCGACGATCAGCGCTGACTTCATGGCCACTCCCGGTGCAAAGTCTGACGAACACGCCACCAAAGGGGGCTGATCCAGACTCAGTGGCTGCGCCGGGACTGTTACATGGAACGGCGGGCAAATCACCTGTCAGACCTGACAGTTGCAGCGAGTGAGTTTTTATGCATGAGCAACGATTTTCACCGGCGAGTACGACTGACCGGCTGACAAAAGCTGCCGCCTCGCGGGCGTATCGACTAGCGCCATCAGCTGACTGATCGACTGTTTTGAGGGCAGTGCCAAATGGCTGACTTGCACATTTTCCTGGGCGAAACCCGAGGCCTGCTGTAACGGCGCCGTGCATTCGTTGTAGATCAGCGCCTGACGAACCTGCGGGTTATCCAGAAAAAACCCCAGCAGATCCAGCGAGCCTGCGGCCAGCTCGGCATTGATGACCACCACATCGAACGGCTCGCAACCGTAGTCCACCAGGGTCAGCAGCTCGGTGAGGTTCTGCACCGGTGCAATGCGGTAATAATTGAGGCCGTTGAACAGCCGCTCGATTTTCATCCGGTGAAAATGCTGAGGGTCTGCGATCAGGATGCGCAGGGCTTTATTGATCATGATCGATCTCCCGGGTTCACGGTTTCTGGGTGCGGCAAGACTACGCAAGACACTAGGCAGGTTCTGTAGGACTTTTCCTAAAAAAGTGGTGACCCCTCCGAGTCCTGCCTATCACCGTGCCGTTGTAACCAATGCAACAACTCAGCCCCGGCCATCGGCCGCGCGTACCAGTAGCCCTGCCCTTGAGAGCACCCCAAGGCCAACAGTTCACGGCGCTGCGCATCGGTTTCGATCCCTTCGATCACCACATTCATGCCGAGGGTTTCGCCTAATGCCAGCGTGCTGCTGATCGCCGCCCGGCATCGCGGTTCGTGCTCAAGATTGCTAATGAATTCAGCGTCGAGCTTGATCTCGTTGAACGGCAACTGACACAAGCGCTGCAATGATGAGAAGCCGGCGCCGAAGTCATCGATCGACAGACGACAGCCCATCATTCGCAGGCGGACGAGGCTTTCCAGACTGGTGGCCGGCGCTTCGAGCAGACCGCTTTCAGTCAATTCGAAAGTCAGGCCCGCACCACTAGCGCCCTGCTGCGCCAGCAGGCTTTTCAAGGTGGCGGTGAGTTGAGCGTTGGCCAATTGAACAGCTTGCAGATTGAACGCGACATTCAAGGTAAAGCCCTGCTCGCGGGCACTTCGCTGTACACCCAGCGCCTGTTCGATCTGTGTGAAAAGCAACTCGTCGAGCAACCCGCAACGCTCCAGCACAGGCATGAACAGCGCGGGGGACAGGATGCCATGAGTCGGATGGAGCCAGCGGCAGAGCACCTCTACACCACAGACCTCACCGGTCTGCAGGTTGAATTTGGGCTGATACCAGGCCTGCAATTGCTGCTGAGCCAACGCTTGGCGAACCGCCGCCTCACTGGCCAGCGTCACGGCAGCGGCCGTTGGTTGTGCCGAAGCAGGTCTGTCGAGGGATTTGCGCAGCAGATTCGCCAGCACCTGCGAATGCAGCGGTTTGCCCACATCGCCAAGCAGTTCCAGGCCGAGCAACGCCACCATTTGATGCACCGCGCGGCGCAGGTCGGCCGACAATGAACTGCTGATGATCACCGACTTGACCTGCCCCGACGCACCCACCCGCTGCAGAAACTCCAGCCCGTCCATCCCCTCCATCTGCAAATCGCACAGGGCGACATCGACCGTACCGACCTCCTGCAAAAGCGCCAGCGCCTGAACGCCGTCACTGGCTTCGAAAACTTCGCGACAACCGAGGGTACGCAGCATGTTGACCGCCACCGAGCGCTGGAAAGCATGGTCTTCCAACACCAGCACACGCAGCGGCAGAGCAGGCACGGCGATTGAATCGTCGATGCCGGGAGCACGGTGTGTCGTGGCCAATCGCGTACTCGATCCGCCAGCAGAGGTCTCAAAGGTTGTGGGATTGTTCCTGAACATCGAGGTGCTCCAGCAGAGGGCCGAGGGTGTGCCGGTCCGGGGTGCGGATCAGCATCAACTGTCGTCGGTGGTTGGCATAAATCGTCTGAGCCTGTGGCAGGCCACGAACGGTGTCATGAATCACGCCGTGGCGAATCTGCGCATTGCTTGCAAAGAACCGCACGCAATCCACGCCGGCGGCAGCGACCAACTCAGCGTTGATGATCATCAGGTCAAAGTGCTGGAAGGGTTCGCTGGAGTAATGGGTCGCGCCCAACAGCTCACGAAACGAATGCACCCGCGTCAGTTCGCGACAGCCCAGTTCTTTAAAAGTCTTGCCGATTCGGGCGTGCAGCGCAGGCTGCCCGTCAGCAATCAGAATTCGCCAGCATTTGTAGGACATTGGTTTCGACAGTGATGGAAAGTGTCGCCGCTCGGGGCGTAAGAGGCGACACACTAGGCAAAACAGTCGCCAAATCATGTAGGACGAGTCTGAAAAAACACCCAGAAAGCTCCGGCGACCTTTCAAGATCAACGCCACGCCGGAAGGATCCGACGTGGCAACCCGACTCACCAAAGGTAGCGATAACCCAGGCTCACTCCGAATGGCTGTTCGATGCCATTGCCCTTGGCGTACTCGGTATCCAGCGAGATCTTGCTTTTCTCACTGACCTGCAACACGCCGCCGAAGCCAAGTTCGACGCGGTTGCCCGGCAGCTCGGCATCGAGCTTGCTGCCATTGACGCTGACCTTGCTGCTGCCGGCATGCTCGGTGATGTACGACGCTTTGACATACGGTTGGGCCTTCATGCCATTGCTCAGCTCCAGGCTACGACCGAACAGCGAACCGACACGGCTTTGCAGTGAATCCAGATCATCGGACTTGACGCGCAGGCCGTTGCTGGCGGTGTAACTGGCCCCTTGGGTGCGGGTCGCAGTGATTTCCAGTTGCGGCTCGACGAACCAGCCATCCTTCAGATTGATGCGCTTGCCAACCTCGATATCAGCACCGACACCATTAGTGCTGTAGGAACCTTTTACCGCTTGCCCCAGATTGTTCGGCGTTTTGATGTCCGTATCGAAACGGCTGTACTTCAGGACGCTGTCAACGTAGACGCCATTGTCATTGAGGTAGGTGGCGTAAATGCCGAACATGCGGCTGTCGATATCGCCCGACGCCCCTTCACCGAAATCCAGATCGGAACGCGCAGTACCGACCATGCCACCGACATAAATCTTGCCGCTGTCCACTGCGAAAGCCTTGTCGGCACCGATTTCCAGACCGCTGACGTCCTGGGAATAGGCGCGGCTGGAATGCTCGCTCACATCGAAACGCTTGCCGATGGCGCGGGTCCAGAGCCCCCCGTCATCCTCGCCCATGCGCAACTCGCCGAGGCGCTTGACCAGAGCGTTCATCTGCGCGTTCCACAGGCTGGCGCCGGCGGTGTGCGCGGCGATGGCGGCGTTGGCCCCTTTGGACAGGTTTTCCGGCGCCGGGTCGATCGGGCGCGGCGGTGGCGTCACAGGGCCCACCGGATCCGCGGGATCCACTGGATTGACCGGATCAACTGGCGTCACTGGCTCCACCGGATTGCCGGGGTCTACTGGCGTCTCTGGATCCACCGGCGTTACCGGATCAACCGGAATCGCTCCCCCGCTCGCCAGTACCCAGTCATCACCCTGTTGGCGCAAGGTATAGCGGAATGCACCCGCATCGACGTGGCCACCATACAGGGCGAATTTCGCGCTGCCGCCGTTCGTATCGACCAACAGCAAGCGGCCATCGGAGGTCGTCGGTTCATGACCGGTATCGCCGACGATCAGCGTGTGATCACCGCTGGCCATGCCGACGCCTTGCACGATCAGCAGATCATCACGCTGATTGGCGATATCGGTATTCATCAAAATGCTGCCGCTGCCGGACAGGGCATTGACCGTAAGCGTCTTGAACGTACCGTCGTTGCTGGGCGTAAACGCCAGACGACCGCCATTGAGGGTCAGCGAGTCCACCGTTTTCACGCCGTTCTCCATGACATTCACCGTGCCACCGGCGTCTGCCACCAGACCATTGGCTTGGGCGCCCGTGTAGAGATTGACCTGACCGCCATTGCTGACCGTGCTGTTGTTGGCCGTGCCGGTGTCGTACACGCTTTGCGTACCGCCTTGAACACGCGTGTCGTTGGCCACCGCCCCGCCAATCAAGCCACGGCGAAGGGTTTGCTCACCGCCGGCGTCAATCACGCTGCCGTTGGCCACCGCCATGTTGATCAGGTTTTGTGTGCCGCCAGCACCGACCTGAGTATCGTTGGCAATCGCCATGACATCCAGCGTCTGTACGCTGCCTGCATTGATCAGCGTGCGATTGGCCGTGGAACGTGTGACGGTCTGCTGACTGGCATTGAGCACGGTGTCATTGGCGATACCGCTGGTGCCCACCATCTGTGTGCCGCCGTTATTGACCACCGTGCCATGACTGACGCCACTGGAAACGTTCTGTGTCGCACCGTCCACCACGGTGTCGTAGGTCACACCGTTCTGAAATACGCTCTGCGTACCACTACCGCTGACCGTGGTGCGATGGGCTGTGCCGTTGGTTCCGATCGATTGAAGGCCTGTGGTGACGCTTTCGTCATAAATCACCGCCCCGCCATTGACTGAGGGGGTATAGGCACTGGCGTGCAGTGGCAGCAAAAACGCAACGGCGACGGCCACGGCGACAGGGTGGCGCTGGAACAACGGGGAACGGGTTTTCATCAACAGAACCTCACGTGCGCCCTCTTGGGCAACGGCGTAAATCGAGTTGAGTTCGAACCTCTGAGGGAACCGGTTCGCACTCGGGGAACCGGCAATTTAGAGAAGCGAAGGGATTTTCTGAGTAGGATTTTTCCTTGTCTTTGTAGGAAATTTCCCAAGAGCATTGATCGGTTTTGACCGATGCTCAAATGCAAGAAAGCGAGCCCGTTGCAGGCTCGCTTGATTGGTCTTCAGCCGCGTGCGCCAACCACGCTTGAACCATAAGAGATGATGACCTCCACCCGACGGTTGAGCTGACGGGAGCGGACATTACCGTTGTCGGCAATCGGGAACTGCTTGCCGTAGCCCTTGGTGATCAGCCGATCAGCGCCAATGCCCATTTGCTTGAGCGCGAACGCCACGGCTTCGGCACGCCGCTCCGACAAACGCTGATTGAAATCGTCGCCGCCGACATCGTCGGTAAACCCTTCGATGCGCACCTTGCGTTCAGGGTTGGCCGTCAGGTACTGCGCCAGTTGTTCGAAGTTGCGCTGGCTGCCGTACTTGAGATCGGCCTTGCCGGTGTCGAACAACACATCGCCGAAAGTGACGACTTCACCGCGCTGGGTTTTCTGCGCTTTCATCGCTTGCAGCGCCTTGAGCTGTTGAGTGCGCACGTCGAGTTGCACCTGAGTGCGCTCGGCGTCGATTTTCTTCAGACCCGCCTCGGCTTGGCGGCCGGCAATGGTCTGCTCGGCCAGGGCGATTTTCTGGCTGGCCAGATAGGCCAATTGATCGACTTGCGATGCCTGGCGGTCCTTCTGCGACGCCTGGTCGGCCGCGTTCAACGCCGTAAAGGCAGACTTGGTTTCAATAGCTGCGAGGGTGTTGGCTTCCGGCTTGTTTTGCAGCGCCGCGAACTGTTCGCGGGCTTGCAGCAGTTGCGGGTTTTCAGGCGGCGTGGCGCAACCGGCCAGCGTCAGAGCGATCAGCGAAGCGATGGGCAACAGTTTGAAATTCGACATGAACAAGTCCTTATTGAGCGCTGGCTGGCGGATTGAAACCGGTGACCGGGTCTTGCAGCATTTCCTGCTTGAGCACCTCAATGCCATTGCGTGCGTCAGCCAATTGTTTCTGCCATTTCACAGCGCGCGATTTACGTTCGGCGAGGTTGGCATCGGCTTCGATCTGTTCGGCCAACAACTTGGCTTGCGGGTAGTTTTTCTCACCGAGGGCGCGTTCCATCTGGAACATCTTGTCTTGCGCTGCCTTCATTTCCAACGGTGCGTATTGGGTTGCTTCGGCCGACACCGCACGGTTGACCGCGTCCTTGGACAAGCTGATCTGTTGCTCTGGAAGCGGCGCGCTGGCGCAGGCACTCAACGCCGCAGCGACGGCCAGTCCACAGACGGCCAATCGTGCACGGGAAGACATACGTGGAAGGGTCATCAACAGCTCCAAATGTTAACCAGTGAAGTGAGCTCGGCTGTATGCCGAGACCACCGCACGTTAGCGACAGAGAGCCAGTGACGAATGTAGGAAAATTCGCAAGAACAACAGGGAAAATGGAAATAGATTGCTACGCCAGACGCTCATCCAGTTGTGCCGCCAAACGCTCCATCGATTGCTGCAAGGCATCCACCGCTTCGGTCAGAACCTGCGTGTCGAGACCTTCGCTGGCAACTTCCAGCGCTTCACAAGCCTGGATCAGTGAGTGCGCCTTGATAATGCGTGCGCCGCCCTTGACCCGGTGGGCCAGGTTAGCGAGCCCGGGCATGTCGTGCTGGGTAAACAGGCGCATCAGTTTGGCCATGTCCTGCGCATTGCTCGTGGCCAGATCGCTCAACAGACTGTTGATCGACGCGCGGTCGCCACGGGTCAATTGTTCGAGGCTGCCCAGATCGATGTCACCGATCCCGACATCGCCGGGCTCGTCTTCAGTCGGTGAACGAGGCCGTGGAACGACTGCGGCCAGACGCAGATTCAGATCCCTGAGGCTGATCGGTTTGAACAGGCAATCGTCCATGCCGGCCTCGGCGCAACGATCCTTCTCCTCGGCCAGCGCATTGGCGGTAAACCCCAACACCAGGCTGCGCGCCAATCCTCGCGTCGCCTCTTCATCGCGGATCGCCCGGGCCAGTTCGTAACCATTCATGATCGGCATGTTGCAGTCGGTGATGACCACGTCGAACGTCTGGTTGCGCCAGGCACGCAGGCCATGAGCACCATCCTCGGCATCCGTCACCCGGTGGCCCAGATAACTCAACTGTTGCGACAGCAGCAGACGGTTGGCCGGGTAATCGTCGATCACCAGAATATTCAGACAGTGACTGGCCTGCAGTGCTTCGTTTTCCTCGACCGGCGCGGCGTCCAGAGGATCGAGTGTCGGCAGATTCAACCGCACCTCGATCTGTGTACCCTGCCCCAACTCGCTGGTCAGCGTGAGGCTGCCGCCCATCATTTCGCACAAGGTGCGACTGATCATCAGCCCCAGCCCGGAGCCGCCCTGGGCCGACTGACCATGGTTGGCAGCCTGGGAAAACGGCGTGAACAATTGCGCCTGATCCACAAGCGAGATGCCGCGGCCACTGTCGGTTACGCGCAAGCAAAGGCGCAGTCGATCATCACTGCCGGTCTCGACCTGCACGCTCAATACCACCTTGCCCACATCGGTGAACTTGATCGCATTGCTCAACAGGTTCGACAGCACTTGCTTGAAACGCAGCGGATCGATCAACACGTCGACGTTGCTCAGGGCGTCCAGATCCAGTTGCAGACGCAACTGTTTCTGGCGCGCCAGGCCTTCAAAAATGCGCGCAACCGATTCAATCAGTTCACGCAGATTGGCGCGTTCCGGCGCCAGCGACAGGCGCCCGGACTCGATCCGTGCAATATCGAGAATGTCGCCAATCAGGTCCAGCAAGCCCCGCGCTGCGCCCGAGGCCACTTCAACGGCAAAGCGATCCAGCACACCTTGATCGGCCTTTTTCAGCGCTAGTTCGAGCATGCCGATGATGGCGTTCATCGGCGTCCGAATTTCATGGCTCATGGTTGCCAGGAACGTGGTTTTGGCGCGGTTGGCGTCATCGGCAACATCTTTGGCGATTTGCAGTTCCTGCAACAGATGCTGACGCTCGCTGACATCGATCCAGCCAGCGATCATGCCGTTGACGGCACCGTCGCTGCCACGATACGGCAGCATCCAGTGGTAGATGGTCAGCGCGCGGCCGTCCGCCAGATTCAGACTGCGGTCCTGGATGCTCGGCAAGCCGTCCTCCATCACCCGTAGATAATCATCCTGAAACGTCTGTGCCTGCTGCATATCGCTGAGCACGCCGTCCGTGACCAACTTGCCGATGACCGCTTCGCGCTCGGTACCAAAAACTTGCAGATAACCGCTGTTGCAGATCACCAGGCGACCTTCGCGATCGCGCACGTAGATCGGATGCGGCGTGCCGTCGATCAGCACGCGCATGAACTCCATCTGATCGTTCAGCGCGATTTCCGCCTGACGGCGCTTGCGCATCAACAGACGCAGATAGGCGATCCAGCCCAGCGCCACCAACAGCAACACGCCGGCGATCACGAAGCCCTGGATGATCATGCCGCGATTGCGCAGCCAATAACTGTCATTCACCACCACTTCGCTGCGCCAGCGGTTGGTCAGCTCATCCATTTCCTCCGGGCTGATGCTCAACAGGGCCTTGTCGAGAATCGAGTACAGCTCCAGCGCACCGCGACGGGTGGCCAGTGCGATGCGTGCAGGTTGGGTGCCGACGGTACTGGTGACCTGCAATTTGTCGCGGTACTGACGCGAGATCGTGTAGCGGGCACTGACCAGTGAGTTGATCGCGCCGTCGACCTCTCCCAGCGCGACCATCTCCATGGCTTCGGCAGCATTGTCCGCCGGCACCAACTGCACATTGGGGTATTGCTCGACGAGGTATTCACGCAAGACATTGCCGCGAATCAGCGCCAGACGTTTGCCGGCCAGTTGATCGAGCGTCTGCGGCTCGTCGCCACGGCGCATGACCAACACGAACGGATTGATCAGGTACGGCCGGGTAAAGCGCAGTTCGCCTTCGCGCTCAGTACTCGGGGTGAAAGCGGCGAGCATGTCGGCCTTGCCGCTGGTCACCTCGCCGATCAGGTCGCCCACCGAATCTACGCGCTGCATATCGAATTGCAGACCCGTGCGCAGGCTGATCTTGGCCAGCACGTCAGCGCTGATGCCGCGAAAGTTTCCGGCCTGATCGACAAAGGTCAACGGCAGAAAGTTTTCGTTGATCGCGACTTTGATACGCGGATGGTGATCCAGCCAACGCTGTTCGTTCACGCTGAAATGCAGCCGATGCTGGCCGGGAATTGCCACCCCGCCGACACTCCAGCGGCGCCGGATGCTCATACGCTCTTCCGCAGGAATGACCTTCAACGCCGCATCGAGAATGTGCAACAACCGGGTGTTTTCCCGGGTCACGGCAAAACTGAAGGGCTGGGTTTCCATGCGCGAAAAATCGCTGAGCTGAACGTTGTTGAGGTAGTTCTTCTTGACCAGGTAATTGGAGCTGAGCAGGTCGCCCAGATAGACGTCAGCCTGACCGAACGCCACGGCACCGATCGCCGTCAGTGTCGAGGGATACAGTTGCACGTCGGCTTTTGGGTAAAACGCCTTGACCGTTTCCGGTGGCAGGTAGTGATAGAGCATCGCCACCCGTTTGCCCGCCAGGTCTTCCGGCAGGTTGTGACTCTCATCGATGCGCGTCACCAGGGTCGGGTTATCGTCAGCGTAAGGCGAAGAGATTGCCAGTTCGGGGTCCGCCGCCTCAAAACCGTTGGCGGTGCCGATCATATCGATCTGGCCGTGCTTCAGCGCCGTCAGCAGATCGCCGCGCGAGGCGTAGCGCCGGACCTCGACCGTGACGTGCAGCAATTGTTCGATCAGTTGTGCGTAATCGGCCGTCAGGCCTTCGTAATCATTGCCGTTGCCGGTGATCGCAAAAGGCGCGTAATCAGGGCTGCTGTCGCCGAGCAAAAGACGCCCCTTACGGCGCAACCAGCTCCAGTCCGGCTCATCGAGTGGCACGGCATACTCGCCGACATCCGAGCGACCGAGCAATTGCAATGTATCGGGCTGCGTCGCGGCCATGGCCTGCAGCAACGACATTGAGCCGAACAGTGCCAGACCGGCCAGGCAATTTCTGACGAAAATAATCATCTAGAGCAGGTTGTTACGCTTGGCAAAATCGGCGAGGTACACCACCGACTTGACGTTGAGTTTCTCAATCAGCCGCGTCTTGTAAGTGCTGACGGTTTTGTTGCTTAACAGCATGGCTTCGCCGATTTCCTTGTTGCTCAAACCCTTGGCCAGTTGCTGCAGGATCGTCAACTCGCGATCAGACAGACTTTGAATCAGTTCCAGATCGGTGGCCTGCGCATCGCTGCGGCGCACCGAGCTACTGGCCAGATTGGGGAAGAAGGTATAGCCGTCCATCACCACCTTGATGGCTTTGACCAACTCGTCGAGGTCGTTGGTTTTCGACATGTATCCGGCTGCGCCAGCCTTCATGCAGCGCATGGAATAGAACTGTGCCGACTGCGACGTCAGCACCAGGACCTTGCAAGACAGGTTCAGCGCGCGGATACGCGAGATCACCTCCAGGCCGTCGAGCTTGGGCATGGCGATGTCCAGAATTATCAGGTCGGGGGTATGTTCGCGGGCCAGCTGCACAGCATCGGCGCCATTGTCCGCTTCCGCGACGACTTCGAAATGTTCCTGTTTCAACAGCATCTTGACCGCAGAGCGAATGAACGGGTGATCGTCCACGATGATCGCTTTCAACATAAAAACCCCTGTAAGACGTTGATCAACTACTTGGCAACGCCACAAATAACAATGGGACAGCAGTCCAGATGCTCCACGTGCAGAACATACACGAGCACCACAGAATTGTAGGAAAATTCTTGGAAAACACCGCACAGCACCGCACAACGATCAGCGCTCGCCCTCTGGCTTCTCCAGCCATTGCAGCAAGTCATGTCCGCTCATGGGACGGGCCAGGTAATAACCCTGACCCATTTCGCACTCCAGCTCGCGCACATGCTCAAGCACCTTTGGGCTGCTGATGCCTTCGATCACCAGATCCATTCCTAACGAACGAGCCAGCACCCTCGTACTGGCGACCATCGCCCGGTTGCGTTGACGGTCGAGGTGCTGGACAAAACGGCCATCGAGTTTTATCTGGGTGAACGGTAACTGGCACATCAGCTTCAACGAGGAAAACCCGACACCGAAGTCGTCGACCGCTAATCCGCAGCCGAGCAGGCGCAAACGCAACAAGTTCTCCTGCGTGCCGGGCGGGCAATCGAGCAAACCGTTCTCCGCCAATTCGAGCATCAGAACCGATCCGTTGAACCCGTGCCGCTCCAGCGCCCGTTTGATGTGTTCCACCAGAGCACTATGGGTCAGTTGCGAGGCATGCAGATTGAACGCCAACTGCAAGGCCACACCACGATGACGCAAAATGCCCAGCAGGTTCAGGCCCTGTTCGAGCAACTGTTTGAACATCTGGTCGGTCAAGTCATACGCCAGCACGGCGGAGAGAAAGTCGCAAGGCAACAGCGTCCCGCGCGCGGGATGCTGCCAACGCACCAGCGCTTCCACGCCGATCACCGCACCGCTGTGTAATTGAAACTGCGGCTGAAACCACGCCCGAAACTCACCCAGCGCCAGCCCGCGGCGCACTTCATCTTCGTGGGGCAACTCTTTGCTCGGTGGCGCCAGCACCGGCGGGATCCGCCCGTGTTTATAGCGATACAACAGGCGGTTCAACGCACGCAGCTGCACCGGCCGGCTCAGCACTCCGAGCAATTGCAGACCGCCCAGCGAGGCCATTTGCCCCAAGGTACGCGCCAGCTCCGGGGGGAGTTCACTGCACAGCAATACCGCGCGCACCATACCGCTGTGGCTGGCAACACGGAGGAATTCCAGGCAATCGAGGCCCCGGTCAGTGAGGTCGCAGATCACGATATCGACCCCGCCCTGCAGGTGCATCTGCACCATGGCCTGCTCGGCATCCGATGCTTGCAGCACGTCACGCACGCTCAGGCGTTGCAACATCCTGACCAGCACGTTGCGGGCAAACTCATGATTTTCCAGCACCAGAATACGTGGGGAGGTCATCTTCCTTTAATCACTCAATTGACCCGGGAGACGGGATAGTGGCCTGCGCCAGCAGGGTTGAACGCAGGACTTATCCTGCACCCATGTAGGAAATTTCCCAGAGGCTAATGCGTCATCAGTAGTAAACGATCTCCACCACCATGATCGCTTCGAACGGTCCGACCTCGGGATTGCCCAGCGACACCACCGACGCGCTGAACGGCACATCGATATGGCTGACGTCCGCCGGGAAATTCGCCAAAGGGAAAGGCTCGTTGATCTGCACCAGATTGTTGTGGGCATCGCGCACCTGGATGCCGAACTGACTATCGGCGGATGGCAAGATGTTGTAGAGGCCCTGTTGATTGCTGGTCACGAACGTCGCACCGATGTTGATCGCGCTGCTGCACTTTTTCTCCAGGGCCAGGCTGAAGGGGCGGGTCGGATTGGGCGGGGAAAAACCGGTGGTGGTTTTCTGGATCACGCCAAAGTCGACAATGCCCGGCTCCGGCGTCACCGTGACGTCGACCGTGCACGCGGTGCCGACAATGTTCTGCAACCCGGAGAGTTGAAAACGGAAGTTGCCCGCCGGGTTGCTCGGCCCGCCATTCAAGCCATAGAGACCGTCGAACTGGAACACGTCGTAGGTGTCTTGCGAGGGACGCTGCAAGGGCAACAATCCGCGTTTGCGGATTACCACCTGAAACGCAATGCTGGGCGTCACCCGTGAACACGCGAGCATGTCAGCGCCGCTGGTCGCGTCCGGGCAACCACGGGATACGAATCCGCTGTTCACGCCCTGGGTCGGGTTGGCACTCCAGTCGCCGTCCCAGGCTGTCACGCCGCGATACACCAGACCGAACTCGATGCCCCACGGGGTGGCATTGAGTCCTGCCGGGTTGCCATAGAAGTAGATCGGGTCGTCTTCCCTGAAGTGCAGATCGAAGAGTTTCCAGCAGTCGGCCGGCACCACATGGGTTTTCGAGCGCCAGATGATCGTGCCGTCCGGCACGGTGTCCGGCACCGACACCGGACCAATGTATTCGTTCAGGTAACTGCCGCCGTCCAGTGACTTGCAGACCATCGCCGAAGCCAACTGTGACACCGCCATCAGCACCGCGACTGCGGCCAGTCGAGTCAGTGCAGCGAACAGGTTCACGGTTTCACGCCTTTGCAGACGTTCGCCACGCAGTTGAACAGCGTGTCGGACTGGCCACCAAAGTCATTCATGTTCGACACCCGCAAGGTGCTGAACGCGGTGTTGCTCAGGGCAAACCGCGCATTGCCGTGTGGCGCGATCATCACCGTATCGATCGGCATTCTGGTTTTTTCCGGGCCGGCCAGCAGCCCGACCACAGTGATGTGAAACGCTGTCGGGTTATCGACAATCAGCTGTTTCGCTGCCGTGTCGATTTTCAGGTTCAGGCCCAACGCAAGGTCTTCACCACGCTCACGCTTCACCGCTGCCGGGCGATAGAACAATTTGATCTTCGACTGCAAGGCGATCTGCATCGAGTTGACCGCTTGGCTCTTCGGCGGAATCTCGCGAATGTTCAGATAGAACACCGACTCACGATCAGCCGGCAGCGCCAGTTCGGGCAGTTTCACGATACGCAGCACACTGCTTTCATTCGGTTCGATACGCTGCAGCGGTGGCAGGACCATGAATGGCGACGTGACCTTCTGACCACTCTCGTTCTCGATCCACGACTGCACAATGAACGGTAATTGCGGGTTCTTGTTGCTGACCGTGACACTCACGGACGGCGCACTTTCCTCAAACACCAGCCGGGTGCGATCCGGCACCACAGCGGCGCTGGCCAACAGCGGCAGACTAAGGCCCGCGGCCAGAAACAGACGGTGAGCAGTAAACAAGGCAAAACGAGACATGATGACTCCGGGTTCATTGGAAGACGCGATTACAGACACTGGGCAGGCTTGGCGATATTGCTCACCACGTCCTCCTCAGGGAGTTTGGCCAGACTGCATTGGCCAGCGTCATCCCAACGCGCTACCAGTTCAGCCCCGACCTTGATGCCCAACAGATAAGTGACGCCCGCCTCGCCGACGATGCCCACCTCCCGGTTGGTGTTCTTGTCCTGCACCGATGCGCCGAAAGGCACCGGTTTACCGTCGTTGCGGGTCAATACGACAAATGCGTTGCGGCCCTGCCCCGTGGCGAAATTGACGTAGCCGATGGCCCCCTCGGTCAGCGCCAGACGCTGGATCGGGTTGGAGACTTCGGTGTTGAGCGGCAGTTTTTCGACGTTGACCCGCGCTTCGTAAGCCTGAAACGAGGGCAAGCCATCCATCACCGCATAGCCGTCCCGGTTGGTGCGGGTCTGCCCGGTGAAGGCCACGTCCGGTACGCCATCGGTGGACACCAGCAGGCGCGTATCGCCATTGGTGCCATTGCCATGGGCCGAGACCCCATAACGGGTGGCGACCAGTGAGCTGTCGAGTTCGCCGGTCAGCGAGCGATAGGTGCTGCCATCGGTGGAGGCCGACGCGTTGGCGCGGTAACTCGAAGCGCGTTTACCGACATAGGCGTTGACGTAGCGGTTGTCGCCAACGCCGCCATACACCTGATAGTTCACGCCTTCGCCGTCGTCATGGCTGTAGCCGACACTGGCGGACGAATCGCCGGAGCCCGAGCGCTGCAGGTTACTGGAGGCCATCGAATTGCCCCCCAGTGGCACCGTCACACCGAGGTAGATCTGCGAGTCATTCTGCCGACTGTTTTGCGTCTGGTAAGCCGACAGGTTTGCGGTGATGTTCTTGACGTTGCCAAGGGAAAAACTGCGCGCCACGGTCATGCCGAAACGATCGGCTGCCGGCGCGTCCCAATAAGTCGAATGGTCGTAGGAAAAACTCGTCGATAACCAGGAAAAATGCTTGGCCAGGGTCACCGAATAACGTTGCTTGCCCGAGTTCATCGCATAGGAATCAGCATCGCCGACAAACTGCGAAAAGTTGGTGAAGGTCTTGTCGGAAAAGCGATAACCCAGAAACCGCAGGTCGGTGCCAATGGCGTCAAAACGCTTGGAATAGTTGATTCTGTAAGAGTTGCCGGCCACGGTTTCGCCGTTCCAGCGCAGCTTCGCCCGAGACGTGGTGACATCACCAGACACTGCGCCGAATACGCCAAGGTCCTTGCCGATACCGATGGCATTCGACTGATAACCCGAGGCAGCCAGCACGCCACCGTAGATCGTCCAGTCCCTTGGCAGACCATAGGCCGCTTCCGAGGCGACAAACTCAGGCTCTGTGCCGCCGTTACCGGTCAGGCGCGGCTGGCCGGCGGAAACCTTGTAACGCAACTCGCCTTCACGGGACAGAAACGGAACTGCGGCGGTGGCTACGGTAAACGTTTGTTCGCTGCCATCCTCTTCGCGCACGGTCACATCCAGTGTGCCTTGCACGCTGCTGTTGAGATCCTGAAGGCTGAACGCACCCGGTGTCACCGTGGTCGAGTACAACACACGACCCTGCTGGGATACGGTGACGGTCGCGTTGGTACGCGCCACGCCACTGATCAGCGGCGCATAACCGCGCAGGTTCGGCGGCAACATGCGGTCATCGCTGCTCAGGGTCGCTCCGCGCAGGGCAAAGGTGTCGAACACATCGGAGTTCAGATAGTCCTCACCGACCGACAGCTTCGAACGTATCGATGGCAACGCGCGATAGGCGTACAAGCGGTTCAACTGGAACGCTTCGCCGTGGGGATCATTATTCTGGCTGCCTGACTCTTGCCGCGCCTGATAATCGGCGCGGATGCGCCAGGCATCGAGGTTGACCCCGGCCGTGCCATAGCTTTGCAATGAACGCGAATCGCCGGACGGCGTATTGGTTTCGCGGCTGTTGGCGATCACTCGGTAATCAAGCAACGCGCCGTTGAGCCCGTCGCTCCAGGCGGCAGGCGGAATGTAGTTGGGATCGTCATACTCGAACGAGGCCTGCGGCAGGCTGATCGACAGACGTCCAAGGTTTTTCATGTACTTGATCGAGGCATTTTCAATGCCACGCAAATCCACACATTGCCCCTCCGCCAGACGCGGCAGGCTTTTGAGCAACGCAGGCTTGAGACCAAAGGTCGCCACCAGGTCTTCGGGCAGACAGGCGTAACTTTCTTGCGGGTTGGCGCCGCTCTTGAACTCGATCGAACGTGAACCGAAATAACGCTGATTGACGGTGATATCCAGCAAGTAACGACCGGGCACAGTGTATTGGGCGTGGGCAAACTGTCCGAGACTGATATCGTCGTTTTTATCGATATTCAGGAACTCCGAATTAAACTCCACAGCGTTTGAATAACGCGCACAGGAGATCAACACGCAAGACACGAAAAGTTTTCGGCCGTACACGGGAAATAGCCTTTATCAGAACTTTGACGGAAAAGAAAAAAGGGGTTTTCACCCCTTTCTCTTACAACGTGCGATACCGAGGTATCAGTTGTAGGCCACGGTGAAGTTCGCAACGCTGTCTGCTTCACCGGTGGTGACGGTCGCAGCGGTGGCTTCATACATGGCGGCGAAGGTCACGGTGTTGTTGCCGTTTTGCAGCACAACCGGAGCGACCTGCTCGGTGCCGTTATCGAGCATTTCGCCAGCGCTGGCCTGCAGACGGATGCCGACGTTCTGCGCCAGACCGGTAGTGGCGAACAGGCCCGGAACCGCTGGATCCTGCACACCGCTGAAGGTGAAGCGGGCGTTCTTCTGGGTGGTGGTGTCGCAGTCGGTCAGGATGATGTCGAACTTGGTCGGCGTCGAACGATCACCGATCGCCTTGAACTGGTTCGATGGCACCTGACCCAGGGAAACGGTCTGGTCCAGAGAGCTGGCGTCGATACCGCAGGCGCCGGATACGATTTCACCAATGAAACGTACGGTGCCAGGGTTGCCGGAAGCCGGCGTCGCAGCATTGGCGAAAGAAGCGAGACCCATGACAACGGTAGCGGCGGTAACAGCGACGATCTTTTTCATTTTTTACATCTCTTGGGATAGTTGTTTATTCGGCCCAGCGGCCTGGCTCTCCCAATTACTCATCAGCGACAACAGGCTTGCTCGCTGTAGCGAACAACCTTCATCACGGAATCTGCAACGAATGGTTCCCCCCCCTCTTTCCGGCCATTCCCTGCCGAACTTTCCAGGTATTCATTGCACTTCCGTAATAACGCATCGAGTCATCAGGACGCCGGGCATCTCTGCTCCGGAACAAATAGTGATCGAGACCCAAGGGTGAAAATGTAGGTTCTTTCTTGCCGCCTTGTAGGACAATTCTCAGCAACCGAAAACGATCATTCCGTGGTACTCGGACTCCAGAACGCCTGCACCACCAGCGCTGACGTCGAAATCCGCGCCACCAGCGCGTCGAGTTCATCGCCATCGACCGACGTTGTCGCCAATGTCGCTTCGATCTCGATTTCATCGGCACCGAACGCATGCACATCAACATCGCTGGCCGGGTAGTTGCTGCGCTCCAGTTCGGCTTCGAGCAAAGCGAACACGGCGGTTTGCTGGGAGCGTCGGGCGATGACGTAGACGATGTTGGTGACTTCCGCCGAGACCACGTCCAGCGGCTGGCGGTTGATGTTGTTGACGATCGGCCGCAGCAAGGTGTTGGCGGCCAGAATGAACAGTGTGCCGAGCACGGCTTCGGCGAGCAGGTCGGCACCCGCGCAGGCACCGACCGCTGCGGAGGTCCACAGGGTCGCGGCGGTATTGAGACCGCGCACGTTGCCCTCTTCGCGCATGATCACCCCGGCGCCGAGAAAGCCGATGCCGGAGACCACGTAAGCAACCACGCGCACCGCACCTTCGGCGCCGGCGAGACGGTTGGCCATGTCGACGAAAATCGCTGCGCCGACGGCGACCAGCACGTTGGTGCGCAGGCCGGCGGTGCGTTGCCGGTACTGACGTTCGAAACCGATCAGGCCACCGAGGATGAAGGCGGCACTGAGGCTGACGAGGGTGTCGAGCAGCGAATCGAGGTTGAGGTTGTTGATGGCTTGCATAGTAATTTCCCTGAATACACACAAATCCCCCTGTAGGAGCTGCCGCAGGCTGCGATCTTTTGATTTTGTTTTTAAAAGACAAGATCAAAAGATCGCAGCCTGCGGCAGCTCCTACAGGGGAGAGCAATCCTGCGGTTATTGCCAGCCGAACCGGCGGATGTAGAAGCCTTTCACTGCCTGGGTCAGCGCCATGTACGCCAGCAGAATCACCGGCAGGAACACGAAGTACAGCGACGGCAGCGCCTGCAATTTGAAGTAGTGCGCCAGCGGCCCCATCGGCAGGAAGATGCCGACCGCCATGATGATCCCGGTCATGACCAGCAGCGGCATAGCTGCACGGCTTTGCAGGAACGGAATCTTCGGCGTGCGGATCATGTGCACGATCAGCGTCTGGGTCAGCAACCCGACCACGAACCAGCCGGACTGGAACAGGGTCTGGTGATCCGGGGTGTTGGCATCGAATACGTACCACATCAAGGCGAACGTGGTGATGTCAAAGATCGAACTGATCGGGCCGAAGAACAGCATGAAGCGCCCGACGTCACCGGGCTGCCAGCGTTGTGGTTTTTTCAGCATGTCCTCATCGACGTTATCGAATGGAATCGCAATCTGCGAAATGTCGTAGAGCAGGTTCTGCACCAGCAGATGCATCGGCAGCATCGGCAGGAACGGAATGAACGCACTGGCGACCAGCACCGAGAACACGTTGCCGAAGTTGGAACTGGCGGTCATCTTGATGTACTTGAGCATGTTGGCGAAGGTGCGCCGCCCTTCGAGCACGCCCTCCTCCAGCACCATCAGGCTCTTTTCCAGCAGGATGATGTCGGCCGCTTCCTTGGCGATGTCCACCGCGCTGTCCACGGAAATGCCGATGTCGGCGGTACGCAGCGCTGGCGCATCGTTGATGCCGTCGCCCATGAAGCCGACCACATGGCCGTTGCCTTTGAGGATGCGCACGATGCGCTCCTTGTGCGACGGCGTTAGCTTGGCGAAGACATTGGTGGTTTCCACGGCCACGGCCAGTTCAGCATCGCTCATACGCTCGACGTCATTGCCCAGCAGCAAGCCTTGTTGCGCGAGGCCGACTTCGCGGCAGATTTTCGCCGTCACCAGTTCGTTGTCGCCGGTCAGCACTTTTACCGCCACGCCGTGTTCGGCCAAGGCTTTGAGCGCCGGCGCAGTGCTTTCCTTCGGCGGATCGAGGAACGCCACATAGCCGATCAGCGTCAGTTCATTTTCATCAGCCAGGCTGTAAGTGTCGCGACCTTGCGGCATCGAGCGGGCGGCCACCGCCACCACGCGCAAGCCTTCAGCGTTGAATGCTGCGGTGACCTGACGAATCCGGGTCAGCAATTCATCGCTCAAGGCTTCATCGACTTCGCCGTGACGCACGCGGCTGCACACCGCCAAGACTTCTTCCACCGCACCTTTGCAGATCAACTGATGTGGCTGGCCGCGCCCTTCGACCACCACCGACATGCGCCGACGGTTGAAGTCGAACGGGATCTCATCGACCTTGCGAAACGCCGTGCCGACTTTCAGTTCACGGTGGATTTCCACGTGTTCCAGCACCGCCACGTCGAGCAGGTTTTTCAGGCCGGTCTGGTAGTAGCTGTTGAGGTAGGCCATTTCCAGCACATCGTCGGAGTCTTCGCCCCAGACGTCGACATTGCGCGCGAGGAAAATTTTGTCCTGGGTCAGCGTGCCGGTCTTGTCGGTGCACAGCACGTCCATGGCACCGAAGTTCTGGATCGCATCGAGGCGTTTGACGATGACCTTTTTGCGCGACAGAAACACCGCGCCTTTGGCCAGCGTCGAGGTGACAATCATCGGCAGCATTTCCGGGGTCAGGCCGACGGCAATCGACAGCGCGAACAGAAGTGCTTCAGTCCAGTCGCCCTTGGTGAAGCCGTTGATGAACAGCACCAGCGGCGCCATGACGAACATGAAACGGATCAACAGCCAGCTGACTTTGTTGACGCCTTGCTGGAACGAAGTGACCGCGCGATCAGTGGCGCCGACACGCTGGGCCAACGCACCGAAATAAGTGCTGTTGCCGGTGGTGAGGATCACTGCCACCGCAGTTCCCGACACCACGTTAGTGCCCATGAACAGGATGTTGTCCAGCTCCAGTGGATTGCGCGTATCGCGATCCTGCTGGTGTGGAAACTTCTCCACCGGCATCGATTCACCAGTCATCGCTGCCTGGCTGACGAACAGATCCTTGGCGCTGAGTACGCGGCAATCGGCAGGAATCATGTCACCGGCCGAGAGCACAATCAGATCGCCCGGCACCAGTTGCTTGATCGGCAATTCGCTGCGCGGCGCGTCACGGCGCATCACCGTGGCGGTGTTGCTGACCATGGCTTTCAGCGCATCGGCGGCCTGGTTGGATTTGCTTTCCTGCCAGAAACGCAGCAGCGTCGACAGCACCACCATGGAGAAAATCACCACGGCGGCCTTGAGGTCTTCGGTCAGCCACGAGATCACCGCCAACAGGGTCAGCAGCAGGTTGAACGGGTTTTTGTAGCAGTGCCACAGGTGCGTCCACCATGGCAGCGGCTGCTCGTGTTCGACTTCGTTGAGGCCGTATTGCGCACGCAGCGCATCGACTTCGAAATCGGTGAGGCCATCGGAATGCGTGCCGAGTGACGACAGCAACACACCGCTGTCGCACTGCGCGGCATCGACCAGGGTGTTAGCCAAAGTCGGCGGGACTTCACGGCTGACCGTGGTGTCGTTGATCGACTCCAGCAGCGCCAGGCGACGGAAGTGCCGGGCGATGTGGCGGGTCCGCAGAAAACCTGCGAAAAATTCCTTGAGCGTAAGTTTCATGGCTGTTGCCCCTATGGTCAGCCGGGAAACCGTCAAGCAGGTACGGCCGCGCCTCGTCCGCCGGAAAAACCGGCACGGCAAGGCCTGGCGCGCCGGTCAGAAAAGACAGGCGTGTCGATAGGGCTGCGATCACAACAATAAAGTCGCAATCACGCTCTGTTCAGCGTCGATGAGAAGGACGTCGAGACATGGCCCAGGACGGGTCATGCACGGGATGCCGCTGCTCGCTTTTACGGCGAGACAACGACAGAGAAAATCTGCGCGTTATCTTGCCGAGAATCTGCCGGTTACCGAGACCGGCCGACAACTGTCACTCGAACAAGTACCCACTGTGGGTCTCCGCTATTGATGAAAACGCGCGAAGCTTACGCCCCGATGATTGGAGAGTAAACCCGCAAAAGGAGGTGAGTCGGGGAATGTGGGGGATGTTCAGGAAGGGTTCAGGATGATCGTTCCCACGCTCTGCGTGGGAATGATCTGGCCTGGAAATCGGCGTTAGCTGGCAGTCGCCAACAACAGATCCGCCATCGAGCGATGCCCACGGTTCTTGCCATGCTCATACAAAGAACCGGCAATCTCGTCCGCGCGAATCGGCAACACCGACAGCAGTGTATCGCTCAGACCATGACTGGCCTGGCAGAACCCCTGCATGTAGAGGCCGGCCTTGCAGCGCTCGTCGGTGATCAGTTTGTAGTTGCGATCGACCTCGAAGTCACCCAGGTACTCTTCCAGCGGCGCCAGCAGTTTGCGGTGCATCTGCCGCTCGTAACCGGTGGCCAGTACCACGGCATCGTAATTGCGCACGGTGACTTCGCCAGTAGCGTTGTTGCGCACGGCCAGTTCGATACCGTTTTCAGTCGCAGTGGCTTTCTCGACGGTGGTCAGGGTACGGAACGCGTGACGGGCGATCCCGGAGACCTTCTGACGATAGAAGATGCCGTAGATGCGTTCGATCAGGTCGATGTCGACCACCGAGTAGTTGGTGTTGTGGTATTCGTTGACCAGACGCTCACGCTCGGCGCTGTTCTGCTGGAACACCAGATCGGTGAACTCCGGCGAGAACACTTCGTTGACGAACGGGCTGTCGTCCGCCGGTTTCAAGGCCGAACCGCGCAGGATCATGTCGACCTGCACCGACGGGAACGAATCGTTCAGATCGATGAACGCTTCTGCCGCGCTCTGCCCGCCACCGATGATCGCGATGCTCATCGGCTGATTGTTCACGCAAGGTTGTTTGGCCATTTGCGACAGGTATTGTGAATGGTGGAACACGCGAGTGTCGCCCTTCAGCGCCTTGAACGCCTCGGGGATTCGCGGGGTGCCGCCGGCGCTGACGACAACCGAACGGGTGGTGCGCACGAATTGCTGGCCATCGGTGCCACGGGAGATGACGCGCAGCGCTTCAACCTGATGGTTGTGCAGCACCGGCTCGATGGTCAGCACTTCTTCGCCATAACGGCTCTGCTCGGTGAACTGCCCGGCGACCCAACGCAGGTAGTCGTTGTATTCCATGCGGCACGGATAGAAGGTGCCGAGGTTGATGAAGTCGACCAGGCGACCGTGGTACTTCAGGTAATTGACGAAGGAATACGGACTGGTCGGATTGCGCAAGGTCACCAGATCCTTGAGGAAGGAAATCTGCAGCTCGCTCTGGGTCGACAGGGTATTGCCGTGCCAGCTGTAGTTGGCCTGCTTGTCGAGGAACAGCACATCCAGCTCGCCGTGGGTCGGCCCGCGCTCTTGCAGAGCGATGGCCAGCGCCAGGTTCGAAGGGCCGAAACCGACGCCGATCAGGTCGTGAACGATGGGCGATGCAATTGCCTGAGTCATTTCCAGTGTCCTCTGGATGAACCCCTCAACAAGGGGCAAGGAGAGCCTAAGTGACCTGACTGGCCTTGAGCAGGACAGCAGATCGTCTGTTGAGTAGGAACGAGGACAGTGAAATAAAATTTACCGCGGACGGCTCAATGGGCATCCCATTGTTTGATGCGCAGACGGCAATGCTTCATGGCATTAACGATGTGCTTTTCCACCAGAGCCTTGGAAATGCCCAGCTGCTGAGCGATTTCCGGGTGCGACAGGCCTTCGATTTTGCGCAGCAGAAAACTTTCGCGGCACAGCGGTGACAACTCGGCCAGCGCCCGCTGAAGCATCTCCAGACGCTGGCCATGATCGAGGGTGCCGTGGGGCGACGGGGTGAAATAGCGCTCTTCATTATCGAGTACGTCGAGTGACTCGACCTGGCGCAAAGCGTTGCGCCGGTGGTCATCGATGACCAGATTGAGCGCGGTGCGGTAAAGAAAGGCCCGGGGTTGCTCGATGGGTGTCTCGCTGGAACGCTCCAGCACCCGCAGATAGGCGTCATGCACCACATCTTCGGCAACCTGACGGTTGCCGAGCTTGGCGTTCAGGAAACACACCAGCTCCCGATAGTAGTTTTCCAACATGACTCCCGGCCGCAAACCTGCGGGTTCTGTCCTTGAGCTCACTGATTGACCCCTGCGCAAAATGCAGTAGCAAGATAGTGGCAACTTGAGGTGCGTAATTTATAGTAATTCTCATATAGATTTAAAGTAGTGTTTGTCGTTGACCGACAAATAGTGCTGTTCTATAGCTGTAACTTCGTGTGTCCGCAGTTAAATTCCCCTGCACTTCCATCGTTTACAGGACAGCTCCCCGTGTCTGTCGCACCTTGCGACAGCGTTCAGTGCTGCCCGAACCTGTGTGCCAGCCGAACGACGGGCCGATTTCCACTGGCCGGAACCCTGCATGAAACGTCCCCGCCCCGCCCGACGCGCCCTGCTCGTAGTCCTCTGTCTGATCCCCGTTGTCGCGTACGCCGCGTGGCAGATCCTGCCGCCAGGCCGGGATAAATTCGCCACCGTGCAAGTGACCCGTGGCGACATCGAAAGCAGCGTTACCGCGCTCGGCACCCTGCAACCGCGTCGTTACGTGGATGTCGGTGCGCAGGCTTCCGGGCAGATCCAGAAAATCCATGTCGAAGTCGGCGACGTGGTCAAGGAAGGCCAACTGCTGGTGGAAATCGATCCATCGACACAAAAGGCCAAACTTGACGCTGGCCGCTTCTCGATCGAAAACCTCAAGGCGCAATTGCAGGAACAACGTGCCCAGCACGAGCTGGCGCAACAGAAATATCAGCGCCAGCAGAATCTGGCCGCCGGCGGTGCAACCCGCGAGGAAGACGTGCAGACCGCCCGCGCCGAACTGAAAGCCACGCAAGCGCGCATCGACATGTTCCAGGCGCAGATCCGCCAGGCCGAAGCCAGCCTGCGCAGCGATCAGGCCGAGCTCGGCTACACGCGGATCTATGCGCCAATGGCCGGCACCGTGGTCGCCCTCGACGCCCGCGAAGGCCAGACCCTCAACGCGCAACAGCAGACGCCGCTGATTCTGCGCATCGCCAAGCTGTCGCCGATGACCGTGTGGGCCGAGGTTTCCGAGGCGGATATCGGCCATGTCAAACCGGGCATGACCGCCTATTTCACCACCCTCAGTGGTGGCAATCGGCGCTGGAGCAGCACGGTGCGGCAAATCCTGCCGGTGCCGCCAAAACCGCTTGATCAGACCAGCCAGGGCGGCGGCAGCCCGGCCAGCAGCAGTAAAAGCGGCAGCGCCCGCGTGGTGCTCTACACCGTGTTGCTCGACGTCGATAACGCCGACAACGCACTGATGGCGGAGATGACCACTCAGGTGTTCTTCGTCGCCAGTCAGGCGAAAGACGTTCTCACCGCCCCGATCGCCGCACTGCAAGGCAGCACCAGCGCCGATCTGCAGACGGCCCGGGTGATTGCCGCCAACGGTGACATCCAGTCCCGCGAAGTACGCACCGGTATCAGCGATCGCTTGAAAGTACAGATTATCGAAGGTCTCAATGAAGGCGATCACTTGCTGATCGGCCCGGCTGTCGGCAGCGGAGGCTGAATGCAAACGCCTCTGATCGACCTGCAGGACATCCGCAAATCCTACGGCGGCGGCGACGCGCCTGAAGTTCATGTGCTGCGCGGTATCGACCTGTCGATCCACGCCGGTGAATTCGTGGCAATTGTCGGCGCATCCGGCTCCGGCAAATCGACGCTGATGAACATCCTCGGTTGCCTCGACCGACCGACGTCCGGTGAATACCGTTTCGCCGGGGAAAACGTCGCCGGCCTCGACAGCGACGAACTCGCATGGCTGCGCCGCGAAGCCTTTGGTTTCGTGTTCCAGGGTTACCACCTGATTCCGTCCGGCTCGGCCCAGGAAAACGTCGAGATGCCAGCGATCTACGCCGGCACTCCGGCCGCCGAACGCCACGCACGCGCCGCCGCCCTGCTCGACCGCCTCGGCTTGGCCTCACGCACCGGCAACCGTCCGCACCAGCTCTCCGGCGGTCAGCAACAACGGGTGTCGATTGCCCGTGCCTTGATGAACGGCGGCCATATCATTCTCGCCGACGAACCGACCGGCGCCCTCGACAGCCACAGCGGCAAAGAAGTCATGGCGCTGCTCGACGAACTGGCGAGCCAGGGCCATGTGGTGATCCTGATTACCCATGATCGCGAAGTGGCGGCGCGGGCCAAACGCATCATCGAAATCAGCGACGGCCTGATCATCAACGACAGCGCCCGAGACAACCCCGACGCCCAGACCAGCGCCAACCCCGGCGCCCTGCAAGCGGTCGATCTGCGCAAACGTCTGGCCGAGGGCGCCGAAGCCACCGGCGCCTGGAAAGGCGAACTGGTCGACGCCTTGCACGCCGCCTGGCGGGTGATGTGGATCAATCGCTTCCGCACTGCGCTGACCCTGCTCGGCATCATCATCGGCGTGGCCTCGGTGGTGGTGATGCTCGCCGTCGGCGAAGGCAGCAAGCGTCAGGTCATGGCGCAAATGGGCGCGTTCGGCTCGAACATCATTTACCTCAGCGGCTCGGCGCCCAACCCGCGCACACCACCGGGGATCATCACCCTCGACGACGTCCGCGCACTGGCGAGCCTTCCGCAAGTGCAACGGATCATGCCGGTCAACGGCGCCGAGGCTGGCGTGCGGTTCGGCAACGCCGACCATTTGAGCTACGTCGGCGGCAACGACACCAACTTCCCGGCGATCTTCAACTGGCCGGTGGTGCAAGGCAGCTACTTCACCGAGGCCGACGAGGCGAACGCCGCTGCTGTGGCGGTGATCGGCCACAAAGTGCGGAGCAAACTGCTCAAGGACGTGATCAACCCGATCGGCCAATACATCCTGATCGAAAACGTGCCGTTTCAGGTGGTCGGCGTGCTCGCGGAAAAAGGCGCCAGCTCTGGCGACTCCGACAGCGACAACCGCATCGCTATCCCCTACTCGGCCGCCAGCGTCAGGCTGTTCGGCACGCGCGATCCTGAATACGTGGCCATCGCCGCCACCGACGCACGCAAAGTCAAGGACGCCGAAGAAGCCATCGAGCAACTGATGCTGCGCCTGCACAACGGCAAAAAGGATTTCGAGCTGACCAACAACGCCGCGATGATCCAGGCCGAGGCGCGCACGCAAAACACCCTCTCGCTGATGCTCGGCTCGATTGCCGCGATTTCCCTGCTGGTCGGCGGCATCGGCGTGATGAACATCATGCTCATGACCGTGCGTGAGCGTACCCGCGAGATCGGTATCCGCATGGCCACCGGGGCGCGGCAGCGCGACATTCTGCGCCAGTTTCTCACCGAGGCAGTGATGCTCTCGGTGGTCGGCGGCATTGCCGGCATCGCCCTGGCGTTGATCGTTGGCGGCGTGCTGATTCTCAGCGAAGTCGCCGTCGCGTTCTCGTTGATGGCAGTGCTCGGCGCTTTCGGCTGCGCCCTTGTCACCGGCGTTGTCTTCGGCTTCATGCCGGCCCGCAAAGCTGCCCGGCTCGACCCGGTCACGGCCCTTACCAGTGAATGATCGATCTATGAAACCGCGCCTCAGTTTGTTGACCGTGTGCCTGATCCTCAGCGCCTGCGGCAGCCCCGTGCAACGCCCCGACAGTGGCGTGCAAGCGCCCGCGAGCTGGAAATCGCCGCACAGCGCGAGCAGCGCCCGCAACAACCTGCACTGGTGGACGCAGTTCGGCAGCCCCGAGCTGGATCGCCTGATCGAACAGGCTCGCGTCGGCAGTTTCGATCTCGCGGCCGCCGTTGCCCGCGTACGTCAGGCGCAGGCCGGCACGGTGATCGCCAGCGGCTCGTTGCTGCCGGAGATCAAGGCCGGGCTCAATGCCAATCGGCAGAAACTGCTGCGCGGCAATGGCTACAGCCAACTCGATGCCAACAGCAGCAACAAAGCCGTGGACTACTTCGACACCAATCTCAGTGCCACTTACGAAATCGATTTCTGGGGTGGCAAACGCGCCTCGCGGGACAGCGCACAGTTCACCTTGCAGGCCAGCGAGTTCGACCGCGCAACCGTCGAGCTGACATTGTTCAGCGGCGTAGCCAGCACGTATGCGCAAACCCTGTCGCTGCGCGAGCAGAGCCGCATCGCCGAACTCAATCTGGCCAACGCACAAAGCGTGCTGAAACTGGTGCAGACGCGCTTTGATTCAGGCTCGGCGACCGCGCTGGAACTGGCGCAGCAGAAAAGTCTGGTCGCCGCCCAGCAGTGGCAATTGCCGCGCGTGCAACAAGAGGCCCAGGCAGCGCTGATCAGCCTCGCCGCCCTGCTCGGCCGACCGGTGCAGCAACTGTCGCCGACCGAGTCCTTCGATCACTTGCAATGGCCAGACATCGCCGCCGGCGTGCCCAGCGAACTGCTCAGTCGTCGTCCCGACATTGCTCGCGCCGAAGCGCAACTGGCCGCAGCCGAAGCGGACGTAAAAGTCGCCCGTGCAGCGATGTTGCCGGCGCTGACCCTGACCGCCCAGCTCGGCTCCGGCGCCAATCAATTCGACGATCTGATTCGCAGCCCGTTCTACAACCTGACCGCCGGACTGGTCGCGCCGATCTTCAACAACGGTCGCCTCGGCGCCGAACGCGACAAGGCCACGGCACGCCAGCAAGAACTGCTGGAAAGCTACCGTGGCGCGATCATCAACGGCTTCGCCGACGTGGAAAAAGCCCTCAACAGTATTCGTCGCCTGGACGAGCAGCGGTTGTGGCAGAACGAAGAATTGAATCAGGCCCAGAGTGCTTTCAACATCGCGCAAAGTCGCTATGAGGCCGGCGCCGAAGACTTGCTCACGGTGCTGGAAACCCAGCGCACGCTGTACGCCGCGCAAGATCAGAATGCGCAACTGCGGCTGTCACGGGTGCAGGCGAGCATTGCGCTGTACAAGGCGTTGGGCGGCGGGTGGGCGCAGTAATAGCGTTGCCTGGCAGACCGTTTTCGCGAGCAGGCTCGCTCCCACAATGAATGGCGGTGTTTGCGCAATCTGCGATCAACACAAAAAACAGTGGGGTTTGCCAGCGATAAGGCCAGCACTCCCGACATCAACGTTGCCTGAGCCAATGCTATCGCTGGCAAGCCAGCTCCCACACTGCTTGACGGTGTCGCCGCTACCTCGGGCTGACACCTGAGCCTGTGGGAGCGAGCCTGCTCGCGAATGAACGATGACCCAGCCTTCAAGCCGGGCTGGTTTTTGGCTTCAGATTGCGCGCATACCACGGTCGTTGCGGCACACGGCGGAACAGCCCGGCAAGTTTTTCTTCGTCGGTGATGAAGGTGATACGCAGGGCCAGCTTCATGGTTTCCGGATCCATCTCCACCGACTTGCCCACCTGCAGGCCCGGCGTGGTGCTGCACCCATGGGTGATCGGCCCCAGCCACGGATCATCAACCTCGACCCAACGCCCCGGCGCAAACCACTGCACACCGTTGACCTGCAGGCGGCTGACTTCACCCGGGTGAAAACGCTCATGGGCGCGGAACCAGTCTTCGATGCGATCGTCGATCCAGCCATGAAAATGCCAGAACGCCGGGTTGACGTGGGATGAAAACGGGTCACCGAGGAAGTCGTTTTCAGCGTTGTACCAACGCGCGGCGAAGTCCGCCGGATCCCGTGCAAACGGCACCGGTTGCCCATTGGAAGGATCGCGCGGCACCGAGGCCCAACGCATGTGCAACCAATCATGCAGCCCCAGTTCTACCTCGGAACCAAACTGGCCCAACGTGAGTTTGGCCAGATACGCCGGATCACGGTATTGCGACTCCCAGACCTGGAAGTTGCTTTCATAGGTTTCGGCAGTCTTGATATCGCTGACCCACTGACTGAACTCATCGTCGCCCGCCGCCGTCCACGTTGGCGGCAACGCCGTGCCGTCGTGGTTGTCGAAGTAGCGGGCGAAACCGATGCGATCGCGGATCAACTCCGGCTGCGGCAGCGGGAAATACTCCCAGGACGGCAGGTCCTGCATGGAACGCGCCGTACCGAGCATGTGCCGGTGCATGAAAAAGAAGTCCACGCCGGAGCCATTGCGATCTTTGCGCGGGCCACGGGCATCACGCTCCTTGTCACGCGGCCCGGGCTGCCAGCCGATGCCGCGCAGCGCCTCGCGCTTGTCCTCGGGCAGTTTGTGCCACTTGTCGCGCGTCGCATGCCACAACTGGTGGAACAGACGATGCTCGGGGGAAATCAGCCAAGCCAGCAGTGTCGCGTTCAGCGGCGTGCGCTCGCGAGCTTCGGGAAACAGCTGCTTGACCGCGACGAAGCGGTTGTCCTGCGCGGGCAAATTCAACGGTCGGTCGAGGCGCAGCGCTTTGCCGCTGAGGGTGCCGCTGCCGGCATTGCCGAAGTCGGCCCAGACCTCATCGAGGATCATGTCCAGCTCATAGCTGATCTGGCCATCAGCGCCGATCAGCCGCCAACTCAGCTTCGCCGCATCGGCCTTGGCCAGATCACCGAGAATTCGGTAACGAGGTGTTTCGCCGGAGCGCAAACGCTCCGGCGTATCGAGAAAACCGCACACGCCCCGGCCTTTATGACCGATGTCGAGAAACACCTGCAGGCCTTTCTGCGGCAAGCCTGCAAGGCCCGCGTCAGCGCCTTCGAAACGGATATCCCAGACCCCGCGCAAGGCGTTCGCCAGGCGCTGACCGGCCATGTCCGCGACATCAAAAGAGGCCTCGCCCGGCGTGATCGTCGGATCCGGCTTCGTCCATTCACGATGCCCGAAATAAGCCGCCGGCACGGCGGCGCCCGTCAGCGCCAGGCCTGCCATGAACCATCGTCGAGAAATCTTCATTGCCCTACCTGTGTCAGCCATGAAGCAGGCTTTATCCAAGCTAGAACGTTTGTTGCGCAGGTAAATTTATGTGGGTTTGAAAAGATCGCAGCCTTCGGCAGCTCCTACATGGAACGTATATCCCTGTAGGAGCTGCCGAAGGCTGCGATCTTTTAACCTGGCAACCTAAATTCCACGGCCATCCACTCGTTCTTCCCAGATAGCAAAGGCCCCCGCGCCTGCACCTCAATGGCGAACCCGACTGAGATGGCAATGACAAAACCACGTTCGAAAAAGGCTCTATTCATTGGCCTGCCGTTAGCCTTGGCGATCAGCGCTGGCGCAGGCTTTGCCGTGTGGCAACACTGGTTCAAGGATGACCTCGGCTACCCGGTCAAAGTCATGAAACAGGCGGATGAGTTGCACGAACGCATGCTCTCTTTCGACAGCCATGTCAGCCTGACGCAGAACTTCGGCACCGACGGTCACGAAGCCGACAAGGACGGTGACGGCCAGTTCGATCTGGCCAAAGCCAATCGCGGTCGCCTGTCCGGCGCGGCACTGACCATCTTCGGCTGGCCGGAAATGTGGAACGGCCCGAACGCACCGCACAAGCCAACCCCCGGTTTCGTTGACGAGGCGCGCAATCAGCAGGAAATACGCTTCAAGATCATTTCCGGCATGGTCCGCGACTACCCCAATCAAGTCGCCATCGCCTACACCCCGGACGACTTCCGCCGTCTGCACGGCGAAGGCAAATTCGCGATTTTCATCAGCATGCTCAACGCCTACCCGCTGGGCCACGACTTGAGCCTGCTGGATATGTGGACGGCGCGCGGCATGCGCATGTTCGGCTTCAGCTATATCGGCAATAACGACTGGGCTGACTCATCGCGTCCGTTGCCGTTCCTCAACGATTCCCCGGATGCCCTCGACGGCCTCTCGGATCTGGGCAAGCAAGCGGTCACGCGCCTCAACGATCTGGGGGTGATCATCGACGTCTCGCAAATGTCAACCAAGGCCCTCGAGCAAGTCGCGCAACTGAGCCGCACGCCGCTGATCGCCTCGCACTCGGCGCCACGCGCAATGGTCGATATTCCGCGCAACCTCAGCGACAAGGAAATGCAGCTGATCAAGAACAGTGGTGGCGTAGTGCAGATAGTTGCGTTCTCGCAATACCTGCGCCCGCTGACCCAGACCACGCAAGACAAACTCAATGAGATGCGCAAGGACTTCGATCTGCCGCCCCTGCCAAACCTGGCCATGGCGTTGATGCCCGGCGACCCGATCATTGCCGCATGGTCCGAACAGAAGTTCGGCCAGTACGCCGGTCGCCTCTACGGCATCCTCGAAGAAGAACCGAAAGCCAGCCTCAAGGACCTGGGCGACGCCATCGATTACGCGGTACGCAAGATCGGCATCGACCATGTCGGCATCAGCTCCGACTTCAACGAAGGTGGCGGCGTCAAAGGTTTCGAGAACGTTGGCGAAATCCGCAACGTCACCGCCGAGTTGATCTCGCGCGGTTATTCCGAGGCGGATATCGCCAAGCTCTGGGGCGGCAACTTCCTGCGCGTCTGGGATCAGGTCGAAAAAGCCGCGAAACCGGCGGTGGCGGCTGCACCGGGAAATGCCAAGCCATGAGTAACCGTCGGGACTTTCTCAAGCAGGCCGGAATCGTTGCTGCGGCGTTGCCCCTGGGGGCGAGCCTGCCTGATCTCGCCAGCGCTTCAGCCGCTGCTCCGCTGTCGCGCAACAAATGGGCGCAGTTGCAGCAGCTGTTCGATCAGGATCCGGACTACCTGCATTTCTCCAACTTTCTGATCACCTCGCACCCCAGACCGGTACGTGAGGCGATTGAGCAACATCGCGCGGCGCTCGACAAAAATCCCGGCCTGGCGATGGATTGGGATCTGGGCGTGATCGAACAGCGCGAGGAAAACGTGCGGGTCTGGGCCGCTCGCTACCTGCAGACCAACGCCAAACAGATCGCGCTGACCGGCAGCACCACCGAAGGCTTGGCGACGATTTATGGCGGCGTGCATGTGCGCGCCGACCAGGAAATCCTCACCACCGTGCACGAACATTACGCGACCCACACCACCCTCGCCTTGCGCACCGAGCGCGACGGCACGCGGGTGCGCAAGATTGCGTTGTTCAAGGATGTTTACCACGCCAGCAAAGACGAAATCCTCGCCAATATCGACAACGCCATCCGCCCCGAAACCCGGGTGTTGGGCATGTGCTGGGTACATTCGGGCAGCGGCCTGAAACTGCCAATCGGTGAGATCGGCGCAATCGTCGACAAGCACAATCGCGGCCGCAGCGATGCCGACCGGATCGTCTACGTGGTCGACGGCGTGCACGGCTTCGGTGTGGACAACCTGAACTTCGCGCAAATGAACTGCGACTTCTTCATTGCTGGCACGCACAAATGGATGTTCGGCCCACGCGGTACCGGGATCATTTGCAGCCGCTTCGAAGACGTCAGGTACGTCACGCCGGTTATTCCGACGTTCTCCGAGGCGACCGCGTTTTCCACCACCATGACCCCCGGTGGCTACCACGCGTTCGAGCACCGCTGGGCACTGGACGAGGCGTTCAAGTTGCACCTGCAACTGGGCAAGGCCGACGTCGAAGCACGCATTCACGCGCTCAACAGTTACCTCAAGCAACGCCTGCAACAACGCGCGCAAATCGAACTCGTCACGCCATTGAGCCCGGCGCTGTCTGCCGGCTTCACGTTCTTCCGGGTCAAGGGCAAGGACAGCGACAAGATCGCTGCGCACCTGATGGCCAACCGCGTGGTGGCCGATGCCGTCCACCGCGATGTCGGCCCGGTGATCCGCACCGCACCCGGGCTGCTCAATGACGAAGCACAAATCGACCGTCTGCTGGCCGTGCTCGACAAAGCCCTCTGAGCGCTCCCTTTTCCTTTTAGCGAGACCCGCCATGAACAGTGAACTGCGTCGTTTTCCCCTCAAGACCCTGCCGGCGCTGATGCTCACCGCCCTCGCCGCCGGCCTGCTGCCTGGCGTTGCCCAGGCCGCCACACCGCCGGCGCCGGGCAAGGTGTTCAAGGACTGCAAGGACTGCCCGGAAATGGTCGTCCTGCCCACCGGCACCTTCACCATGGGCACCCCGGACGATGAAGTCGGCCGCGAGCCTGACGAAGGCCCGATGCACCCGGTGACGTTTGCCCAGCCGCTGGCGATCAGCCGCTTTCAGGTACTGCGCGGCGAGTGGGATGCCTACCTCAAGGACAGCGGCTACACAATGCCCGACGGCGACACCCGTCCAGGTCGTGCGTGCAAGGCCGGCATTCCCGATTATCAGGGCAGCGACCCACGCAAACAGTACACCGACAAACATCCAGCGGTGTGCATGGACTTCCCCGAAGTCGAAGCGTACGTGGCGTGGCTGTCGAAAAAGACTGGCAAGCAATATCGACTGGTCAGCGAATCCCTGCGCGAATACGCAGCGCGTGGTGGCAGCAGCGGGCCGTTCCCCTTCCCGTTCGATGAGGGCAAGGAATACAGCATCGCCAAACACGCCAACACTTACGGCGCCGCCGATGGCTACAACTTCACTGCGCCGGCCGGCAGCTTTCCAGCCAACGCCTTCGGCGTGTACGACATGCACGGCAACATCTATGAATGGACGGCCGACTGCTACAACGAAAACTACGTCGGCGCACCAAGCGATGGCAGCGCCTGGCTGAGCGGCAAATGCGAGATCCGCCGTATCCGTGGCAACGACTGGGGCGAAGCGCCAGTGTTCTCCCGCTCTGGCAACCGCAACGCCACCTACACCGACACGCGCGGCGACTGGATCGGCTTTCGCGTCGCCCGCGATCTGTAACGCCCTCGCCCGGCTAAATTAGCCGTCCTGCCAGTCGTTTTACAGGTGAGCGCGAACCGACACGGTGCGCCACCGCCCTCTACGTCATCCAGGCGAAGTCCGCGAACCATGCCGGCCTTCGCCGCTTTTTCCAGCAGGGAACCTCCATGAGCAAACCAACACGCGGGGTGATCAAAGAATTGTTCGCCCTGCTCAAACCCTTTCGGCTGATCGTGACCGTCTCGACCCTGCTCGGCATGGTCGGCGGTCTGAGTGTCACCGCGCTGCTGGCGACCATCAACAGCGTGCTGCACACCGAAGGCGACCTGAGCAACACCGTGGTCGCGGTCTTCGCCGGGTTGTGCCTGCTGGCCCTGACCAGTTCGATTTTCTCCGACATCGGCACCAACTATGTCGGTCAGCACATCATTGCCAAACTGCGTAAGGAGCTGGGTGAGAAAGTCCTCAGCGCCCCGATCGAGCAGATCGAGCGCTACCGCAGCCATCGTCTGATCCCGGTGCTGACCCATGACGTCGACACCATCAGCGACTTCGCTTTCGCCTTTGCCCCGCTGGCAATTTCCATGACCGTCACCCTCGGCTGCATGGGCTATCTGGCGATGCTGTCATGGCCGATGTTCCTGATGGTGGTGGTGGCGATCCTGCTCAGCACGATCATTCAGTACATTGCCCGCGGGCGCGGCATGCAGGGCTTCATGAAGGCCCGCGACTACGAAGACGAGTTGCAGAAGAACTACCACGCCGTGGCTGAAGGCGCGAAAGAACTGCGCATCCACCGCCCTCGCCGCCACCGTATGTTCGTTGCCGGTATCGAAGGGACGGCGAACAAGATCTGCGACACCCAGGTGCGTTCGGTGAACACGTTCGTCATCGCCAAAACCCTCGGTTCGATGCTGTTTTTTGTGGTCATCGGCTTGGCGTTGGGCCTGCAATCGCTGTGGCCGAGCGCCGACAAAGCGGTGATCAGCGGCTTCGTGCTGGTGTTGCTGTACATGAAAGGTCCGCTGGAACACCTGATCAGCACCTTGCCGATTGTCAGCCGCGCGCAGATCGCCTTCCGCCGCATCGCCGATCTCTCGGAGCAGTTCTCCTCACCCGAACCGCACCTGCTGCTCAGCGATCAAGGCCCGAAAAACAACGTTGTGCACAGCCTCGAACTGACCGACGTGTCGTACAGTTTCCCGACCGTGGAAGGCGCGGCACCGTTCCGTCTCGGCCCGGTGAACCTGAAAATCGAACAGGGCGACATCATCTTCATCGTCGGTGAAAACGGCTGTGGCAAGACCACCCTGATCAAGCTGCTGCTGGGCCTGTATGCGCCGCAACAGGGTGAGATCCGCCTCAACCAGCAGATCATCGACGCCGCGACCCGCGATGATTATCGACAGTTGTTCACCACGATTTTCGCCGACTATTACCTGTTCGACGACGTGGTCCAGGGCGATACGCATATCCCGGAAGACGCCAACAAATACCTGCAGCGTCTGGAGATCGCCCACAAGGTCAGCGTGCGTGACGGCTCGTTCACCACCACCGACCTGTCCACCGGCCAGCGCAAGCGTCTGGCGCTGATCAATGCGTGGCTGGAAGAGCGCCCGGTGCTGGTGTTCGATGAATGGGCCGCCGACCAGGATCCGACCTTCCGCCGCATTTTCTACACCGAGCTGCTGCCTGACCTGAAGCGTCTGGGCAAAACCATCATCGTCATTTCCCACGACGATCGTTACTTCGATGTCGCCGACCAATTGGTGCGCATGAGCGCCGGCAAAGTGGTCACCGAGCTTCAACCCGCCTGATTGTGAAAATTTTGTAAAAAAAGTGCGTTGAGCCTTTCCGGTTTTCGGAAGGTTCAACGTCTTATTTACAGTTAATAGAAATAGTTCTCAGTCAACACTTTGAAGAGTAGAAGAATAATGCCCGCACCGCACGGACTCCACCCGCTCGCCAAGGCTCTGCTGATCCGCCGTTCCTTACGTTCCACATTGCCAGCGCTGTGCGCCATGGCCCTCACCTTGCCGATGATCGGCCAGGCGCAGGCTGCGGCGGTGGCGATCAATATTCCTGCCCAGTCGCTGGGGAGCGCTTTGCAGGAATTCGGTCGCCAGACCAACCTTCAGGTGCTGTACAGCCCGGATGAAGTGAGTGGTCTGCGCAGCAGCGCGGTCAGCGGCAATCTGGAACCGACTGCCGCCATCGCGCAGTTGCTCAAAGGCACCGACATCGCCTACAGCGTTGAAGGCAATAACGTCGCTTTGCGCTCGCGCAGCAGCAGCGGCGCCAGCCTGGATCTGGCACCGACCAACATCTCCGCCACCGCGGAGTCGGCCTGGGGTCCGGTCGACGGGATCGTCGCCAAACGCAGCGCCACGGGTTCGAAGACCGATACGGCAATCAAGGTCATCCCGCAGACGATCAACGTCGTCACCCAAGACGAAATCAAGATGCGCGGTTCGCAATCGGTCACCGAGGCCCTGCGTTACACCCCGGGCATTACCGGTGGCGGCTTCGCCGACCGCGTGAAGATTTTTGACGAGCCGACTTCCCGCGGCTTCTCCCCTACTCCGCTGTACCTCGACGGCCTGCACATGCCTTACGGCGGCGGCAGCACCGGCGGTTCGCTGCAGATCGACCCGTACACCCTCGAGCGCATCGAAGTGCTCAAGGGCCCGGCCTCGGTGCTCTATGGTCAGAACCAGCCTGGCGGCATCGTCAACATGGTCAGCAAGCGTCCGACCGCGACACCGCTGCACGAAATCAAAATCGGTGGCGGCAGCTATGACCGCGCCTACGGTGCCTTCGACCTCGGCGGCCCCATCGACGATCAGGGTGAATTCCTCTATCGCCTGACCGGTGTGGTCAACGACAGCAACTCGGCCATCGACTACGCCAGCCAGAACCGCATGATGCTGGCGCCGAGCCTGACCTGGCTGCCGAACGACCGCACCACCATCACCGTGTTCGGCCAGTACCAGAAGGACCACGACGTACCGGAAGCCCAGGGTCTGCCAGCGTTCGGCACGGTCAAGAGCACCTCCAACGGTCGCATCAGCCGCAGCCGCTTCATCGGCGAGCCGGACGTGAACAAGTACCATCGTGAGCAGTTTGTCGTCGGTTACGAAATCGCCCACGAATTCAACGACGTCTGGACCTTCAAGCAGAATGCCCGTTACGCCGATGTCAACGACCAGTACGTGGCGCCACTGCACGGCTATTCGTTCCCGACCAACCCGGTCACCGGCCTCAACGACAACAGCTTCCAGAGCCGTTACGCCGTGGACTGGTCGCAGCACAACAAGGTCTATGGCCTCGATAACATTGCCCAGGCCAAGTTCAAGACTGCCGATATCGATCACACCGTCCTGTTGGGCGTGGACTACTACCACTTCAACTCGAAGTTCCTCGGCCTGTACGACCGCACCGCTCCGGGTATCGACCTGTACAACCCGGTGTATGGCAGCCAGATCAACTTCCGCCAGCCGTACAAATGGGATAACACCATCACCCAGACCGGTCTGTACGCTCAGGATCAACTGCGCTGGAACCAGTGGTTCCTGACCCTCGGCGGTCGTTACGACTTCGCCGAAACCGACAACAAGCAACCCCTGTCCGGCGGTCACAGTAACCAGAAGGACGAGAAGTTCACCGGTCGCGCCGGCCTGGGCTACGAGTTCGAGAACGGCATCACGCCTTACGTGAGCTACGCCGAATCGTTCCTGCCGCAAACCGGTACCGACATGAGCGGCGGTGCGTTCGAACCGACCACCGGCAAGCAGTACGAAGTCGGCATCAAGTACGAACCGACCTTCGTCGACGGTTTCATTCAGCTGTCGGCTTACCAGATCGACCAGGACAACATGCTGACCACCGACCTCAACAACCCGGGGTTCAGCGTGCAGAGCGGCACGGTGCGTTCGCGTGGCGTAGAGCTGGAAGGCAAGGTCAATGTCACGCAGAACCTGCGCGTATTGGCCGCCGTGTCGCGTAACCAGACCAAGTGGCACAGCGCCAACGACGGTCGCGAAGGTCGCACCGTGGCCATGGCTCCGCCGCTGACGGCATCGGCGTGGATCAACTACGACTTCGACATCTCTACTGCCCTGGCCGGTTTCGGCATGGGCCTGGGTGCTCGTTACGTGCAACAAAGCTACGGCTCGGACTATGTGGAAGATTCCTTCCAGGTGCCGTCCTACACCGTGTATGACGCGATGGTTTCCTACGATCTGGAAAAATCGCCACTGCATGTCAAAGGTGTGAAGCTGCAGGCTAACTTGCAGAACCTCACCGACGAGAAGTACGTTGCCGCGTGCAACGGTACGCTCGACTGCTACTACGGTGAAGGTCGTACCATGACTGCTGATGTGACCTATAACTGGTAATACGTTTAGCGCTCACTGAAACGCCGGCATTTGCCGGCGTTTTTTTTTGGCTGATTTGGGCTTGGCGGCCTGTGGGCCGACCAGGCTCTTGCGGTTTTGGGATCTTGGGTTTTTGGTGTATATCCGTTGCTTCGGGTGCTGCCGCTGGCGGTTTCGCTCTTACAGCGAGTCACCTTTTCCAAACGCCGAAAAGGTAACCCAAAAGGCTTTGCCCCTGGCGTACGGCACTTCGCTTAGGCTCAGTGTTCCCTCGCTACGGTGTCCATCCGGGGGCATCGCCTACGGTTTGCTTCGCTGCACCTCCTCTCGATGAATGCGGCTACGCCGCACGGCGCTGCGCGCCTCCCCCCGGATGAACACCTCCGCTCGGCCTGCCGATGGGGCAAAAAAGCCAAAGCCAAAGCCAAATCAAGAGCAAAAGCCAGATCAAAAGCCCCTCACCCTAGCCCTCCTGAAACGTCGGACCGCCCGTAGGGAGAGGGGACTGACCGAGGTGTTTTGGCGGGCTACGCCGACGTGAAATACCGAGTCGAACTAAGGATCTGAAAGGCTCACAAATCGGCTCCCTCTCCTTAGGGAGAGGGCTGGGGTGAGGGGCGAATCCACCAAAAAACCAAAGCCGAACACCCGCTCCTCACCACTCAACAGGATGAGCGTTAGCTCGGCTGCAGCTCTTGATCTGTAAGGCGACATCGGAAGGCTGAGTGGAGGGATTGACCAGCGAGCGGGCCGCACGTAGGAGCAAGCGTTTTTTGCTTACTTTTTTTGGCGTTTGAAAAAAAGTGAGTCGCCGTAAGGGCGAAACCCTAAGTGGCCATTACCGCAGCAATGGATATGTACTCAACCCAGTTCAACCCAGATCAACCCAGATCAACCCAGATCAACCCAACTCACCCAGCCTGACGCGAACTCCGATACATAAACACCAAAGCCAACCCCAAACACACCATCGCCAAAACCCGACTCGAAGAAAGCTCAATCGCCGGATTCCCCAACCAGCCAAAATTATCAATCAACATCCCCATCCCCAACTGCCCGACAATCACCGCCACCGTCGCCACAGCCGTCCCCACAACCGGCACCGCCCCGACCATCACCATCATGTACACCACGCCAAACAGCGCCCCGGTCAACTGCCACTTCGGCACGTCCAACAAGCTCACCGCATGCGCCGGCTCAAAAAACAGAATCAACAACCCCGTCGAAACAGCACCCACGACGAATGTCAGCAAACTACTGCGCAACACCCCTACGCTCTCGCCCAGACGCCCGTTGATCGCCGCCTGCACACTCAACACCGCACCGGCCAATACCACCACCGCCAATAAAATAACCAGACTCATCACTCACCCCCGCGCAATCAAAACCAAAGCCACCACGATCAACCCCAACGCCAGCCAACGCTCGGCATTGATCTTCTTGCGCGTCGCCCCGAACCAGCCGAAATGGTCAATCAACACACTCTTGCCGACCTGACCGGACAGAATCGCGATCATCGTCATGGCAATGCCGATATGCGGCGTCGCCAGGGTCAACACCACCACGTACATCGGCCCCAAAAAACCGCCAATCAATTGCCAGCGCGGTAGATCGGTCAGCGCCGGGCCTTTTTGCGGGCCAGCGAACAACAGCAGCAAAAACAGAATCGCCGAGCCGACCCCAAAGATGCTCAAGGTCGCCCACAGATGTCCGACCTGGACACCCAACGGCCCAAGCAATCCGGCCTCCACCGACAAGCCCATCCCCGCGAGAATCACCAGCGGCAGCAACAACAAGCGCAATCCGGATTTCGTCGCCGGTGCGCTGACACTCACCTCATCCAACGTCTGCATAAACAACAATCCACTCAAGTAAACGATGGCGCGGATTATCGGCTGGCACTGCTGTGCGATAAATGGGAGCATCCGGACAACACTTTTGCGTAACTCGCACAGCAGGACAAACAATGCACGGGCTCAACGAACTCGGATTCAAGGCGCTAAGGCTGTTTGTCGCGGTCCTCGACCACGGCAGTTTCTCCGAAGTGGCCCGCCGTGAAGGCGTGGCGCCCTCCTCGATCTCCCGGCAGATCCAGTTGATGGAACAGGCGCTGAACCAGCAATTGCTCTACCGCCACACCCGCGCCGTCACGCCGACCGAAGCCGGGCGTATGCTCGGTCATCACGCGCGGTTGGTGCTGGTACAACTGGAAGAAGCCGAACAAGCGTTGCAGGAACAGCAAAGCGAACCCACCGGGCTGGTGCGCATCAACGCCCCGGTGGTGTTCGGCCAGCGGCATCTGACGCCGTGGCTGGGCCAGTTGTGCGCGCGCTATCCGAAGCTGCAACTGGATATCCAGCAGACCGACCATTACGTCGACCCGTTGCAGGAAGGCGCAGACTTGCTGTTCCGCATCGGTCCATTACACGACTCAAGCATGCAGGCGCGGATTCTGGCGCCGCATCGCTTTCAGGTCGCGGCCAGTCCGGCGTATCTCAAGCGCCACGGGACGCCGCACAAACCCGAAGATCTGGCGCAACACCAATGCCTGGCCTACAAAGGCGCGACCGGCCAGCAGCGCTGGTTTTTCCGTCGTGATGGCGAGGACTGGACGCCGTATTCGGTGAAAGGCCCGATCACTGGCAACCACGCCGACACCCTTACCCAAGCCGCCGAGCAAGGCCTGGGGCTGGTGATGTTTCCGTCATGGCTGATTGGCGAAGCGGTACGCGACGGCACGCTGGTGCCGGTGCTGGGGGAATATCAGGTGTCGAACAGTCTGGAGCCGCAGCAGATTGCGGTGTTGTGGCCGGGGAGCCGCAGGTTGTCGGTGAAGGTGCGGACGGTGATTGATTTCTTTATTGAATGCTTTGGTGAAGTGCCCTATTGGGATCGTCCCTGAAAGCTGAAAATCAAAAGCCCCTCACCCTAGCCCTCCCGAAACGTCGGACCGCCCGTAGGGAGAGGGGACTGATTGGGGGATATTGCAGGCTTGCACCGACCTGAAAGCTCTGCTGGGAATCCATAATCGACTCGATTCCTCAGGTCGATGGATGACGCAAGACACCTCGGTCACTCCCCTCTCCCTATGGGCGGTCCGACGTTTCGGGAGGGTTAGGGTGAGGGGCTTTTCAGGCGGTCAGATCCGGAACTGCCCGACGAGTTTGCCAAGGCGCTGCCCCAGCTCCGCCAAACTACGCGATGTCTGCGCACCCAACTGCGTTTCATCGGCCACGCTGTCCACCGCCACCGCAATCTGATGCACGCTGCGATTGATCTCTTCCGCCACCGCCGTCTGCTCTTCCGCCGCACTGGCAATCTGCGCGTTCATCGAGTTGATCGTCGCAATCAACTCCGCCATCGCATCCAGCGATGCCCCGGCCTGATTGGCTTGCTGTGAGGTGCCGTCACCCGCTTCGCTAGAACGGCGCATCGCCTCGACCGCCGACTGCGTACCGGCCTGCAAACGATCAATCATCCCTTGAATTTCCTGAGTGCTGATCTGCGTACGACTGGCCAACGCCCGCACCTCATCCGCCACCACGGCAAAGCCGCGCCCGGCTTCACCGGCCCGCGCCGCTTCAATCGCTGCGTTCAGTGCCAGCAGATTGGTCTGCTCGGCAATCGAACGAATCACCCCGAGCACGCCAACAATCGACGTCACGTCCTGCTGCAGGCTGTCGAGCGACACGCCGCTGCTGCGGATGTCATCGACCAGCGCATGGATCTGTTTGATGCTGCCGGCCACCACGCGCTTGGCGCTCTGGCCTTCTTCGTCGGTCTGCTGGGCGGCGACAGCAGCGTTCTGCGCGCTCTTTGCTACTTCTTGTGCGGCGGCGGACATTTCATTGATGGCGGTGGCGACCTGATCGGTTTCGTGACGCTGACGCTCCATCGCCTGATCCGAACGCTGGGCCTGATCGGACACCTGCGTCACCAGCCCGGTCAGTTGCGTAGTCATCTCGGTGATCTGCCGCACCAAGCCATGGATCTTGTCGACGAAGCGGTTGAACGAGCCGGCCAGTTCGCCGAGTTCGTCCTGGCTGGTGATGTTCAGGCGGCGCGTGAGGTCGCCCTCGCCCGCTGCGATGTCGTCGAGATTGGCTTTCATCAGGGTCAACGGACGCAAAATGGTATTGGCCAGCAGCATCCCCGCCGCCGCGATCACCAACAGCACCACCACTGCCACGCCGACGATGCTCAGCACCACGCCTTGCATGCGTTCCTGCACTTGGGCTTCGACCTGTGCGACTTGCGCTTCAATGCCGTCGAGGTTGACCGACGTACCGACCGCCATGTCCCATTTCGCCAGATATTCGGTGTAGCCGAGTTTCGGCACCAGCACCTTGGCATTACCCGGCAACGGCGAGCTGTACTGCAGATAGTGCGTGCCGTCCTTCGCCACTTTCACAAGACCGAGATTGACGTAGACGCCGTTCGGATCGCGGTTGTCCTTGAAGCTTTTGCCCACGCCTTCGGGGTCATTGGCCTTGAACAGGCGCACGGTCTCGGAGTCGTAGCCGAAGAAGTAGCCGTCCTTGCCGTAGCGAATACCCGAAAGCAATTTGATCGCCTGCGCCCGCGCCTCAACGTCACCCGGCGCGGCCGCGTCGTACAGCGGTTTGATCGTGGTCATGGCCACGGCGACGTAACTTTGCAGGGTGGCTTTGGCGTCGCCGAGCAGGCGTTCGCGGGTCTGTTCGACCTCTTTGTGCGCCTGTTCCTGAAGGATGAACAGCGTGGTCAGACTGATGACCAGCGCAAAGAGCAACACCGGAAGAACGGCGAGGGACAGGACTTTAGCCTTGAGGCTCAGGCGCATTGTGGGAGCTCACTCTTTTGGTTTTATTGGCGTGGTTAAAGGCTTTAACGGCACGTCATTGCAAAAGTTGAGTCTGCAGACATTGCATCTACCTGTGGGAGCGGGCTTGCCCGCGATGGCGGTGTGTCTGACACATAAATATTGAATGTGCCGACGCCATCGCTGGCAAGCCAGCTCCCACAGGTTTCAGGGGTTCAGAGGACCATCGCGGCCACCCAGCCGAACGCCAGCAACGGCAGATTGTAGTGCAGGAACGTCGGCACCACGGTGTCCCAGATGTGGTGATGCTGGCCGTCGATGTTCAGGCCGGAGGTCGGGCCGAGGGTCGAATCCGAGGCTGGCGAACCGGCGTCGCCCAACGCACCTGCGGTGCCGACGATGCATACGATAGCAATCGGGCTGAACCCGAGCTGCACGCACAGCGGCACGAAAATCGCCGCCAGAATAGGCACCGTGGAAAACGACGAACCGATGCCCATGGTCACCAGCAACCCGACCAGCAGCATCAACAACGCGCCGATGCCCTTGCTGTGATTGATCCACGATGCCGAGGATTCAACCAGCGTCTGCACTTCGCCAGTGGCCTTCATCACCTCGGCAAACCCGGAGGCGGCGATCATGATGAAGCCGATCATCGCCATCATCTTCATGCCCTCGGTGAAGAGGTCATCGGTCTCGCGCCATTTCACAATGCCCGACACCGAGAAGATCAGGAAACCGACCAGCGCCCCGATAATCATCGAGTCCAGCAGCAGTTGCACGATGAACGCAGCAGCAATCGCCACACCGGCAATCATCAGGCTCAGCGGGTTGTACTGCACCGCCACTTGCTCGACCTGCTCAATCTTCGCCAGGTCGTATACGCGCCGCTTGCGATAAGTGATGAACGCCATCGCCAGGCCGAAGACCATGCCCAGCGCCGGAATGCCCATGGCGTGGGTGACATTGATGCCACTGATATCGACACCGCTACGGGCAACGTTGGCCAGCAGGATTTCATTGAGGAAGATGTTGCCGAAGCCCACCGGCAGGAACATGTACGGTGTGATCAGACCGAACGTCATGACGCAGGCGATCAAGCGGCGATCAAGTTGCAACTTGGTCAGCACATATAGAAGCGGCGGCACCAGCAGCGGAATGAACGCAATGTGGATCGGCAGAATGTTCTGCGAGGCAATCGCCACCATCCACAACAGGCCGATCAGCAGCCATTTGACGCTGCCACCGCCGGTCGCGTGCTGACGATCGACCATCGCCAGCGCTTTGTCAGCCAGCGCATGAGCCAGGCCGGACTTGGCAATCGCCACGGCGAAAGCACCAAGCAAGGCGTAGGACAACGCCACGGTCGCGCCGCCGCCCAGGCCGCTGTTGAACGCCTTGAGCGTGGCGTCGATGCCCAGACCACCGGTCAGGCCGCCGACCAGTGCGCCGACGATCAGGGCGATCACCACGTGCACGCGGGACAGGCTGAGAATCAGCATGACGCCGACTGCCGCTATGACTGCATTCATTTCACTACCTCAAAAAACACTGCGGTGGAAAACACACCGCCAGACAGGATGAGTCCGCCAAAGCTTGATCGGCGGATTTGCAAAGAGGGTCTTATTAGAAGGGCGCGCACTGTGCCGCAGAGTGGCGGCGGTGTCAAAGCGAGCGCTCCCGGGTGCGTCAATCCGCCATATTGTGTTTCAAGGATAAAGAAAGCCGAAACGCGGCCGTTACAGTGCAAAGTCTCAGATATTTATCGAATAAGGACGTCTCCATGTCGCTCAGACAACTTTCCATCCAATGGAAAATCACCCTGCTCGCCGGCCTGTGCCTGGCCGGTATCGTGACCCTGTTGGTGGGTCTTTCGCTGTATCGCATGGAGCACAGTTCTGAACTGGTGAAAGCTTCGAGCATGGAAATGCTCACCGAGTCGGCGCAAGCGCGCATCGAGTCGCAAGGTGAAGTGCAGGCTGCCGGCATTCGCCAGCAGTTCATGGACGCCTATCAGTACGGCCACGGTTTCTCGCGGCAAGTGCTGTTCCTGCGTGAACAGGCCGAAAAGCGCTTCCTCGATGCTTTCGATCTGCGTGAAGACATGACCCGTCAGGTCAAATCGGCGTTGCAAGCCAACCCGGACCTGCTCGGCCTGTCATTGGTGTTCGAAGCCAACGCGCTGGACGGCAAGGACGAGTTGTTCGCCGGCCAGGCTGAACTGGGCAGCAACGACAAGGGCCGTTTCGCCCTGTACTGGTCGCAGCCAACACCGGGTAAAGTTACCTCGATGGCCCTGCCGGAAAGCGACATGGCCGACACCAGCACCGGCCCCAGCGGTCAAGCGGCCAACGCCTGGTTCACCTGCCCACGCGCCACGCTCAAGCCGTGTGTGATCGAACCGTACTTCTATGTGATCGACGGGCAAAACGTGCTGATGACCAGCATCGTCTTCCCGCTGATGGTCAACGGCAAAGTCATCGCCTCGCTGTCGGTCGACATCAACCTCAACAGCCTGCAAGCGATCAGTCAGGGTGCGAGCAAGAAGCTCTATGACGGCCAGACCGCCGTGAGCATCATCAGCCCCGCCGGCCTGCTCGCCGGTCACAGCCGGGATGCCGGCAAGCTCAGCCAGCGTCTGGACGCGGTGGATAAAACCAGCGGCGCCGAACTGCTGAGCAAACTCGCTTCCAGCACCAATGTGAGCAGCCTGCACAGCAACGGCCAGTTGAAAGTGCTGTCGCCGTTCCAGCCGATTCCGGGTGGTCCGTCGTGGGGCGTGCTGCTCGATGTGCCGGAAAAAGTCTTGGTCAGCCGCGCCGAAGCGCTCAAGCAACAACTGGACGCCAGCAACAACTCGGGCACACTGATCGAGCTGGGTCTCGGCGTGCTGGCCGCATTGATCGGCTTGCTGCTGGTGTGGCTGATGGCGCGTAGCGTGACCAAACCGATCCTCGGTGTGGCGCAAATGCTCGAAGACATCGCCAGCGGCGAAGGCGATCTGACCCGTCGTCTGGCCTACGACAAGCAGGACGAACTCGGGCAACTGGCCGGATGGTTCAACAAGTTCCTCGACAAGTTGCAGCCGATCATCGCCGAAGTGAAACGCTCGGTGCAGGACGCGCGCAACACCGCCGACCAGTCCTCAGCGATTGCCACCCAGACCAGCGCCGGTATGGAACAGCAATACCGTCAGGTCGATCAGGTCGCCACCGCGTCCCATGAAATGAGCGCCACCGCGCAAGACGTCGCCCGCAGCGCCGCGCAGGCTGCCGAAGCCGCCAAGGATGCTGATCGCGCCACCCGCCAGGGCCTGACCGTGATCGACCGCACCACCGCGAGCATCGACACCCTCGCCGCCGATATGAGCGCTGCGATGGTGCAGGTCGAAGGACTGGCGGCGAATAGCGAGAAGATCGGCGCGGTGCTGGAAACCATTCGTGCCATCGCCGAACAGACCAACCTGCTGGCGCTCAACGCCGCCATCGAAGCGGCGCGTGCCGGTGAGGCCGGACGTGGTTTTGCCGTGGTCGCCGATGAAGTACGCAACCTCGCCCGCCGCACACAGGAGTCGGTGGAGGAAACCCGTCAGGTCATCGAGCAGTTGCAGAGCGGCACGCAGGATGTGGTTGGTTCGATGGGCAACAGCCATCGTCAGGCACAAGGTAGCGTTGAACAGGTTGGCCAAGCGGTGACTGCGCTGCGTCAGATTGGTGATGCAGTGACGGTGATCAGCGACATGAACCTGCAGATTGCCAGCGCGGCGGAAGAGCAGAGCGCGGTGGCCGAGGAGATCAATAACAACGTGGCGACGATCCGTGATGTAACGGAGTCGTTGTCCGGGCAGGCGAATGAGTCGGCGCGGGTGAGTCAGTCGCTCAATAGTCTGGCGAATCAGCAGCAGAGTTTGATGGATCAGTTTCGGGTGTGATTCGCAGGTTGTGGGGTGTCAGTGGGATTCCCCCCTCACCTGATCTGGCTT
>NZ_JAMDGW010000019.1:0-513985 GCF_028656995.1 Pseudomonas sp. TNT2022 ID642 | reverse complement strand
CGCGGGCGCAAATAGAGCAGATTTTCCGTAAGGGATACTTGGGTAAATCTGCCTCCCCCGCAAACCTGAATGACTCAAGGAAGAACACATTGAACCGTTTTGTTTTTACCCTGCTAGCCGCGCTACTACTGCCAGTTTCAGCTGCCTATTCGCAGGACGACTGCAGCCATATCACCTCAAGTCTGGAAATGGTGCCCTGCTCGGAGGCGGTGAAGAAGGCTGCCGATACGCAGTTGAATGTCAGCTACAAGCAGCTGATGACGCGACTTGAGTCTGACTATCGAGCAGATCCGGCATTGGGCGCGGAGTACGCCGCGAAGGTCAAAGAGTCGCAACGTGCGTGGTTGAAGTTGCGCGATGCGAACTGCCCTTTGGAGGCATTCGAGATCGAGACGGGGATGCCAGCGCATGTGTTTGCCGTTAACTCGTGTATCGCCAGAATGAGTCGTGAGCGTTCGGCGTACCTGGACAAGATTGTCCCTGCTCTTGCATCCGACAAGAACGCTTCGATGGCTCCCACCAGCGACGCTTGCCCCTCGGAGGAGTTCGCGCCTTTCCTGACTGCGTTTTCCGCCAACAGCGAATCACAACGCCGTCTCACTGCAATGACGGTCAAGTCGCTGGTGTTGAAACCGGTAGCCGGGAAGGATCGAAGTACCTTTGAGCCTTCGACCTCGGGAGTTAGTGGAACAACGTTCACCTATCCGCTGATGGCTGCAATCACACCCGGTAAGACACCTGGAGTCGAGATCGAAGAGGTCGACGACAGTCACGTCAACGTTGTGGATAAACGGGCGGGTAACAGCAATGTGAAAATCTTCAACTTCTCTCGTCAGGCGTGCTGGGTGCTTGAGGGGATTGAGGATTGGTCGATCAGTGAGAAGGATCTTGTCGCAACAGATAACCCGGGAATGAGCCGCGCCGAGAACTTCTGTTATCAACGTGCAGAAGCGTTGGGCGGGCTAGGGTTTCTTGAGCAATACCCGCTGACGGTGGAGTTGATTGAAGCGTCGCTGGAAAATTTTGTCTGTGCTGCAGAGTCGGGTGACGCGCAGGCGAGCCTGTCGGCGGCAAGCCTGAGCCTTTCGCAAATGGCGTCTCAGTTGGAAACGAGCAAGGTAGAGGCGTTGTTCAAAGCGGCCTCGAAAATACCGAGTGGCGCGTTGGCCTATGCCACGTTTTTTTGCGTCGGAAACTCCACCGACTATAGCGGCCCTTGCCTCCATCCCGAGCAGGCAAAAGAGCAGGTTATTCGTGCTATTTCCATGGGCTCCGCTGATGCGATGAATTATCTGGCCTCGACCTTTGAAGGTGGCGAGTTTGGAACGAAGGATATGTCCCGGGCGTTAGCCTGTTATCAGATGGCGGCTGACAAAGGTAATCAGTTGGGCATCTTCAACGTGGGGCGATTGGGATCGCAGGGCGCTGAACCTATCAAGGCCAGTCACTGCATCTGAAATGCCGGGTCATGTCTGATGCGTTTTCGCAGTCGTTGAGTCTGAATACGTCCGGTAAAACGTTTAGTTTTTGAGCATCTGACGACCACCATTTTCCTTTAAACTCCCCACCCCCAAGGAATGCGCTCAGGACACGGAATGCCAGCCCCTTCGATCTCCCTTCGCCCAGCGCTAGTGCTCTGGCTATACGCCGCCGCAATCGTGCACATTCTCGCCGGTCTCACCCTGACCTGGGCCGGTCACTCCGGCTTACTCGACGGCTATCTGCACACCCTCGAACTCACATTCTGGGGCGCCGACCCGGTGCCCGTCGCCGGCCACGACCAACAAGTCTGGTGGCTCGCGCTGTTCGGCGCGACGTTGCAAAGTTATTCGCTGTACATGCTCGCGCTGGTGCACTTGGGCAATCGCTCGAAAGCCCCGGCAGTGTGGGTCTGGTTGATCGCCGGCATCCTGTTATGGGCGCCGCAGGACATGTGGCTCTCGGCGCAACAACAGGTCTGGTCGCACCTGTGGCTCGACGGTTTTGCGTTGCTGGTGTTGTTGCCGCCGCTGTTCTGGTTGTATCGGCATGACCGCCGAAAATCCCCTTCAGTAAAGGCACCGAGCCAATCCAACCCGTTTGCCGATGGCGCTTTCAAGCGTGTGCTGATCACCGGCGGCACCGGGTTCATCGGCGAAGCCTTGGTCAATCAATTACTCGACGCGGGCCACTCGGTCAGCGTCCTGACGCGCGATCCGTTGAACGCGGCCAATCTATTCAATGGCCGCGTCCGCTGTGTGCATTCGCTCAGCGAACTCAGTCATGACGAAGCTTTCGACGTGGTGATCAATCTCGCCGGCGCCCCTGTCGCCGGCCCACGCTGGACTCCCAAACGTCAGGCGCAACTGCTCGCCAGTCGAGTCGGCACCACCGAAGCGCTGATGACCTGGTTGCAGAACACCAAGCAAAAACCGGCGCTGTGGATTCAAGCCTCGGCCATCGGCTTCTACGGCGTGCGCGACGCCAGTGAAAACCTCGACGAAAGCGCCAGCAAGGGCGACGGCTTCATGGCCGAACTCTGCGCGCGTTGGGAAGCCGCCGCGCAACCGGCCACTGAGTTTGGCGTGCGTCAGGTGGTGCTGCGCCTAGGCGTAGTGTTCGGCCCGGGTGGTGCGTTGACGCCGTTGCTGCTGCCGTTCCGCCTGGGTTTCGGCGGGCGCATGGGCGATGGTCGGCAGATCATGAGTTGGGTGCATCGCGACGATGTGCTTCAGGTGATCGCGCGGGCTTTCAACGACGACACTCTGCGTGGCACCTACAACATGGTCGCGCCGGAAACGGTCAGTCAGGCAGCGTTTGCCGAGCAGGCCGGCAAGGTCCTCAAGCGTCCGGTGTGGTTGCACATTCCCGCCGCGCCAGTGCGTGCATTGGCGGGAGAGATGGCGCAGTTGTTCTTCGACGGTCAGCGCGTGGTGCCGCAGCGTTTGACCGAGGCCGGTTACACATTCCGTTATCCAACCCTCGACGCCGCTCTGCGCGATCTGACCTGAGGATCGTCCATGAGCAAGCCGTTGATGTACCTGCTGGCCGGCAACGGCAGCGCCGCCGATTGGTGGGACGACGCACTGCCGCACTTCCAGCGTTACGAAGTCGTGCCGATGGAGTTGCCGGGCTTCGGCGCGAATCCACAACCGCCCTGCGAGGATCTGGCGGACTACGCGCAGACCTTGTTGGCGATGACGCAGAAGGGCAGCGCGATCATGGCAGTCGGGGTCAATGCGTTGCTGGTGTTGCATGCGTTGCAACGTTGGCCCGGGCACTTTTCCCGCAGTGTTTTGCTGGCGCCGGTCGGGGCGTTTCTGTGGCAGCGGCGCTTGCCGGCACTGATGTCGCCGCTGCCGATTCGCAAGACCATTCATTGGCTGCTGTCGAACAAACCCACGCTGTTCGCCCGCAAGTTCTCCAACCAGACCTGGACGCCCGCGCAGTACCAGCGCATGGGCGCCGGCTATGCGCGCTGTCGTGCATTCGTGCCGCACTGGGATCTGATTCGTGCCGATACTGCGCTGCCGCTGCTGGAGTGGATCAGCGATCCGGTCGAGTTGGTTTGGGGTGATCAGGACGCGGTGCTCGGCATCGAGCAAGCGGCGGCGTGGTCGGCGATTCTAGCCCGCGCCGATCTGAGCATCAGCCTGAAACCCGGTTGGGGTCATTACCCGTGGATCGACTCGCCCGCGCAGTTCGCGCAGTGGCTGGAGTCGGGCGAGCGTGGGTTTGTCGCCCACACCAAGGGCGGTCGTTTGCGCCTGGCTGAACTGGCGCGGCAAGCGGTGCCGGCGGCGCTGACTCTCAACGATTGCACTGACCCGCGTCTGCCGGCATTTCTCGCCGCCCAACCTGATGTGACCTGGGCGGTGCGCTCCTCCAGTTATGGCGAAGATCAGGCCGACTCCGCGAATGCCGGTTTGAGCACCACCTATCTGCGCGAGCCGACCGCCAACGTGCCAACACGCATCGCCGAACTGACGGCCGAAGGTGTCGAGGAAGTGGTGGTGCAGCGCTTCATCACGCCGGTCGTTTCCGGCATCGCTTTCGTGCGCCATCTCTCGGTAGAACTTGAGTGGGTGGAAGGCCATCTCGAATCGCTGGCCGACGGTCACGTCAGCCCCTCGCAGGCAACGCTTTCGCGGCTCGGCGATGCCTGGCGCAGCGGCATGTTCACGTCGTCCCATGGTTTGACCGAAGACCTGCTCTGGCGCTTTCTGCAAGACGTACTGCGCGTGTTCCACTACGTGCCCGGCGATGTCGAATGGGCCTGGGACGGCTCACAGCTGTGGCTGCTGCAATACCGGCCGATCAGCGATTACGGCTGGCGCCGCCACCTGACCGCCGCCAATATCGCCGAGATCCTGCCGCCGCAACCGAGCGTGTTGGTGGAATACGCCCAGCGCCGCGCGGCAGCGAGTATCCCGGCGATCATGGCGCGTTGGGATGCGCGGGTGTTGCAGGACAACGAACCGTTCACCGCGGTGTTCGGCGGCGCGTCCTACATCAACAATGACCTGTTTCTCGCTAGGCTGGCCGACTGGGGCATCAGCGCCAGCAACTACGCCGGTGAAGTTGGCGGGGCGACTCCGCATCTGCCGTGGCAACCGCTGAAGATGCTGCGTTCGTTGCCGCTGTTTTTGCGTATGCAACGCAAGGCTCGCGGCCATTTGCTGAATCTTGAAAGCGGCTTGCAGCGCTTCGATCGGGAACTGGCCGAACTCGTCGCCCAAACTGCCGATGGCCAACAACTCGCGGACTGGTTCACCCGGTTTTACGTGTTCGTGGTGCAAGGCAATCTGTGCATCGCCACGGCGCTGGCCAGCAGCGGCGGTGATTGGCTGGGCCGCCCGCCGACCGCTTACGACAATCTTGAAAACAGTCCGCATCGATTGCCGTGGGAAACTGATCCGGCCACCCCTCGACCCGCGTCGAGCGAACTGCCGCTACAGCCATTCCCGCAATGGTCAGGGCTGATCCGCTTCGCGCATTCGACCGGCCTGCCGGGCCTGCGCGGCTACTACCTGCAAGTGCGCGAGTGGTACCGCGACAACCTGATGCGCATCTTCTTCCGCCTGCACCACGCCACGCCGTTGGCCGACCGCGAACACTGGTTCGCGCCGCATCCGGATGTGCGCGCCCGCGACGGCAGCTTCTGGCAGGACGGTCGCGAAGGTGCTGAGCAGGCCACCGGGTTCATGATTTATCCGGGGCAGGTGCAAGGCATCCTCGGCGAGGACATCTTGCTCGAAGATACCCTCGATCCGGGGCGACATGCGCATTACCAAACCGCGCGGGCAGTGATTGCGCGGATGGGCGGACGCTTGTCGCATGGCTCGACGTTGCTGCGGGAGCTGCGCAAGCCATCGGCGGTGATACCGCAGGTGGATTCGGCGTGGGTGGGGTGTGAGGTGGTGTATCGGGATGGTGAGTTGGAATTGATCAATTCGAAGGATGCGAAGTGAAACGACTGTTGTTGATGTGTTTGGCCTGGTTGCCGATGGTGAGCATGGCAACGGATCTGTGCAATTCGGAGACCGATACGAAGAATTTTCTCTCGCAATGGGTGGAAAGACCCGATTACGTCCTGGACATACATTCAAGTTTTCAAACTGATGGATTCAGTCTGGAGGAGGGCAAGGTGGTGTATCGCGGCGATCTCAACGGCGACGGTCAGGAGGACTTCATTTTCACCTCCTACTCAAGCCGTGGTTCAGCGGGTGACTCGACCTTCGCCTTCCTTATCCAGTGCCACGGTTACTTGAAGCATGTCGGCGGCGATTACTTCGCCGAGGTCAAGGTACTGGACGGACCGCCCAAGAACGGCGGCGATGTAAAAGACATCGAGATCTACTCCTACATCCGCGATAAGCGCGACCAGATCCGCTACAAGGGCAAAGAGGCCATGACCCGGCCCCATCTGTGGCAATTCAATCCGCAGACACAGCTTTATGAAGGGCAGTCTGAGTAAGTCGACGGTCCCCACTGCATTTACGGAGTTATTACGTGAAAGGATTTTCAGTTCTTCTCGGCAGCTTGATATTGGCTGCCGCGTCCATGGCATTCGCTGCCGATCCAGCCTTCAAGGATTACACCGTCACGCCAGTTTTCACGGGCCCCAACCATAAACTGGTGCCGCAGGAAAACAGCAGCCCAATGATGGATCAGGCACGGGTGCTAGCCCTGAAAGGCAAGGTCAACTTCGCCGGCCATTACATCCTGCACAGGCTCGGCTGTGGCGGTAGCGCCATTTGCGGCGAAGTGCTGGACGCTCAGACCGGTGAGGTTGTTGGCGGTCTGCCGAATGCTTACGACGGCAGCACGTTCGGCATGGTTTACCAGCCCGACAGCAGCTTGATCATCGTCTCCGGCATCACGCTCGACGGCGAAGAAGATGCGCAGGGGAATGCTTTGGAAAGTGGTAATCGGGATCGTTACTACGAGTTTGTGAACAATGAGTTTCGGCTGCTGAGCATGACCGACGTGGAATCGTCGCCGATGGATGAGGAGTGAGTGGATGAACTGGTTTTTCATTCGGCCTGTGCTGATTGCGTTTTCGCTTTTACCTCATTCACTGCCCGCGACTGCCAGTGAAGGGAGTTGCTACGGCTACCTTACTGAGCTTGTCAGGAGCAGCGATTTTCCGTTTCGTTATGACGGCAAGGACAAGGTCAACCTGCTGATCGACGAGGACGACGGTGAAGTAGTGCGCGCTCAGCTGTTTTTCGACACCGACGGCACCGGCACGATTGGCTGGATCAAATACACCCCGGCTACTCACAAATTGCTCAACACCTCGGCCGAGCTGGATGAACCGGTGGCGTTGTCATTCGATGCCAAGTTTGCGGACGGCTATGCAAAGTGCCTGACAAAACAAAAGGCCGGCTAACGGCAAAAAGGATTAGCTATGGCCAGCCTTAAGTGGATGTTGATGATTGGCAGTTTGTTCAGCGCTACCAATGTCTTTGCCGTTGACCCGCCAATAGTGGGAGCCGCCGGAAACACAGTTACGTTCCAGGCAAAAAAATGGACATCACCCGTCGTGGAATCTACCACTGCCTGGTTCAACGCGAATGGAAAAACGTTCCCGTTGTTTCATGCCGGCATTGGTGCCCAGGCTTATCCTGAATGGCTCAGCCCTGACAAAAAATTTCTACTGGCGACTGCGGTGGAGTACGGCGTAGTCATAGGTGAGAACGGTGAGGAAATAGCGACATCACAAGGGCATTGCGATGTGATCTCGATGGAAACCGGTTGCGTGCTTGCTGAGAGTTACGAGCGGTTTTGTGAGGGAAAATGGGTAGGCAAGCAATGGGTTTCCGAAGAGGGCGGGGTGCTCAATCCTGTCTTGGAGACTAAGTCACCCAAGGACCTGCTGAAAAATGCTTCGAGTATCGAGCCGGTACAGTCCCGCGCAGAGTCCATCGAATCGAGCCTGAACTTTCTAAGTCCAGAGTCCTACATGGCGTGCCATCCCCCGGCGCAAAATATTCGGGTCTACAACGACCTCGGTTTTTATCTGGCCGAGGGCGGTAGAGATGAGCTGGCGCTGAAGTTTTATCGCGGCGTTGAGGCCGTTGGTAAACGCACGGTACTGATGTTGAACATTGCCGACTCGCTCTGGCGCCTTGATCGGAAAGGCGAAGCGCAGCGCTATTACAGCCAATACCGCGACGCAATGAGTGCCGCCGGCAAGGCGCAGAAAATACCTCAACGTGTCGTTGAGCGATCCGTCATTCAGGGAATGAAAAATTGAACATGTTTGCGCGTTTTATCGCGTTGTCCTTTGGATGCCTGTTTGCCTCCTGCGCGATGGCCGAGGACGACTGCAAAGAAATCACCGTGAGCGCCCAGGTCGATCGGTGTGTGGAGGCGGCCCGCAAGGAAGCCGACACGCTACTCAATGCCAACTACAAGAAACTGTTGGGACGGTTTGAGGCTCAACAGCGGCGCGACCCTGAGCAGGGTAAGGCGCTGGTCGCCATGGCCAGAGAATCCCAGCGCGCCTGGATCAAGCTACGCGACACCACGTGCCCGCTTGAAGCCACGGAAATCGAGCCAGGAGTGGCAGCGCATGTCACGACGATCAACAACTGCATGGCCAGAATGAGTCTGGAGCGTGCGGCTTATCTGGACACGATCGTCGCTGATGAGCCGGGTAATGTGGTTGATCTCAACAAGGTGTACCTGTCCGGCTCCCAGCGCTTCGGCGATGTCGTGGCACGTTATGTCAGCACCTTTGGCAGCCCATGTCTGACGGTCCAAATACTGGCGCCCAACGGCGGTTGGAGGGTGCTGTCCTCCAAGCGGTTCTGCCGTTTCGAGGGCAAGGCATTTTGGACGGATTATGCCGATGCCGGGTTTGAGGATCATGTGTTTGCCGAGGATGGGTTGCACGTGACGCTCAGTTTGACGGAGCTTCGTGGGCTCGGAGAGAAGCGCCTTGCATGTGTGGTTCCGATTCAGCGTGAGCAAATCAAAGAGCTGAAGTGCGGCGCGCTTGAGCCTGGGGCATAACAGGCCAGAGTAATTTGCTGATACCCCTGAAACCGCTAAAGGAATGTTCGGTTTGAAATTTTCGTCTGCATTGTTTTCCGCGTTGCTCGTTTTCGTTCCTCTGGCGGCTCATAGCGAGGTCACGACCGAGGTTTTTTGCTTCCGCTCCTACGAAGGCAAACCCATAAATTTTGAATTCCGAACCTATTACGACTCTGTCGCCAAGTGGAGCGGTGCTGGCGTCAAATACAGCAAGTCAAAAAAGGCTATTGGGCTGGTTCATCGCAGTACTGAACAAGAAGAACTCGTGTATGGCCGGCCCTACCAGTACACGACAACTTGGGTTGAAGTAGTTGATGGTGCACTGACAGGTGAGTATCAGATGGTCACTCAGGGTGGCCGGGTTGATGCGATGTCGTATACGAATTACAAATCCGCAAAGAAGTATTCGTTTGAAAACGATTACAACGTGGATTCGAAACCTGAAACAGGTTGCCAGTGGTGAGGCAGAGAATATTCAGGAAGGGGACTTAACGTCCCTTTATGGGTAGTCAATCCCGTCTCGCCGATGTGTGATGAGTCAGCGACAGGGATAGAGCCTGCGGTTTGCTTCGATCAGATAATCAATGTCGGAGTGTTTCCGGCGGCTATTCAAGAGCTTTCAAATATCGCTACTCTCTCGACCTTCAAAATTGCCATTGATTATCTATGTCCAAGAATCAAGGGGGCGGGTGGCGCCGGAAGACAGGGCGAACCAGTCAAATTTCGAGACCCGAGAGGTTTCCATGAAAAAGTCCAAACATGAACCCAAGCCTATGATGGCTGCCCGGTTCCAGGCCGAAGCTCGTGAAGTTTTGGCCAAGCGCTCTGGTAAGCGCAGCCGCTTTCTGGATGTTGCTCTGTCCAATGGCAGTGACTTCGAGCCAGTCGGTCGACTGGCTGGCTGAAGGTTTCGGATTCTCAAAAAAGCTGCCGTGATTAGCAGCTTTTTTGTGTCTGGATTTCTACAGGTAGTTGCAGAAAGGGGACTTAACGTCCCCTTTTTTCATCCACAGACTTCGCTACGGCTTGGCCGCCACGCTTCGCACTTCAATCTGGTCGAGCGTCCCTTCCACCATCAATCTCACGCCGTCCGCCATTCTGCTCAGGGCCAGCGCCACCGAGCGGCGGGAGCCGTGGAGGTCGTCGGCGAGGTCGCAGGCGATGACGCTGATGGACAGGAGGTCTTCGGAGGCGTTGGCCATGAGGGCTTCGGCGTCGGTGCCGGGGGAGAGTTTGAAGAGGCCGTTCTCGCGTTTGGGGTGTGGTTCGACGGCTGGTTTGAAATGGTGGTCGAGGGCGCGTTCGGCGGCTTCGTGGAATTTCTTTGATTCCAGAGATTCGTAGGGCGAAATATCCGGGTTTTCTGGGGGATTGGGTGTTGGTTTGATCATTCGGTCTTACTCCAGTTTAAGGAGCCGACACCGTTTCGCTCGCACTTCGAAAGTGGTGGCAGCTGTGCATAGGTGTGCAAGACCGGTGGAGTAACCCGGCAGACCCGAAGGCCTCCCATACACAGCCGCCATAACGATCCGCGAGCATAGGAAAACGCTCGGCGAATTGCCATAACCAATGTGTACTCCAACCGGACTTGCACGTCCGTATCGCCAATCTGCGGCGACACACAGAGCCTATCGATAGCCAGCCAACTCGCCTAGTTCATGGACAGCACCGCACTTTGCAGGAAATTTCCCATAGATTCGCGGGGCGGAAGATCAAAAGATCGCAGGCTTCGCCAGCTCCTACAGGGATGTGTTTCAACAGGTGTAGGAAAGGTGAGTGGTGAGACGCGGAGCGTCTCGGGATGCATTCCCACGCGGAGCGGGGGAACGATCAGTGGGCGAGCGCTGAATCGTGACTTGGCGGTCATCGTGCGGGAAATTGGCTGCATCATCTTCCAATAACGTCAGATACTGGCGTTATCGTCCGAATCCCTTACACTGCCCCGGCCGTTCATTTTCCTTTTGAGGCTGTGCGCATGAAATTTCGTTTTCTTCTGTGGATGATGGGTTTGTTGATGGGTAAGGCCAGCCGGACAAATCCTGCGTTCCAGCAGCAGTTGGGTGACAAGGATCTGGTGTTTCAGCTGCAGACGCTGGACGGGAAAGTGGCGCGGCATTTTGTGGTCAAGGATCAGCGCATCACCAGCAAGTCTGGCGTGGTGGCAGAGCCGGCGTTTGCGATTGCGTTTAAAGATGCCGGTTATGGCTTTGCCACGATGCAGGCGAAGAACAAGCAGTTGGCGTTTATGCAGGGGATTCAGGACAAGTCGATCCAGCTCAAGGGCAATCCGGCGCTGGTGATGTGGTTTCAAGGGTTGATGAAGTATTTGAAGCCGAGGAAGGCAAAGCCGAATAAGGCCTGAAATTCTTGAAGTCATTCAGTTGATGAAGCTGGCCCGCAAAGCCACTGATTTGGCTCTATACACCATACGTACCTGTCATAAGTGACAGGTGTTTTTATTTGCATTGTGGTGCTCCATGGAAAAGGTCCAGCGATAAAGGACTTAACCCGTTTGGAGAATAATCATCATGACATTACTGCCCGGTACATTAGATCCCGCTTTCGCCGATGCCGGCGTACTCAATTGGGATTTTCCTGAGTTCGCCAGCATTGCCCCTCAAGCTGTTCTTTCTTTACCCGACGGCAAGTTGATTGCCGTAGCGACTGAGCCGGGCTCTCCCCGTGGTTTCGTAGTTGCACGCCTTACTGAAAAAGGACGTCTCGATGTGGGCACCGGCTTCGGAGAAGGCCAACAAGGCTTTGTGCGGATACTTACCCCAGAAAAACACGTGGCTGAGATTTCAGGTGCCAGCCTGCTGAGTGATGACGGGATGCTGATTATCGTCACTTATATATGGCCACCCGATAAAAGTGGTTTTATTGTCGTTCGTCTACTTGAAGACGGTCGTCTCAATAATGGGTTTGGCAAGGGTGGTGTACTGGATTTCCCATACGGTGCAATTCCCGCGACTCTAAGTGGTCGGACAATGAACGGTATTCCCGCGAGCCGAAGTGCGGGCCAGCAGTCGGAGCCTGTTGTTCAGGGCGGTGCCAATTCGGGGATGTCCGGTATCGAGTTGCCAGACAAAAAAATCGCCTTGGCCAGTTTTGGATATGTTCCTTCCACAGGACAAACCAGGGGCTTGATCACGCGCCTCAATCCTGATGGCAGCTTTGACAAGGATTTTAACCAGACAGGTTCGGCCAGCGTTGATTTGGGAATAGCGGGTGATAGCCTTGCGCGTGGGGTGGCAGCTCACACGGAGGGTGGTTTGCTGGTCTACGGTGACTTCCATGATGAAGGTATTTTTGGCTCCTATGCCGTGCGCTTCACGAAGGATGGCGCGCAGGACAACACGTTCAAGACTGTGAAGTTTTCTTCTGATCGGTTCCCGGCTTTTTACGATGTTGCCGTGAGGAAAAGGGACGGAATAATTGCGCTGGCAGGAGGTCAGGCCGGTGAAGGTGCCTTCCATGGTGTCGGTATTATTTTCGTGCTCAAGGGCGACGGTTCGAATCATCCGCTTTTCAATAACGGCCAACCGTTAATCAAAAATGTTTTGCCCGAGACTGGTCAGCTTTGGACGTCTTGCGCCTTTGGCGGAAAGGATGAAGACACGTTAATCGTGTCCGGTACCAGTGGCGACGTGTTTCTTACCGACGATACGCATGCGGTCTGTGCACGCTATTCACTGACCGGCGAGCTTGATACGTCATTCAACGGTCAGGGATGGGTGATTTTTGATCAGTCTGATCGGCTGGAAGTGGCGCGTGATATGACCGTCACGGCACAGAACCGTATCGTCATCTGCGGTGATTTTCATAAAGACCGGCAAAGCTTCGCCAATAGCGGTTGGATCGCACGCTACCTTGCTTGAGAGATGAGCAACAGGCTAATGAACACCCGCTCTCACAGATCGAACTGATCCAGTGAGCGCGGGTTTTTTAGGCCTGGCTGAACTGCGAGGCCAGTTCACGCAGCAGCACTTCAGCCTCAAGCACTTTGCTGACAACGTCGTTGGCTTTGTCGCGAGTCAGGCCCACACGTTCAAGCAGCGCATCCGGAATGTCTTCATCCGGCCCAGAGCCAATCCCGCGGCTGCGCAGCAGACGCACGGCCAAACACACGAGGTTCGGGTATTCGGCGTAGGCGCCGTCGTAGCTTGGGTCGTGCTGGAAGCGCAGGGCGGTGGCCAGTTCATCGGGCATGTCCCAGTAGCGCATCAGCCACGAGCCGATCTGTTCGCGGCTGATACCGAGCAGGTGTTGCTCGATGTAGCTGTGGCACAGGTGCGGGTTGACCTCCAGGTGGCGGCAGATCAGCGAGAAGTGCGGCGGGAACACGTGGGCCAGCAGCAGGTAACCGAAGTTGTGCAGCAGACCGGCCAGATAGGTCAGGCCGGCTTCCGGGCGCTGGGCGCGCGGCATGGCGCGGGTCAGGCCTTCGATGACGGCGGCGGTGTAGATCGACTGCTGCCAGTACGGCGTGGTGTGTTGCGGGTGGTCTTTGGGCAGGCTCAGGGTCTTGCCGAGGGCCAGGCCCAGCGCGAGGTTGATCACCAGATCGAAACCCAGCACGCGAACGATCGCGTCTTCCACCGAACGAATCTTGCCCGGCGAGGCGTAGTACGGCGACGCCGCCCAGCTCACCACTTGTGCGGCCAGTGCCGGGTCGGTTTCAACCACGCCGGTGATGTCGTCGATGGTGGCGTTGGGATCGACACGCAGCTTGATGATTTTTTGCGCGGTTTCGGCCAGCGGCGGAATCTCGATGGTCGCTTCCAGACGCTGCTGAATGCGCCGCGCGGTGAACGCTTGCATGGCCTGGGTGATTTCCTCGCGGTCATCGTCCGGGCGGTCGAGGTTCGGGCGGATGCTGCTCAGGGCTTCGCCGAAGTTGGCGGCGCTGGCCTTGGTCAGCATGGTCTTGAAGTCTTCGCTGGCGATTTCCAGCAGCAGGCCCGGCTCGCCGGAGTTGATCAGCAGCTTCGGTTCGCGCAGCAGGCTTTCTTCGTATAGGCACGGCGAGCTGGTCAGCGCCGGCAGGCCTGGCAGCAGGCTCAGGCTGTGTTTGCCGAGCATCTTTTCCAGGCGCTCGGTGGACACGGCGGTCAGGCGACGGCCAGTCAGTTCGGCGAGGCGGTTGAGGTCGAGCAATTGGCTCTGCGGAAACAGCACCATCAGCGCGCCGACGGCGTCGTCCAGCAACACGGCTTGTACCTTGCGCGATGCATTGAGGCCGTGGTGGTCGAGCACTTCTTCGTAGGCGATCCCGAGTTTGCCTAGCAGCAGCCGAATGACAGACGGCGCGTGCGGGGATTCGGGGGCGAGAGCGGCTTCGGTCATGATCTGTATCCGTTTTTGAAACAATGGCAGGAGTATAACCAGCTTGATCAGAACGATCTGTCAGAAACTGCGACGGTGCTCACACTTGGCCGTATTGCTGCCCGTGACGCAACCAGCGATCGAGTAATGGACTGACGTGGGTTGGCCAGCGCTCCAGCAGGGCTTGCGCGGCGTCGCGGACGGCGGGCAGCAGGTCGGCGTCGCGCATCAGGTCGGCGACTTTGAATTGCAGCAGGCCGGTCTGGCGAGTGCCGAGCATTTCCCCGGGGCCGCGCAGTTCGAGGTCTTTTTCGGCGATGACGAAACCGTCGTTGGTCTCGCGCATGATGCCCAGGCGCTGGCGACCGATCTGCGACAGCGGCGGATGGTAGAGCAGCACGCAATGGCTGGCGGCGCTGCCCCGGCCAACGCGGCCGCGCAACTGGTGCAGTTGCGCGAGACCGAGGCGCTCGGGGTTTTCGATGATCATCAGGCTGGCGTTGGGCACGTCGACGCCGACTTCGATCACCGTGGTGGCGACCAGCAGTTGCAGGTTGCCGGCCTTGAATTCGGCCATGACGGCGGCCTTCTCGACGGGCTTCATGCGCCCGTGAATCAGCCCGACTTTCAACTCGCCGAGGGCAAGAGTGAGGTCTTCGAAGGTGGTTTCGGCGGCCTGGCAGGTCAGCTCTTCGGATTCTTCAATCAGCGTGCACACCCAATAGGCCTGACGGCCCTCGGCGCAGGCACCACGTACGCGTTCGATGACTTCGACGCGGCGGGTGTCGGTGACCAGCACGGTGTTAACCGGCGTTCGTCCGGGTGGCAGTTCGTCGAGGATCGAGGTGTCGAGGTCGGCGTAGGCGCTCATCGCCAATGTTCGTGGAATCGGCGTGGCGGTCATGATCAGCTGGTGCGGGCACATGCGCCCGCCGACGCCTTTCTGCCGCAGCGCCAGACGCTGCTGCACGCCGAAGCGGTGCTGCTCGTCGATGATCACCAGCGCCAGATTCTTGAACTGCACTTCGTCCTGGAACAGCGCGTGAGTGCCGACCACCATCGGCGCGCCGCTGGCGATCTGTTCCAGCGCGGTAACGCGGTTCTTGCCCTTGAGCTTGCCGGCCAGCCATGCGACTTCAATGCCCAGCGGCTCGAGCCAGCGCTTGAAGGTGATGAAGTGTTGCTCGGCGAGGATCTCGGTCGGCGCCATCAGTGCGACCTGATAACCCGCCTCCAGCGCTTGCAGGGCGGCGAGGGCGGCGACCACGGTTTTACCCGCGCCGACGTCGCCCTGAATCAGTCGCAGCATCGGTTCGTGCTGACTGAGGTCGTAGGCGATTTCATTGCCGACGCGCTGTTGCGCACCGGTCGGGTTGAAGCCGAGGTTGGCCAGATATTTCGGCGGCAGCTTTTTCGCTTTCGGCATGGCTGGCGCGCGCAGCGAACGCATGCTTTCGCGCAGACGTTGCTGTGAAAGTTGGTGCGTCAGCAGTTCCTCGAAAGCCAGACGATGCTGCGCCCAGTGATGGCCGAGGGCGAGTTCATCGACGTCGGCATCGGCGGGCGGGTTGTGCAGATAGCGAATCGCATCGGCCAGTGGCGCCAGTTGGTAGTCGCGGGCCAGTTCGGTCGGCAGCCAGTCGGGCAGGGTGTCTGGCTTGAGCATCGTCAGCGTCTGCAGACACAGCTGGCGCAGACGCGCTTGGGTCAGGCCTTCGGTGAGCGGATAGACCGGGGTCAGGGTTTCATCGACTGGCGGCGGTTCGTCACCGGTGATGGCGCGGTATTCCGGGTGGTAGATTTCCAGGCCGGACGCACCGGGCCGGGCTTCGCCGTAGCAGCGAACCCGCGTGCCGCGCTTGAGGCCTTCTTTCTGCGCGTTGCTGAAATGGTAGAAGCGCAGGCTGAGACCACCGGTGCCGTCCTGCAAGCGCACAACAAGGCTGCGCCGGCGGCCCATGACCACATCGGCGCCGCTGACGGTGCCTTCGACCACGGCGTCCTGTCCCGGCCGCAGCGCGCCGATCGGCACCACGCGGGTGCGATCCTGATAGCGCAGCGGCAGGTGAAACAGCACGTCCTGCAGATTCTCCAGACCGACCTTGGCCAATTTCTCGGCCATGGCTTCGCCGACACCCTTGAGTGCCGTCACCGACACTTGCGACAACTCCGTCATGACGCTCGCTTAACCGGCCGTAACCGGTGCCGCTGGCTTGGCCACCGAACACAGGCGAATGGAGTCGGCGAGGATCTCGATGGCTTTCGGCCGTGGGAAGCTCGCGCGCCAGGCAATGGCCACGGTGCGGAACGGCACCGGCGGCGACAGTGGGCGCACTTCGATCACGCCCGGGGCGTAGTGATGGCTGTCGACCGCCGACAACGGCAGGATCGAGATGCCCAGACCGGAGGCGACCATGTGGCGGATGGTTTCCAGCGAGCTGGATTCGACCGTGGTGTGTTTGGCGCCGTCGTTGCCCTTGGTCAGGGTCGGGCAGGCTTCCAGCACTTGGTCGCGGAAGCAGTGGCCCTCGCCGAGCAGCAGCAGGCTCTTGTCGTTGAGCAGGCCAGCGTCGATGGTTTCTTTTTGCGTCCACGGGTGCTGGGCCGGCATCAAGACGTAGAACGGCTCATCGTAGAGTGGCAGGGTCAGCACGTCGGCTTCGTTGAACGGCAGGGCGATGATGATCGCGTCGAGCTCGCCGTTGCGCAGTTTGTCGCGCAGCACGTGGGTGAAGTTTTCTTCGATGTACAACGGCATCTGCGGGGCGACCCGGTGCAGTTGCGGAATCAGGTGCGGGAACAGGTACGGGCCGACGGTGTAGATCGCGCCGACTTTCAGCGGCGCAGTCAGCTGGTTCTTGCCGGCCTGGGCCAGTTCGCGGATGCCTTGGGCCTGCTCAAGGACTTTCTGCGCCTGGGCGACGATGCCTTCGCCGACCGGGGTCAGGCGCACGGCGCTTTTGCTGCGTTCGAAAATCAGCACACCGAGTTCGTCTTCAAGTTTCTTCACGCCCACCGACAGGGTCGGCTGGCTGACGTGGCAACGTTCGGCGGCGTGGCCGAAATGCTGCTCTTGGGCGAGGGTAACGATGTAGCGTAATTCTGTGAGGGTCATAGCAAGCGTCCATGAAGATGCGGGCCAAGCATACCGGCTGCAATCGATAGACGCACGTTATCAGACTGAGTGCTCAATGCGACTACTGCAAAAAGCAAAAGATCGCAGCCTTCGGCAGCTCCTACAGGGAAGTACATTCCAATGTAGGAGCTGCCGAAGGCTGCGATCTTTTGATCTTGCTACTTAACGGCGGCGTTCGAGGGAGTAAACAAACGGCGCAACAATTTCGATCGAGCCGTTGTTCAGCATGTCGGCCGGTGGCTTGGGCAGCGGTTGTGCGCGGCGGATCATTTCCAGGGTCGCCCGGTCCAGATCGGCGTTGCCGGAGCGGCCCACCAGTTCGAACGACAGCACATTACCTTCGGCATCCACCACGAAGCGCAGTCGGTTCAAGCCTTCCTTGCCCCGTGCCTGAGCACTGGCCGGGTACTTTTTGTACTTGGCCAAATGCGCGAGCAGGGTGCCTTGCCAACTGGCCTTGGCAGCCATCTGAGCAGGCGACGGACCCGGTGCAGGCTGGGCGGATTTCTCCGTTGGTGCCTGAGTCGGTTGGGTGTCGGCCGGTTTCTCCTCGGAAGGTTTTTCCTTCGGTGGATCAGGCAGCTTCTTCTCGACCGGCTTCGGCGGTTTAGGCTTGGGCTTCGGCTTGGGTTTCTGCACCGCGATTTCCGCTTTCGGTGCTTCGGCCAGCTTCGGAATCGGCAACTCTTCCACCGGAGCCGGTGGCTGCGGCGGTGTGACGACTTTCGGCGGAGCAGGCGGTGGCGGGGCCGGAACCGGGGCCAGCTCGACCATCATTGCCTGCGGCGGCAATTCGATGGGCGGGCGGGCGGTCCAGTTCAGCGCCAGCGCGATGGCCAGCGCGTGAACGCCCAGCACCACGGCCAGGCTACCGCTGTAACGCGTCAGCTTATGGCGCGTCGTGATCATTTCTTGGCTGCCGTCTCAAGTCCGACCAGACCGACCTTCAGGTAACCGGCGCCGCGCAGCTTGTCCATCACGCTCATGAGGTCGCCGTAATCCACGCCTTTATCGGCCTGGAAGAAGATGGTGGTGTCTTTCTTGCCCTGAGTCTTGGCGTCGAGCACGGCGCCAAGGGTTTCGGCTTTGACTTCCTCGTCGCCGATGTAGAGGCGCTGGTCAGCCTTGACGCTGAGGAACACCGGTTTCTCTGGCCGCGGCGCCGGTTTGGCGGTCGAGGCGGGCAGGTCGACTTTGATGTCCACGGTGGCCAATGGAGCCGCCACCATGAAGATGATCAACAGCACCAGCATCACGTCGATGAACGGCGTGACGTTGATTTCGTGGTTCTCGGCCAGATCGTCGTCTGCGCCTTCTTTCAAATGCAGGCCCATGGCCGATTACCCCACTTTCACCATGTGCGGTTGCGAGCTGCGCTCAGGCTGGTGGTCGAGGTCACGGCTGACCAGCAGCAGCACTTCTGCCGAGGCGTCGGAAACCTGCGCCTTGTAACCGGCGATGGAGCGGGCGAAGACGTTGTAGATCACCACGGCTGGAATCGCGGCAACCAGACCCAGTGCGGTGGCCAGCAGTGCTTCAGCGATACCCGGTGCCACGACGGCAAGGTTGGTGGTCTGGGTTTTGGCGATGCCGATGAAGGAGTTCATGATGCCCCACACGGTGCCGAACAGACCCACGAACGGCGCGGTGGAACCGATGGTGGCGAGGACGCCGGTGCCGCTGCTCATGTTGCGACCGCAGGCTGCAACCAGGCGCTCGAGACGGAAGCTGACGCGTTCCTTGATGCCTTCTTTCTCGCGGCTGTTGACCGACAGGCGCATCTCTTCGAGCGCGTCGTGCACCAGCAGGTTGGCGAGGGTGCCTTCCTTGCCGGCGGTGGCGCTGGCTTCTTTAAGGGTAGTGGCCTTTTTCAGCGCGGCGATTTCGCCTCGCAGACGACGCTTGGCGCCCATCAGCTCGAAGCCTTTGGCGATCCAGATGGTCCAGGTGATGATGGAAGCGATGGCCAGACCGATCATCACGATTTTCACGATGATGTCGGCGTTCTGGTACATGCCCCACGGCGACAGGTCGTGGGCCATGCCCAGGCTGTTGTCGGCTTCGAGAACTTCAGGGACGTCGGCAGCGTCAACCGCTTGCACCGGATCGGTAGCGGCCGGGGCAGCCGGAGCGGCGGCCGGTGCGCTTTGCTCGGTGGCGGCTGGCGTTGCAGGCGCCTGGGCGTCGGCGAATGCAGCGGTCGGCGCCAGCATCAGGCTGAGCAGCAGTGCCGCCACTGCGCTCCAGGCGCGAGGTCGATTGGTTGGCGAAGCGGAGGTTTGATTACGTGTCATGCTGGCCGGACCTGAGATAGAAAAACGTTGATGCTCTTCCAGGCCTCGTGAGGCCGAGAACAAAAGTGGCGTGCATTATTGCAAGTAATTCTTGTTAACAAAAGTAATAGAGTATCTTTTTTTCCTGCATTGCTAGCCGCTCGTCCTGTCCCGAGGCTAGTCTGTGTCTTTCCGATGGGAGTTTTTTAATGTCCGCGCCTTCTGTTTTGATTGCCGGTTGTGGTGATGTCGGCAGTCGTCTGGCCAAGCAATTGCTGGCGGCTGGCTGGGAAGTTCATGGCCTGCGCCGGGACGTTTCGAAGCTGCCTGATGGTGTGATCGGCGTTGCCGGCGACCTGTTCAACGAAGAGTGCCCGGCGACCTGGCCGGTAGGCGCCGTGGACTATCTGGTGTATTGCGCCGCAGCCACTGATCACGATGAAGCCGGTTATCGCGCGGCTTATGTGCAGGGTTTGCAGAATGTCCTGAGCTGGCTGGATGACTACGGGCAGGTGCCTGAGCGGCTGATCTTCGTTTCCAGCAGCAGCGTTTATGGACAGCAGGAGGGTGAGTGGGTCGATGAGAACTCAGAGACCATCGCTGCCGGTTATTCCGGGCGATTGATGCTGGAGGCTGAGCAGGTCGCGCTCAACAGCGGTATTCCGGCAAGCATTCTGCGTTTGACCGGCATCTATGGACCGGGCCGCGAGTGGCTGCTGACTCAAGTGCGTCGCGGCTATCGCGTGGCGGTCGAGCCGCCGCTGTATGGCAACCGGATTCATGCTGACGACGCGGCAGGGTTGCTGGCGTTCCTGTTGGAGAGAGATCGGCAGGGCGTGAAACTGGAGGATTTCTACATCGGCGTCGACGACGCGCCAGCACCCTTGGCCGAGGTGGTGGGCTGGTTGCGTGAGTATCTGGGCGTGACCGAATGGTCGGAAGACGCCAGCGTGCGCCGAACCGGCAGCAAGCGCTGCAGTAATGCGCGGGTGAAGGCGTTGGGCTGGACGCCAACGTACCCAAGTTACCGCGAAGGTTACGCCGCGATCCTTGAAGGTAAATGCTGACTTCCTGACACCCCAAAACAACTGTAGGAGTGAGCCTGCTCGCGATGAGGTCATAACATTCAACACTTGTGCTGACTGTTACACCGCTATCGCGAGCAGGCTCACTCCTACAGGGGATATCTGCGAATTCAGAAGCGGGTTACTGCTTCTCCAGCAACCACTTGCGCTCGCCCGGCGTGTATTGCGGCATTTCATCTGCCAGCGCGGTGTTCACCGCCTGGAAAATCTCCAGCTCCTTGCCCTTGCGCGCAAAGATGTAGGCATTGCCCTGACCGTTGAGCTGCAACCACATGTTGTCGTTGGTGCTGCTCATCGAAGCGCAATCACCTGCCAGGCACAAGGCATAACGGTCGGCCCCCGGCAAACCGGAAACCTGGCCATCAGCCTGGAACTGCACGGTGCTGCCTTCGCCTTGACCACTGGCGATTGTCCAGCTGCCGCCCATGTACGCGGAATACAGTGCACGTTCGAAACTGGCGCCAATCGGTGCGCCTTCCGGCACCGGAATTTGTGCGCGGTCGAACACCTGCTCGGGTTCGTTCTCGCTGGCGGCTTGCTGCAGTTGCCCGCCGTCGCGTTTCAGCTCGCTGGCAGAACTGCCATAGAAGTCGACTTTCCAGGCGCCGGATTTTTCACCCAGCAGCCGTCCTTCGACGTTCTCAAAACCGTTGGTGTAGCGGGCCTGACTGGCCTTGGTGTTGACGTCCCACTCAAGGTTCGGGCCGTAGGCCTGAAGCGCTTCGCGCAGGGGGCCGCCCTTGGCTGCGGCATCGATCGCCACCTGATTGATCCAGGTGCCGCTGATGTCACGGTCGGCAGGGTTGCTGGCGCAGCCGCCGAGGAAAATGGCGAGCAGCGGGAGAGCTAGCGCTTTGCGCATGGTGGAATCCTTTCAAAACCTTTTCTTGCAGCAACCGGCGCGGCGTTTGAAGGCCGCGCCGTGCGCATCACTCGATGACCAGAATGGCATCCATTTCAACCTGCGAACCCTTTGGCAGGGCAGCCACGCCGATGGCGGCGCGGGCCGGGTATGGCTGGTCGAAGTACTTGCCCATGATCTCGTTGACCTTGGCGAAGTGGCTCAGGTCGGTGAGGAAGATGTTCAGTTTGACGATGTCCTTGAACGAACCGCCAGCGGCTTCAGCCACGGCTTTGAGGTTCTCGAACACCTGGACGGTCTGGGCTTCGAAGCCTTCAACCAGTTCCATGGTTTTTGGGTCCAGAGGAATCTGGCCCGACATGTAAACGGTGTTGCCTGCCTTGATCGCCTGGGAGTAGGTGCCGATGGCGGCCGGGGCCTTGTCGCTGGTGATAACAGTCTTGGTCATGTATGACTCCTTGTAATGGTTGAGTTATGCACGCATGCGGGTGATGCGAATCACCCCGGTCAAGGCGCGCAGCTTCTTGATCACGCGGGCCAGGTGCACACGGTCGTGGACGCTGACCACCAACTGGACCACGCTGATGCGACCATCGCGTTCGTCCATGCTGATTTTCTCGATATTGCCGTCGGCTGCGTTGACGCTACTGGCCAGCAGGGCGATCAGGCCGCGCTGGTGTTCCAGCTCGACACGCAGTTCGACGTTGAATTCGCCGGTGACATCCTTGGCCCACGAGAGCTGGATGCATTTTTCCGGGTTGTGCCGGATTTCGCTGATGTTGCGGCAGTTGTCGAGGTGCACGACCATGCCTTTGCCTGCCGACAGGTGCCCGACGATCGGGTCGCCCGGGATCGGCGTGCAGCATTTGGCGTAGCTGAGCACCAGACCTTCGGTGCCGCGAATCGCCAGAGGGCCTTCCGGGCTTGGCAATTGTTCGCCTTCGCCGAGCAGGCGGCGGGCGACCACGTAAGCCATGCGGTTGCCCAGGCCAATGTCTTCAAGCAAATCTTCGATCAGTTCGAGGCGGTATTCGGTGAGCATGGCTTTGACGCGTTCGGCCTGGATCTTCTCCAGCGAACTGTCGAAACCATTGAGAACCTTGTTCAGCAGACGTTCGCCGAGGCTGATGGACTCGGAGCGGCGTTGCAGTTTCAGCGCATGACGGATGTGCGTGCGCGCCTTGCCGGTGACCACGAAATTGAGCCACGCCGGATTCGGTCGCGCGCCGGGAGCACTGACGATCTCGACCGTGGAACCGCTTTGCAGCGGCTCGGACAGCGGTGCGAGGCGACGGTTGATCCGGCAGGCAATGCAGCTGTTGCCGACATCGGTGTGGACCGCGTAGGCAAAGTCGACCGCCGTGGAGCCTTTCGGCAGCTCCATGATCCGGCCTTTGGGCGTGAACACGTAGACCTCGTCCGGGAACAGGTCGATCTTCACGCTTTCGATGAATTCCAGCGAGTTGCCGGCACGCTGCTGCATTTCCAGCACGCCTTTGACCCATTGGCGGGCACGGGCGTGAGTGCCTTTCGGCTGCTCGTCACCGCTGGATTTGTACAGCCAATGGGCGGCGATGCCGTTGTTGGCCATCTCTTCCATTTCGCGGGTGCGGATCTGGATCTCGATCGGTACGCCGTGCATGCCGAACAGGGTGGTGTGCAGCGACTGATAGCCGTTGGCCTTGGGGATGGCGATGTAATCCTTGAAGCGCCCCGGCAACGGTTTGTACAAATTATGTACAGCACCCAGCACGCGGTAGCAGGTATCGACCTTGTCGACGATGATCCGGAACGCGTAGACGTCCATGATCTCGTTGAAGGCTCGACGCTTGCCGCGCATTTTCTTGTAGATGCCGTAGAGGTGTTTCTGGCGACCGCTGACTTCACCCTGGATGCCGTCGATAGCGAGGCAATGGCCGAGGGATTCTTCGATCTTGTTGACGATTTCCTTGCGGTTGCCCCGGGCGCGTTTGACCGCCTGGTAGATCCGCGCGGAGCGCATCGGGTGCATGGCCTTGAAGCCGAGGTCTTCGAATTCGATGCGGATCGCATGCATGCCCAGCCGGTTGGCAATGGGCGCGTAGATTTCCAGGGTTTCCTTGGCGATCCGACGGCGTTTTTCGCCGGATAGCACTTCCAGCGTGCGCATGTTGTGCAGGCGGTCGGCGAGTTTGACCAGGATCACGCGAATGTCGCGCGCCATGGCCATGGCCATTTTCTGGAAGTTTTCGGCTTGGGCTTCGGCCTTGGTCTCGAAATTCATCTGAGTCAGTTTGCTGACCCCGTCGACCAGTTCGGCCACGGTTTCACCGAACTGCGCTTGCAGCGCTTCTTTGGCGATACCGGTGTCTTCGATCACGTCATGCAGCATCGCGGCCATCAGGCTCTGATGGTCCATGTGCATGTCGGCAAGAATATTGGCCACGGCAAGAGGATGCGTGACGTACGCCTCACCGCTGCGACGGCGCTGACCGTCGTGGGCTTGTTCGGCGTAGAAATACGCTCGGCGGACCAGGTTTACCTGGTCGTTGCCGAGGTAGGTCGATAAGCGATCGGCGAGGGCGTCTATGCTCGGCATGATGATTCCTGCCGTAGGTTGTGACCCCGCGCCGTGCTACGTCGACCAGGCATAGGCTTAGACGGCCTCGTTGGACTCGTCCTCGAACGCTGCGAACAGCGGCTCATCCTGGACGATTTCCTGCTCGGCGATGAACTCGTAGCTCATCAGGCCTTCAGCGATTTCACGCAGCGCTACAACGGTAGGCTTGTCGTTTTCCCACTGAACCAGTGGCTCTTTGCCGCCGGTGGCCAGTTGACGGGCACGCTTGGTAGAGAGCATGACCAGCTCAAAGCGGTTTTCCACGTGGTTCAGGCAGTCTTCAACGGTTACGCGGGCCATGGTATTCCTCGGAGCGAATGCAATATGCGCGCTGCCCGGTTGGGCGAGCGGACTGAACAGTTTAAAAAATCACCAGCGATTAGGGAAGCGCTGATTTTTTGACCAAGCCCTTCAACGCGCTGCAAGCACCAATGTAAAGCGCTTGCAGCTGTTTTGGGAAGTGCTGTTTTACCCGAGCAATTCGGCCAGCAATTTGCCGAAACGTACTTGCTGACGTTTCTGTTGGAGTTGATTGGCGCGGAAAATCGCCTTCAGATCGTCCAGTGCGTGAGCAAAATCGTCGTTGATGATCAGATAGTCGTACTCGACATAGTGACTCATCTCGCTGACCGCTTCGCGCATGCGGCCGTCAATGATCTCGTCGCTGTCCTGCCCGCGGTTGGTCAGGCGCTGGTGCAGGGCTTGAAGCGACGGCGGCAGGATAAAGATCGAGCGTGCTTGCGGCATCAGCTTGCGCACTTGCTCGGCGCCCTGCCAGTCGATTTCCAGAATCAGGTCGTGACCTTCGTCCAGCGTCTGCTGCAGGCGGCTTTGCGAGGTGCCGTAGAAGTTGCCAAAGACTTCGGCGCGTTCGAGGAAGTCGCCGTGCTCGCCCATCTTCACAAACTCTTCGCGGGTCACGAAGTGATAGTTCACGCCGTCCACTTCACCCGGACGCATGGCACGAGTGGTGTGGGAAACCGAAACGCGAATTTCCGGGATGGCGTCGGTCAACGCCTTGACCAGACTGCTCTTGCCCGCGCCCGATGGCGCGGAAATGATGTACAGGGTGCCGGTGCTGTGGGTCATGTCAGGGGTAGCCTTACTCAATATTCTGCACTTGTTCGCGCATCTGCTCGATCAACACCTTGAGGTTGACGGCGGCTTGGGTGCTGCGCGGGTCGAAGGCCTTGGAGCCCAGTGTGTTGGCTTCGCGGTTGAGTTCCTGCATCAGGAAATCGAGGCGGCGTCCGGCCGCACCGCCGGATTTGAGCACCCGGCGCACTTCAATGATGTGGGTACTCAGGCGATCCAGTTCTTCGGCCACGTCGCTTTTTTGCGCGAGGATGACCATTTCCTGTTCGAGGCGCTGCGGGTCCAGTTCGGCCTTCATGTCGGCGAAGCGGTCGAGGACTTTCTGGCGCTGGGTTGCAAGCATTTGCGGCACCAGTTCACGCAGGGTCACGACGTCTTCTTCGATAGAGGTCAGACGCTCGTTGATCAGGCGTGCCAGCTCTGCGCCTTCGCGCTCGCGGCCAGCCTTCAACTCTTTCAGGCCTTGATTGAATAACGCCAGTGCGTCGGCATTCAGCGCCTGCGGGTCGCTCGCATCGCCCACCAGCACGCCGGGCCAGGCCAGCACTTCCAGTGGGTTTAGAGCGGCAGGGTTTTTGATCAGGCCGGCAACGGTCTCGGCTGCTGCGACCAACTGCGCGGCGCGCTCGCGATCGACTTGCAGGGTTTTGCCGGTGCTTTCTTCGGTGAAGCGCAGGGTGCATTCGAGTTTGCCCCGCGACAGGCCCTGACGCAGCGCCTCACGCACTGCGCCCTCGAGGTCGCGAAACGACTCCGGCAGGCGCAGGTGGGGTTCCAGATAGCGGCTGTTGACCGAGCGCAGTTCCCAGCTCAGGGTGCCCTGTGCGCCGGCTTTTTCGACGCGGGCGAAGGCGGTCATGCTGTGCACCATGGCGGTGACCTCGCAAATGCAGATCGGCGCGAAACCTGTGTTCCGCAGGCGCGATATGTATGAATTTAAGCCGACTGGCAGCAAAGGCGCAGGATTGTAGCGCAGTGCGGCGAATGCGCCCAAACACACGGTGTGACAAAGGGCTGCAGCCCGTCGGTAATGGGTGTTTCAGAGCCTTCGGTCGTCGCCCGGGATTTTTAACGAGTGCCCAGGTGCGGTGCAGCGCTCTATAATGCTCGGCAGTTTTCCGTCCCCAGTACAGGTATTCCCTATGAAACGTCCAAGTGGTCGCGCTGCCGATCAGCTCCGCTCGATCCGCATTACCCGCAACTACACCAAACACGCCGAGGGATCCGTACTGGTCGAATTCGGTGATACCAAAGTCATCTGCACCGTCAGCGTCGAAAACGGCGTGCCGCGCTTCCTCAAAGGTCAGGGCCAAGGTTGGTTGACTGCCGAGTACGGCATGCTGCCACGCGCCACTGGCGAGCGTAACCAGCGTGAAGCGAGCCGTGGCAAGCAGGGCGGTCGCACCCTGGAAATCCAGCGTCTGATCGGTCGTTCCCTGCGCGCTGCGCTGGACATGTCCAAGCTGGGCGACGTGACCCTGTACGTCGACTGCGACGTGATCCAGGCTGACGGTGGTACTCGTACAGCTTCGATCACCGGCGCCATGGTTGCGCTGGTTGATGCATTGAAAGTGATCAAGAAGCGTGGCGGCCTGAAGGGCGGCGATCCGCTCAAGCAAATGATCGGTGCCGTATCGGTCGGCATGTATCAGGGCGAGGCCGTGCTGGATCTGGACTATCTTGAAGATTCCGCTGCCGAGACTGACCTCAACGTAGTGATGACCAGCACCGGTGGTTTCATCGAAGTGCAGGGCACTGCCGAGGGCGCGCCGTTCCAGCCTGAAGACTTGAACGCCATGCTGGAACTGGCCAAGCAAGGCATGAACGAAATCTTCGAACTGCAAAAGGCTGCACTGGCCGACTGAGCAGGTTCATAACCGCAAGGAGGACGCGATGAGTGACGAGCAAGAGCTGCTGCCCAAACCGAGCCAGGAGGTTCGCCAATGGGCGATGTTTTGTCACTTGTCCGCCTTGCTGGGGATCTGGATTCCGTTTGGCAATCTGATCGGACCGTTGATCCTCTGGCAGATGAAGCGCGAAACGGACCCGTTCATCGATGCTCAAGGTAAAGAGGCGCTGAATTTTCAGATCACCGTCGCTATCGCATCGTTGATCTGCTTCCTGCTGATGGTGCTGATCATCGGGTTCTTTCTGCTGGGAATACTGGCTATCGGCGCACTGGTTTTGACGATCATTGCGGGGGTGAAGGCTAATGAAGGCTTCCCGTACCGATATCCGTTTACCTGGCGGTTGATCAAATAAAAGCTCGCCAAGTTTAAAAAATGCCCTGAAATGTCAGGGCATTTTTATTTACGCAACTAAAGTTATCTCTTCGGTATGTAGGAATAATCTTGTTGCGATGAGTGGCAAGTAACATTTTATATCAATGGCGTAATTACACTTTTGGTCACAACTGTTGTGCCTTGGTTCTGGTTCATATCCTTGGAATCACAGATGGCGATTGTTAAAGTTGCCGGGCTAATATTTCTTCTGAAATATTAAGATATATTCAAGCCATCGAAGGCTCTTGAATTCCACAGTAATCAGTGTTGAGACAATCAGCCGGTTCATGAGGCGGGTGCAGGTAAAAAGCGCGCCTCTGAATATATAGCCAAGAATAATCCCAATGATTCAGCTCGATTTTTACGGAACACTTGTGGCCGCTTCCTTAGTGCTTCTATTAGGGCGCGGGCTCGTTACGCGTGTTGGTTTCATGCGAAGTTACAATATCCCTGAGCCTGTAGCGGGTGGTCTGGTAGTTGCCTTGCTGTTGTTGCTGCTGCGAACGTTCGATATTGAAATTCGTTTCGATACTTCTCTGCAGACACCTTTGATGCTGGCCTTTTTTGCCACCATTGGTCTTAGCGCAGACTTTGCCAGCTTGAAGAAAGGTGGCCGGATAGTGGGGATATTTCTCCTGGCGGTCACGGGGCTGTTGGTGGTCCAGAATGCGATGGGGATCGGGCTGGCAAAAATGCTCGGTCTCGATCCATTGATGGGGCTGCTGACCGGCTCGATCACCCTGGCGGGCGGTCACGGTACCGGTGCTGCGTGGGGCACGGTATTCAGTGAGAAGTATGGTCTGGCCTCTGCCTCCGAACTGGCGATGGCCTCTGCGACGTTTGGTCTGGTACTGGGTGGTTTGATTGGCGGGCCGGTCGCGCGGTTGCTCATCAAGCGAGTGAAAGTGCCCGGCGGCCAGCAACTGGATGCGCCACGATTGCCAAAAGGTTTTGAGCAGCCGAACAAGGAGCGCTCAATCACGCCATTTTCGTTTGTCGAAACCCTCGCGTTGATTGCAGTGAGTCTGCTGGTCGGTAATCTATTGAATGGCCTGCTGCAAGGAACCGCGTTCGAGTTGCCGACGTTTGTTTGTGTCCTGTTTATAGGCGTGGTGCTGCGCAACGGTCTTTCCGCGTTGGGCTTGTACCAAGTGTTTGAGCGTGAAGTCTCGGTGCTGGGCAATGTCAGCCTTTCGCTGTTTCTGGCGATCGCCCTGATGTCGCTCAAGTTGTGGGATCTGGCCGCACTGGCGTTACCGATCTTCATCATTCTGGCGGTGCAGGCACTGGTCATGGCGCTGTTCGCGATTTTCGTGACGTTCCGGGTGATGGGCCGCAACTACGATGCCGCCGTGCTGGCAGCAGGGCATTGTGGTTTCGGATTAGGTGCGACGCCCACGGCCATCGCCAACATGCAGGCGGTAACCCAGCGTTACGGCCCTTCGCAGATCGCGTTTCTGGTGGTGCCGATGGTCGGAGCGTTTTTCATCGATATCATCAATGTCATCGTGATCAAGCTGTATCTGGCGTTGCCGTTCTTTGTCGCGCTCTGAGGCTCGAGTTGCTTAAAACACGCGCACAAAAAATGCCCGTATCTTGCGATACGGGCATTTTTTAACTCCGACACGACGCTTAGATGGTCAGCGTCCAGTCGTAGTCGACAATCAGCGGCGCATGCTGCGAGAACCGTGGCTGACGCGGCAGGCGTGCGCTGCGCACGAAGCGCCGCAGGCCCGGGGTCAGGATCTGGTAGTCGAAGCGCCAGCCCAGATTGAGCATCTCGGCCTGTTCGTTGTCCGGCCACCAGCTGTACTGATCGCCTTCGCGGCTGACTTCGCGCAGGGCATCAACATAGCCCATGTTGCCGACAATCTCGTCCATCCAGGCACGTTCAGGCGCCAGGAAGCCCGGGGATTGCTGGCTGTCGCGCCAGTTCTTGATGTCGAGCTTCTGCTGCGCCACGTACAGCGAGCCACAATAAATGTACTCGCGACGTTTGCGTCGCTGTTTGTCCAGATACTTGCCGAAGTCGTCCATGAGCTTGAACTTCTGGTTCAAGTCCTCATCGCCGTTCATCCCCGAAGGGAGCAGCAAGGTGGCAATACTGACTTTGTCGAAATCTGCTTGCAGGTAGCGCCCGTAGCGGTCGGCCGTCTCGAAACCGAGACCGCTGATGACAGCCTTCGGTTGCAACCGCGAGTACAAAGCCACGCCACCTTGGGCGGGGACTTCAGCATCGCAGGCATAAAGGAAGTAGCCATCCAGTTGGAAGGCTGGGTCATCCAGTTCAAAGGCGGAGGCACGGGTGTCCTGCAGGCAGATGACGTCGGCATTCTGTGCTTGCAGCCAACTGAGCAAACCACGCTCGACTGCAGCCTGAATACCATTGACGTTCACACTGATGATCCGCATAAATGGCCCCAAAAATCGCGTGCGTGTATGATACACGGCGTCAAGCTAATTAGCTAAATCCGTGGTATTTGGGGTTTTTTTCATGCAAGCGTATCAGCGCGATTTCATTCGTTTTGCCATCGATCGCGGCGTTTTGCGCTTCGGTGAGTTCACCCTGAAGTCCGGGCGCACCAGTCCTTACTTCTTCAACGCCGGCCTGTTCAACTCGGGTTCGGCTCTGGCGCAGCTGGGGCGTTTCTACGCGGCAGCCATTGCCGAGAGCGGCATTCCTTTCGACGTTCTGTTCGGTCCGGCCTACAAAGGCATCCCGCTGGCGGCCACTACCGCCGTCGCGCTGGCCGAGCATCACGACCGTGATCTGCCATGGTGCTTTAACCGCAAGGAAGCCAAGGCCCACGGCGAAGGCGGCAGTCTGGTCGGCGCACCGCTGACCGGTGACGTGCTGATCATTGATGACGTGATTACCGCCGGTACGGCAATCCGCGAAGTGATGCAAATCATCGCTTCGCAGGATGGCGCCAAAGCTGCGGGCGTGCTGATCGCGCTGAACCGTCAGGAGCGTGGCAACGGTGAGTTGTCGGCGATTCAAGAAGTCGAGCGCGACTTCGGCATCCCCGTCATCAGCATTGTTTCTCTGAACCAGGTGCTGGAATTCCTCGCTGACGACCCGCAACTCAAGCAGCACCTGCCAGCCGTGGAAGCCTACCGCGCCCAATTCGGCGTCTGACACACCTTCTCTGTAGGAGCTGCCGAAGGCTGCGATCTTTTGATTTTGGCATTTGCGAGCAAGATCAAAAGATCGCAGCCTTCGGCAGCTCCTACACAGGAGAGGTGCAGAAGTCTGAGGTTGCAGGCAAAAAAAGACCCCGCTCAGTCAGGCTGAGCGGGGTCTTTTTGTTTGCGTCTGCGCTTACGGACGCTTGCGATTGCTGATCAGCGTGCCAACACCGGTGTCGGTGAAGATTTCCAGCAGGATCGCGTTCGGCACGCGACCGTCGATGATCAGCGAGCTGCCCACGCCGCCCTGTACCGCTTCCAGCGCGCAACGGATCTTCGGCAGCATGCCGCCGTAGATAGTGCCGTCGGCGATCAGGTCGTCGACCTGCTGGGTGCTCAGGCCGGTCAGTACGGTGCCCGACTTGTCCATCAGGCCGGCGATGTTGGTCAGCAGCATCAGCTTCTCGGCTTTCAGCGCCTCGGCGACTTTACCGGCCACCAGATCCGCGTTGATGTTGTACGACTCGCCGTTCTCACCCACGCCAATCGGTGCAATCACCGGAATGAAGTTGCCTTTGACCAGCAGGTTCAGCAGTTCGGTGTTGATCCCGACCACTTCGCCCACCTGACCGATGTCGATGATTTCCGGCTGGGTCATCTCCGGTGTCTGGCGGGTGACGGTGAGCTTCTTCGCACGAATCAGCCCGGCATCTTTACCGGTCAGGCCGATGGCGCTGCCGCCATGGCGGTTGATCAGGTTGACGATGCTTTTGTTGACCTGGCCGCCGAGGACCATTTCCACCACGTCCATGGTTGCTGCGTCGGTAACACGCATGCCATCGACGAAGTGGCTTTCGATCGACAGGCGCTTGAGCAGATCACCGATCTGCGGGCCACCACCGTGCACGACCACCGGGTTGATGCCCACAGCTTTCATCAAGACGATGTCGCGGGCGAAGCCGGTTTTCAGCTCCTCGCTTTCCATCGCGTTGCCGCCGTATTTGATCACCAGGGTCTTGCCGACATAACGTCGGATGTAAGGCAACGCTTCGGACAGGACCTGGGCGGTATGGGCGGCGGCTTCGCGTTCGAGGGTCATTCAGGGCTCCGGGTGGATCAGAACGGTAGTTGGAGATCAGGTGCAACACGTTTCAATTGGGCGTGGAACACATCCTTGATGCGTTGCAATTCAGCCTCGTCATCGGCCTCGAAGCGCAGCACCAGCACCGGTGTGGTGTTGGACGCGCGCACCAGGCCCCAGCCTTTGGCGTAATCGACTCGCACGCCGTCGATGGTGGTCAGGTCAGCGCCTGCGCCCCACTGTGCGTCGTGCAGTGCATCAATGATGCTGAATTTGCTCTCTTCGGTCACATGGATATTGATTTCCGGCGTAGAAATATCGTTCGGGAAGGTCGCAAACAGCTCTTCCGCAGTGGATTTTTCCTTGCTGAGGATCTCCAGCAGCCGTGCGGCGCTGTAGATACCGTCGTCGAAACCGAACCAGCGCTCCTTGAAGAAGATGTGCCCGCTCATTTCACCGGCCAATAGCGCACCGGATTGTTTCATTTTCTTTTTGATCAACGAATGACCGGTCTTCCACATTAGCGGACGACCACCGTATTCCTTGATCAGCGGCACCAGGCGGCGGGTGCATTTGACGTCGAAGATGATTTCCGCGTCCGGGTTGCGCGCCACCACGTCACGGGCGAACAGCATCAGCAGGCGATCGGGGTAAACGATGCTGCCGGTGTTGGTCACCACGCCGACACGGTCGCCGTCGCCGTCGAACGCCAGGCCGATGTCGGCGTTGGTTTCCTTGACCTTGGCGATCAGATCGACGAGGTTTTCAGGCTTGCCCGGATCCGGGTGGTGGTTCGGGAAGTTGCCGTCGACTTCGCAGAACAGCGGGATGACCTCGCAGTTCAGCGCTTCGATCAATTGCGGGGCGATCACGCCGGCCGCGCCGTTGCCGCAGTCGACCACGACCTTCAGGCGACGGGCCAGTTTGATGTCCTGAACGATTTCGGTGTTGTAGCGGTCGAGGATCTCGACCTGGGTGACGCTGCCGGTGCCGCTGCTCAGGTTGTTGGTCTTGAGGCGCTCGTGCAGGGCCTGGATCTGTTCGTTGGCGAGGGTGTCGCCGGCGATGACGATCTTGAAGCCGTTGTAGTTCGACGGGTTGTGACTGCCGGTGAGCATTACCCCGGACTTACCGGCCAGGACGTTGGCGGCGTAATACAGTGCCGGCGTCGGCACCAGGCCAACGTCGCTGACGTGGCAGCCGCTTTCGGCGATACCGCGAATCAGTTCTGCAACCAGCTCCGGACCGGACAAACGGCCGTCGCGGCCGACGGATACGTTCGGCTCACCTTGGGCCAGGCTCTGCGAACCGATGGCGCGGCCGATCCAGTAAGCGGTCTCGGCATTAAGGAATTCCGGCACAGTGCCACGAATGTCATAGGCGCGGAAAATGCTGTCAGGCAGCTTCGGGGCAATCTTGGCTGGGGTGCTCATCTACGGAAATGCTCCATCTCGAAAGTGGCGGGACAGACCGACGAATCGTTCGACGGCAGGCTCAAACTGAAGGGTATGACGGCGTTTTCCACAGAGAGTTCGTGGTATGAAAGGGCCATGATGCCTCGGCGGGCGTGGCTTTCGGCCGGCAAAACCTTGATTTTCGGTGTTAAAACCTGCCGCTGAAAATGCACAAATTTCTCCTGTAGGAGCTGCCGAAGGCTGCGATCCTTTGACTTGGTTTTTTAAGATCAAGATCAAAAGATCGCAGCCTTCGGCAGCTCCTACAGAAGATGACTCCGGTTACTTGGTGCCGGTATGGCCAAACCCGCCGGTGCCGCGTTCGGTTTCAACGAACTCTTCAACCATTTCGAAGTGCGCCTGCACCACCGGTACCAGCACCAGTTGCGCCAGACGTTCGCCGACGGTCATGGTGAAATCGGTCTGGCCACGGTTCCAGCAGGACACCATCAGCGGGCCCTGGTAATCCGAATCGATCAGGCCGACGAGATTGCCCAGCACGATCCCGTGTTTATGGCCCATGCCCGAGCGCGGCAGGATCAGCGCGGCGAGGTTCGGGTCGCCGATGTAAACCGACAGACCGGTCGGGATCAGCACGGTTTCACCCGGTTTGATCACAATGTCCTGATCCAGCATGGCGCGCAGGTCGAGGCCGGCGGAGCCTGGCGTGGCGTATTGCGGCAGCGGGAATTCGGTGCCGATGCGTGGGTCGAGGATCTTGGCTTGCAAAGCGTGCATGTAAATTAAACCTGGTTCAGACGTTCGGCGATAAAAGTGACCAGTTGGCGAGCGATCTTGCTCTTGCTGGTCTGGGCGAAAACCGTGGCGTGCAGCTCACGGTCAATCACGCTGCAGGCGTTTTCTTCACTGTTGAAACCGATGCTCGGGTTGGCGACGTCGTTGGCGACGATCAAATCGAGATTCTTGTCCTTCAGCTTGCGTGCAGCGTAGTCGAGCAGGTGTTCGGTCTCGGCGGCAAAGCCGACACTGAACGGACGGTCGGGACGGGTCGCGATGGTGGCCAGGATGTCCGGGTTACGCACCATTTGCAGGACGAAGCCGTCACCGCTCGTAGGATCTTTCTTGAGTTTTTGCGGGGCAACGACTTCCGGGCGGTAGTCCGCGACCGCTGCAGAGGCGATGAACACGTCGCACGGGATCGCCGACTCACAGGCCGCGAGCATGTCGCGGGCACTGACCACGTCGATACGGGTGACGCGATCCGGCGTCGGCAGGTGCACCGGGCCGCTGATCAATGTGACACGGGCGCCGGCTTCTACCGCTGCTTCGGCGAGGGCAAAGCCCATTTTGCCGGAGCTGTGGTTGGTGATGTAGCGCACCGGGTCGATATTTTCCTGGGTCGGGCCAGCGGTAATCACCACGTGTTTACCGGTCAGCGCCTGCCGCTGGAAGCAATCCGCCGCGCATTGCGCCAGATCGGTGGCTTCCATCATGCGGCCCATGCCGACGTCGCCGCAGGCTTGGCTGCCGGAGGCCGGGCCAAAGGTCTTCAGGCCACGGCTTTCGAGGAGTTGCAGGTTGGCCTGGGTCGCCGGATCGCGCCACATCGCCTGATTCATTGCCGGAGCAACGGCGACGACCGCGTCGGTGGCCAGCACCAGCGTGGTCAGCAAATCGTTGGCAATGCCTTGGGCCAGGCGGGCGAGCAGGTCGGCGGTGGCCGGGGCGATCAGCACCAGATCAGCCCACTTGGCCAGCTCGATATGGCCCATCGCGGCTTCTGCGGCCGGGTCGAGCAGGTCGAGGTGCACAGGGTGGCCGGACAGCGCCTGCATGGTCAGCGGGGTGATGAACTCGGCGCCACCGTGGGTCATGACCACACGCACTTCGGCGCCCTGGTCGATCAGGCGACGAACCAGATCAGCGCTCTTGTAGGCCGCGATGCCGCCGCCGACGCCCAGAACGATGCGTTTCCGATACAGCCGCTGCATAGGTCTGCCTTTCATTTCGTTGATGACTGCGATGCGATGCCCCTCCCCAGGGTTGAATCGACCGCAAAAAAGATGGGCTACGATATCACAGCGACCGCTACGGAACAGCGGCGCCCACAGACAGGGAATGTGTATGAGTATTCGCGATTGGCCTGCGGCGGAACGGCCGCGGGAAAGGTTGTTGGAACACGGGGCAGCGAGTCTTTCGGACGCTGAGTTACTGGCGATTTTTCTGCGCACCGGATTGCCCGGAATAAGCGCTGTGGACCTGGCGCGCAATCTGTTGACTCAATTCGGCAGCCTGCGTTTGCTGCTTGAGGCCGATCAGGACGCATTCAGCAAACAATTAGGGCTCGGGCCGGCGAAGTTTGCGCAACTGCAGGCGGCTCAGGAAATGAACAGGCGGCATTTGGCTGAGAAATCACGGCAGAAACCAGCCTTGGAAAACCCTCAGGTCGTTCGCGATTATCTGAAAGCGATGCTGCGTCACGAGCCGCATGAGGTGTTTGGTTGCCTGTTTCTTGACTCCAAACATCAAGTCCTGAATTTCGAGATACTGTTTCGCGGCTCGATCGACAACACCAGCGTGCATCCGCGCGAGGTTGTGAAGCGATGTCTGGCCAATAACGCGGCGGCGTTGATCCTGTGCCACAACCATCCATCGGGGAACACTGACCCCAGTCAGGCTGATCGATTACTGACCAAGCGTCTGCAAAAGGCGCTGGAGCTGATTGACGTGCGGGTGCTCGATCACTTCATCGTTGGCGATGGAGAGCCGCTGTCGATGGCGGAGTGTGGCTGGATGTAAAGTTCAGGGGAAAAACGCTAAACCCCTGTAGGAGTGAGCCTGCTCGCGATAGCAATTTTCCAGTCACCGAGTGGGTTGACTGAAATGACGCCATCGCGAGCAGGCTCACTCCTACACGTTATGTGCAGGGCAGGTTATTTCAGGTTTACCTTCGAATAGTCCTGGCGGCCAAACGGGCTGACGGAGTAACCCTGCACGTCTTTGCGTGTGAGCGCATAGGCGGTCGGGTGCGCCAACGGCAGCCACAGCGCCTGCTGCTGAATCTGCGTCTGCGCCTGTTCGTACAGCTTGGTGCGCACACCTTGCTCACTGGTGGTCTTGCCGGCACTGATCAGCTTGTCCAGATCGGCGTTGCAGTACCGCGCGAAGTTGGTGCCCGATTTGACCGCCGCGCAGGAAAACTGCGGTGTGAGGAAGTTGTCCGGGTCGCCGTTATCGCCGGCCCAGCCCATGAACAACAGGTCATGCTCGCCGGCTTTGGCGCGGCGAATCAGTTCGCCCCACTCGATCACGCGGATTTCCGCCTGAATGCCGATTTCCGCCAGATCTGACTGCAACATCTGCGCACCCAGGCTTGGGTTCGGATTCAGCAGGCTGCCGGAAGGACGCGTCCAGATGGTGGTCTGGAAACCGTCCTTCAACCCGGCCTTGGCCAGCAATGTCTTGGCTTTGGCGACATCGTGCGGGTAGCCCGGCAGGTTCTTCGCGTAGCTCCAGGTGTTCGGCGGGTAAGGGCCATTGGCCGCTTCGGCGGTGTCTTCAAACACAGCCTTGATGTAGTTGGCCTTGTCGAACGCGAGGTTGATCGCCTGACGCACTTCCGGCTTGTCCAGCGGCGGATGCTGGCTGTTGATGCCAACGAAAGCGGTCATGAATGCGTCAGTTTTTTCGACTTTTAGCGTCGGCTCTTTCAGCGCGGCCTGTACGTCCAAAGGTTTTGGCGACAGGGCAATCTGGCATTCATTGCGTCGCAGCTTTTGCAGGCGCACGTTGGCGTCCGGCGTGATGGCGAAGATCAACGGGTCAACCGAAGGCTTGCCGCGGAAGTAATCCGGGTTGGCCTTGTAGCGGATGGCTGCATCTTTCTGAAAGCGGTTGAACACGAACGGGCCGGTGCCGATTGGCTGGCTGTTGAGCTTGTCCGTGGCATTGGCTTTCATCAGTTTGTCGGCGTATTCGGCGGAGTAGATCGATGCGAAGCCCATGCTCAAGGTTGCCAAAAACGTCGAATCTGGATGATCAAGGGTGAAACGTACGGTCAGCGGATCGAGCGCGTCGATCTTCTTGATCAGCGCGGGCAACTGCATCGATTGCGCATGGGGGAAGCCGCTCTGGGCGACCTTGTGCCACGGGTTGGCCGGGTCGAGCATGCGGTCGAAGCTGAATTTGACGTCTTCGGCGGTCAGTTCGCGGCTCGGCTTGAAGTAGTCGGTCGTGTGAAACTTCACCTGCGGGTGCAGCTTGAACACGTAAGTCAGGCCATCGGTGCTGACTTCCCAGCTGTCGGCCAGGCTCGGCACGACTTTGCCGCTGGCGGTGTCGAAGTCCACCAAACGGTTCATCAGCACGTCGGCCGAGGCGTTGGTGGTGGTCAGTGAGTTGTATTGCACCACGTCGAACCCTTCCGGGCTGGCCTCGGTGCAGACGCTCAGCGCGGCGGCCTGGGCCAGGGGGCTCAGCAGGAGCGGGGCGAGCAACAGGGGTAGGGCAGCGAGGCGCATGGTCGGTTTCCTTTTACAGATCGAAGGCCCATCTGCAAGTGCAGTCTGGAAAAGGCCTACCCTAGAGGTCTGGATTACAAATGACTATCCCCTTTTTGCTTTTTCGGGGCACAGTGATGGCCGTTTTTCAGACTGCGGCGCGCGGTAAAAAGTCTGGATTGCCTGTAAGGACGATTTTCTGCGACGAGTGGTAAAAATCGATGCCAGCCTTTATCCAAGGCGTTCGCAGGCTGAAAAAGCACCTTTTTGTGGATTGATTGCACACCGATTGTTGTTGCTCCGAAGTCTTTCTGGTATAAAGCAGCGCTCTTTTCTAGGGGCCCGGTTCCTTCACTGTAGGTGTAGCCGGTAAGACCTCTAAAGAAACGCGGCGCCTGGCGCCAAATGACTGAGAGATTAAGCGGCCAACCCATGCCGGGTTGGGCATGTGGTTTTAGAGGGCTGAGGCATGTCGAGAGTATGTCAAGTTACCGGTAAGGGTCCGGTGACTGGGAATAACATTTCCCACGCAAACAACAAAACCCGTCGTCGTTTCCTGCCGAACCTGCAGCATCACCGCTTCTGGGTTGAAGAAGAGAAACGTTTTGTGCGTCTGCGCGTATCTGCCAAAGGCATGCGTATCATCGACAAGCGTGGCATCACTGTCGTGCTCGCCGAACTTCGCCGCGATGGCAAGATTTAAGGGAGCTAATCATGCGTGAATTGATTCGTTTGATCTCGAGCGCCGGTACTGGTCACTTCTACACTACCGACAAGAACAAGCGTACTACCCCGGACAAAATCGAGATCAAGAAATATGATCCGGTTGTTCGCAAGCACGTGATCTACAAGGAAGGCAAAATCAAGTAATTGATTTTTCCCGACTTACGAAAAAGGCCCGTATCTCACGATACGGGCCTTTTTTGTTGCCCCGATATCTGCACGCGGTCTGTGTAGGAGCTGCCGAAGGCTGCGATCTTTTGATCTTGTTTTTAAGGATCAAGGGCAAAAGATCGCAGCCTTCGGCAGCTCCTACAGGGGTCGTTCGATCAAGTCTTTTGCTCGAAGATCACATAGACCTTGCGGCAAGCCTCCAGCACTTCCCAGGTACCACGGAAACCCGCCGGAATCACAAACCGGTCGCCAACACGCAACGTCTTGGCATTGCCATCGCTGTCACGCAGTACCGACACACCTTGCAGAATCTCGCAGTACTCATGCTCGGTGTAATTCACCGTCCACTGCCCGACCGCACCTTCCCACACGCCAACGCCCATTTGCCCACACGGGCTGTCGTACTGATGGAACACAGCTTGTTCAGGGTCGCCCTTGAGCACTTTCGCCGGATCCGGGCGATAGCGTTCGGCTTCGCTGCTGGTCAGGCTGATGTCGACGACGTTCTGGATGTTCATTGTTGTTATCCCCCGTGAATACGGCGCGATTGGCTGGAAAGGGCCAAAGTCTATGTTGATTAAAATCAACACCGCAAGGCCGTATGGCCACCTTATGTCAAATATATTGAAACAACCCCGGCCGCTGGTTTAGGGTGGCGGGTGCCTCTGGCCGAAAAACCGGCTGGCCGGGCAGAATTCTTGAGGACGCTGGCGAAGATCGCGCGGCGCTCGTATTCAACAAGCGGAGGACACTCGAAATGACCACCCTGACTCGTGCCGACTGGGAACAACGCGCCCGCGACCTGAAAATCGAAGGCCGCGCCTACCTCAATGGCGAATACACCGACGCCGTCTCCGGCGAGACCTTCGAGTGCATCAGCCCGGTCGATGGCCGTCTGCTTGGCAAGATCGCCAGCTGTGACGCCGCCGACGCCCAGCGCGCCGTGGAAAACGCCCGCGCCACCTTCAATTCCGGCGTCTGGTCGCGCCTGGCGCCAACCAAGCGCAAAGCCACCATGATCCGTTTTGCCGGCCTGCTGAAGCAGCACGCCGAAGAACTGGCCCTGCTCGAAACCCTCGACATGGGCAAGCCGATCAGCGATTCGCTGTACATCGACGTCCCGGGCGCGGCGCAAGCGCTGAGCTGGAGCGGTGAAGCGATCGACAAGATTTACGACGAAGTCGCGGCGACTCCGCACGATCAACTGGGTCTGGTGACCCGCGAGCCAGTCGGTGTAGTCGGTGCCATCGTGCCGTGGAACTTCCCACTGATGATGGCCTGCTGGAAACTCGGCCCGGCGCTGTCGACCGGTAACTCGGTGATTCTCAAGCCGTCGGAAAAATCCCCGCTGACCGCCATCCGCATCGCTGCGCTGGCCGTTGAGGCCGGTATTCCGAAAGGCGTGCTCAACGTGCTGCCGGGCTACGGTCACACCGTCGGCAAGGCGCTGGCCCTGCACAACGATGTCGATACGCTGGTGTTCACCGGTTCGACCAAAATCGCCAAGCAACTGATGATCTACTCCGGCGAATCGAACATGAAACGCGTCTGGCTGGAAGCCGGCGGCAAGAGCCCGAATATCGTCTTCGCCGATGCGCCGGATTTGCAAGCCGCTGCCGAATCTGCCGCCAGCGCCATCGCCTTCAACCAGGGCGAAGTCTGCACCGCCGGTTCGCGTCTGCTGGTCGAGCGTTCGATCAAGGACACATTCCTGCCGATGGTGATCGAGGCGCTGAAAACCTGGAAACCGGGCAATCCGCTGGATCCGGCGACCAACGTCGGTGCACTGGTCGACACTCAGCAGATGAACACCGTGCTGTCTTACATCGAATCCGGGCATACCGATGGCGCCAAACTGGTCGCTGGCGGCAAGCGCATTCTGCAGGAAACCGGTGGCACCTACGTTGAGCCGACGATTTTCGACGGTGTGAGCAACGCGATGAAGATCGCTCAGGAAGAGATTTTCGGGCCGGTATTGTCGGTTATCGCCTTCGATACTGCCGAGGAAGCTATCCAGATCGCCAACGACACGCCTTACGGCTTGGCCGCTGCGGTCTGGACCCAGGATATCTCCAAGGCACACCTGACCGCCAAGGCTCTGCGTGCCGGCAGTGTGTGGGTCAACCAGTACGACGGCGGCGACATGACCGCACCGTTTGGCGGCTTCAAGCAGTCGGGCAACGGCCGCGACAAGTCGCTGCACGCGTTCGACAAGTACACCGAGCTGAAAGCGACGTGGATCAAGCTGTAAGCCGTTAGCGAGGGTCTGGTCGCGAGAGCAGATCCTCCAGACGAAGCAGATCCCCTGTGGGAGCGAGCCTGCTCGCGAAAGCGGTGTATCAGTCAGCCCATGTGCTGAATGTGCAGCCGTATTCGCGAGCAGGCTCGCTCCCACATTTGTTTGATGTGGCCTCTAAAAATAATTATCCACAGGAGCGTGGAACATGCGGTGGGCGACGTATTTCGCTGTGTTGGCGTCTGTCTTGAGTGTCGGCCTGGCCCTGGGAGTCAGCATGCCGTTGGTGTCGCTGCGTCTGGAGGGTTGGGGTTATGGCGCCTTCGCCATCGGCGTGATGGCGGCGATGCCGGCGATTGGCGTGTTGTTGGGCGCGAAAATTTCCAGCCATCTGGCGGCACGTTTCGGCACGGCGAACCTGATGCGCCTGTGCCTGTGGGCTGGGGCATTGTCGATCGGTTTGCTGGCGCTGTTGCCGAGCTATCCGATCTGGCTGGTGCTGCGCCTGATGATCGGGGTGATCCTGACCATCGTGTTCATCCTCGGCGAGAGCTGGATCAATCAGTTGGTGGTCGAGCACTGGCGCGGACGATTGGTGGCGCTGTATGGCAGCAGCTATGCGTTGAGCCAACTGTCGGGTCCGTTGCTGTTGGGCGCGTTGGGCACTGAACATGATTACGGTTTCTGGGTCGGTGTCGGTTTGCTGTTGGTGTCGCCACTGTTGCTACTGGGCCGCAGTGGTGCGCCAAGCAGTGAAGCGAGCAGCGTGACGTTCCGCGACCTCTGGGGCTTCGCTCGCGAGCTGCCGGCAATTGCCTGGGCGGTGTCGTTGTTCGCCGCGTTCGAGGCTATGATCCTGACGTTGCTACCGGTGTATTGCCTGCAACAGGGCTTCACCGCTGAGATCGCCCTAGCGATGGTCAGCACCGTGGTGGTCGGCGATGCGTTGCTGCAGTTGCCGATTGGCGCGTTGGCCGATTACCTGTCGCGGCGTACGTTGTTTGCGGGTTGCGCGGTGGTGTTGATGGTGTCGAGTCTGGCGATTCCGTTGTTGCTCGATACGCTGCTGATCTGGCCGTTGTGGGTGCTGTTCGGGGCGAGTGCCGGTGGTTTGTTTACGCTGTCGCTGATTCTGATCGGCGAGCGTTATCGCGACGATGCGCTGGTGCGGGCGAATGCGCATATTGCGCAGCTGTGGGGCGTGGGATGTCTGGTCGGGCCGCTCGCGGCCGGGGCGGGCAGCCAGTGGATCAATGGGCATGCGTTGCCGTTGTTGATGGCGATTGGGGCGTTTGGTTTGGTGATTCTGCTCTTGCGCCAAGGGGCATTCGGACCGATAACCGAGCCTGCCTAAGATCAAAAGATCGCAGCCTTCGGCAGCTCCTACAGTTGAAATGCATTCGTTCTGTAGGAGCTGCCGAAGGCTGCGATCCTTTGCTTTTTTAAAGCATTCGCTCAAGCCCTACCGTGGTGCTGAACCACGCGTTGAACCGCCGCCACCAACTCCCCGGCTCTTTGGTCAGGGTATGCATCTGGCCGTTGTCTTCGGTGACCCAGACGATCTGGCCATCCTGTAATTTCGCCTGATAACTCAACGCTGGCGCCATGCCTTGCAGGGCCAGTTCACGCACATGTTCGGCCAGCTCAGGGCTGTCGACCAACACCCCGACTTCGGTGTTCCACAGTACCGAGCGCGGGTCGAAGTTGAATGAGCCGATAAACGATTTCTGCCGATCAAAGATCATTGCTTTGCTGTGCAGGCTTGAGTCCGAGCCACGAAACGACTTGCTGTAAAACACATGCGGGCCGCTGCCATAGTTATCCCCAGGCTGACGGCGCAGTTCATACAACTTCACGCCATGCTCCAGCAACGCTTTGCGATACGGCGCATAGCCGCCATGCACCGCCGGTACATCGGTGGCCTCCAGCGCGTTGGTCAGCAGGCTCACCGAGACGCCCGCATCGGCGCGACCGGTCAGGTAAACCAGCCCCGGCTGGCCCGGCACGAAGTACGCCGAAATCATGATCAGCTCTTTGCTCACGCCTCTGAGCTCGGGTGCCAGTTGCGTGGTCAGCAGCAATTGCGGATCCGGCTCGCCCTTGGCCAAGACCTTGCTCGGCGCGTCCCACAGCGCCTGATTCCATGCCCAGATCAGCTCTTTGCGCCAGATGTCCATGCGCGGCGCAGTCTTGAACGTCATCAACTGTTGATACAGCGCATGATTCTGTTTGCGCGTGTCTTCCAGCGATTCTTCCAGGCGCGTGCGGGTGTTCTGCAGGTCCTTGGCGGTTGGTTGGCTGGTGAGGAACTCGTCGATCGGTTTGCTCAGCGCGCTGTTCCAGTACTGGTCGAAACTGTGGCCCAGTTGCTCGGCCACCGGGCCGACGCTGAGCATGTCGATGTCGGTGAAATTCAGGTTTGGCTCGGCGTCGAAATACTCGTCCCCCAGATTGCGCCCGCCGACGATGGCCATGCTGTTGTCCGCCAGCCACAGCTTGTTGTGCATGCGCCGGTGTTGCAGCGACAGATTGAACAAGCGGCCTGCCGCACGGGTGACGCCGGTGCTACGGCCCAGGTGCAGTGGATTGAACAGGCGAATCTGGATCTGCGGATGCGCCGCCAGTGTCGCGATGATCTGGTCGAGGCCATCGCTGGTGGTGTCGTCGAGCAAGATGCGCACGCGCACGCCGCGATCAGCGGCCTTGAGCAGTTCCTCCACCAGCATCCGCGTGCTGATGCCGTCGTGGACGATGTAGTACTGCAGATCGAGACTGGTCTGGGCGTTGCGGATCAGTTCGGCGCGTGCCGTGAATGCCTCGCTGCTGTTGGACAGCAGGCGAAAACCCGAACGGCCCTGATAGGGCGCCGCTTGCGCCTGAATCGAACGGCCGAAGCTGGAATCGGAAGCCGGCAACGCCTGACTCGGCTCGCGCGGGACATCGAAACTGGCACAGCCGCTCAGGAACGAGGCGAGTAACAGCAAAGCGAGAAGGGGCTGTCTGAAGCTCACGTAGGATCATTCCGATTGGCGGCTAGGGTCGGCATATGGACGCGGTTCTCTGGAAAAAGGTCAGTCGGCTTCGGCCAGCAATCTGACGGCTGTCTCGCCGACTTTGCGCACCGCCTCTTCGATCTGCGCTGTCGGTTTGGCAGCGTAGTTCATCCGCAGGCAGTTGCGGTATTTGCCCGAAGCGGAAAAGATGCTGCCGACGGCAATCTGTACGCCTTGGTCGTGCAACTCACGATTCAGTTTCAGGGTGTCGAAACCTTCCGGCAATTCGACCCACAACATGAAGCTGCCTTGCGGCCGGCTGGCGCGGGTACCTGCCGGGAAATAGCGGGTCACCCAATCGATCATCAGGTCGCGGCTGCGCTGATATTGCGTGCGCATGCGCCGCAAGTGCGGTTCGAAGTGGCCGGCCTTGAGGAATTCGGCGATGGCGATCTGTGGCTGCGGTGCGGTCGATCCGGTGCTGATGTATTTCATGTGCAGCACGCGCTCGAGGTAGCGGCCCGGCGCTACCCAGCCAATACGCAGCCCTGGCGCCAGGGTCTTGGAAAACGAACTGCACAGCAATACGCGGCCGTCTTCGTCGAAGGATTTGATCGTGCGCGGACGCGGGTAGGTGTAGGCCAGTTCGCCATACACATCGTCCTCGATGATCGCCACGTCGAAGCGCTGCGCGAGGGTGAGCAGGGCGCGTTTGCGCGACTCCGGCATGATGTAGCCGAGCGGGTTGTTGCAGTTCGGGGTGAGCTGGATGACTTTGATCGGCCATTGTTCGAGCGCCAGTTCCAGCGCTTCGAGGCTGATCCCGGTGAGCGGGTCGGTGGGGATTTCCAGGGCTTTCATGCCCAGGCCCTTGAGGGTCTGCATGGCGCCGTGGAAGCTTGGCGAATCGACCGCGACGATGTCGCCCGGCTCGCAGATCGCGTGGATGCTGGTGGACAGCGCTTCGTGACAACCGGTGGTGATCACCAGGTCGCTGGCGCTCAACTGGCAGCCGGAGTCGAGCATCAGTCGAGCGATCTGTTCGCGCAGCTCGAGGGTGCCGTGAATGTTGTCGTAATACAGACCGGGCATGTCCTGACGGCGGCTGATTCGTGCCAAGCCGCGCAGCAACGGTTTCATGGTCGGCGAGCTGATGTCGGGCATGCCGCGACCCAGTTGCACGACATCCTTGCGCGGCACCGCGCGAATCAATTCCAGCACTTGATCCCATTGCGAAATCTCCACCGGCCGCTGGGCCGGGCGGCCAACCGCGGGCAGCTCGGGCAGTTCGCGCCCGACCGGTACGAAGTAGCCGGATTTGGGTTTCGGCGTGGCCAGGCCACCGTCTTCAAGCACGCGATAAGCCTGCTGCACCGTGCTCAGGCTGACGCCGTGTTCGACGCTCAAGGCGCGCACCGATGGCAACCGATCGCCGGGACGATAGAAACCTTGTTCGATGCGCGTGCCGAGCAATTCGGCGAGGTTTACGTAGAGGGTCATGGCACAGCCTCGATGCAGGGATTCGATAAACCAGTACAGATACGGCAGAAATCGACAATTCAGTCTTCAAAGCGGTAAATCTGTATGGAATTAATACAGCTGCTTTGAATCTGTAACGATTTTGTCCGTCCGCGCATCATGGAATCTCTGGCTACCCAAGTAAACAGGAGCATTGAAAAATGAACGGCTTGAGCGATGTGCGGCTGACGTTACACAGTCAGGAACTGGAGGCAGGGCAGAAGGATCGTGCGCGCAATGAGACTCTGCGTAATGCACCGTCCGACCTGAGCCACTGGGATCTGTTCTGGCATCGTCTGCACACGCGCAGGGCGTTGCTGGCGCTGACGGCGGATCAGCTCAAGGACATCGGACTGACCCGTGAGCAAGCGCAGGAGGAGGGGTTGAAGCCGTTCTGGCGGATCTGACAACCACTGATCGTTCCCACGCTCTGCGTGGTAACGCCGCCCCGGACGCTCCGCGTCCGCTGTGACGCAGAGCGTCACTGGATGCATTCCCACGCAGAGCGTGGGAACGATCAATCAGACCAGCTCTTTCATCCGGTGCCACAGCATCCCCAGCGCCAACAACGGCGAACGCAAATGTTTGCCGCCCGGGAAGGTGATGTGCGGCACCTTGGCAAACAGATCAAAGCCACCGCTGTGCTGCCCGCTGATCGCCTCGGCCAATAATTTGCCCGCCAGGTGCGTGGCATTCACCCCGTGCCCGGAGTACGCCTGGGCGTAATACACGTTCGGCTGATCATTGAGCCGGCCGATCTGCGGCAAGCGGTTGGCACCGATGCCGATCATGCCGCCCCACTGATAATCGATCTTCACCCCGGCCAGTTGCGGAAACACTTCGAGCATCTTCGGTTGCATGTACGCGGCGATGTCTTTCGGATCACGCCCCGAATAATGGCAGGCACCGCCAAACAACAAGCGCCGATCCGCCGAGAGCCGGTAGTAATCCAGCGCGACACGCTGGTCGCAGACCGCCATGTTCTGCGGCAGCAGGTTGTGCGCCTGTTCTTTGCTCAACGGTTCGGTGGCGATGATGTAGCTGCCGGCGGGCAGAACCTTACCGCTGAGCTGTGAATTCAGATCGTTGAGATAGGCGTTGCAACCGAGCACCAATGTTTTGGCGCGCACCGAACCCTGAGCTGTGTGGACTTTCACTTCAGGGCCGTAGTCGATGCGAGTCACTGCCGAATGTTCGAACAGCTTCACGCCCAACTGCTGCGCCGCTGCCGCTTCGCCTAATGCGAGGTTCAGCGGATGCAGATGCCCCGAACCCATGTCGATCAAACCACCGACATAGCGCTTGGAACCGACCACCGTGTGCATTTCGTGGGCTTGCAGCAGACGGGTTTCGTAACGATAACCGAGGCCCCGCAGTTCCTCGGCGTCTTCGGCGAAACCTTCAAGGTCGGCGGGCTTGTTGGCGAGGTCGCAGTAGCCCCAGGTCAGATCGCAGGCAATCTGAAAGTGCTCGACGCGCTGGCGGACGATTTCCACCGCTTCCAGGCCCATGAGTTTCATCTCGCGCACGCCGTCGCTGCCGATGACATTGGCGAACTGATCGAGACCGTGACCGACGCCGCGAATCAACTGCCCGCCGTTGCGGCCGCTGGCGCCCCAGCCGATCTTGTGCGCTTCCAGCAGCACCACGCTGAGGCCACGTTCAGCCAGTTCCAACGCCGTGTTCAACCCGGAAAAGCCACCGCCGACCACGCAGACGTCGGCCAGCACTTCACCTTGCAGCACTGGATGGTCGGGCTGCGGCAGGCTGCTGGCGGCGTAATAAGAGTCAACGTGGGGTTGGCTCGCGGAAGTGAAGGCGCGGGCAGTCATGGGCGTCATCCAACGGCTAAGGTGTCGAGAAAATTTGACGGAGCATAAGCCGCACGCCCGAACGTGGGCAACATTGGTCGGCCTGCGGTGTCTGGATCACGGCTTTTGCGGCACAATTGGTGCCTATTCCACCTTGGTCACCGTTTCGATGAGCTGCAATAGCCAGACAGTCCGCACCTTGCGTCAGCAGATCCCCTCGTTCGAGTGTGTGCCCGGCTGCCACGATTGCTGTGGACCGGTGACCACCTCGCCGGAAGAAATGGCCCGCCTGCCGCGCAAGACCCGCGCCGAGCAGGATGCGGCGATGGAGGAGCTGAACTGTGTGCATCTGGGGCCGAATGGCTGCACGGTGTATGAAGAGCGACCGCTGATTTGCCGGTTGTTCGGTACGACCAAAACCTTGCCTTGCCCGAATGAGCGGCGGCCGGTGGAGCTGATTCATCCGCGCGTGGAGAAGCAGATATTCGAGTACATGGCGGCGAATCGGCAGGTGTTGGTTTAAAAGATCGCAGCCTTCGGCAGTTCCTACAGAGATATGCATTCCCATGTAGGAGCTGCCGAAGGCTGCGATCTTTTGATCTTCAAAAACTCAATCCGGAATAGGTAAGCTCAAGCTCTCCTTCACCTCTTCCATCACGATATAACTCTTCGACTCGCGCACATGCGGCAGTTTCAACAAAATGTCGCCCAGCAGCTTGCGGTACGAGGCCATCTCGGAAATCCGCGCCTTCACCAGGTAGTCGAAGTCCCCTGACACCAGATGACATTCCAGCACGTGCGGCAACTTCAGCACCGCGCGTCGGAACTCCTCGAAAGTGTCGCCGGATTTGTAGTCGAGGCTGATCTCGACAAACACCAGCAAGCTACCCTTCAAGTGCTGCGGATTCAGCCGGGCGTTGTAGCCCATGATGATTCCTTCGCGCTCCAGACGTCGCACGCGCTCGGTGCACGGCGTGGTGGATAGACCGACCTTTTCGCCCAGTTCGGTAAAGGAAATCCGCCCGTCCGCCTGCAGGATCCGCAAGATGTTGCGGTCGATCTTGTCCAGCTCACGTTTGGTCTGAGTGTTGGTACGCATAGGGGATGCGCCTCCGTGAAAAGGGTTTTTGCCGAGAATTGTCGCCAAATATAGGCGCTTATATAGTGAAAAGCACTGGCATTTCTTTTTTACACTGCGCGCATCATTGCTCTAACAACAGACGTACGCGGCCCTGCCGCGATGAGGGATACAAAAATGCGCGTAATGGTCTTGGGTAGCGGCGTCATCGGTACCGCCAGTGCTTACTATCTGGCCCGTGCCGGGTTTGAAGTGGTGGTGGTCGACCGGCAGCCCGCTGCGGCCATGGAGACCAGTTTCGCCAACGCCGGCCAGGTCTCGCCGGGCTACGCCTCGCCGTGGGCCGCGCCGGGCGTGCCGCTGAAGGCGATCAAGTGGCTGCTGCAACGCCACGCCCCTCTCGCGATCAAGGCCACTGCCGACATCGACCAGTACCTGTGGATGGCGCAGATGCTCCGCAACTGCACCGCCAGCCGTTACGCGGTGAACAAGGAGCGCATGGTGCGTCTGTCCGAGTACAGCCGCGACTGCCTCGATGAATTGCGCGCCGAAACCGGCATCGCCTACGAAGGCCGCAGCCTCGGCACGACTCAGCTGTTCCGCACCCAGGCACAACTGGATAACGCTGCCAAAGACATTGCCGTGCTGAAAGAATCCGGCGTGCCGTTTGAAGTCCTCGACCGCGCCGGCATTGCCCGCGTTGAGCCAGCGCTGGCAGGTGTCACTGACATCCTCGCCGGTGCCCTGCGCCTGCCAAATGACCAGACCGGCGACTGCCAGATCTTCACCACCCGTCTCGCCGAAATGGCCGTGAAACTCGGCGTCGAATTCCGCTTCGGCCAGGACATTCAGAAACTCGACTTCGCCGGTGATCGCATCAACGGTGTGTGGATCGACGGCAAGCTGGAAACCGCTGACCGCTACGTACTGGCGCTCGGCAGCTACTCGCCGCAACTGCTCAAACCGCTGGGCATCAAGGCCCCGGTGTATCCGCTCAAGGGTTACTCGCTGACCGTGCCGATCACTAACCCGGCAATGGCCCCGACCTCGACCATTCTCGACGAGACCTACAAGGTCGCGATCACCCGTTTCGACAACCGCATCCGCGTCGGTGGCATGGCCGAGATCGCCGGTTTTGACCTGTCGCTGAACCCGCGCCGCCGCGAAACCCTGGAGATGATCGTCAACGACCTTTATCCTCAGGGCGGTAATCTGGCCGAGGCGAGTTTCTGGACCGGTCTGCGTCCGACCACCCCGGACGGCACGCCGATCGTCGGTGCCACACCATTCAAGAACCTGTTCCTCAACACCGGTCACGGCACGCTCGGTTGGACCATGGCGTGCGGTTCCGGTCGTTTGCTGGCCGACCTGATGGCGAAGAAAAAGCCACAGATCAGCGCCGAAGGCCTCGATATTTCCCGTTACGGCAACAAAATTCAGGAGTCCGCAAAACATGGCAATCCAGCGCCAGCTCACCAATGAGCGCATGAGTCAGATCGTCAGCCACAACGGCACCGTGTATCTGGCCGGGCAGGTCGGCGACGACTTCGACGCCGGGATTGAACAGCAGACTCGCGAAGTCCTTGCCAATATCGAGCGTTTGCTTGATCTGGCCGGCACTGACAAACAACACCTGCTGTCGGCGACGATTTACCTGAACGACATCGAGGCGCACTTTGCCGGGATGAACTCGGTGTGGGACCAGTGGCTGCCAAAAGGTGCTGCCCCGGCCCGTGCCACCGTCGAAGCGAAAATGGCCAAGCCGAGCATTCTGGTGGAGATCTCCATCGTCGCCGCGCTGCCGTAAGCCGTTGTAAAGATCCCTCTCCCGGCGCTGTTGGCGGTTCACGTCGTCAGTCGGCGCCGGTTTTTCTTCCCATGACCGCCTAGAAGTCTGCCGCCATGCGTCCTGCCCGTGCCCTGATCGACCTAGAAGCCCTGCGCCACAACTACCGAATTGCCCGCGAAGTCACCGGCGCCAAGGCGCTTGCGGTGATCAAGGCCGATGCCTACGGCCATGGCGCGGTGCGTTGCGCGCAGGCGCTGGAAGCCGAGGCCGACGGGTTTGCCGTTGCCTGCATCGAGGAGGCTTTGGAGCTGCGCGCCGCGGGCATTCGTGCGCCGGTGTTGCTGCTCGAAGGTTTCTTCGAGGCCGATGAGCTGGCGTTGATCGTCGAACATGATTTCTGGACGGTGGTGCATTCGCTGTGGCAGCTCGAAGCGATCGAGCAGGCAACACTGAGCAAACCGATTACCGTGTGGCTGAAGCTCGATTCCGGCATGCACCGCGTCGGTTTGCATCCAAAGGATTATCCGGCGGCTTACCAGCGTCTGCTGGCCAGCGGCAAAGTGGCAAAGATCGTCTTGATGAGCCATTTCGCCCGCGCCGATGAGTTGCACGCGCAGAGCAGCACCGAGCAGGTCGCGGTGTTTGAAGCGGCGCGTCAGGGTTTGGCCGCTGAAGTCAGCCTGCGCAACTCGCCGGCGGTGCTCGGTTGGCCGCAGATTCACAGCGACTGGGTGCGTCCGGGCATCATGCTTTACGGCGCCACGCCGTTCGAAGAAGCCAACGCCGTCGCCGATCGTTTGCAACCGGTGATGACCCTCGAATCGAAAGTCATCAGCGTGCGCGAACTACCGGCCGGTGAGCCTGTGGGTTATGGCGCCAAATTCATCACCGACAAGCCGATGCGCATCGGCGTGGTCGCCATGGGTTACGCCGACGGCTACCCGCGTCAGGCGCCGACCGGTACGCCGGTTTTGGTGGCGGGTAAACGCAGTCGCATTCTCGGTCGCGTGTCGATGGACATGCTCTGCATCGATCTCACCGATGTGCCGGAAGCAGGCGTCGGTTCGAGCGTCGAACTGTGGGGCAAAAACATCCTCGCCAGCGAAGTGGCGCAGTGGGCGGACACCATTCCGTACCAGATCTTCTGCAACCTGCGTCGAGTGCCAAGGCTCTATTCCGAGGGTTGACGCCACTGCGGGGGCCAAGTGTTGTAAATACTGAACGCTGTCGCCATGATAACGCTCAATATTCTTACAACATCAGGAGGCTCCCGCCTTGGACGTCGGTGAACGACTGCAATCGATCCGCAAGCTCAAAGGGCTTTCCCAGCGTGAACTCGCCAAACGCGCGGGCGTCACCAACAGCACCATTTCGATGATCGAAAAGAATAGCGTCAGCCCCTCGATCAGTTCGTTGAGGAAGGTGCTCGGCGGCATTCCCATGTCCATGGTCGAGTTCTTTTCCGAAGAAATCCTGCAGGAAGTCCCGACCCAGATCGTCTACAAGGCCAACGAGCTGATCGACATTTCCGACGGCGCCGTGACCATGAAACTGGTCGGCCGCGCGCACCCCAGCCGCGCCATCGCGTTCCTCAACGAAATTTACCCGCCGGGCGCCGATACTGGCGAAGAAATGCTCACCCATGAAGGCGAAGAAACCGGGATTCTGGTGGAAGGTCGTCTGGAACTGGTGGTGGGTCTGGAAACTTTTATTCTCGAAGCCGGCGACAGCTACTACTTTGAAAGTACCAAGCCGCATCGTTTCCGTAATCCGTTCGACGCACCTGCGCGACTAATCAGCGCAGCCACGCCGGCGAATTTCTAGATCAAGAGGCGCCAGGCCATTACGGCGAAGGCACCCGGACTGTTTTACCGATGCGCAACAAGACCCCTTTAAAAATGGGGTTGTTTCAGTGTGGCGGGCTACCCGCTATACTTGCGCCCGCCTGCGAACCGTGGCCGCAGGCGTGAATAGCCACCATTGAGGGTGAACGCGTGAATCTAATTATGAAAATGCTGGCTGCACCAGCAACCGTACTGGCCCTCTGGGCTGTCAGCGCTCAAGCTGCGACGAATGACGACATTGCCAAACGCCTCGAGCCTGTCGGCCAGGTGTGTGTTCAAGGGCAGGAATGCAAAGGGATGGAAGTTGCCGCTTCCGCAGGTGGTGGTGGCGGGGCGAAAACCCCGGACGAAGTGATTGCCAAACATTGCAACGCTTGCCACGGCACCGGTCTGTTGGGTGCGCCGAAAATTGGTGACGCGGCAGCCTGGAAAGAACGCGCCGATCACCAGGGCGGCCTCGACGGCATCCTGGCCAAGGCCATCACCGGTATCAACGCCATGCCGCCTAAAGGCACCTGTGCCGATTGCTCGGATGATGAGTTGAAGGGCGCGATCCAGAAGATGTCCGGCCTGAAATAAGCCGCGTCTCTGACCAAAAAAACCGTCTTCGGACGGTTTTTTTGTGCCTGCGATTCAAGAGCCCCTCACCCCAGCCCTCTCCCAGAGGGAGAGGGGGCCGACCGAGGTGTCTGACGCTCTACATCGACCTGAAAGACCTTAGCGATTATGGATTCAGCACATCACTTTCACGTCGGCGTATCTTCACAGCAACCCCCAATCAGTCCCCTCTACCTACGGGCGGTCCGACGTTTCGGGAGGGCTAGGGTGAGGGCAACAATTTCAAGTCGGAAAAACATTTCAAGAACAGCGCACACTCACTCTGAAGCTGTTCATTGCAGCAAACTCAAGGCAATCTCGGTCTACCCCTATTCACGGAACGGGCAGGAGGCTTCAGATGGTGCAGTTGTGTTCGATCGAACAGGCAGTGGACGACGTGCTGGCGCGCTTGCCGGCGCATATCCACATGGGCATGCCGCTGGGCCTGGGCAAACCCAATCACTTCGTCAACGCGCTGTACCGGCGGATCAAAGGCCTGCCCCAGCGGCAACTGACGGTCTACACCGCGCTGTGCCTCGGCCGCCCGGCGTTGGGCGATGGTTTGCAGAAGCGCTTCATCGAACCCTTCGTCGAGCGCGTCTTCGGTGACTATCCGGAATTCGATTTCCTCGCCGACCTGCACCGCGACAGCCTGCCCGCCAACATCCGCATCGAACAGTTCTTCATGCAACCCGGCAGCCTGCTCAACAGCGCGCCGGCCCAGCAGGATTACGTCAGCAGCAACTACAGCCACGCCGCCCGCGACATCAACGCCGCCGGGCTGAACCTGGTGGCGCAATTGCTCGCCAGCAGCAGCGAACACCCGGATCGCCTGAGTCTGAGCTGCAACCCGGACATCACCCTCGACCTGTTGCCGATGATCGCCAAGCGCCGCGACGCCGGGGAGACCATTTTGCTGGTGGGCCAGGTGCACACCGATCTGCCGTATATGCCCGGCGATGCCGAAGTCGACATCGACACCTTCGACCTGCTGATAGACGCGAAGGACAGCAGTACGCTGTTCTCCACGCCGAACATGCCGGTGGGGTTTCAGGACCACTTCATTGGTTTGCACGCGAGTACGCTGGTGCGCGACGGCGGCACATTGCAGATCGGCATCGGCTCGATGGGCGATGCGCTGACCGCTGCGTTGCTTGCTCGTCAGGCGGATAACGCCGGTTACAAGGCGTTGCTCGACGACATCAACCTCAGCCAATGGGCGCAATTGATCAACCGCGAGGGCGGCACCGGGCCATTCGCCAAAGGCCTTTACGGCTGCAGCGAAATGTTCGTCAACGGTCTGCTGGTGCTGGCAGATGCCGGGATCATCCGGCGCAAGGTCTACCCCGATGTGCTGACGCAGGAACAGGCCAACGCCGGCACCCTCGACGAGTCGGCGCAGACCGACGGCATCTCGGTGCACGGCGGCTTCTTCCTCGGTCCGCGCAGTTTCTACGAGCGCCTGCGTGAGTTACCGCAGAGCAAACGCCTTGAATTCAACATGACCCGCATCAGCTACATCAATGAGCTGTACGGGCAGGAAGAGCTCAAACGCTTGCAGCGACTGGATGCGCGATTCATCAACACCGTGTTCACCATGACGTTGCTGGGTGCAGGCGTGGCGGATCAGTTGGAGGATGGTCGGGTGCTCAGCGGTGTCGGCGGGCAGTACAACTTTGTTGCCCAGGGGCATGCGTTGCACGATGCCCGTTCGATTCTGATTCTGCGCAGTTGGCGTGAGTCCGGTGGTGACGTCAGTTCCAACATCGTCTGGGAGTACGGCCACTGCACGATCCCACGGCACCTGCGCGACATCGTCGTGACCGAATACGGCATCGCCGATCTGCGCGGTAAATCCGACGCGGTGGTGATCGAGTCGCTGCTGAACATCAGTGACTCCCGCTTCCAGCAAGGCTTGATCGAGCAAGCGCAAAAGGTCGGCAAGCTGCCAAAGGATTTCCGCCTCGACCCACGCTTCGCCGAGAACACACCACAGCGTTTGCAAGCGATCGCCGCACGGCATCCGAACCTGTTTCCGGAGTATCCGCTGGGCTGTGATTTCACCGCGATCGAACGGGATCTGCTGCGGGCGCTGAACTGGCTGAAGAGCAAATTCAAGCTGACCGAAATCCTCGAGCTCGGCAAAGCCGCCCTCGACGCCCCCGAGGCATCGCTATACCCCGAACACCTCGAGCGCATGCAACTCACAAACCCGGAAGGCCTGAAAGAAGACCTCTTCCAACGCCTGCTCCTCACCGGCCTGAAAGCCACCCCCCAATAACCCCCTGACCCAAAACAACTGTAGGAGTGAGCCTGCTCGCGATGGCGGTGTTTCAGCCGACGAATATACCGACTGACACTACGCTATCGCGAGCAGGCTCACTCCTACATATTAAGCGCATTCTAGCGAATGAGTTGGATGGACGCTCACGGATGGGCTAAGAAAATCTATGTGGTAGCCAGAGGAACCATCACCAATAGCTAAATGAACACCGCTGACTCCCTCGTTCATTTGGGAGTTGATTTTGTAATCGATTTTGTTCGAGATGGATTCGTTAACACCGATGGCAAATTCCGTAAGTTTCAGTCCGCGTTTGCCTGCAGCCAGATCCAGAAGCTTTATATGTTCTTCGTTATTTATTCTTAATGAGGTTATATTGTTTTCTTCTATTGTGAGCAAGGTCTCTTCGTTTGATATCCGATCGCTTAGCCATTTTAGAGATGTTTTTACACCGGCAGGTAATTCGGGGTTAGGCTTTCTGAGTACAGTCAGTATTCCGGAAATATTCAACGTGCCTGAGAATATAAAAGGGCAGGGCTCTAATGGGTTCATATGTGCGTAATGAACTTCAAAAAATTCTGCGACGGACTGTACGAAGTTTTCGGTCACATCTTCGCCAAGTAATGCATAAGGCTGTGCATGGGGAAGAATAGATACGGTTGCATTGGATTCGTTGCCAGATAACGAAAAGGTCCGGTGGGAGTTAAGCATATTCAATACAGCTCGCTGCGAGCAGAGCGATTGCTGAAAATCGCTGCCCATCAGAAGCCTTAGGCTGTATAGCGCGGCGGCTAAGGATGGCTCAAATACTTGGGTTGCGCAGAAGATGATTTTTTTGCGCTCTGTTTTTTTGGCGATCTCAAATGTCATTTTTGCAGCTTCGTTGCTGAAAGAAAAAACGATGCTGTTTTGTGGGAATGTCTCTAACTGAGCAATATTGGCCGTTGCGAAACCCAAGAACTCGCATTCTCTAAGGAATTCATTCGAGTCGGCGATAATCGAAAATTTTTCATGATTGAAGAGCGTCGACGCTATATTTGGCGGTGACATAAAACCCTCCTTATTCTGAAGTGCGCGGCATGGGCGGTTGCCGCGCGGTGCTTTCAATTAATCTTCAGTGTGCGCCCAAGCTAACGGTGCCCACCCGAAATTTTCCGGGCCAGAAGTGATTCGATTAAGATTTTCTTTTATGGTTTTTTCAGTTTGCATTTTATTTTCCTTTTTCTGATTTTGTTGTGAACCCCGATGTTGCATGGGGTGAGCGGATTAATGCATGAGTTTGTGATCGTGTTAAATAATTATTTTTGCTTTTTAAGAATCATTTCATCTGTCTTGTTTTGTGAGGTGTGTGGTTCGGTTATTTGAGTGGATTGCGTCTGTAGGCCTAATCTGAAAATTGTAAATTCAAGGTTTTTAAATTGTGGTGAGAGGTCTTGTCTGGTTAGGTTTTATTTATGGGTCTTGTTTTTTTGGGGTTCATGACAATCATAAATACAGGGGTACAAAGTGCATATATCAAAGAAATACCTGACAGATGTATCTGTCCATCAAGCCTTACTTCTGACTGACTTAACCGAAAAGAACCAACCCGACCACGCTGTCCGACTAATACTGAATGAAGTCCTTCAGGGACTCGAAGAAAAGGGCTGGCCCCGAGCCCAGTTGCAGGTTGGACCAAGGATCGTATCTGCCGAAGAAAACTACGGTTTGCTCGGTTACGACCCGGCAGAAATCACCCTCGGCAGTGAGCACACCCGTTGGGTCGATGAGCATTCGCTTTTGCGAACACAGACCACTAGCCAGATTCCTGCGGTGCTTCAGCAGGCCGCCGAGGTTCGTCAGCCGGGACAAACCATTTTGCTGGCAGCGCCGGGCATTACCTTCAGGCGTGATAGCCGAGATCGTTGGCATTGCGCCGAGCCGCATCAAATGGACATTTGGGTGTTGGGCGACCCGGAGTTGGCATCCCATGAGCATTTGCTGCGTCTTGTTGGCGATATTTTGCAGTTGGCCGTTCCTGAAAAATCCTGGGTTTATAGCGATAGTCCACATCACTACACCGAGGGCGGGATTGAAGTGAATGTGTTGAATGATGGCGTGCCGGTCGAGGTTCTTGAGTGCGGGCGTATCGCGAAGTCGCTATTGCAGCGTTTGCAGATTGATCCTCTGCGCCATGGCGGGCTGGCTTTAGGGATGGGGCTGGATCGCCTGACGATGTTGCGTAAAGGCATTCCTGATATTCGTTTGTTGCGTGATCAGAATGTGCGCGTGCAGGCGCAGATGCATGATCTGGATCCTTGGACTGCGGTATCTCGTATGCCGTCGATTGCCCGCGATATCTCGTTGGCGGTAACGCCGGGATTGAGTGAAGAGGTATTGACCGAGAGGATGTTGCAGGCGGCAGGGGATTGTTCTGGATGGATTGAGGAGATGCGAATCAAGGGGCGTTGGCAGCGTTCGGATTTACCGGCGCAAGCCATTGAGCGACTCGGAATGTTGCCGGGTCAGGAGAACGTGCTTTTGCATGTGGTGCTACGGGATTGTTCGCGCTCGATTACTACCGGCGAGGCGAATGCCTTGTACGCGGATATTCAAGCTGCGATGCATGAGGGAGTGCCGGGGGCAGGGTACAGAATGGATTTGTCGAAGGCTTGAGACTTACCTGTGGGAGCGGGCTTGCTCGCGAACGCGGTGTGTCAGTCAAAGAATGTATCGACTGACACGACGCGTTCGCGAGCAGGCTCACTCCTACAGGGGGACTGCGGTGCGGTTGGCTTATTCGATGAAGGTGACTACGCCACCTGTCAGCGATTTCACGCGGGCCAGCGATTCAACACGGTAGCCTTGCGAATCCAGTTCGGCGCGGCCGCCCTGGAACGACTTCTCGATGACGATGCCCAGACCGGCGACGGTCGCGCCGGCCTGTTTGATGATCGAGATCAGTGCTTGCGAGGCCTTACCGTTGGCCAGGAAGTCGTCGATGATCAGCACGCGGTCGCTGCTGGTCAGGTGACGCGGGGAGATGGCCACGGTGCTTTCGGTCTTTTTGGTGAACGAGTAAACGGTCGCCGACAGCAGGTTTTCAGTCAGGGTCAGGGACTGTTGCTTGCGGGCGAAGATCACCGGCACGCCGAGGTTCAGACCGGTCATGATCGCTGGGGCGATGCCCGAGGCTTCGATGGTGACGATCTTGGTGATGCCCGAATCCTTGAACAGCGAGGCGAATTCGTCGCCGATCAGCTTCATCAGGGCCGGGTCGATCTGGTGGTTCAGGAAGGCGTCGACCTTCAGGACCTGGTCGGAAAGCACAATGCCTTGTTCGCGGATTTTCTGGTGCAATGCTTCCATGAAGCTGTCCTCTTTTGGCGCTTTGTGCGCCGAAGGTCTAGTAAAAAAAGTGGTCAATTCTAGCGCTTTAACATCGCGCGTATATCAGCCAATGCGCTATTGCCGCGCACGGCTTTGACTTCGGTCGGTGTGTCGTCGTTGCCTTCCCAGGCCAGATCGTCCGGCGGCAGCTCATCGAGGAAGCGGCTCGGCGCGCAGTCAATGATCTCGCCGTACTGCTTGCGCTTGGCGGCGAAGGTGAAGGCCAGGGTCTGGCGCGCGCGGGTGATGCCCACGTAGGCCAGGCGGCGTTCTTCTTCGATGGTGTCGGCTTCGATGCTGGAACGGTGCGGGAGGATTTCCTCTTCCATGCCCATGATGAACACGTAGGGGAATTCCAGCCCCTTGGACGCATGCAGGGTCATCATCTGCACGCCTTCGGCGCCGTCCTCTTCTTCCTGCTGACGCTCGAGCATGTCACGCAGGACCAGCTTGCCGATGGCGTCCTCGACGGTCATTTCGCCTTCTTCGTCCTTCTCGAGGGTGTTTTTCAACGCCTCGATCAGGAACCAGACGTTGCTCATCCGGTAGTCGGCAGCCTTGTCGCTGGAGCTATTGGTGCGCAGCCAGTTCTCGTAGTCGATGTCCATGACCATGCTGCGCAGCGCCGAGATCGGATCCTCGCCGGCGCACTGTTCGCGGACCTTGTCCATAAAGCGCTTGAAGCGCCCCAGGCGATCGGTGAAGCGGCTGTCCAGATGCTCGCCGAGACCGATTTCGTCGGTGGCGGCGTACATCGAGATCTTGCGTTCGGTGGCGTAGTTGCCGAGTTTTTCCAGGGTGGTCGAGCCGATTTCCCGGCGCGGCACGTTGATCACCCGCAGGAAGGCGTTGTCATCGTCCGGGTTGACGATCAGGCGGAAGTAGGCCATCAGATCCTTCACTTCCTGGCGACCGAAGAAGCTGTTGCCGCCGCTCAAGCGGTACGGCACCTGGTGGTGCTGCAGCTTCAGTTCGATCAGCTTGGCCTGGTAGTTACCGCGATAGAGAATCGCGAAATCGCTGTACGGGCGGTCGGTGCGCAAGTGCAGGCTGAGGATTTCCATGGCCACGCGCTCGGCTTCGGCGTCCTCGTTGCGGCAGCGGATCACGCGGATCTCGTCGCCGTGGCCCATCTCGCTCCACAGCTGCTTTTCGAACTCGTGCGGGTTGTTCGAGATCAGCACGTTGGCGCAGCGCAGGATGCGGCTGGTGGAGCGGTAGTTCTGCTCGAGCATCACCACTTTCAGGGACGGATAGTCGTCCTTGAGCAGCATCAGGTTTTCCGGCCGCGCGCCGCGCCAGGCGTAGATCGACTGGTCGTCGTCGCCTACCACGGTGAACTGGTTGCGCTTGCCGATGAGCATTTTTACCAGCAGGTATTGGCTGGCGTTGGTGTCCTGATATTCGTCGACCAGCAGGTAGCGCACCTTGTTCTGCCACTTTTCGAGAATGTCGGCGTGTTCTTCGAAAAGCTTTACCGGCAGCAGGATCAGGTCGTCGAAGTCCACCGCGTTGAACGCTTTCAGCGTGCGCTGATAGTGGGTGTAGACGATGGCGGCAGTCTGTTCCTTGGGATTACGCGCGTTCTCCAGCGCCTGAGGCGGCAGGATCAGGTCGTTTTTCCAGGCACCGATCATGTTCTTGATCTCGTCGACGCCGTCGTCGCCCGCGTATTCCTTCTGCATGATGTCGGTCATCAGGGCTTTTACATCGGTCTCGTCAAAAATCGAGAAACCGGGCTTGTAGCCCAACCGCACGTGTTCCTTGCGGATGATGTTCAGACCGAGGTTGTGGAACGTGCAGACGGTCAGGCCGCGACCTTCGCCGGCGCGCAGCAGGGTGCCGACCCGCTCTTTCATCTCGCGCGCGGCCTTGTTGGTAAAGGTCATGGCGACGATGTACTGGGCGCGGATGCCGCAGTTCTGGATCAGGTGCGCGATTTTGCGCGTGATCACGCTGGTCTTGCCGGAGCCAGCACCGGCGAGCACCAATAGAGGGCCGCCGACGTAGTTCACGGCTTCTTGCTGCCGGGGATTGAGTCGGGACATACGAAAATTCGGGAGTCGTTGACGAAATGGGCCGGCATTTTAACAGGCTCAGCGATTTGTGCTGCTCTCTCCGACTTGTGACGTACCACGCGATTCAAATTTGCCGGTTTTGTTACTTTCGCGGAGGATGCGCGGTGATTTTGCGGCTAATGTTCTCATTCGTGACACAAAATAACGTTTTGATAACCGTTGTCATTTGGTCATTGAACGGCGCAACGGCATAATGCCCCGCCCACATCATTGCAGAGTCTAGGGAGCTAGCTTGTCTACGCCTGTCGAACCCTTGCGTTTGCTGCTATTGGCCGAAGAGCCAGCGTGGACAGCGTTATTGCGCGAGTGTCTGGCTCCGATGGGGAGCGCGGCGGTGCTGATCAGCGCGCCGAGCTGGGACTCGGTCAGCAGTTTGTTCGAAGACAACCGCCACGCGGTGTTGTTGACGATTCCGGCGTTGCAACCGGCACCGGGCCGTTGCAGCCTGCCGACGGTCTTGCTGCTGGAACACGAACCGGACACCGCACCGGTTGGCGTCAGCGACTGGCTGGTGTTCGATGCCCTCGACGCCGGCATGCTGCGCCGTTGCCTGCGCCATGTGCGCGAACGCGGCGTTCTCGAAAACACCCTGCAACGCCTCGCCGAACAGGATCCGTTGACCGGCATCGCCAATCGCCAGGGCTTCCAGACCTTGCTCGCCGCCCGTCTCGCCGAAAACGACGGACGCGGCCTGGCCCTCGGGCATCTTGACCTCGATAACTTCCGTCACGCCAACGATGCCCTCGGCCACCAGGCCGGCGACCGCTTGATCCTGCAAGTCGTCGCGCGGCTGAAAAGTCAGCTGGAGGCCGGTGATCAACTGGCGCGGCTGGGCAGCGACGAATTCGCTCTGTTGATAGACACCCGCCGTGCGCCGCAGCGCGCCGAGTGGATGGCTGAACGCATCACCGAAGCCCTTGCCGAACCTTACTGGGTTGATGGCGAAAGCCTGCTGATCGGCTCCAGCCTCGGCATCGCCCATGCCCGTGCGCAGGGCGGTGCCGATCCGTTGATGTGGCACGCGCACATCGCCATGCAGCAGGCCAAAAGTACCCAGGGCTGCACCTTTCATATCTTCAACGAACGTATCAACCGCAACGCGCGGAGCATGGCTGATCTGGAAAGCGAGCTGCGCCGGGCCTTGCGTCGCGATGAGCTGGAGCTGCATTACCAGCCACGCCTGAATCTTGCGGACGGCCAGATCGTCGGCCTCGAAGCGCTGGTGCGCTGGCGTCATGGCGAGCGCGGCTTGCTGCCACCGAGCGAATTCGTGCCGCTGGCTGAGCAGAGCGGGTTGATCGTGCCGCTGGGCTATTGGGTGATCTCGCGGGCCCTGCGTGACATGCAGGCGCTGCGCGAGCGCGGGTTGCCGGCGCTGCACATGGCCATCAACTTGTCATTTCGCCAGTTTCAGGACAGCCAGTTGTTGCCGACGCTCAGCCGCTTGATCGCCGAGCGCGGTGTTGAAGCGCAGTGGCTGGAATTCGAACTGACGGAAACGGCGGTGATGCGCCGCAGCGATCTGGTCAAGCAGACCATGGATGCGCTCGGCCGCCTCGGTGTGCGCTTCTCGCTGGACGACTTCGGCACCGGGTTCTCGTCGTTCGTGCACCTCAACAGCCTGCCGATCACTTTGCTGAAGATCGACAAGAGCTTCGTCGGCGGCATGGAGCAGCGCGAAGAGAACCGCAAACTGGTACACGCGATGATCAATCTTGCGCACAACCTGCATCTGGAAGTGGTCGCCGAAGGGGTCGAGACACCGGAGCAACTGGAACTGCTGCGCGGGTTTGGCTGCGATCAGGTGCAGGGGTATCTGATCAGCCGGCCGTTGCCGTTGGCGGAGTTGGTTGAATACCTGACGTTTGGCTCAAGCCAACAGGTTTCTGTGGAGGCTGTTTAAAAGATCGCAGCCTGCGGCAGCTCCTACACCGATTCATGTAGGAACTGCCGAAGGCTGCGATCTTTTGATCTTAATCCGCGCGAACAGCCTCGAACCTCGGTGACACAGGCTCCAGCCGAATCATCCGCTTCATCTTCCACTCGAACGCCAGCGTCAGACTCACCGCCGCACACGCCAGGCCCAGCGCCAACCCCCACCACACGCCCGTCGGCCCCCAGTTCAAGTGGAACGCCATCCACCACGCTGCCGGCGCACCAATCAGCCAATAGCAACCGAGCCCGACCAGAAATGTGGTTTTCGCATCCTTGAGCCCACGGATGCAGCCCATGGCAATCGTCTGTGTGCCATCGAACAACTCGAACCATGCCGCCACTGCCAGCAGGCTCACCGCCAAACGAATCACCTCGGCAAATGCCGGATCATTGTGATCGAGGAACAACCCCACCAACTGGTTCGGCAACAGCCAGAACACCATGGCGAAACCCAGCATCACCACCGCGCCAAAGACGATCCCGACCCGCCCGGACATCCGCGCATCGTTCAATTGCCCGGCGCCGTAATGCTGGCCGACGCGCATGGTGATCGCGTACGACATACCCGCCGGCACCATGAACGCCACCGAGACGATTTGCAGAGCAATCTGGTGTGCACCCAACTGCGTGCTGCCCATGGTGCCCATGCACAGCGCCGCGAAGGCGAACAAACCGACCTCCACCGCGTAGGTACCGCCAATTGGCAGGCCGAGGCGCCACAGCTCTTTCAGGTACTGCCGATTCGGCCGTGACAGGCCCGCGCGCAAAGGGTAAGCGTCATAAGCCGGATGCCGACGGATGTGCCAGGCCAATGCCAACGCCATGCAGTTGGCGACAATCGCCGTGACCAGGCCGATGCCCGTCAGGCCCATTTTCGGCAGACCGAACATTCCAGTGATCAGCGCATAGTTGAGCAGGAAGTTGGCCACGGTGCCGGCCAGGCTGATGACCATCACCGGCGTCGCTCGGCCAATTGCACTGGTGAAGCCGCGCAGGGCCATAAAGCTCAAATAGCCGGGCAGGGCGAAGGGCAGGGCGATGAGGAATTGCCCGGCGGCGTTGACGTTGGTTTCGGTCTGGCCGAACAGCAGCAACACCGGTTTCAGGTTCCACAGCAATAAGCCGGCGCCCAGCGCCATCAGCCACGCCAGCCACAACCCGGCCTGAGTCAGCCGTGCAGCGCCGATGATGTCGCCGGCACCCTTGCGAATCGCCACCAGGGTGCCGACGGCCGCAATCACGCCGATGCAGAAAATCGATACGAACGAATAGGTCGCCGCCCCCAGTCCGCCCCCGGCCAGCGCCTCGGGACTCAGGCGCGCCATCATCAGGGTGTCGGTCAGCACCATCAACATGTGCGCCAACTGTGAAGCAATCAGCGGCCCTGCCAGCCGCAGGATGGCCCAGAGTTCGGTACGCACAGGATGCTGCATGGTCATCACCACTCGATTTTCAGAGGGAACAAGAGAGCGTCGATTCTCGGCGCTTGGCAGGCTTAGCACAAAGGGATAAAAAGGATGGGTGGCATGAGTAAAACTCATCCTTGATTGAATTTGTCCATTTCGCTGGATCCCGCTGCAGGAGCCTTGTGCATGTCCCGTCGACTTCCTCCGTTGTATGCCCTGCGCGCATTCGAAGCTGCAGCACGGCACAGCTCTTTCACGCGTGCGGCCGAGGAGTTGTCGATCACCCAGAGTGCGGTGAGCCGGCATATTCGTACGCTCGAAGATCACTTTGCCTGCAAGCTGTTTCACCGCAGCGGTCGCCACTTGCAGTTGACCGAATCGGCCCGCCTGCTATTGCCGGGCATTCGCGAGGGCTTCACGGCGCTGGAGCGAGCCTGCAATACCTTGCGCGCCGAAGACGACATCCTGCGCATGAAAGCCCCATCGACCCTGACCATGCGCTGGCTGCTGGCGCGATTGAGTCGCTTCCGCCATTTACAGCCAGGCAACGAAGTGCAACTGACCAGCGCGTGGATGGACGTCGATTCGGTGGACTTCAACGATGAGCCTTTCGACTGCGCGGTGCTATTGAGTGACGGCCATTTTCCGCCGGACTGGGAAGCGAGTCTGTTGTTTCCCGAGGAGCTGATTCCGGTCGGCGCCGCGAATCTGCTGAACGATCAGCCGTGGGACGTGGCACGGCTGGCCAGCGCCGAGTTGCTGCACCCGACGCCGGATCGCCGCGACTGGCGCAGTTGGCTGGAATGCATGGGGCTGTCCGATCAGGTGTCGCTAAAGGGGGGGCAGGTGTTCGATACCCTCGAACTGGGCATGATCGCGGCGGCACGCGGTTACGGGGTGTCGATGGGCGATCTGTTGATGGTCGCCGAAGATGTCGCGCAAGGACGGCTGAGCCTGCCGTGGCCGACCGCCGTCGCCAGCGGACTGAATTATTACCTGGTGTGGCCAAAAACCCGTCCGGGAGGTGAACGTTTGCGCCGCCTCAGCGACTTCCTGCAAGGCGAAGTCCGCGCCATGGAACTTCCGGCTGTAACACGCTTGAGCTGAAACGTTCGAGCCGCCACAATGCCGGCCTTGTGCCATAACCCTGCTGCTCGCTCAAGTATTCCGCTTTACCGCCGAATACGTGCATGTGGAACCGTCGTGCCGGTATCCACGATTCACCCCCACTATTAAAAATTATCCGAGCTGCGATCAAGGAGGATCGGAAAGTTCGGCCAGGAGCTGTCATGTCTCAACCTCGCGCTCGGATCGCCTCACAGTTAGGCCTCGCCCTCGCCGTGATACTGGCGATAGTTATCAGTGGCAGTACGGTGTTCGCCCTGCGTTCGCTGGATTCCGCCAACCTCGCCACCCGTGAAGAGCATCTGGCCAGTGAGGCGCGGCTGTTGGCCGACCAACTGAGCACCTTTCACGGCACGCTGCGTGAAAGCACCCAACGCCTGAGCGGGTTGTTCGAAAAGCGCTTCAGCGCGGGTTTGAGCATTCACCCGAGTGAACCGGTGGCCGTGGCAGGCACCCAGACCCCGGGCCTGCACCTGGGCAGCGAAGTGCTGAACAACAACTTCAAGGAAGTCGACGAGTTCAAGCAAATGACTGCCGGCGTCGCCACGTTGTTTGTGCGCAGCGGCGAAGACTTCGTGCGCGTCAGCACCTCGCTGACCAAACAGGACGGCACTCGCGCCATCGGCACCTTGCTCGATCACGCGCACCCGGCCTACGCGAAGCTGATGGCAGGACAAAGCTACGTCGGTCGCGCCTTGTTGTTCGAACGCTCCTACATGACCCAATACACCCCGGTGCGCGATGGCAGCGGCAAGGTGATTGCGGTGCTGTTCGTGGGTTTCGATTACACCGACGCGCAGAACGCCCAGTTCGACAACCTCAAGCGCTTCCGCATCGGCCAGACCGGTTCGCTGGCGTTGCTTGATGAACAGAACAAATGGCTGGTTGCGCCGGCGGGTGTGCAGGCGGTGGATCAGGCGATTCCAGTGATCAATGGTCTGGCCAAGACGCCGGGCAAAGGTCAGTTCTGGGACGACAAGTCCGAGGATTTCTACAGCGTTGCCGTGCCTTTCGACGGCGGGCCGTGGTCGGTCGTGGCGAGCATGCCGAAAGCCGAGATCCGCGCGGTGACCTGGAGCGTCGGTACGCAACTGGCCATTGGCAGCTTGCTGGCGATGTTGCTGGCGGTCGGTTCGGTGGTCTGGCTGCTGCGCAGCAAACTGGCGCCACTGAGCGATCTGGTACGTCAGGCCGAAGCCTTGGGCGCTGGCGATCTGAGCGTGCGCCTGAACGTGTCGAGCAATGACGAGATCGGCCAGTTGTCGCGCGCGTTCAACCAGATGAGTCAGGCTTTATCGACCATGGTCGAGCACATCCGTCGCGCCTCGCAAGAAGTTAACAGCCGTGCGCAGGCGTTGTCCGGTTTGTCCGGCGGTGCGTACGAAGGCATGGAACAGCAGTCCGGCGAAATCACCAGCATGGCCGGTGCGGTGGAAGAGTTCAGCGCTACGTCGTTGAACATTGCCGACAACATGGGCGCGACCCAGCGTCTGGCCCAGGAAAATGCTCAGCAAACGCAGATTGGCCGCAGCTCGATGGAAGAAGCGTCGTCCTCGCTTGAGCAAATCGCTGGCGCTCTGAACAGTACCGCGACCGTGATCAACACTCTCGGTCAGCGCTCCCAGGAAATCGGCGGCATCGTCGGCGTGATTACTTCGATTGCCGAACAAACCAACTTGCTGGCGCTCAACGCCGCTATTGAAGCCGCCCGTGCCGGCGAACAAGGTCGCGGCTTTGCCGTGGTAGCGGATGAAGTGCGCAGCCTGGCCTCGCGCACTCGTCAGGCCACGGATGAAATTTCCAGCATGATCCACAGCATCCAGCAGGAAACCGGCAACGCGATCAGCACCATGGAACAGGGCAATGTGCTGATGCAGGAAGGTCTGTCGCGTAACGCCAATGTCGCCTCGGCGTTGGCGCGCATCGATGAGCAGAGCCGTTCGGCGGGTCAGCAGTTTGCCGCGATTACCACAGCGACTCAGGAGCAGAGCAGCACAGCGACCTTGCTGAGCAGCAACCTGCAAAGCATTGCCATGGCTAACAGTGAGCAGCGCGAAGTGGTGTCGAATCTGGCCGTGACCGCCAAGGAGCTGGAAAGCCTGGCGGCCGAACTGCGTCAGGAGGTTGACCGGTTCCGTTAAGGCGCCGGTGCCTTATTGATACACCGAGAGGTCTTCACTGGAGTCGACCTCTCCCCATTCGCCGGTGTAGGCGACCGCTTCAATCGGCACACGACCGGCATCGATAACGCGTTGCAGGGTGTTGGTCATGTGCATGCTGTCGCGTTGCTGCGGCGACAGTTCGGCGCGCAGCCGCACGACTTCCGACCAGCCTTCGGGAGTGAAACGCAAAAGCCCCATGTACTGCCCCTGAACATCGTCCACCGATTGCGGCTTGTTGCCGATTTCGGCCAGCGTGTGCGCGGCGGTCAGGCGAAAGGTTTCGGCATCCAGCAACGGGTCGCCGAAGCGTTCGGTCCACAGCTGCAACCAGTTGGGGTCGTAGGTGACGGCCAGCGTTGCGTCGCTGTTGATCAACGACTGTACGGCCACAGGGCTGTAGAAAATATCCGAATAACTGACGATGCACGGCTCGCCCTGAAGCCAGGACTCGGCGCAGGCCAGTGACGAAACCATGTTGGTCTCGGCCCAGCGCGGGTTGTGAAACTCGCTCAAACCACGCTCTGCCAGCAGCTCGCGCTTGTAGCCGGTGACCACCGCGATGTCGCTGATACCCGCTGCACGCAACGACTCCAGCTGCCATTCCAGCAGCGGTTTACCGCGCAATTCGACCAGACATTTTGGACGTTCATCAGTGAGGCTTTTCATGCGACTGCCACGTCCGGCAGCCAGAATAATGGCTTTCACAACAGGTCTATCCCGTGAGTTCTTCAGTGGATTCGGCTTCGCCAAACAGTTGCTGCAGACGCTGAAGGTCGTGCGCTGCGAAATCGCTCTCGCGCTCCGGGTGCCACATCCAGCCCTGCCACGGTAGTTGAAGGTGGCGGATCGCTTCGATTTCGCCGTCCTCGCTGCGCGCCAGCACTTCGAACCCGGGCGGGCAATCGGCGAGGGCGAGGGTGTGATAGCTGTTGACCTCGGCGGCGATCTGCCCGGACAACTGATGCCGGGTGCGTACATGGCCGGTGACCGGTTTCAACGAGATACCGAACCCGTGCGCCAGCATCTGCATACCCCGGCAAATTCCCACCAGCGGCAGATGGCGCGCACGGGCGTGTTCCAGCAGTCTGCTTTCAGTCAGATCACGGGCCGGGCACTGACCGATGTCATTGCCACCCGACAGCATGATCGCTTGCGGGTTAACCGCTGCCAGCCAGCGATCGAGGTCATCCGGGGTTTGCCAACGGTTGGGGACCGGCACGGGGATAAAGCCTGCCGCCAGCACAAACGCGATCAGGCGCTGATCCAGCGCATCACGGCTTTCGCCGCGCTCAGGGTGGGTGTCGACACGCTGACTGATCACGACCACTTTCATGACATCAACTCCACACGGCGACCCGGGCAATCGAGGTGAAGAATATCCGCTGTCGACCAACGCCGGTAGAGTACTTCGCCCGCGCCAATGACCGCCGGCAGGCCAAGCTCACCGGCACGGATCGCCATGTGCGAATTGGCGCCGCCCCACGCGGTGATCAGCCCGGCAATCGGGTAGGCGAACAGCCAGTCAAACCCCGGATCGGCATTGGGAATACAGACGATCGCCCCAGCGAGCTTTTCCCTGTCATCACACAGCACCACCGGCGCGGTCACGCGTTTTTGCGTGATGAAGTTGGGCGCCGTTTCCGGCCACTCGAAACACCAGACATCTTCCGGGCAGGTGATCACCGGCGGTAGCGACACCTTCAGCGTTTCGGCGTAACGCGCCTTGCCCTGTTCGATGCTGCGCATCAGCACTTCCTTCGGATCTGCTGCGGCTACATGCAGTTCCTGGAAGGCGCTGATGTCGCAATAGGCCAGATCCTCGCGATCAATGCCGTACTGCGCACCGACCTGGGCGATCAGGGCCAAGGCATCGGAAAGGTTACGCGTGAAGTGAAACTTGGCCAGCTCGCGCAGCTCGATGCCGTTCTGCAGGAAGTCCAGCAGCCCCACCGGATCAGGCTGCAGGCCATGGGCTTCGAGCTGTTTGACGATTTCGCGCATCTGCGGCAGCGTCAGGGAAAACGGTCGCAGCGGTTCCGGCGCGGCGGGGCTTTGCGTCCAGTCGAAATACAGCTCTGGCGCCTCGTCGTAACGCGGCGAGAGGATGTCGTAAGTGCCCGGTCGCAAATGCCCGTAACGGGCGAGGAAGGTGGTTTTGTCGAGGGTGGCGCGGTCACGCGCCAACTGCCCGCTGACCGTGGAAACCCCGGCCATGAACGCATCGTAATCCGCCTGCGAAAACACGCCGACGTTGACCAGCGATCGAAGCATCTGCACGGCAACAAACCCGGCGCGGGCCAGGCCGGCGAAGGGCAGGGTGCCGTAACGCTTGGCATCCTCAAGCAGCCAGTAGATGCGTTCGAGCGGATCGGCATTGGAGGCCAGCAGCTCTTCGCGACGAGCGTTGAGCACCTCGAGCTTGTTGGCATCGCTGCGCCACAAACCGTCCTTGGGGTGCACGATGCGGTTGGTCAGCTTGCGCAGGCTGGTGCTGATGGCGTCCAGTTCATGCTCAAGAAAACCGGCACTGCGCAAACGCTCCAGTTGCTGCGACAAATCGAGGGTGTAGCAGGAGAAAACGATCTCGAACTCTACCTTGTCGTGCAGCGTCGGTTCCGCGAGCAAGCGATCGATGTAGTAGTCGACCAAACGCCCCGCCAGTCCTTCATCAAGATCGGCCGGGATAAACGAGTTGAACGACAGACGCACGTCGATATACGGCAGACCGAAAAAGTGCGGCATCAGCGGGAAGCTGCGCAAGTTACGGTAGCCATAGTTATGACGCTGGTAGGCCCAGATCGAGTCAGTGACCAGATCCCGATACAGCGAAAGCGCCAGCGGTTTGGGCCGGATGCCGATGATCTCGGCCGGGTTCCAGTCGGGCATCACGCCGTACACCGTGCGCTGACCGATCAGAAATGGGTGCGGGCGCATGCCCCGTTCGACTTTGTTCTGAATGCTTTGCAGGCGAGCGAACTGAGTGGCCGCAGACTCAGGCACCGTCGGCAGAATCAGTGGCCGGGCTTGCAGCAGCCAGAGTGTCTCGCCTTCAGCATCGCGGGTGACCGCGAACTCGCAGTCGATCGGCCGATCACCAAACAGGCTGAGCAATTCCTCGAGCAAGGCCACCACCGGTGCGAGCGACGCGGGCGCTGCCACTTCACTGTGCGCCGCCTGCTGCCAGAGCCGTCCACCCATGCCGCCAGTGACTGCGGCGGTGTCATCGCCCTCCGACCAATTCACCACGCGATACGGTGCGCAGGTGTTGGGGTCGTGGGAGAAGGCTACGCCGGAGCGCGCCACATTGCCGAGCATTGGCTGAATCAGAATCTCGTCGGTCAGGTACACGTCGCCGTAACTGGCAATGACCTGTTCGATCGCCGAGACCAGTCCAGCCTCATCGACATTCGGCACCGACAGGAAGGCGCCGGCGAACGACGCCTGCGCACTGTCCTCGCGCCCGCAACTGGAGCGTACGATCCACGGAGCGGCTGGCAGCCGACGCTGGATGTTCTCAACGCAGGCGCGCTGATCCAGTTGCCAGTCCGCCACAGTGAACGCCAGCAACGGCGCAATGTGCGCCGAGGCGAGTCGCCCTTGCAGGCTGGTCAGGGTGCCGGCCTTGGTTGAGAAATGCAGGGCCATCAGCGGTTATCTCAGTTGAGCAACCCAGATGTTGGTCGAGTAAGGGATCTGGATCGACGGCGTCTGCAGGCTTTTCAGGTAGTCGTCGATGGCGGCGATCACTTCATGGAAGCTGGCGCCAGCCTGACGTTCCAGCGTGGCGTGCGAGCGCCAGGCTTCGAGGCATTCTTCGATCGACTGCTGGTGAATCACGCGGGCATCCAGATGCACGACCGGGCCGAACAATTCGCTGGCATCGATCACGGCGGTCTGGTCTTCGCGACGGGTGCCGTAGCCATAACCGGCCACGCGCTCTTTGATGATCGCTTCGATGCGCGCCTGGATCGGATCTTCCAGGTTGCGGTGGTTCCACATGCAGGCGAACCAGCCGCGCGGCTTGAGAATGCGCGCGGTTTCCTTGAGGGCCTGCTGACGGTCGCAGACGTTGAAGGAGCTGCCGAACGTGACCATGTCGAACGCTTGCGCCGACTGGCCGGTGGCTTCACCGGTGCCTTCGTGCCATTTGACGTTTTGCAGTTCTGCGGTGCGCTTGATGCCATTGCCGCGCATCGCATCGTTGGGTTCTACCGCTGTGACATCAAGGCCGCGGGCGGCCAGCATCAGCGTCAAGTGCGCAACACCCGCGCCGACGTCGCAGAACTTGTCGCCTTGCTCGGCACCGGCAATCGACAGCATGGCGTCGATGGCCGCGTCGGCGTAGTCAGGGCGCTTCAAATAGGCATCGGCCAGGGTGGTGTAGTCCCATTCGGTTTTCATAGTCAGTTCCTTCGAAGAATTTTAGGGAGCAAATCATCGGCCAGGCGTTGGCTGGAGCGTTCGCGATCGAACTCAACCAGGCAGTCGGCGGCCAGCGGTTCATCAATGGCCAGGTCGAGCCCGGCAACGTTGTGCAGTTCGCCTGCATCGAAACGGCGATAGATGTCCTTGGGGTCGCGGCGACGCAACTCCTCGACGGGCACCTTCAGATAAATCTCGAAATATTTGGGCAGTTGGGCGCGGTTCCACTCGTGAACCTCGCGAAACAGCGAAATCGTGGCGATCACCACGGTTTGTCCCTGTGCTGCGATCATTTTGCACAGACGAGCGTATTGCAGAGCGAGGGCCAGGCGACCTTCGCGGCCATGGTTCTGTGAGTTGGCAGTGGCTGCGCCGAACACTTCGCGCAATTCATCGCCATCGAGCATGACCACCGATCGTCCTTCCGCACGGAGTCTGGCAACCAATTCACCGGCCAGCGTTGATTTGCCCGCTCCTGAAAGGCCCGTAATCCAGATTACCTGTCCACCCGCATCACATTTCATAGTGTTCTGACTTGTGTTCGATTCGAGTGTATCGGCAGGCTGTTTCCTCGCATGAGGTCAGGCCTGCGTTATTTTAATGTTTGTCCCGCTCGTAAATGTCCCCGAAAGAGTCAATCGACAGCGGGCAATACTTCGATTCGTGCCGGTATTCAATCAGGTCGTGGAACACTTCCTGTGGCAGGGGCAAGTCGCTGTATTGTGCCTGGTAGAACTTGTTGTATATGTAATAGCTGTCTTCTGGTTTCAGCAGGCTGAATCCCAGTGCCATGTCTCTGAGCTCATTGCTGCTTCTGGCAATTGGCAACAGGTTGTCCATTTGCTTTAGCCAGGCGTCGACCGTGAGATTGCTCTCTTCGGTGAAGGGCACATAATAAATCGGCAGCTTGCAGGTGTTGAGCATGAACGAAACGCCACCGGTGGATGCATCGGTGATGACCGTGTCGCATTGTGCGTAGAAAACCGTGCTGCTGGTCCCGGCCTTGTCGATGGTTATCCAGTCATGGGCAGACAGTTGTTCGCACAGATCCTTCACGGTCGGATGGGAAAGTTCGGCCATGTACGGGCGCAAGATGAAGGTTGCGTGGGGAATTTGCGACTTGACTGCATTGATGACGGTCTGCAGGTTTTCATACAGTGTCGCCCCGTTCGGGCAGATACCCACTTGGGTCGGCAGAAGCCCTACGACATAGTCGTCCGAGGTTTTTTTCGAAGGCGGTGATGATTCAAAGATGCCGGGAACCTTCACGGGCAGCGTAGCCACCGGGCTGGTGATGCGCATGTCCGAACGCAAGGCCAGCCCATCGATCAACATTGTTTTCAGGGCCTTTCTGTCGCGACGGTAGGCCTGCAGCCCGGCCGTCATCAAATCAAAACCCGACCGGGAGGAAGAGATGATCGCATCCCAGTAAGAGGTCAGCTCAGCGTAGTAATACTTGTCTTTGGTCGGCATCCCGACATTGCCGTGGCTGATAAAGATGCCAAAATTTGAATGGTCCAGCAGACGCCCGGCGTAGGCATCATTTGAGATGACAACCTGCGATTTCAGACTCGCAATGAAGTCATTGCCAACCTGCTTTACCGGGTAGTCGAGGACGGCTTCGACTTCCTCTCGGCTTGAGCCGGTGCGATCAGTATTGAGGACGACACAGTTATATTTTTCTCGAAGCGAGTTGAGCGCCGGGATCAGATACTCGAGATATGTTTTGCCACCGTCCGCTACGTTGCTGAGCAAATAAACTGTTTTCATGATGAAGTTTTGCTTTTTTAGTTGTTTAAATAAGGCCAATGTCAAACGGAGTAATAACGTTGGGCAAGGGCTTTTTAGTTGTCTGGATTTAAACTAATGACCAGATACACGCACCCAGGCCAGATTCGGCTTGGGTTATCAATACGCTGGTTGATTGAGCAGTTTTGCCCGGTGAACAGTCGAAATATTGTCCATGATGTCCCGCCTCCATTTTCACGCTGAAAAATGCTCGATGTCTTGACGATAGACGGATATGTAGAAAAAAGAGCGCCGTCGTTATATCACATGTCGGTCAATGGCCAGCAGCGCTTGGAGGTTATTTTCGCAGCAGTCCGTTGCGCGTAGCGCTGTCGTTTTCATTGTGTTGCCGGGCGATACTGCAAAGCCTCCGCCAAGTGTTCGCGCGTGATGTCTTTTTCCTGGCTCAAATCGGCCAACGTCCTGGCGACCTTGAGCAACCTGTGCGCCGAGCGCAGTGACAGGGTCAGCCGTTCACAGGCTGATTCCAGCCAGGTCTCATCGGCTGTGGATAACTTGCAGTGGCGACGCAGGCCTGGCAGATCAAGAAACGCGTTGGCACATCCCTGGCGTTTCTGTTGTCGCTCGCGGGCCTCGGCTACCAGCGAGGCCGCACTGGCGCTGTCTTCTCCTGGCTTTACCGCAGGATTCAGCGCTGTCGCCTCTCGCGCTACCGTCAGATGTAAGTCGATCCGGTCCAACAGGGGCCCCGACAACTTGTTGCGATAGCGTTGGACCATGTCCGGCGTACACGAGCATTTGCCGCTGGGCTCGCCAAGATATCCACAGGGGCACGGGTTCATTGCTGCAACCAACTGAAAGCGCGCTGGAAAACGCACGCGATCCTTGGCCCGGGCGATGACGATATGCCCGGACTCCAAAGGCTCGCGCAGGACCTCCAGGACCTTGCGATCAAACTCCGGCAGTTCGTCGAGAAACAATACACCGTGATGGGCCAGGGTGATTTCGCCGGGTTGCGGTTTTGAGCTGCCACCGACCAGTGCCGGCCCGGATGCCGAATGGTGCGGTTGCCGGAAGGGACGCTGCGGCCAATGGGTCAGTGGCGCGCCACTGGCAACTGACTGAATCGCCGCGACCTCCAGCGCTTCACTTTCGGTCAGCGGCGGCAACAGTCCCGGTAATCGGCTGGCCAACAAGGTCTTCCCCGTTCCCGGAGGCCCGCTGAACAACAGGTTATGCGCCCCCGCAGCAGCAATCAGCAACGCTCGTTTCGCCGCCAGTTGTCCCTGCACTTCATTCAAGTCCGGATAGGGCTTGCTGGCATGCATCAACCCGTCAGATACATAGGGCTCAACCGGCGTATGCCCGTTGAAATGCGCCACCGCCTCCAGCAAATGATCCACAGCAATCACCTTCAACCCCGAAGCCAGGCACGCCTCCTCGGCATTCGCCCGCGGCACCACTAAGGCACGGCCGGCCTTGCGCGCTGCCAGTGCAGCCGGCAACACGCCGCGCACCGCTCGTACGGCGCCGGACAACGCCAACTCACCCAGACATTCCACATCATCCAGCGTCAGACACGGCACCTGCACACTCGCCGACAGAATCCCCAAGGCAATCGCCAGATCAAACCGCCCACCGTCCTTGGGCAGATCTGCCGGGGCCAGATTCAAGGTGATCCGCCGCGCCGGAAACTGCAGCCCGGAATTGATGATCGCACTGCGCACGCGATCCTTGCTCTCCTTTACCGCCGCCTCGGGCAGCCCGACCATGGTCAGCGACGGCAGACCGTTGGCCAGATGAACTTCGACGGTGACAGCGGGGGCTTCCACGCCAATCTGGGCGCGGCTGTGGACGATGGAGAGGGACATGGTCGTTCCTTGAGCTGAATCGGGAGCCGCTTCCTGCGGGTTTTTGAAGGGTAGTCGGGGGAGGGGATGTTGGTAGGTGGGTTCTATGAGCGAATTTTCACCGGATGTTGCAGGAGACAATAACCTGCAGGCATAAAAAACCGCCTGTCAGGCGGTTATTTTGGCGGTACTCAGGTTCCACCACCGGCGAGCCAGCCATCGGGCTCCATTTCCTTGCCATAGGTCGCGGCCACTTTCAGAAAATGCCGCTGACTGGCTGAAACTCTGTCCGGCAAACCGAGTGTCTCGGTACCTGGTTTGGAAACCCGTGCCGGTTGGGTTTTCTGCTTCTTCTGCTTCATAAACACCTCACGTGCCGGGATGCTTGATTCGATCTTATTGGTCGTCCAATGGAAAGACAAGGCGGCCGGTTGTATCAAAATAAAATCCCAGCGTTTGATAGTAAGGGATGGCGCCTGAGTCTGGCTCTTGTACTTCGATTTGCGTGCACCCCAGCTTCCGGGCGTAGAATTCTGTTGTCAGCAATGCCATCGGAGCGATCCAGCCCCGCAAGGTATTTGTCTTGCAGGTGTGTCCCTGCAAAAGGACGATTTTTATGCAGATCGTGCTTCTTCGCGGCGTTGCGTAGCACAGTCCGCACAGTTCTTCTTCGTACCAGAACGCCAAGTCCAGCCCTTTTGCATCTTTGGTCTTCCAGTCCAACACAGCGTCCCATGGATACCCAACGGGGCCGGTCCACTGGTGGAATGCGTTGATTGCTACTGGAGTAATCGGATCGATCCTGAGTGATAGAGCATCAACTCCAGCCGCCAGGGCTTCTGGGTCCATGGACATTGTTTGATGTGCGAGTTTTCGGGATTCAGATTTGAGTGTCTGATTTCGAAGTTCGGTACCTTTGCCTTTTCTTCGCATCGTCTTGTTCTGTGGGATCAATCTGCAGACGATATCGAAGGCATTGATGCTTACGTAATCAGACGTAGGGGACGGTCCTTGTAGGACAGTGCTTGCGTTAGTGAAGGACGTTGGAGATGGCCAGTTCAGATTGTGAGAGGGCGGAGAGGCAATACTTTATACCGGCATGGATGAGGGTTTTGCGCTGCTCTCGATCGTAAATGAGCTTTGACTCCTGAGCGGTACTGAAGGATCCTCACGCTCGAGGACTGCAACTGCGCATTCGTCGGGACTGGGCACCAGTAAAAGCTCCCCCGCATTTTTGGCAGCAGAGAAAGCGGGTTTCTCTGAAGTAATGACGACGGGCTAGCCTGTCGGATTCTGAACCCAAGGCCGTAAAGTCGGGAGCTAAAGAATCGCTGCGACTACTCCTCCGAACACAAAAAAAGGCGTCCTATGGACGCCTTTTTTATTTTTCACTCAGGCCTTCTACCGGCCAGCGCGCCGCTTGGCTCAAGCGCTGGCCCACATGTAACAGCAACTTCAATAAATCGCCGTTGGTTGGCTGACATATCCCCAGCCAAACGGAGTGCTTCGAGGTGCAAATCAACAATCTGAAATAGCTTTTCCTTCCTCTTCTTATCCTTCACAGATACCTCCATCTTGATGGGCGTATTTCGTTTGCCAATGTAATGACATGCGTAAGGGCTGCGTAACTGGGCGCAGACGCTGATGTTTGTAGGGCCATGCCCTAATAGGTGTAGGACGCCGGCGAAAGGGGTGTGAAGGTCTTGTATCCAGGAGTCGGATGCTCCAGTTTGGTCACTCAACGCAGCCTCTGGAGGCGAAAAATGGACCGCAATGGTATGCGCCCGATTCATCCGGGCGAGGTTCTGAGTAAGTAATTCATGGAGCCGTTGGGCATGACTGTCATGGATCTGGCCATGCCCACGAACTGGCCCGAAAGTGAGATCGAAAAGCTTGTGAAATGCCAGCTCAGGATCTGCGCCGATCTGGCAATCAGCCTTGCCACTCATCTCAACACTAAGCCTGAGTTCTGGATGAATCTTCAGTCGACTTACGATTTGCGCAGGGCCCAGCTTCGGCATGCGGGTTTATAGCGATTGCAGCATCCGCGAAGCTCTTTTCCACCATGGCCCCGTCATTGGGCGCTTGGTCTGTTCCCGTTCCACCATCATCTGTGGCACATCCTGCAACCGTATCCACGGCTGATTATTCCAATGCAACAAACTCAACGTCATGTCCGGCCAGTTGAGCAAGCTGAGGTGTGGACGTTCGCTTGTGGTGGGGTGTTGGGCGTCGCGCAGGGTGGGGATGACCTGGTGGGTGAGCCATTCGCGTAGCGCTCGGTATTCGGGGCAGTAGTGGTAGACGAGGAGGGCGTAGATGCCGGATTCGCTGATCAGAAGGGTGTTTTCGATTTGGTTGTGGATGAGGGTTTTACGGGTTTGGTGTTGGTCGGGGTCGAGTTTTCGCAGCATGCGTTCGTTGAGGTAGATGTGCAGCATGCGGCTCAGGTCTCGGGCGCAGAACCAGGGTTGGTTCTGGATGAGAAGGGCGTGGAGGGGGAGTTTGTGGCGGGTGAAGATGCTAGGTGTCAGGTAGTTTTCGTCCATGGTTCAGTTCTCGAATTCAAGTGAAGAAAACTGCTTCTGTTCGTCGCCAAACGAAAAGGGTGGCAGCTATGCGCGGGTTGGCGAACCGGTGAATTCGAAACCGGCAGACCCTGAGGTCTCCCACGCAAAGCTGCCATAACTCGTTGAGAGAAAAAACCTCTCTGTGAATTTAGTTGCATTGCGTCAAATTCGATCCAAGTCGCCAAACCCGGTGCTGAACATTCAGCATCGGGTGAGCTTAGAAACTTGGGCTTTTCGGCGCAATCGGACGGCGGTGGTGCAGGTTGTAGGAGGTTGCCGGGATGGTTGAAGGACTGAGGATCAAAAGATCGCAGCCTTCGGCAGCTCCTACAGGGGGATGCGTTATTCGGCTGGCGGTGTCAGCTTGGCTTCCATCTCGGCGACTTTGGCTTCGAGGCTTTCGAGGCGAGCGCGAGTTCGGGCCAGAACGACCATCTGACTATCAAACTCTTCACGGCTCACCAAATCGAGTTTGCTGAAGGCACTTTGCAGCAGCATCTTGAACTGGCTTTCGATTTCGGCTTTTGGCAGCGGGGTGTCGCCGCTGAACAGGCGGGAGGCGGTGCCGCTCAGGGCGTCGAGGAAGTCTTTGGGCGCGAGCATGGTGGATGTCCTGGAAACAATGGCCGGCAGTGTATCACGCAGTGTCTATAGTCAATCTCGTGGTCAGGGATGCACGCTTTTCGCGCAGGCGGACGGACGGCGACGCACCGTTGTTGTGCGTATCCGGATGGCGTTTTGCACGAGATGGCTTGCGGCAGCGGCCAAGGGATTGAAATCAGGGGATTTTGGCGAGATGGCAAGGTTTCTGCTTAGTCACCTTCGACCCATGCACTGATGCAGTCGCTGTGACGAATGCAGTGCGGCAGACGGAGCGGGGAGTTTCGTTAGCAGCGGTTAGCTGGCGTCAGTCGGGCAGGTAAGGCCGACGATGCGTTACAAAGCCAGGCACTGCGCTTAGACTTGAGTCGGGTTTGTTTTCCTGGGGCAAGTCCACCAATTCGGGAGAGAGTTTCATGAAGCTAGTCACTGCCATCATCAAGCCGTTCAAGTTGGACGACGTGCGCGAGTCGCTGTCCGAAATCGGCGTGCAGGGCATTACCGTTACTGAAGTCAAAGGCTTCGGCCGGCAGAAGGGTCACACCGAGCTGTATCGCGGCGCGGAATATGTGGTCGATTTTCTGCCCAAGGTGAAAATCGACGTGGCCATCGACGACAAGGATCTGGATCGGGTTATCGAGGCGATAACCAAGGCGGCCAACACCGGCAAGATCGGTGACGGCAAGATCTTCGTGGTCAATCTGGAACAGGCGATCCGCATCCGTACCGGCGAAACCGATACCGACGCGATCTAACGCCGCCACAAACCCCAACGCCCCAGGAGAAAACAATATGACTCTGCGTAAATTCGCAGGGCTAGGAGCCCTGTTGTCCATCGTAATGCCAAGCCTTGCAATGGCGGCAGACGAAGTGGCGGCCCCAGTCCTCAATTCCGGCGACACTGCCTGGATGCTCACCTCGACGGCACTCGTGCTGTTCATGACCATCCCGGGCCTGGCGCTGTTCTACGGCGGCATGGTTCGCTCGAAAAACATTCTTTCCGTGATGATGCAGTGCTTCGCCATTACCGGTCTGATCAGCATCCTGTGGGTCATTTATGGCTACAGCATTGCGTTCGACACCACCGGCATGGAGCAGGGCGTCGTCAACTTCAACTCGTTCTTCGGCGGCATGGGCAAGGCGTTCCTCGCCGGTGTCACGCCTTCGAGCCTGACCGGCCCAGCGGCGCTGTTCCCTGAGGCGGTGTTCATCACCTTCCAGATGACCTTCGCGATCATCACTCCGGCGCTGATCGTCGGTGCGTTCGCCGAGCGGATGAAGTTCTCCGCGATGCTGATCTTCATGGCTATCTGGTTCACCCTGGTTTATGCACCGATCGCGCACATGGTCTGGTCCGGCAACGGCGGCCTGATGTGGGACTGGGGCGTACTCGACTTCGCGGGCGGCACCGTGGTGCACATCAACGCCGGTGTCGCCGGTCTGATTGCCTGCCTGGTGTTGGGCAAGCGTAAAGGCTTCCCGACCACCCCGATGGCTCCGCACAATCTGGGTTACACCCTGATGGGCGCGGCGATGCTGTGGGTCGGCTGGTTCGGCTTCAACGCCGGTTCCGCTGCGGCGGCCAACGGCACCGCCGGTATGGCGATGCTGGTCACTCAGATTGCTACCGCTGCTGCGGCACTGGGCTGGATGTTTGCCGAGTGGGTCACCCACGGCAAGCCAAGCGCACTGGGTATCGCATCGGGTGTGGTTGCCGGTCTGGTAGCGATTACTCCAGCTGCCGGCACCGTAGGCCCGATGGGCGCACTGGTGATCGGTCTGGCTGCAGGCGTGGTGTGCTTCTTCTGCGCCACCACCCTGAAACGCAAACTCGGTTATGACGATTCCCTGGACGCGTTCGGCGTACACGGTATCGGCGGTATCCTCGGCGCGATCCTCACCGGTGTGTTCGCTGCGCCGGCGCTGGGTGGCTTCGGCACCGTTACCGATATCGGTGCGCAAGTCTGGATTCAGGTTAAAGGCGTGGGCTTCACGGTGATCTACACCGCGATCGTCACCTTCATCATCCTCAAGGTCCTCGACGCCGTCATGGGTCTGCGTGTGACCGAGGAAGAAGAGTCGGTTGGCCTCGATCTGGCACAACACAACGAACGCGGCTACAACCTGTAAGTACGCGCATTAAAAAACTTGCCCGGTTCGCCGGGCATTTTTTTGTCTGGAATTTGTCGCAGAGAGAACAGCTGAAAGGATTTTTCGTACGGCTTTGGTCGTGTTTACGACGAGCGTTTTTCTGCGGCCAATGGCTTACATCATTGCAGGAATATTAGGGCCTTTGTTTTTTCCCAGAGCGCGCTAGAATGCGCCCCGAACGTGCGGAGAACTGTATGTGGCAACAGACTCTGATAACCCTGCGGGCACGGCCCCGGGGCTTTCATCTGGTAACGGACGAGTTGATCAAAGGCCTGCCTGAACTCAGGGAGTGCCGGGTCGGTCTGTTGCATTTGTGGCTGCAGCATACCTCGGCGTCGTTGACCATCAACGAGAACGCCGATCCGGCGGTACGTCGCGACTTCGAACGATTTTTCAATCGTCTGATCCCACAAGGAACAGACGGCTATGAGCATAACGACGAAGGCCTGGACGACCTCCCGGCGCACTTCAAGGCCAGCGTGCTTGGCTGCCAGATCAGTCTGCCGGTTTCGGCAGGTCGCCTGGCACTGGGGACCTGGCAAGGCGTTTATCTGGGCGAGCACCGTGATCATGGCGGTGCTCGAAAAGTCCTCGCCACCTTGCACGGTGAAGGGGCATAAACCGTTGGTCACCAATGGTTACTGATTTTTTAACGGCAACTTTCGACAGTTGCCAAAGCTGGTCTATAACTAATCTGCTTTTCGCAAGTCATGAGGTAGAACATGAGCGACGATGATCTGGAAAACGACGACCTCGAAGTAGGCGACGAAGACGAGGCCGAGGAAGGCCTGGAAGCAGCAGCGGAAGACGTTGCTGACGACGATGGCGGTGACGATACGCCGGCCCCGGCTGCCAAAGGCAAAGCCAAGGCTGCGGTGTCGGTAGACGAGTTGCCGAGCATTGAAGCCAAGAACAAGGAGCGCGACGCCCTGGCCAAGGCCATGGAAGAGTTCCTGTCGCGCGGCGGAAAAGTGCAGGAAGTGGAGGCCAATGTGGTCGCCGATCCGCCGAAGAAGCCGGACAACAAGTACGGCAGCCGCCCTATCTGAGGCGTGCCGCTGGCTTGCTGAAAAGGCCCGCCGTCGCTGCGGGCTTTTTCATGGGTGATGAAAAGATCAAAAGATCGCAGCCTTCGGCAGCTCCTACATTGGAATGCGTTTCCCTGTAGGAGCTGCCGAAGGCTGCGATCTTTTCAGCGGTTCCAGCGTGCGAGAACGGCTGGCAAATCGCTCAGGCTACGAATCTCGGCATCCGGCAGGCGATCCGCCTCCCAGACCTTGCCTGCCGGGTTAAACCAGATCGCCCGCAACCCGGCCTGCTGCGCCCCGGCAATGTCATCGCCCGGATGATCGCCGATATGTACGGCGGTTTCGGCCGTGGCGCCACCGCGCTGCAAGGCTTCGTGGAACAACCGGGCATCCGGTTTGGCGATGCCGATGTCTTCCGCACACAAGGCAAACTTGAAGTAGTCCGCCAGGCCCAATCGACGCACATCGGCATTGCCATTGGTGACCACCCCAAGCGCATAGTGATTGGCGAGAACCTCCAGCACTGGCTCGACTTCAGGGAACACTTCGATCTGATGCCGCGCATGCAGAAACACTTCAAAGCCCTTGTCTGCCAGGTCGGTTGCTTCTCCATGGGCGTACCCAGCGTCTTCCATCGCATGAAACAACACCCGCCGACGTAGCGCGCTGATGCGGTGTTTCAGCCCCGGTTCGTTAGCCAGTACACGCTCACGAATCGCCCATAAATGCTCCACCGGCACCGCGCCCAGATTTGGCGCATGTTCGCTCAGCCATTCGCGCAATACCGCTTCGGCGCTGACGATTACCGGGGCGGTGTCCCAGAGGGTGTCGTCGAGGTCGAAGGTGATCAACTGGATGCTCATGAATCATCGCCTTTCATGCGTTTGGCCCGTGGATGGGCGCTGTCGTAGACCGCCGCCAGGTGCTGGAAGTCCAGATGGGTATAGATCTGCGTGGTCTTGATGTCGGAGTGGCCGAGCAATTCCTGCACCGCGCGCAGGTCTTGCGAGGATTCCAGCAAGTGGCTGGCGAAGGAGTGCCGCAACATATGCGGGTGCAGGTTCTGCCCCAACTCGCGCTCGCCGGCCAGTTTGACTCGTACCTGGATCGCTCGCGGGCCGAGGCGCCGGCCTTGCTGGCTGACGAACACGGCGTCATCAGCCGGGTTGGTCATGGCCCGCAGAGGCAGCCATTGTTCGATCGCTTCGCGGGCCTTTCTGCCCACCGGCAGCAAACGGGTTTTGCTGCCCTTGCCGAGCACTTGCACCATGCCATCGGCCAGATCAAGTTGATCAAGATTGAGCCCGGTCAATTCGGAAAGACGCAGGCCGGAGGAATAGAACAACTCCAGAATCGCCTGATCGCGCCGCGCGAGAAAATCATCCTCGACTGCTCCTTCAAGCAATTGCAGTGCACGGTCGGTATCCAGGGTTTTCGGCAGGCGACGCTCGCCTTTCGGCGGTGCCAGACCGGTCGCCGGATCATGGTCGCAGAGGCCTTCGCGATTCAGATAGTGATAAAGCCCGCGCACTGCCGACAGCAGTCGGGCGAGGCTGCGCGAGGATTGACCTTGCGCATGCAGGCGAGCGATCAGGCTGCGCAGGCGCTGAATATCCAGCGCTGCCCAGCTGCCGATGTTCTGTTTGACGCACCAGCCAAGGACTTTGTCGAGGTCGCGGCGGTAGGCTGACAGCGTGTGCGGCGACACCTGTCGCTCACTGCGCAGGTGTTCGCAGTAAGCGTCCAGTTGCCGTTCCATGCTCAGCGTACCGAGCGCAGGGAGCTGTTGACCCGTGGCAGCACGCGGCCCATGACTTCGGCGATGTAGCTCAAGAACAGCGTGCCGACCGAACTCTTGTAGTGCTGCGGATCACGGCTGGCGATTGCCAGAATGCCGTGGATGCCTTGATGGCTGACCGCGACCACGGCGGTGGAGCCGATCTGTTTGCGCTGTTCTTCGCCGAAGAGGAAGTCCAGTTCGTGCTCGCGCAGGGTGCCGCTGACGCTTTTGCCTTCGGTGAGCAAGCCGCCGATGGCGACTTGGGCGTCAGCGTGGGTCACCCAACGGCCGACTGGCGCCGGATTGTCGCCAAGCAGGATCAGGCTGACAAAAGGCACCTGGAAGTCCTGACGCAGACTGTCTTCGACGCTGATCACCACGTCTTCCAGGCTGCTGGCGTCCATCAGGGACAGGATCAAGCGACGAGTCTTGTCGAACAGGCGATCGTTGTCGCGGGCGACGTCCATCAAATGCGAGAGGCGGTGACGCATCTCGATGTTGCGGTCGCGCAGGATAGTCATCTGCCGCTCGACCAGCGAAACGGTGTCACCGCGCTGGTGAGGAATGCGCAAGGCGGGCAGCAGTTCTTCGTGCTCGACGAAGAAGTCCGGATGCGCCTCGAGGTATGCGGCAACCGCTGCCGCCTCCAGGCTCTCGGACGCTGATTCGTCGGACTGTCGGGCGGGTACCTGAGGCTTATCGGTCATGATTTCTGCTCACTCAAAGACGTACTTGTCCTTCATATACACGCACTGCCGGACCGGTCATCAGCACCGGTTGGCCAGGGCCTGCCCACTCAATGGACAGACGCCCGCCGGGCAGGTCGATCAATAGCGGCGAATCCATCCACCCCTGGCTGATCGCAGCGACAGCCGCTGCACACGCGCCGGTGCCGCAGGCCTGGGTTTCCCCGGCACCGCGTTCCCACACGCGCAACTGCGCGCGGTTGCGGTCGATGACCTGGAGAAAACCGACATTGACCCGCGCCGGGAAGCGCGGATGGTGCTCGATTTTCGGCCCCAGTTCATGCACCGGTGCGCTGTTGATGTCCTGCACGCGCAATACCGCGTGCGGGTTGCCCATCGACACGGCGGCCAGTTCGACCGTGGTGCCGTCGACTTCCAGCTGATAGCTGCTGGCCTGTGCAGGCGCGTCGAACGGAATGTCCGCCGGCACCAGACGCGGAGCACCCATGTTCACGCCGATCTGGCCGTCGTTACGCACGTCCAGTTCGATGATGCCGCCCTTGGTCTCGACGCGGATCTGCCGTTTGGCGGTCAGACGCTTGTCGAGCACGAAACGGGCGAAGCAGCGCGCACCGTTGCCGCACTGCTCAACTTCGGATCCGTCGGAGTTGAAAATCCGATAACGGAAATCCACGTCCGGGTTGCTCGGCGCTTCGACGATCAGCAGTTGGTCGAAACCGATGCCGGTGTGCCGATCGCCCCATTGCTTGGCGTGCTTTGGCTGAATATGCGCGTGCTGGCTGACCAGGTCGAGAACCATGAAGTCATTGCCCAAGCCGTGCATTTTGGTAAAACGCAGCAGCATGGGTTACTCCGGCAGCAGGCTTTCGCCGGCAAACAGCTCGGCCACGGTTTCGCGGCGGCGCACTTCAAAAACCTGGTCACCGTCTACCAACACTTCGGCCGCACGGCCACGGGTGTTGTAGTTGGAACTCATTACAAAACCGTAGGCACCGGCCGAATGCACGGCCAGCAGATCGCCTTCGGCCAGGGCCAATTCACGGTCCTTGGCGAGGAAGTCACCGGTTTCGCAGATCGGGCCGACGATGTCGTATTTACGCGCAGCGGTGTCACGCGGTTTGACCGCGGTAACGTCCATCCACGCCTGATACAGCGCCGGGCGGATCAGGTCGTTCATCGCCGCGTCGACGATGGCGAAGTCTTTGTGCTCGGTGTGCTTGAGGTACTCGACCTGAGTCAGCAGCACGCCGGCGTTGGCAACGATGAAACGGCCCGGCTCGAACACCAACGCCAGATCACGACCGTTGAGACGCTCGCGCACGGCTTTGATGTAGTCGGCAGCCAATGGCGGCTCTTCATCGCGATAACGCACGCCCAAACCACCACCAAGATCGATGTGGCGCAGGTGAATGCCGCAGTCGCCGAGGCGATCGACCAGATCCAGCAGGCGATCAAGTGCGTCGAGGAATGGCGGCAGCGTGGTCAGTTGCGAACCGATGTGGCAGTCAACGCCCACTACTTCCAGGTTCGGCAGATGCGCGGCACGCACGTACACGTCTTCGGCGTCGGCGATGGCGATGCCGAACTTGTTCTCTTTGAGACCGGTGGAAATGTACGGGTGGGTGCCGGCATCGACGTCCGGGTTCACGCGTAGCGAAACCGGTGCGCGAACGCCCAGTTCGGCGGCGACCACTTGCAGGCGCTCGAGCTCGTCGGTGGATTCGACGTTGAAGCAGTGCACGCCGACTTCCAGCGCGCGACGCATGTCGTCACGGGTCTTGCCGACACCGGAGAAGACGATCTTGTCAGGGCTGCCGCCAGCGGCAAGGACGCGCTCCAGTTCACCACGGGAAACGATGTCGAAACCGGCACCGAGACGGGCCAGGACATTCAGTACGCCGAGGTTGGAGTTGGCTTTGACCGCAAAGCAGACCAGGTGCGGCATGCCGGCCAGCGCATCGGCGTAGGCCAGATACTGGGCTTCGATGTGTGCGCGTGAGTAAACATAGGTGGGCGTGCCGAAACGGTCGGCGATGGCGGACAGCGCCACACCTTCCGCGAACAGCTCCCCGCCACGGTAGTTAAAAGCGTCCATGGCGATCCCTTATTGGTAAACGTCGTGCTTGTGTGCTTTGGACGGTTGCTTCTGCGAAGACTGGGCTTGCTCGGCCGGGTCCTGATCATCATCGGGCAGGTACAGCGGGCCTTTTTGACCGCAGGCCGAAACAAGGCAGGCAACCGCGACGAGCGCAGCAAGGGAAGAGATCAGGCGCTTCATGGCGAAATCCTTGAAAATGCGTTAATTGCGCCGGAGTATACCGGCCACCCGGCGGCTTGCCTATGTGATGGGGTTCCCGTCCGGCGGGGCTCTCTAAATGCACCAATATCTCTGTGGGAGCGAGCCTGCTCGCGAATGCGGCGGGTCAGCCAGCAATAATGTTGAATGTGCCGGCCATTCGCGAGCAGGCTCGCTCCCACAGGTCGTTAATCTTTGCAATCGGCCAGCAGCGTCCGTATCTTTCGGCGCTTGAGCCTGATCAGAACATTTTTTGAGGTTGCCGCAATGAGTTTGTCCGAAGCCCGTTTCCACGATCTGGTCGATGAAACCCAGGAAAAACTGGAAGACATTTTTGATGAAAGCGACCTGGATATCGACATGGAGAACTCGGCCGGTGTGCTTACCGTCAAGTTCGAAAACGGCTCGCAGCTGATCTTCAGCCGCCAGGAGCCGCTGCGTCAGCTGTGGCTGGCGGCGGTGTCCGGTGGTTTCCACTTCGACTATGACGAAGAAAGCGAGCGCTGGATGTGCGACAAGAGCGAAGAGCAACTGGGCGAAATGCTCGAGCGCATCGTCAAGCAACAGGCTGGCGCTGAATTCGACTTCGAAGGTCTGTGATTCCGTGACTGACACCGCTCCTGTTCGTCCACCCAAGCCGCTTTACAGCAACATCAGCCCTGCCGTGCCGTCGCCGTGCAGCGGCGTGTGCCGACTGGACGAACAAAAGGTCTGCCTCGGCTGCTTCCGCCATGTCGAAGACATTCGCGAATGGCGTTCGGCGGACGATCAACGCCGTCGGGTCATCTGCGCCCAAGCCGCAGACCGCCGCAACTCCTCAATGTAGGAGCTGCCGGGTGGGTGACTTGTATATTTTTTGAGCTGTGATAGTGTCCGAACACGCCTCAACCCATCGAGGCTTGGTGAAAACCCCGTCTTTTTTGGCGGGGTTTTGCTTTTTTTGTGTGCAGAAGAAAGGAGTCTGCCCGGATCATGACCGCACCTTCCATCACCCTTACCCGTCTGGACGTGCAACGTCTGGAGCGCCTGATCGATAGCCTGAACGATAAAGACCAGGCTGCGCCGGGCGTGATTGCGCTGCAAACCGAGCTGGACCGCGCCGATACCGTGGTCGGCCACGATGAAGTGCCCGCCGATGTCGTGACGATGAATTCCCGTGTGCATTGCCGCGAAGAAGGCAGTGGCAAGGACTATCACCTGACGCTGGTCTATCCGAAGGATGCCAACGCCGATGAAGGCAAGATCTCGATCCTGGCTCCGGTCGGCAGCGCGTTGCTGGGCCTGAAAGTCGGTCAGCACATCGACTGGCCGGCACCCGGTGGCAAGACCCTCAAACTGACTTTGCTGGAAGTCGAATCGCAACCAGCCAACGGTGGCGCGTTTCCCGAGTAATCCGCCTCAGACCTGTTCGAGCGCCTCGTTCAGGGCGCGCTCCAGGTCAGCCTTGTAGCGCAGATACAGATTGCTTGAACTTTGCCCGTCACCGAGCAGACCCGACAGGTCGAGGTCGGTGATGTAGCAGCGATAGCGTTCGCTCTCGCGGCGCTGCTCGACGATCTCCCGGGCGACCACGCTGAACAGCTGGTCGCCATGTTCCAGCTCGCTGAATTCCCGTTGATTGCAATACAGGGTGACCTGCACTTCGCCCGGTGCGGCTTTGCCGACGATCGCCTGCACGTCATAGAACGGTTTGTTCACCGGCGTTTGCGGTGCCGGCCGCGCTTCAACCCGACGCGCGCGCCCCGGACCCGAAGGCAATAACTGGTAATACAAAGTGTCGAGACGGGCATCCGGGCTGGCGTCCATCGGTAGCACGGCTTCACGGCGGAACAGGATTGATTGCAGGAATCGCTGCAACGGCACCAGCAAACTCTGCTCGTCGTGATAAGGCAAATGCTGCTGCCACAGTGCGTTGAACTCATCCAGCACGTACAGTTCGGCCTGCTGCTCGGTGATCCGGTAGAACACCTGAATGCATTCCGGCTGACCCATCGGCAGGATCAATGCGAGGTCGTGATCTTCCAGCGCCATCGGATCCAGGTGCAGCGGGCTGTAGCGCGGCTGTTCTTCACCAAGGTAATCCAGCAACGCTGGCAATGTCGCAAGCGCGACATGGTTGACCTGGCCCGGCACTAACTCCAGCACGTGATAGTGCTGCTGTACCTGAATCAGGTAGCGATGATTCAACTCGCTGAGCAACAGATTCTGCGCGGTGTCGATGATTTCCTCGACGCGACGGGCGATGAACTGTGCACGGTTGTGGCAGAAGCAGCGCACCTTCAACGACGGCTGCAAAGCCCCGCGTGGCAGGTTGTTGAGGTAATCGCGCAGGCAGTCGAGCAGGGCGTGGGGGCCGTCGAAACGGTTGACCAGCACTTCGTTCCAGCTGTTGAGCGTAACCTGATCCAGGGTCAGCACGAGGTTTTCGCGCACCCCGGCATAGCTCAGCGAGTCGGTGCGCTCGGTGGTCATCAGGATGTTCAGGTCGCGGTGATGTTTGAGCGGATCAATGCCGACGTTGACCAGAATCAGCACTTCGCTCGGCACCGCGGCGCGCAGCAGCGGCTCTTCGGCCACCGTGGGCAGGGGCAGGGCGATGCACTGTTGCAGGCTGCCGAGCAGGTTGAACAGCTCGAACTCGCTCAGGTCGCTGGTGCCGGGATGCAGGGCCAGACGCGTGCTGCTGTCGATCACGCCGTTGCGGTGGCACCAGGTCAGCAATTCAAGCAATTCGCGGCTGCGCTTGATCGGCGCGAAGTGCTCCCATTCCAGTGCGGTAAGGCTGCCGTTATACAGGCCCCACTGGGTTTGCCCCGGTTCCTTTTTGTTGCGCGACTGCACCAGTGTCAGGGTGTCTTCAGCCAGATCCGGGGCGATGCCGGGGTTGATGAACTCGACCTTGTCGGCCTTGCGTTCGAAGGCGGCATAGAGCCGGCGGCCGAGCACATTGAGGTCACGCTTGTTGATCAGGCTGACGGTTTGCTCGGTGCGGGCGAACTGGGTGAGGAAGCGATAGCTGTAGTTCAGCTCATTGACCAGCGCCCGGCGTTCGGCGCTGACCTGGCGGACTTTCCACTGGCTGCGGCTGTCGAGCAGCGTCAGTTGTCGCTGATCCCAATGCCATTCGCTGGCCAGCCGTTCCAGCAGCGAGCGTTGCCAGCTCTGGGTGCGGCTGTTGCCGGTGAGCTTGCGGTTGACCTTCAGGTACAACGCGCGGCGCACCAGTTCCAGGCGTTCCGGTTCGTTGCGCGCCGTGAGGTATTCCTCAATGCGCCGGTACACGACCATGTACGGATCCAGTTCATCCAGATCCAGCTGATTGGCGAACACGGCTTTCTTGAAGCGCAGGCTCAGGCACTGCACCTGCGGGTGTTCGCTGGCGTAGACCTCGGTCAACAGCAGCTTGAGTACCGACTTGTACGGTGACTCGATGCCTTTGAACAACTGCCACAACCCTGCGCCGATGAACTCGCCTGGCGGGATTCTCGCCAGATGGCCAAGGTCGAGGGTTTCGTCTGCGCGGATAAAGCGCTTGGACAGCAGGGTATGGGTGTAAAGGTCGTAAGCGGTTTCTTCGTAAACCGGCACCAGCCACCAGATCGGCGTGCGCCCGGCCAGCCAGATCGCGGTGCGGTAAAACTCGTCTAGCAGCAGATAGTGCTGAGTGCTGCCGCAGTTTTCCGAGCTGAGTTGGGCGTCGCGTTCGCCTTTGACGAAGCGCTCCGGGTCGATCAGAAAGAAATGCGCCTCGGCGCCCTGGCTGGCCGCCCAGGCTTCCAGCAACTGACATTTCTTGCCCAGTTCAGCGAGTTCGCTTTCGCTAAGGTCCGGTGCGTGGCAGACCCACACGTCCATGTCGCTCTGATCGGCCTGCGCCAGCGTGCCGAGGCTGCCCATCAGGAACAGGCCGTGAATCGGTCGCGGTGGATTGCTGCCGTGGCGTGGTTTGTAGGAGAACGAACGGGTCAGGCGTTGCGCTTCGGCAAGGGTGTTGGTGTCCGGCTCGTAATTCGACAGGCCGGCCGGTGTACTGCCCGAGACATAGCCCGGCAGCAGCGGATGGTTGACGTGGAAGAACAACGGCAACAACGTCAACACGCTCTGTTGGCGTGTCGACAGGCCTTCGAGGGCGCGGCCGAGGCGGCCTTCATTGAGTTTGAGAAAACGCGCGCGCAGCTGGCTGAGGACCTTGCGGTCAATGCCTTCATCCAGGTCGGGGCGGATTTCGTGGGTGCGCGTCATGTCAGCTCAAACCGGCTCGCGGGCTCGGACGTAGAGGGTCTCGGATTGTCAGGCAGTTTAGCCTTAGCGCAGCGGGACTTTTAGCTGAATTTGTTTTTTGACGTCAGATTTCTATCGCGGGCGACCGGGCAGGCCCGCGGAAATCCCGTGGCAGGAGTTCCCGTGGGCAAAGTCAGGGGGGATCAGGCGGTTTCTTGCTCTCTCAGAATGGTCAGCACGGTTTGCACATTTTGTGCGGCATCGCGACCGAGGCTGGTCAGATACCCGCCATCGGGCTGATCGGTCAGGTCTTTTTCAAAGAGGCGTTTGGCGGCAGAAATATGTTTCGGGGCAGCGGTCTGATGAATTTTCAAACCTTCCTGGGAACTGTCCAGGGGAAAGAGTGCGAGGACTTCCAGTTCGGCAACCAACTCAGGGGTAAGCGACATAAGGACTCCAGACTTTCTAGGAATTGGACGACAGCGTCCCTAAGGTGAACCCGCTTTTGCGGCATGTCCAGTGCTCAGATCAGGGATTTTGTCTTGAGGCGGATTCCAGTGTAGTCGGGGCCCGGCAGTTGGCTGGATGGATGGGTGACAAATTGTGTGGGAGCGAGCCTGTTCGCGAAAGCGCTGTGTCATTTAGCGTTGTTTTTGCTGATACACAGCATTCGCGAGCAGGCTCGCTCCCACAGGGGAATGTGTTTGGCTTACTGCTTTTCGGGTGGCAGCTCTGGCAGTGCACGCAGCGCCGCTTCGTACCATTCGGTATTGAACGCGCGGTCTTCATCGAGCATCGCGTCAATCTCGTAGGCCAGTACATGCGCCATCAGGTTGAGGATCTCTTCACGCTCGGTTCCGACCAGTGTCAGCTTGTTGAAAGTTGCTTTGGCCGCTGGCGGGTTGTCGCTTTCGATCTGGTTCTCGATGGCTTCGATCAAAGTAGCCTCGGCGAACTCTTCTTCGTCGTTGTCGATGTCTGTCGGCTCGCTCATGGCAGGCTCCTTAAGGAAAGGCGCCAGTTTACCCGCATTCAGCGGGATGATGCTGCTGGCGCGATTGGCCTGCGCGATCTATAAACAGGCACTGCCCACCCCGCACGGCCTGGAGGCTATGTGATGCTCAAGCTCTACGGATTCTCAGTCAGCAACTACTACAACATGGTCAAACTGGCGTTGCTGGAAAAAGGCCTGCCGTTCGAAGAAGTCACCTTTTATCCGGCGCAAACCGCGGAATCGCTGGTTATCAGCCCGCGCGGCAAAGTGCCGGTGCTCGGCGTGGACGCCGGCTTCATCAACGAAACCGCGATCATTCTTGAATACCTCGAGCAGACGCAGAAAGGCACACCACTGCTGCCGAGCGATCCGTTCGAGCGCGCGCAGGTATTGGCGATTGCCAAGGAAATCGAGCTGTACATCGAGTTGCCGGGGCGCGCTTGTTACGGCGAGGCGTTCTTCGGCACGGCCCTGCCGGAGGCGATCAAGGAAAAGACCAAAACCGAATTGCTGCTGGGTTTTGCCGCGCTGGGCCGACATGGCAAATTCGCCCCGTACGTGGCGGGTGACAGCCTGAGCATTGCCGATTTGTACTTCCTTTACAGCGTGCCACTGGCCTGTGCGGTCGGGCAGAAGCTGTTCGGAATTGATTTGCTGGCTGAGATGCCGCAGGCGAAGGCGTTGCTGGAGCGGTTGGAGCAGAATCCGCATGTGCAGAAGATTGCGGCGGACAAGGAAGCGGCGATGCCGGCTTTTTTGGCGATGATCGCTGCCAAGAAATAAGGTTTTGTAGCGTTTTGAAGTCAGTCATCGCTGGCAAGCCAGCTCCCACAGGTCTTTGGGTCGAACGCAAAATTGTGTTCCAACAAAGAACCCTGTGGGAGCTGGCTTGCCAGCGATGCTTTTAGCGGCTGGCGATCAGCGCCTGGCCGCGCACCACAGCTGCCTTGACCTGCGCCGGCGCAGTCCCACCGATATGATCACGGGCATTCACCGAGCCTTCCAGAGTCAGCACGGCAAACACGTCCTGCTCGATCTGATCGCTGAACTGACGCAGTTCTTCCAGGCTCATCTCGGCCAGATCCTTGCCGGTGTCCACGCCGTACTTCACGGCGTGGCCGACGATTTCATGGCAATCACGGAACGGCAGACCACGACGCACCAGATAATCCGCCAGATCGGTCGCGGTGGAGAAACCACGCAGCGCCGCTTCACGCATGATCGCGTGCTTCGGTTTGATCGCCGGGATCATGTCGGCAAAGGCCCGCAGCGAGTCGCGCAGGGTGTCGGCGGCGTCGAACAGCGGCTCTTTGTCTTCCTGGTTGTCCTTGTTGTAGGCCAGCGGTTGGCCTTTCATCAAAGTCAGCAGGCCCATCAGTGCACCGAACACGCGACCGGTCTTGCCACGCACCAGCTCTGGCACGTCAGGGTTTTTCTTTTGCGGCATGATCGAGCTGCCGGTGCAGAAACGGTCCGGCAGATCGATGAACTGGAACTGCGCGCTGGTCCACAGCACCAGCTCTTCGGAGAAGCGCGACAAGTGCATCATCGCGATGCTCGCGGCCGAGCAGAATTCGATGGCGAAGTCGCGATCGGAGACGTTGTCCAGCGAGTTGCCGCCGACAGCGTCGAAGCCCAGCAGTTGCGCGGTGTATTCGCGGTCGATCGGGTAGGTGGTGCCGGCCAGCGCGGCGCTGCCCAGTGGCATGCGGTTGGTGCGCTTGCGGCAGTCGACCAGCCGCTCGTAGTCGCGGCTGAGCATTTCGAACCAGGCCAGCATGTGGTGCCCGAAAGTCACCGGCTGCGCGGTCTGCAGATGGGTGAAGCCCGGCATGATGCTCGCGGCTTCGCGCTCGGCTTGCTCCAGCAGGCCTTTTTGCAGACGGGTGATTTCAGCGAGGATCAGGTCGATTTCGTCACGCAGCCACAAGCGGATGTCGGTCGCGACCTGGTCGTTACGGCTGCGCCCGGTGTGCAGCTTTTTACCGGTCACACCGATGCGATCGGTCAGGCGTGCTTCGATGTTCATGTGTACGTCTTCGAGGTCGATGCGCCAGTCGAACTGGCCGGCCTCGATTTCGCCCTGAATGGTCTTCAGGCCGTCGATGATGCTGTCGCGCTCGGCATCGGTCAGCACGCCGACCTTGGCCAGCATGGTGGCGTGGGCGATCGAGCCCATGATGTCGTGGCGATACAGGCGCTGGTCGAAAGTGACGGAGGCGGTGAAGCGGGCGACGAAGGCGTCGACGGGTTCACTGAAGCGGCCGCCCCAGGACTGATTGGTCTTGTCAGTGCTCATGAATTCGCTCGTATCGGCTTGAAGAAAAAAGGCGTGAAACGCTGGCGCGGATAATAACAGGGTTGCCAATCCTGTCGCTGACACTGGTCGATACGTTTTTTTCTCATTGTGTACGCCATAGTCGGCGCTGGCCCCGAAGGTTTTGCGCAAGGATATTTTTCGATTGAGCAATATCGGCCCGGCAAGCGTCTACAGTTGGACATAAGGGTCGGTGTGACTTGGATCGGGCGAAGGTCTGGACGCCGACTATAAGAAGAGGAGATGGGTGTAATTGTCCTTCGGCAATCCCCGTGAAAAACGCAGGAAACAGCGGGCTTTGAGCAGTACGACCCGGACACTGGCAAATATTGCTGGCCGACGTACGGCACTTTTTGGCGCTCGGGCTAGTCTTAGCGTGGATCGCGGTGACGGACGTCACTTCACCTGTCTACGCTATCCTTGTGCGAGACTCACGCAGGAATCCAGCGCAATATGAATGTCCTGATCGTTGATGACGAACCACTGGCTCGCGAGCGCCTCAGCCGAATGGTGAGCGAGCTCGAGGGTTATACAGTTCTGGAGCCCAGCGCCACGAATGGCGAAGAGGCGTTGGCACTGATCGACAGCCACAAGCCGGATATCGTGCTGCTCGATATCCGTATGCCAGGCCTCGATGGCCTGCAGGTTGCTGCCCGTCTGTGCGAACGCGAAACGCCGCCGGCCGTGGTGTTTTGTACCAGCCCCGATGAATTTGCCGTGGAAGCCCTGCAGGCCAGCGCCGTGGGCTATGTGGTGAAACCCGTGCGAACCGAACATCTGCATGACGCCCTGAAACGGGCTGAACGTCCCAACCGGGCGCAACTTTCGGCCCTGACCCGTCCCGCTGCCGAAAGTGGCACCGGCCCGCGCAGCCACATCAGCGCCCGCACCCGCAAAGGCATCGAGCTGATCCCGCTGGATCAGGTGGTCTACTTTATCGCCGACCACAAATACGTGACCTTGCGTCACGAGGCTGGCGAGGTGCTGCTCGACGAACCGCTCAAAGCCCTCGAGGACGAATTCGGCGAGCGCTTTGTGCGTATCCACCGCAACGCGCTGGTCGCCCGCGATCGCATCGAGCGTTTACAGCGCACACCGCTGGGGCATTTCCAGTTGTTCCTTAAAGGGCTCAATGGCGATGCGCTGATCGTCAGCCGTCGGCATGTCGCCGGTGTGCGCAAGATGATGCAGGGCCTGTAAACCGGTCTTTTCCGCCGGTTCAGAGTTTATTTCATCAGGCATCCAAGGCCAGGGAGGCCGTGCCGACTCTGATTCAAGTCAAAGTGGATTTGGCTGAGCTGTTATTATCCGCCGTATCTATTCAGTACGGATTGATCCATGTCCTCTCGCGAAATCCGCATCGCCACCCGTAAAAGTGCGCTGGCCCTCTGGCAGGCCGAATACGTCAAAGCCCGTCTGGAGGCGGCCCATCCGGGCTTGCTGGTGACGCTGGTGCCCATGGTCAGTCGCGGCGACAAGCTGCTTGATTCGCCACTGTCGAAGATCGGCGGCAAGGGTCTGTTCGTCAAAGAACTGGAAACCGCGCTGCTGGAAAACGAAGCCGACATCGCCGTGCATTCGATGAAAGACGTGCCAATGGATTTCCCTGAAGGCCTCGGTCTGTTCTGCATTTGCGAGCGCGAAGATCCGCGCGATGCCTTCGTTTCCAATACTTACGCCAGTCTCGATGCGTTGCCTGCCGGCGCGATCGTCGGCACCTCGAGCCTGCGCCGACAGGCGCAACTGCTGACGCGTCGTCCGGATCTGCAGATCCGCTTCCTGCGCGGCAACGTCAACACCCGCCTGGCCAAGCTTGATGCCGGCGAGTACGACGCGATCATCCTCGCGGCGGCTGGCCTAATACGCCTGGGTTTCGAAGACCGCATCACTTCGGCGATCAGCGTCGACGACAGCCTGCCGGCCGGTGGCCAAGGTGCAGTCGGCATCGAATGCCGCAGCGCCGACACTGAAATCCACGCCTTGCTCGCACCGCTGCATCACGCCGATACCACTTCGCGTGTGACCGCCGAACGTGCCCTCAACAAACATTTGAATGGCGGCTGCCAAGTGCCGATCGCCTGCTATGCCGTGCTCGAAGGCGAGCAGTTGTGGCTGCGCGGTCTGGTCGGTGAGCCGAGTGGCGGCATACTGCTCAGCGCCGAAGCCCGGGCACCGCGTGCCGAGGCCGAAGCGCTGGGTGTGCAAGTTGCCGAAGACCTGCTGCGCCAGGGTGCGGATGACATTCTCAAAGCGGTCTACGGCGAGGCAGGTCACGAGTGACCGGTTGGCGCCTGCTGCTGACGCGCCCTGCGGAAGACTGTGCGGCGCTGGCGCAGACGTTGGCCGAGCAAGGCGTTTTCAGTAGCTGTTTGCCGCTTCTGGACATTGTCCCGCTGCCGGTCTCTGAGAAAATTCGTCAGGCGATTGCGCGGTTGCCGCGTTGCAACGCGGTGATCGTGGTCAGCAAACCCGCGGCGCGCATTGCGCTGGATCTGCTCGGTAATTCGTCTTCGCTGGCGATGCCGTGGTTCAGCGTCGGCGCGGCAACCGCGCAGATTCTTAGCGATCATGGTCTGGACGCGAACTTCCCGGCCGCCGGCGATGACAGCGAAGCATTGCTGCAATTACCGCGTCTGCGTGAGGCGGTCAGCCAGACCGGTGCACAGGTGTTGATCCTGCGCGGGGAGGGCGGTCGCGAGTTGCTCGCCGAGCGCCTGCGCGAGCTAGGTGCTAGTGTCGAGTATCTGGAGTTGTATCGACGCGACCTGCCAGCCTACGCCCCGGATGAGCTGCCACGGCGGATCGCAGCGGAACGCTTGAACGGGCTGGTGGTCAGCAGTGGACAGGGTTTCGAGCACCTGCGAAAAATGGCCGGTGATATCTGGCCAACCATCGCGCGGTTGCCGTTGTTTGTACCAAGCCCAAGGGTCGCCGAGCTGGCACGTGCCGCCGGGGCTCAAACAGTTGTGGATTGCCGCGGCGCGAGTGCCGCGGCTTTGCTGACGGCGTTGCGGGAGCATCCCGAACCCGTTTTCTAATGCAAAGGATGGATACGTGAGCGAAGCAGCCTTGCCTAAAGATGACGTCCAGCCTGTGATTGAATCTCAGGTTGAAACTCCACCGCCGGCCACAGAGCCGCGCCGAGGCAATGGACTGGCCATCGTCGCCCTGTTGCTCGGCGCTGCCGGCGTTGCGATCGGTGGCTGGGGTGTCTGGCAGGTCCGCCACCTGCAGACCAATACTCAGCAGCAGTCCGGTGAAGTACAGGCATTGAACGATCAGGCGCAGAGCCTGAAGCTCAATGAACAGCGTCTGACCGAGCGCCTCGCGCAACTGCCCGGTGCCGACGAACTTGCCGAACGCCAGCGTCTGGTGACGCAGCTTCAGGGCGATCAACAGCGCCTCAATCAACGCCTGGAAACGGTGCTTGGCGCCAGTCGCAAGGACTGGCGTCTGGCCGAGGCCGAGCATCTGCTGCGTCTGGCCAGCCTGCGTCTATCGGCGTTGCAGGACATCAGCAGCGCTCAGGCGCTGGTGCAGGGCGCTGACGAAATCCTTCGCGAGCAAAACGACCCCGGTTCCTTCGCCGCCCGCGAGCAAGTGGCGAAAACCCTGGTGGCGCTGCGCAGCACCGCGCAGCCGGATCGCACCGGTCTGTTCCTGCGTCTCGGCGCGCTGCGTGATCAAGTCATCGACCTCACCGAGCTGGCGCCGGAGTACAAGGATCGCGGCGAATCACTGCTGGGCCTGACCGCCGACGGTGATGGCGCCAGTCGTTGGGCGCAGTGGTGGGATCAGGTCTCGCGCTACATCCGTATCGATTTCAACGCCGACAAAAATGTGCGCCCGCTGCTGGCCGGGCAGAGTCTGAGTCAGGTTCGTCTGGCCCTGAGCCTTGCGCTTGAACAGGCGCAGTGGGCAGCGCTCAACGGGCAGGCGCCGGTCTACACCCAGGCACTGGCCGAAGCACGTGATGTGCTCAAGGGCAATTTCAATCCGGACAATCCGCAAAGCAAAGTGATGCTGGAACAGGTCGGCGAGCTCAGCAAGGAACCGGTTACGGTCGTGACTCCGGATCTGGCCGGCACGCTGAGTGCGGTGCAAGCCTATCTTGAGCGGCGCAACGTCAACGCCGAAGAGTCGGTGAAACCCTTCGCCAAACCTGCCGCCAACACCGCGCAGGAGACCACGCCATGAAACGCCTGTATGTGATCGTGTTTCTGGTGATCGCGGCGACGGCGGCGCTGGGCTTTGCAGTGGCACAGCATTCTGGCTACGTGCTGATTGCCTACAAGAGCTTCCGTTACGAAGCGAGTCTATGGGCGACACTGGCGGTGATCGCGGTGTTGTGGCTGCTGATCTGGGGTATCAAGGCGCTGGTTGAGTTGGTGATGACCTCCAGTGGCGTGGTCAATCCATGGTCACGGCGCAACCGCAGTCGTCGCGTGCAGGTAGCGATCGAGCACGGCCAACTGGATCTGGCCGAAGGTCGCTGGGCCAGCGCGCAGCGTCATCTGTATCGAGCGGCTGAAGCCGAGCGCCAGCCGCTGCTGTACTACCTCGGCGCAGCCCGCGCGGCCAATGAGCAAGGAAATTACGAGGAGTGCGATCGATTGCTGGAGCGCGCGCTGGAGCGTCAGCCGCAAGCGGAACTGGCAATTGCTCTGAGCCATGCGCAACTGCAGACCGACCGTGGTGACACCGACGGTGCCTTGGTGACCCTGCAAGCGATGCACGATCGCCATCCACACAATGCGCAGACGCTGCGTCAGTTGCAGCGTTTGTATCAGCAGCGCGGCGAATGGTCGGCGGTGATTCGTTTGCTGCCGGAATTGCGCAAGGACAAAGTCCTGCCGCGCGCCGAACTGGCCGAACTCGAGCGCCGCGCCTGGGGTGAAAACCTCTCGCTGGCTGCGCAACGTGAAGAGGATGGCAGCGTTGGTTTGCAGTCGCTCACGCGCGCCTGGGAACAGCTCACCTCGGCGCAACGGCAGGAGCCGCCGCTGGTGTTGGCGTACGCCGAACAGTTGCGTCAGTTGGGCGCTCAGGTCGAAGCCGAAGAAGTGCTGCGCACCGCCCTCAAGCGCAAATACGACAGCCATCTGGCGCGTCTCTACGGTCTGGTGCGCGGCAGCGATCCGGCCCGTCAGTTGCAAACCGCCGAAGGCTGGCTGAAAGATCATCCGAACGATCCGAGCTTGCTATTGACCCTCGGCCGCCTGTGTCTGCAAACCAGTCTGTGGGGCAAGGCGCGGGATTATCTGGAAAGCAGCTTGCGTGTGCAGCGCAATCCGGAAGCCTGTGCGGAACTGGCGCGTCTGCTCGCCCAGTTGGGCGATACCGAACGCAGCAATCAGTTGTTCCAGGAAGGCCTCGGTCTGCTCGACGAACGTCTGCTGGCCGCGCCTTTGCCGGTTGCTGCTCACGTCTGAAGTGGCGAGGGAGTTCGCTCCCTCGCGTGTCTTTTGTGACGGGAATTTCAACTTCAGTGAGTGTCTGGGGCAAATTCCTACAGCGGGTTACATCTATTCCTCTCGAACCTGTCGGGTTTTCCCTACACCTCTGGTGAACTGTCGGCAGGGCCTTGCCTTGAAAGGCTGACACGCTTTCCTCTACCGTAACCGTCTGTCTCTACTGGTACGGAAAAGCCATGTCGTTGGCCTGCTCACGCTCCTTGTTCTTCATGGCTTTCACTGCGGGGGCCTTTGCTCTGGGAGCTTCCTATTATCTTGAATACGCTGTCGGTCTGACCCCATGCAGCCTGTGTCTGGTGCAACGGCTGTTCCTCACGCTGCTGTGCGTTTCCAGCGGTGTGGCGGCGGTGCACGGCCCCATGCGTGTCGGTTTGTGGTTCTACTGGCTGTTGACGCTGGGCGCGAGCCTTGGCGGCACTACGGCTGCCTGGCGGCAGGTGCTGATCCAGAGTGATCCGCTGCTGCATCTGCTCAATTGTTCGCCAGCTCCCGAGACATTGTTCAGTGGTCTGCCGTGGATCTGTGCGCTGCAAAGTATGTTTAACGGTGGCGCCGACTGTGCGGAAATTTCCTGGACCCTGTTCGATCTGAGCATCCCGGAGTGGAGCCTGTTGTTCTTTGTCGCCGTCTCGATTCTGGCGGTGTATCAAATGTTGCGACTGGTCTGGAGTGCTCTGCAGCGCCCGCTCAGCGGCGAAGCGTCGCACCCGGTGCTGCTGCGGGATTAAACACTTGTATGAACTTTATCTCCTGCGTACCTTGAAGCCATAGGCGTGCGGGCATAATCTGGCCCGCACGTGTCATTGGATTTATGTTGCTCGATGACGCTCTGCCCGGCCGACCCCCAAGGCAAAATCAAAAGAGGGGCGCGGGTGTAGAGCAGCATGACCCACAAGGGAAGAGAGATCGCCATGCTCGAAAGTTGTCAGAATGCTCAGGAACGTTGGGGTGGAGTTCATCTGCTGATCGACCGCTGGTTGCAAGAGCGTGAAGAGCTGATCGGCGCCTACGACAAACTCGGTGCGCAGCCGGAGTCGCTGGCCGAGAGCCGCAAGCCTTTGCAGGAGTTCTGCGGCGTGCTGGTCGATTACGTCTCGGCCGGGCACTTCGAAATCTACGAACAGCTGACTGGCGAAGCCAAGGCGTTCAACGACAAGCGTGGTCTGGAACTCGCCGAGACGATCTATCCGCGCATCGACGTCATCACCGAGAAGCTGCTCGCCTTCAACGATCTGTGCGATGAAGGCAAGTGCGTAGCGGAGAAGTTCAAGGAACTCGGTGGCCTGCTGCACGAGCGCTTCGAACTCGAAGACTGCCTGATTGAAGTGCTGCACACAGCACACAAGGAAGAGGATCCGGTTCAGGCCTGATCCGAACCCTGATCAAAAAAAACGGTGCGCCCCAAGCGCACCGTTTTTTATTGCGTGCTCAACTGCTCGCGCCGCGCAAATCCACTTCGAACACCAACGGTGTGAACGGGGCGATCAGGTCGCCGGCACCGTCGGCGCCATAGGCCTGATCCGATGGAATCACCAGGCGCCATTTCGCGCCCACCGGCATGTTCTGCAACGCGGTGCGCCAACCGGCAATCACGCTGTCGAGGTTGAACCATTGCGGCTGAGTGTTCTGATCGAACACGGTGCCGTCGGGTAGTCGACCGACATACAACACCTGCACTTTCCCATCGGGACCGGCTCGGGTGCCAGTGCCCGGTGTCAGTTCGGTCAACAGGATGCCATCGGCCAATTCCTTCACGCCTGGCTTGGCTTTTTCTGCGGTGAGAAAACGCTGCTCGTTTTCCATCGCGGCGTCGCTCGAAGGCTGCGCGGAGTGTTCGGCATTTTGCGCTTCATGATCGGCCAGAATCTGCTCGATACGTGCTTCGCTCAGTGCCAGCGGCTTGCCTTGATAGGCTTGTTGCAAACCGTCGACCAGCGCCTGAATCTGCAATTGCGGGACTTCCTGACGCAGCCGTTCACCGAGGCTGGCACCGAGGCTGTAGGCCAGATCGTGAGCATCATTCGCGGTGGTTTTTTCGTCCGCATGAGCGGCCGAAAAAATCATCCAGAGGGATAAAAAAAAGTAGCGCGACATAGGCACTCTCCGTCCTGAGATGCGGTGGATTATGCCAGCGCGAACGTCTGCAACGGTGAACTGCTTTTGACTTCGCGCAGAACATTTTCGATTCGGTGCAACGCAACGCAATCGATACTGTCAAGATGCCCTAGCGGCGGTAACTGCAGAGGTCTAGTATGAGCCGCACTCACGTCAGCCAGGAGGTAAACCATGTCGGCCACCAAGAAGCCTGTAAATACTCCGTTGCACTTACTCCAACAACTCTCGGGCAGCTTGCTCGAGCATCTGGAAAACGCTTGCTCCCAAGCCTTGGCTGATGCTGAAAAACTGCTCGCCAAACTGGAAAAGCAACGCGGCAAGGCGCAAGAAAAACTGCACAAATCCCGCACCAAATTGCAGGACGCAGCCACTGCCGGTAAAGCCAAGGCGCAGAACAAAGCCAAGGCCGCAGTGAAAGAACTGGAAGACCTGCTCGATGCCTTGAAGGATCGTCAGTCCGACACCCGCAGCTACATTCTGCAACTCAAGCGCGATGCCCAGGAAAGCCTGAAGCTGGCCCAGGGTGTTGGTCGCGTTCAAGAAGCCGTGGGCAAAGTGTTGTCCTCGCGCGCAGCCAAACCGGCAGCGGCACCGGCGAAGAAAGCAGCTGCCAAACCTGCTGCTGCAAAAGCTCCAGCGAAAACCGCAGCGGCCAAGCCTGCTGCTAAAACCGCTGCCAAGCCAACTGCAAAAACAGCGGTGAAAGCCGCTGCAAAACCAGTTGCCAAAGCGGCCGCAAAACCTGCAGCGAAGAAACCTGCTGCGGCGAGCGCTGCAAAACCAGCGGCTAAAACCACGACGGCAAAACCTGCTGCGCGTACTGCCGCTGCCAAGCCGGCTACCCGTGCCGCCGCTGCTAAACCAGCCGCCAAACCAGCTGCTGCCAAAGCTGCTCCAGCGAAAACCGCCGCAGCCAAACCGGCCGCTAAACCTGCTGCCAAAGCTGCCGCAAAACCTGCTGCTAAAACTGCTGCTGCAAAACCAGCTGCCAAGACTGCCGCTAAACCAGCTGCCGCCAAACCTGCTGCAAAAGCACCAGCAAAAGCTGCTGCCAAACCAGCCGTGAATGCCGCCGCCAAACCGGTAGCCAAGCCAGCCGCTAAACCGGCCGCTGCTGCCAAACCAGCGACTGCTGCTGCCAAGCCTGTTGCTGCAAAACCAGCCGCCAAGCCAGCTGCGAAACCTGCCGCAAAACCAGCCGTTAAAAAGCCAGCCGCTGCCAAACCGGCTGCCGCTAAACCGGCTACCGCGCCTGCCGCTAAGCCTGCCGCACCGGCAGCGTCGTCTGCGCCATCGGCACCTGCTCCAGCCGCTACTGCCTCGACTCCTTCGACTGCGCCATCGCCAGCCGCTGTGTCGAGCACCAGCAACAACCCAACCAGCGCTTCCTAAACGCCGGTCGCCGCGACGCGCAGCACTTGCAGCGCGTCGCGGTTCGGGCTGGCCGCCGTGCCGGCCAACTCTTCAAGCCAGGTTGTTGAACCAGCATCGTTTCGCGTCCACTCCTGCGCCACCCCCTCAAGCCGTGACAGCAACGCTCGCTCAGCTTCCAGCTCCAGTGATTTGATCTGCTCGCGCATGCCTTTCAAAACCGCATCATCCACCGCCCGCGCTTTCCATTGCATGCGCAGGGTTCGCAGCGGCTGCACCACCTCGATATCCCACTGTCCGGTCAGCGCCTGAAGCTGCCTTACGCGTTGTTCGTCGCAGGTTGCGCCACGTTGTTCCAGCCATAAGCCGCACAGCAGCAGGCAGACATTGGCCCCCGCCGTTTGCAGTTGCAGGCAGGCGTCTTCCACGCCCGGACGGGCGTAGGTGGCAAGGGAAAAGCTCCATAGGTCAGAGGACATCGTGCTACTCGCGCCAGTTGTGAGCGAAGCTGGTAGACTCCGCCGCCATTATGATCCGACTTCAGAACCTGACTTTACAGCGTGGCCCGCAACGTCTGCTAGAAGACGCCGAGCTGACCCTGCACGCCGGCCACAAAGCCGGCCTCATCGGTGCCAACGGCGCCGGCAAATCGAGCCTGTTCGCCCTGATTCGGGGTGAGCTGCACCCCGACTCGGGTGATTGCTTCCTGCCGGCTGACTGGCGCATCGCCCACATGCGCCAGGAAATCGAGACGCTCGAGCGCCTTGCCGTCGACTATGTGCTCGATGGCGACCTGCGTCTACGCGAGGTGCAACGTGACCTCGCCGCCGCTGAAGCGGCGCACGACGGTGCCGCTCAGGCCCGTCTGCACTCGGAACTCGACAGCGCCGACGGTTACACCGCTGACGCACGAGCGCGCAAGCTGCTGGCCGGTCTCGGTTTCACCAACGAGCAGATGGATCGCCAGGTGGGAGATTTCTCCGGCGGCTGGCGGATGCGTCTGAACCTGGCGCAGGCCTTGATGTGCCCGTCGGATTTGTTGCTGCTCGACGAACCGACCAACCACTTGGATCTCGACGCGATCATCTGGCTCGAAGAATGGCTGAAAAGCTACCCGGGCACCTTGCTGCTGATCTCCCACGACCGTGATTTCCTCGATGAAGTCGTCGATCACGTCGCGCATGTCGATCAGCGCAAAATCACCCTGTATCGCGGCGGCTATACCGCGTTCGAACGCGCCCGTGCCGAGCGTCTGGCCCAGCAGCAACAGGCCTATGAGAAGCAGCAGGCGCAACGTGCGCACATGGAAAGCTACATCGCCCGCTTCAAGGCGCAAGCGACCAAGGCCCGTCAGGCGCAGAGCCGGATCAAGGCGCTGGAGCGGATGGAAGAGCTGTCGGCGGCCCACGTTGATTCGCCGTTCGACTTCGTCTTCCGCGAGTCGACCAAGATCTCCAGCCCGCTGATCGACCTGTCGGATGCGCGTCTGGGCTATGGCGAAAAAACCATCCTGGAGAAGGTCAAGCTGCAACTGACCCCGGGTGCGCGGATCGGCCTGCTCGGCCCGAACGGCGCGGGTAAATCGACCCTGATCAAGAACCTCGCCGGCGAGCTGTCACCGCTCGGTGGGCGCCTGACCCGTGGCGAGAACACCGTGGTCGGCTACTTCGCCCAGCATCAACTCGATTCGCTGGACGCCAAGGCCAGCCCGTTGCTGCACTTGCAGCGTCTGGCGCCGACCGAACGTGAGCAGACCCTGCGTGATTTCCTTGGTGGTTTCGACTTCCGTGGTGCGCGCATCGACGAGCCAGTGCTGAATTTCTCCGGTGGCGAAAAAGCGCGTCTGGCCCTGGCGTTGATTGCCTGGGAGCGCCCGAACCTGCTGCTGCTCGACGAACCGACCAACCACCTCGACCTGGAAATGCGTCTGGCGCTGACCATGGCGCTGCAGGAATTCAGCGGCGCGGTATTGGTGGTTTCTCACGATCGGCATTTGCTCAAGAGCACCACCGACAATTTCTACCTGGTCGCTGATGGCAAGGTCGAAGAGTTCGATGGCGACCTCGAAGACTACGCACGCTGGCTGGTGGAATACCGTCAGCGCAACGCGCCAGTCAGCAACACCCCGGTCAACCCGGACAAGACCGACAAGAAGGCTCAGCGTCAGGCGGCGGCTGCGTTGCGTCAGCAACTGGCCCCGCACAAGCGTGAAGCCGACAAGCTCGAAGCCGAACTGGGCAAGCTTCACGAGAAACTCGCCAAGGTCGACGCCAGCCTCGGTGACAGCGACATCTACGAGCCGGCGCGCAAGAACGAACTGCGTGATCTGCTCGCCGAGCAGGCCAAATTGAAGGTTCGCGAAGGCGAGCTGGAAGAAGCGTGGATGGAAGCCCTCGAGGTGCTGGAAAGCATGCAGGCGGAGCTGGAGGCGCTGTCCTGATGGAAGCGTTCAAGCTGCCGCTTCCGGCGGTGTGGGTCGAGCCGATCTGGTTTACGGTGCAGATTCTGCTGATCCTGCTGGCCGGTTACCTCACTCAGCGCTTCGTTGCCAAAGGCCTGACCCGGTTGGGCGAGCGCTATCCGTTCCCGCCGCAGTTGCTGATGCCGCTGCGTGGCGTGCTGCGTTGGCTGATCATGGGCAGCGCGCTGATCTTCGTATTGGAGCGCCTCGGCGTCTCGGCTACAGTGTTGTGGACGGCGCTGTCAGGGTTCGTCGCGGTGGCAGCGGTCGCGTTCTTCGCGATGTGGAGTGTGTTGTCGAATTTGCTTTGCGCGATTCTGATCTTCACGGTCGGGCCGTTTCGGCTGGGCGATATCGTTGAGCTGGTGGACACCACCGACAAGCCCGGCGTGAAGGGTCGAGTGGTGGCGATCAATCTGCTCTACACCACGTTGATCGAGGCTGAGGAATTGGGCACTGGCAGCGCGATGGTGCAGGTGCCGAACAGCTTGTTTTTCCAGCGCTCGGTGCGGCGTTGGCGCGGGACGGATGTGTTTCCTTCCAGCGGATTCGAGAAGTAGATTTTCCAAGCAAGATCAAAAGATCGCAGCCTTCGGCAGCTCCTACAGGGTGAACGTCAATCCAGTGTAGGAGCTGCCGCAGGCTGCGATCTTTTGCTTTTAGCCCCAATCCGCATTAGCTTGAGCGTCTGTCACGATTCAGATGCGAGGTGTGCGATGGAGCTTCAAACATGGCTGGCGTTTTTTGCTGCCTGCTGGGTGATCAGTCTGTCCCCGGGCGCCGGCGCCATTGCGTCGATGTCCAGCGGTCTGCAATACGGGTTCTGGCGCGGTTACTGGAACGCCCTCGGCCTGCAAATCGGTCTGGCGGTGCAGATCGCGATTGTCGGCGCCGGTGTGGGTGCGATCCTGACCGCTTCGGCCACGGCCTTCCACGCGATCAAATGGTTCGGTGTCGCTTATCTGGTGTATCTGGCTATCAAGCAATGGCGCGCGCTGCCCATGGACATGAGCGATGACGCGGCGGTGCGGCCGATCGGTAAGCCGCTGGCGCTGATATTCCGTGGCTTTCTCGTGAACATCAGCAACCCCAAGGCGCTGGTGTTCATGCTCGCGGTGCTGCCGCAGTTCATCAACCCGCATGCGCCGTTGCTGATTCAGTATCTGGTGATTGGCGTGACCATGATCTGCGTCGACCTGATCGTGATGGCGGGCTACACCGGTCTGGCGTCGAAGGTCCTGCGTCTGTTGCGCACACCGCAGCAGCAGAAGCGCATGAACCGCACGTTTGCCGGGCTGTTCATTGGTGCGGCGGCGTTTATGGCGACGTTGCGTAAAGCGGCGGCGTAAAGCTTCCAGACACAAAAAAGGCGACCTTTACGGGTCGCCTTTTTTTTGGCTGGGACGCAGAGCTTCCCGGGATGCATTCCCACGCGGAGCATGGGAATGATCAGGGTCCAGTCATCAGCGCAAAATCACCGGCGCGGTATCACGCGGCAGATTGTTGCGCTGCGGTGCTTCGCGCGGCTGCTCGTAACTGCCACCACCGAGCTGCATGCTCAGTTGCCCGGCCACGTCTTCGCCCAGGGCCTTCGACACGTCACGCACCACCCGTGGGCGGTTCAGCGAGATCTTGATATCGCGATGGTTCACCAGTTTGGTGTCCTGCGCTTCGCCCATCGCCGTGAAGGCCGAGGTGATTTCGAAGGTCTTGGTGTTGATCAGGCTGAAGTCCGCCACCAGCGTCAGGCCCAGTACCGCCGAATAGCTGTCGGTGTTCGCCAGCTCGTTGACGTCCTGAGTGAAGTCGATGTCCGACACCGTACCAAACAGCACATAGTCGGCGCCTTTGAAGTTGCCGGCCTTGATGCGCTTGATCACGTCGTAGACGTCACCCTTGGACGACGCGGTGTACGGCGTGCCCTGCACCAGCTGGAACATGCCGGTGCGCAGGATTTCACCCTTGATGTCGCCGGTGAATTTGCGCAACTCGCCTTGCTCGATGTAGCTGGTGCTCGCTTCGATCTCGTTGTAGCTCGACGAGCCGCTGGAGCTGTAGTAACCCTCGCGATGATTGCTCTGGGCGGAAACGATGTGGATGTATTGCTCCACACGTTCCTGGTAAGCCAGATCCGTCACCGCGACTTTCGGGGCCGCTTGCACGCTGAACGCGCAAGCCAGGGCCATCATGCCAATCCATGCGCGCATCAATTAACGCTCCGTGGTTTTGCGGATCTCTTTTTCGTCCATCCACTCGGCCAGACCGCTTTCAACGTCGATCAGTTGCAGGCTGAATTTGTAGAAGACGTCCTTGTAGTCGCTGCTGCGCTTGACGATCGAGCTGATCGAACCTTCGATGCGGTACTTGGCGGCAACCATGTTGCCGGTCTTGGCCACGGTGCTCTTCTTGTACAGGCCGCTCTGGTTTTGCAGCTTGAGCTGATCAACCTGGCTTTGCATGGCGTTATTGTCGCTGGCGAAACGCGCAACACCGGTCTTCATCAGCTGAGTCTTGATGCTGGTGGTGATTTCGCGGGTGTCGATGTACTCGCTGGTCTTGTTCTTCACGTCGTAGACCTGAACCACCGGACGGCCCTGCAGAATGCCGGACTGGGCCAGCGAGCGGGTCATCGACTCGGCGATCATTTGCAGGTCGGTCGAACCGAATTCGTTGGTCACGGTTTCAACCGCTTTGGTGTCGCCGTAGCTGATGTTCTTGCTGCCCAGGGTCGGCGAAGTGTTGGCGCAACCGGAGGCCAGCAGGGCGATGACAGCGATGCAGGAAAAGCGTGCAAACATGGGAATGCTCTCTAAAACAGGAATAGGGTGACAGGCTTACGGCGTCTTGATTTCCAGACGGAAGTCCACGGCTTTCGGAGTCGGGGCAATGCCCTGAATGAAGCTGGTCTGGGCGCCGTACATCATTTGGCTTTTCCACACTTCTTCTCCGGCAATCGGGAAGCCTTCCGCGCCGAGCCAGGCGAAGCGGTAGTAGAAAATCTTGTTGCTGTTGAGGGTGTTGCTCAACTGCACATTGACCGTCATGAAGCCGTTTTCGCGAGCGACGCGCATGGCGCCGACGACGATGTGTTTCTGCGGACCCATGGCCACGACTTTGCTCGCGGCGCTGCCCGGCTCCGGTGGTGGCGGGGTGGCGCAGCCGCTCGCCAGCAAGGCGAGGGCGGCGACGGCGATGAGGTTGAAGCGCATGCAAAGACTCCGTTCTTAAGGTTGTTTGAGGCTGGCGACGTTGGTCGCGCCGGCGCTCGGGATGACGTGTGCGGCGAGACCACCGGCGAACACCTGGTTGCCCACGGCGCGCAGAGTGATCACTTGATAACGCTGATCGACAGTCACCTTGACCACCGAACCGCCCACGGCGCTTGGCAGGGTAACCTGATGCTCACCCTTTTTCAGGCGCAGACGCACCACTTGGGTGTTGTCAGGCAGGGTGCGCCACGTACGGGTATCGGCACCTTCGAGCACAGCTGAAGAGATACCGACGGCGAGACCTGCCAGCGGGTTGGTTTCGTTGATCTGCTTCTGCGCAACACCCTTGGTGATTGCCCGCACGGTGGTGCGCAGGATGATCCCCGGCATGTCGTCACGCAGGGCGCGGCGGGACATTGCGGTGGTGCTGTTGAGTGCGGTCAGATCGACCTGCTGACCGTCGACGCCGATTTGCGCGAAAGTCGCCGTGGAGGTGTCAGGCTTGATGATCGGGAACGACAGCGGCGTGATCACCACATTATTTGAGATCGGCAATGGCAGCGGCACGCGGATCGAGTCGCGGGCTGGCGCCAGACCGCTTTGCACCACGATCAGAATGTCGCTGTCGTCGGACTTGCTCGGTTTGTCGAGGTTGACCAGCGCCTGTTCCAGCAGCGGCGTGTTCGGACGCAATTCGGCAGCCTTGCGGTAGCCCGGTGCAGCCAGGCCTTTTTCGCCCAAAGCTTCGTAGACGAAACCGGACAGGTAATGGCTGAACGCACTCTGGTAGCTGTTTTTCAGGCCAACCACTTCCGGTGCGTCGAGGCTGGCAACCGGATAACCCTGCAAGTCTTTGTACTGAGTCTTGATGCCTTCTTTCTCGGCCTCTTCTTCGCTCTTGAGGTATTCCTTGTCACGCAGCTCGGCGATCACCGCTTCGCGCTCGTGAGTCTTCTTGATCGCGGTACGCGCGCCGTCGAAGTCATTGACCGCCAGCAGGTTCAGGGCCATCTGGGTGGTCAGCATGACTTTTTCGTAGTCGTAGCCTTCGTAGCGACGCACCTTGTCGTTGACCAGGAAACTGCCGAACTGAGCCAGGTACTTGTCGGTGTCGAGCTTGACCGAGTCTTCCCACTTGCCAACCACCTGGTCGGCGCTGGTCCAGGCATTCTGGCTGCCGGACAGGTCGCCCTTGGCGCGCAGCAATTCACCTTTCTCGAAGTAATAGAGCAGGTCTTTGTCAGGGCCGGTGTTGTTCTTTTCCAGCAGGGTCAGCGCGGCGTCGACGTTGCCGGTGGCCAGTTGCTGGTTGGTCTGTGCCAGTTCGGAGTCGTAGTTGCGAAACGCCGAACAGCCGGAGAGTAGAGTGACGGCGCTGAGCGCGATCAAGGTGGGAGCGCGGAAAACCATGGGGTACTTCTTCCCTGAGTAGCTGATTTAACTGCAGCCGCGTGTGCTGGTCGGGCTGATGTGACCCATCGACAGGGCGTTGGCCTCCTGCCAATTCCTCGTTACCGGAGGAGCTTTTGTGCCGGCTCGCATGGCGAGGGCGCGGCATTATAGGCGTGACGTAGTGGCTATGTAATTGCTTTTTGATTGCACTGGTTTAGTGGTGTGCCATTACCTGGCAGGCGTCGGCGTTTTTTCCGGCAACGGAGTGTCCCGCGGGACGAAAGCCGAACCCACCGTATACGTCTGATCCCGGAACACTCGCAGGTGCAGAATCTGGTGGTCCTGGTCGACGCGTAATTGAAACGGGTAGTCAGTCGGTGGGATTGGCAATCGAAACGTATGCAAACCTTTTTTCAGGCGCAGGCGGGCGATCAGTGTTTTGTCCGGCAGCGCCCGCCAGGTTCGCGTGTCAGCTTCTTCAAACGGGTCATGCTGGGTGACTGTCAGCGAAGCCTTGGCCGGATTGCGCTCGTTCTCCTGAGCCTGACTGATGGCGGCCATGTTGGCGCGGAACAGCGCCCGCGAGATGATTGCCGGCATGTCATCGCGTAATGTGCGGATGGACATGTCGGTGACGCTGTTGATCACGGTCAGCGGCTGTTTTCGACCATCCACCGTGACATGACTGAAGCCGGGGGTCACGGTGTCCGGCACCATGACCGGAAAAGAAATCGGCGCGACGATGACCAGATTTTCGTTCAGGCGCACAGGAATAGGCACTTGCACCGAACTGCGGGCAGGCGCCAGGCCACTCTGGATAATGATCAACACATCGCTTTCATCGGTTTTCGCGATGGGCTTGTCGAGATTGCGCAAGGCTTTTTGCAGAAAGGGCAGGTCCGGGCGCAATTCGATCGCTTGGCGATAGCCGGGCGCCGCGAGGTCTCGCTCGCCCAAGGCCTCGTAAGTGAAGCCAGCCAGATAATGGCTGAAAGCACTCTGATAGCCGTTCTTCAGCTCTACCACATTCGGCGCGTCAAGAATGGCCACGGGGTAGCCTTGCAGGTCCTTGTAACGCAAGACGATGCCTTGGGTCTTGGCTTGTTCTTCGGCTTCTTCGTATTGTTTTTCCCGCTGCCGGGCGATCAGTGCTTCGCGTTCGTGGGTTTTCTTGATGTCGGCGCGTGCCCCATCGAAATCGTTGACGGACAACTGATTGAGGGCCATTTGCGTGGTCAGCATGACCTTTTCGTAATCGTAGCCTTCGTAGCGCCGCAACTTGTCGTTGACCAGCATGGTGCCCATTTCATCGCCGAACCGCGCCAGCAACTTCATGGCGCCTGACGGGTTGAGTTCTTCACGCTGGAAGATCATCCGGTCAGCACTGCGCCAGGCTTGCTGACTTTCGGGCAGGGCGCTGCCAGCGCTGAGGATGGCGCCTGTTTCCAGGTAATACAGCAGATCCTTGTCTTCCCACGGGTTGTGCATCTCGACCAGTGCCAGTGCGCCGGTGAGGTTGCCCTTGGTCATCTCGTCGGTGGTTTGCTGCATTTCCTGATCGTAATTGCGGTAAGCCGCGCAGCTGTTCAATAAAAGAGCAGTGGCGAACAGGACGAACAACGGGATGATCCGCATAAACGGGGGTGTCTCCTTGAGCCGAAATGTTGAGGGCGCGCGCAGTATAGTGGCGGATGCTGGCCAATGGCTGCGATTCAGGTGGGGGGGCCGATGTGCGCCGATCAAGGACCCTGTCACTGCGGCAATCCTCGGCGATATTGCGGTGTTCGTCTGCCGGGTATATCCGCCCAATAAAAGCGAAAAACCGACAAAGCTTGAGAGAAAAGTCCGCGAAGTGAACAATATGTAACTTCGCATTTCCATTTGAGATCCGTTCATGACTGCCTCGTCCCGAATTCTGGCCTGGCTGGTGTTCCCGTTGTTTGCCCTGAGCAGCTTCAATCTGCTGGCCGATACCGTGGAAGGCGCGCCGCAAGCGCTGCACCTGCTCGATTACATCAGTGCGGATTACCCGCCGACGGTAGCGGCGGGCAAGGTTGTCGATGACTCCGAATACCGCGAGCAACTGGAGTTCACGCGGGCGCTGCAAGGCTTGATCGCCGGCATGCCGGCCAAATCTGAAAAAGCTGCGCTGGAGCAAGGTGTCAGCGCATTGAAGGCAGCGATCACCGCGAAGCAGGACGGCGCCGAAGTGGCCCGTCAGGCGCGGCAACTGGGCGCGCAACTGGCGGTGGCGTATGAAGTCAGCCAGGCACCGATCATCACTCCGGATCCGACTCGCGGCGCACCGCTCTATGCGCAGAATTGCTCGGTGTGCCACGGTGACAGCGGCGCCGGTGACGGCCCGGCGGGACTCGGCATGACCCCGGCACCGGCCAATCTGCGTGATGCGGCGCGGTTGGATCACCTGAGCCTGTACGCGATCTACAACACCCTCGGCCAAGGCGTCGAAGGCACCGATATGCCGGCGTTTGCCGATCAGCTTGACGATCGCCAGCGTTGGGATCTGGCGACTTACATCGCCGGCTTCAGCGCCGATCCGGCGGCGGCCAAAGCCGAGAAGACCTATAACATCGCCGATCTGGCGCGCCAGACCCCGGCCGAAGTGCAGGCCGCCGATGGCCCGCAAGCCGCAGCGACCTTCCGTGCACAACGCGCGCAGCCGCCGCAGGTCAAGCGTGGCCCGGCGCAGTTGCTCGACTACACCGCCGCAACGCTGGACAAGAGTCTGGCCGCGTATCGCGCCGGAGAGCACGATCAGGCTTACGACCTGTCGGTAGCGGCCTATCTGGAGGGCTTCGAGCTGGTCGAGAGCTCGCTGGATAACGTCGACGCCAATGTGCGCAAGGACACCGAAAAATCCCTGATGGCTTATCGGCAATCGTTGCAGGACGGTTTGCCGGTCGAGCAGGCCGAGCAGCGTCTGGACGCGGCCAAGGCGAAGTTGAAAGAGTCCGCCGGGTTGCTCGGCAGTGATGGCTTGAGCTGGTCGCTGAGCTACATCTCCGGTCTGTTGATTCTGCTGCGCGAAGGGCTGGAAGCGATTCTGGTGCTGGCGGCGATCCTCGCCTTCCTGCGTAACACCGGCCAGCAATCGGCGGTGCGCAGCGTCAACGTCGGTTGGGGTCTGGCGCTGCTGGCCGGCCTCGGCACCTGGGCGCTGGCGGCGTATGTGATCGACGTTAGCGGCTCGCAGCGTGAACTGCTCGAAGGGGCCACGGCGCTGTTTGCCAGCGTCATGGTCTTGTGGCTCGGTGTATGGATGCACGACCGTCGTCACGCTGCGGCCTGGCAGGATTACATCAAGAGCAGTCTGGTTGGCGGCGGCGGGCGTTTCGGCTTCGCGATTCTGGCGTTCTTCTCGGTGTATCGCGAGTTGTTCGAAGTGATCCTGTTTTACGAAACCCTGTGGCTGCAAGCCGGCCCGGCCGGGCATGACGCGGTGCTCGCGGGTGGCGCCACGGCGCTGGTGCTGCTGGTCGGTCTGGCGTGGGTGATTCTGCGCGGTTCGGCGAAACTGCCGCTGACGCTGTTCTTCAGCATCAACGCGGCGCTGCTCTGCGCGTTGTCGGTGGTATTTGCCGGGCATGGCGTGAAGGCGTTGCAGGAAGCCGGGATCTTCGGCACGCGGCCGGTGGCGTTCTTTGAATTCGATTGGCTGGGGATTCATGCCGATGCCTATTCGCTGACGGCGCAGGCGGTGGCGATTCTGGCGATTGCTGTGTTGTATGGGCGTAGTTGGATGGCGGAAAAACGGCGGGTTTCGGCTGCTTGATTGAGTGCTCCCTTAAAAGATCGCAGCCTTCGGCAGCTCCTACAGGGGCGTAGCATGTCGCAATATTGCGGCGCGACGCGCACTCTGCAGGAGTTGCCGAAGGCTGCGATCTTTTGCTTTTAGAGGTAAAGAAAATGCGTGTGTGGATCGATGCCGACGCCTGCCCACGGGCGGCGAAGGATCTGGTGGTGAAGTTCGCCCTCAAGCGTCAGTTTGAAGTGGTGCTGGTGGCCGGGCAGCCGCAGATCAAGCCGGGGCTGGCCATCGTCAAACTGATCGTGGTGCCGAGCGGCCCGGATGCGGCAGACGATTATCTGGTCGAGCACGCGGTACCGGGTGAGCTGGTGATTTGCAGCGATATTCCATTGGCCGATCGTTTGGTGAAGAAGGGCGTCGCGGCGCTGGATCCGCGCGGCAAGGAGTTCGATGCGCAGAACATGGGCGAGCGGCTGGCTGTGCGCAACCTGTTCACCGATCTGCGCGAACAAGGCCAGATGAGCGGCGGACCTGCGCCGTTCGGCGATCGCGAGAAACAGGCGTTTGCCAATGCGCTGGACCGGATCCTCACCCGACTGACGCGCAAACCTTAAGCCCTACACAAATCCTCTGTGGGAGCGAGCCTGCTCGCGAATGCGTTGTATCAGACAACATAGAGTTGAATGACACACCGCCTTCGCGAGCAGGCTCGCTCCCACCTTTGGTTTTGTACGCAGATGGGGATCAGGCGTCGTTTTCGTGGGTCAGTTCGAGGACGCGATCCACGAGCTTGTTGATCCCCGAAGCCGCCTCACTGATGTTCTGCGCCAGCATGTAAGCCGGGGTCGTCACCAGTTTGCGCGCCTTGTCTTCGATAATCTCCGTCACCGCACAGTCTTCGTGAGTGGCGCCCATCTTGTTCATCGCTGTGGCCGTGTCGGCATCATTGCCGATAGTGCAGGTCACGCCCGGGCCATAGATCTTCGCCGCCAGTGCCGGGGAAATACACATCAGGCCCACCGGTTTGCCCGCTTCGGCAAACGCCTCGGCCAGCGCCAGCACTTCCGGCTGCACGCTGCAGCCAGCGCCTTCAACAGCAAAGTTCGAAAGGTTCTTCGCCGCACCAAACCCACCCGGCACGATCAGCGCGTCGAAGTCGTCGACGTCGGCCTCGCGGATGTCCTTGATGTTGCCGCGGGCAATCCGCGCCGATTCCACCAGGACGTTGCGCGACTCGGGCATTTCTTCGCCGGTCAGGTGGTTGATCACGTGCAATTGCGCGATGTTCGGGGCGAAGCACTGCACCTGCGCGCCACGTTGGTCGAGGCGCAGCAGGGTGATGACGCTTTCATGGATCTCGGCGCCGTCGTACACGCCACTGCCGGACAGGATCACTGCAACTTTTTTGCTCATGGGTTTCTCTCCAGATTCATGGCGCTAAATGTCCACTAAATTGTCGCGCGTTGCCATAGGCTCAAGTGGTGGCGGCACCTGCATGGAACGCTTTCTACATGGATCGCAACAACGGCGGGGTGTTCATTATTTGCGGTTGCCTGCTGCGTAACGAGCGGGAGATTTTTGGCGTGAGAACGCCGCTGGCGAACGGGAGTCCGCTAGCGCAGAGGGGGCAAATGACTGAGAGAGGCGGCCAGCCCACGCTGTGCGCAGGGCTGTACGCCAGTCGCCAGCGAGTTACTCGGCTGGCGTCTTCGGTTCGGCAGGTTTGGCCACTTCGGCTTGATTCAGCAGTGCAGCTTTCGCGGCTTGCTCGTCGGCGTAGACCTGTTTGGCCAGCCGCGCATTCTTGAAGCGGCGGCGCAGCCACAGGCCGACGCCAAGAATCAGCAGCGCACCGAGTACCCACAGCTCGTATTTCTTGATGCTGCCGAGCATGCCTTCCAGCACCGCGCCGAAGTGGTAAGCCGCAGCGGCCAGCGCCGTGGCCCAGATCGCTGCACCGATGCCGTTGAGCAGCAGATAACGTCCCGGCGGATAGCCCGACAGACCGATCGCCACCGGCATCACCGTGCGCAGACCGTAAACGAAACGGAAGCTCAACACCCAGATGTCCGGATGCTTGCGAATGTGCTCCAGCGCGCGGTCGCCCATCAACTGCCAGCGCGGTTTACGCGCAAGCAATTTGCGCCCGTGCTTGCGTCCCAGGAAGTACCACAGCTGATCGCCGGCATAGCTGCCGAAAAACGCCACGACCACCACCAGGTTGATGTCCATGTATCCACGGAACGCGAGGAAGCCCGCGAGCACCAGAATGGTTTCGCCTTCGAAGAACGTGCCGAGAAACAAGGCAAAGTAGCCAAAGTCATGCAGAAATTGTTGGAGCATTGTCTGGGTGCTGGCGAAATGAACGCGCAGCCTAACCCTTCGGACACATTCATGAAAGTGTCCAAATGTGTCTCGACGTGAACAATTCCTACACTGACAATGGAATGCGGCTACATGTCACGGGGCACACATAACTGTCATCTGTTCGTCATAATGGCCGTCTATAACTGTCACGCTCGCCCGTTTGCGCGGGCTCAGGAGTCCGCCGTGAGCTTTACCCCTGCCAATCGTCTGTTCCCTGCCACTCGCCTGCGTCGCAACCGTCGTGATGATTTTTCGCGTCGGCTGGTGCGGGAAAATGTGCTGACGGTCGATGACCTGATCCTGCCGGTGTTCGTGCTTGACGGTGAAAACCGCCGTGAAGCCGTGGCTTCGATGCCCGGGGTAGAGCGGCTGACTATCGACTTGCTGCTGGAAGAAGCGGCGAAGTGGGTCGAGCTGGGGATTCCGGCGCTGGCGCTGTTCCCGGTCACCCCTTCTGAACTTAAATCCCTCGACGCCGCCGAAGCCTGGAACCCCGAAGGCATCGCTCAGCGCGCCACCCGCGCCCTGCGTGAACGTTTTCCGGAGCTGGGGGTGATCACCGACGTCGCGCTCGATCCGTTCACCACCCACGGTCAGGACGGCATCCTCGACGAAGAAGGCTACGTGCAGAACGACGTTACCGTCGACGCACTGGTCCGCCAGGCCTTGTCCCATGCCGAAGCCGGCGCGCAAGTCGTTGCGCCGTCAGACATGATGGATGGTCGCATTCAGGCGATTCGCGAAGCGCTGGAAGTCGCCGGTTACGTCAACGTACGGATCATGGCCTACTCGGCCAAGTACGCCAGCGCCTATTACGGTCCGTTCCGCGATGCGGTCGGTTCGGCGTCGAACCTTGGCAAGGCCAACAAGGCCTCCTATCAGATGGACCCGGCCAACAGCGACGAAGCGCTGCACGAAGTCGGAGCGGACTTGTCTGAAGGCGCGGACATGGTCATGGTCAAACCGGGCATGCCCTACCTGGACATTCTTTTCCGGGTAAAAGATGCCTTCAAAGTGCCGACCTTCGTCTATCAGGTCAGCGGCGAATACGCCATGCACATGGCGGCGATCCAGAATGGCTGGTTGAGCGAGGCGGTGATTCTCGAATCACTGACCGCCTTTAAACGTGCCGGCGCTGATGGCATCCTGACTTACTTTGCTGTCCGCGCCGCTCAATTGTTACGAGAGCAGAAATAGCCCTCCCAGGAACATTCAATGAATACCGAAGGACTCACGGAAGTTGCAGTAAAAGAAGCTCAACCGGTGGTCGAGCAAATCACCGAGACCCCGCCGGAACTGGAGCCTGCGCCACCCGCGCCAGTCGCCGAACCTGTCGCGGCGGCGCCAGTGATTGCCATACCGGGCCTGGATGACAGCAGCCTGTACATCCACCGTGAGCTTTCGCAACTGCAATTCAACATCCGCGTGCTGGAACAGGCGCTGGACGAGTCCTATCCGTTGCTGGAACGCTTGAAGTTCCTGCTGATCTTCTCCAGCAACCTCGATGAATTCTTTGAAATCCGCGTCGCCGGTCTGAAGAAGCAGATCACCTTTGCCCGTGAGCAGGCCGGAGCTGATGGCTTGCAACCGCATCAGGCGCTGGCGCGGATCAGCGAGCTGGTCCATGGTCACGTTGACCGTCAGTACGCGATCCTCAACGACATTCTGTTGCCGGAGCTGGAAAAGCATCAGGTGCGCTTCATCCGTCGCCGCCACTGGACGGTCAAGATCAAAACCTGGGTGCGCCGCTATTTCCGCGACGAGATCGCACCGATCATCACCCCGATCGGCCTCGATCCGACGCACCCGTTCCCGTTGCTGGTGAACAAGAGCCTGAACTTCATCGTCGAGCTGGAAGGCATCGACGCCTTTGGTCGCGACTCCGGTCTGGCGATCATCCCGGCGCCGCGCCTGCTGCCACGGATCATCAAGGTGCCGGAAGAAGTCGGCGGCCCCGGCGACAACTATGTGTTCCTGTCGTCGATGATCCACGCTCACGCCGATGACCTGTTCCAGGGCATGAAGGTAAAAGGCTGCTACCAGTTCCGTCTGACCCGAAACGCCGACCTGGCGCTCGACTCCGAAGATGTAGAAGACCTGGCCCGCGCCCTGCGTGGCGAGTTGTTCTCGCGTCGTTACGGTGATGCGGTGCGTCTGGAAGTCGCTGACACTTGCCCGAAACACCTCTCGGATTACCTGCTCAAGCAGTTCAACCTGAGCGAGAGCGAGCTGTATCAGGTCAACGGCCCGGTCAACCTGACGCGGCTGTTCAGTATCACCGGGCTCGACAGCCATCCGGAGCTGCAATACACGCCGTTCACCCCGCAGATCCCGAAACTGCTGCAGAACAGTGAAAACATCTTCAGCGTGGTCAGCAAGCAGGACATCCTCTTGCTGCACCCGTTCGAGTCGTTCACCCCGGTGGTCGACCTGCTGCGTCAGGCGGCGAAAGACCCGCACGTTCTCGCTGTGCGTCAGACCCTGTACCGTTCCGGCGCCAACTCCGAAATCGTCGATGCGCTGGTGGATGCCGCGCGTAACGGCAAGGAAGTGACGGCGGTCATCGAACTGCGTGCGCGGTTCGACGAAGAGTCCAACCTGCAACTGGCCAGCCGTCTGCAAGCGGCCGGTGCGGTGGTGATCTACGGCGTGGTCGGCTTCAAGACCCACGCCAAGATGATGCTGATCCTGCGTCGCGAGGCCGGCGAGATCGTCCGTTACGCGCACCTCGGCACCGGTAACTACCACGCCGGCAACGCCAAGCTGTACACCGACTACAGCCTGCTGACCTCCGACGACGCTTTGTGCGAAGACGTCGGCAAACTGTTCAGCCAACTGATCGGTATGGGTAAAACCCTGCGCATGAAGAAACTGCTGCATGCGCCGTTTACCCTGAAGAAGGGCATGCTCGACATGATTGCCCGCGAGACCCAGTTCGCTGTTGAAGGCAAGCCGGCGCACATCATTGCCAAGTTCAACTCGCTGACCGATCCGAAGATCATTCGCGCGCTGTACAAGGCCAGCCAGTCCGGTGTGCGTATCGACCTGGTGGTGCGCGGCATGTGCTGTCTGCGTCCGGGGATTGCCGGGGTTTCGCACAACATTCATGTGCGCTCGATCATTGGTCGCTTCCTCGAGCACACGCGGGTGTTCTACTTCCTCAATGGCGGCGACGAGCAGATGTTCCTCTCCAGCGCCGACTGGATGGAGCGCAACCTCGACAAGCGTGTCGAGACTTGCTTCCCGGTGGAAGGCAAGAAGCTGCTGACCCGGGTGAAGAAAGAGCTGGAGTTGTATTTGACTGACAACACTCATAGCTGGAGCTTGCAGTCGGATGGCCGTTACATCCGCAACACGCCGACCGGCAACCAGAACCCGAGGAGTGCGCAGGCGACGTTGCTGGAGCGCTTGGGTAGCCCGATCTTGCCGGTGAGCAGCTGAGAGCTGAAAGTCAAAAGCCCCTCACCCTAACCCTCTCCCAGAGGGAGAGGGGACTGACCGAGGTGAATGTCAGGGTTACGCCGACTTGCAATACCGAGTCGAACTCAGGCTTCGAAGCCAACGGAGATCGGCTCCCTCTCCCTCGGGAGAGGGCTGGGGTGAGGGGCATCGATCTCACGCACACCACTAAATCCCAGCCGAACACCCAATAAAAAAGGCGATCCAGAAGGATCGCCTTTTTTATGCCCAATCGAGGCTCAGTGGACCGTAAGCACAATCCCCACCCGCGTCAGCCAATCCGCCTCAAGCCCGAAATCTGCCTGAGTCAGCTGATTCTCATCCAGCCAGTTCTCCGGGAATTCCACATCCAGGGTGTTGCCCTTGGCGTGCAGCACCACCTGCGGCATCGCCTGGGTGCCACGAATATGGTGGAACAGGATCGCAAAGCGCAGCAATACGCACAGGCGAATCAGCTTGTCGCCGTCGTCACCGAAATCGGCAAACTTGTCCTTGGGAATGTTGCGGCGGTGGCCGCGCACCAATAGCGCGAGCATCTGTTGGTCTTCACGGGAGAACCCGGCGAGGTCCGAGTGCTCTATCAGGTAGGCGCCGTGTTTGTGGTAGTGATAGTGCGCGATGTCGAGGCCGACTTCGTGCACTTTCGCTGCCCAACCGAGGAGTTCGCGCCAGATGCCGTCATCCAGTTCCCAGTCCGCCGCCACTTGATCGAATGCGTGCAAGGCTTTGCGTTCAACCCGCGCGGCCTGCTCCAGATCGACGTGGTAGCGCTCCATCAGCGAGGTCAGGGTGCGTTCGCGCACGTCTTCATGATGATGGCGACCGAGCAGGTCGTAGAGCACGCCCTCACGCAGGGCGCCGTCACAGTGATCCATGCGTTGCAGTTCGAGGGCGTCGAAAATCGCTTCGAGAATCGCCAGACCTGCCGGGAAAATAGTCCGGCGATCCGGCTTGATGCCTTCAAAATCGATCTTGTCGACGTCACCGAGCTTGAACAGGCGACGCTTGAGCCAGGCCAGACCTTCGGCATTCACCTCGCCGGTGCCATGACCGCCAGCCTTCAGGGCCAGGCCGATGGCGCGGATGGTGCCCGAGGAACCGATGGCTTCATCCCAGGTCAGCCGATGCAGGGCATGTTCGATGCTCATGATCTCCAGTCGCGCCGCCGTGTACGCCTGGGCGTAGCGGGCCGGGGTGATCTTGCCGTCCTTGAAATAGCGCTGGGTGAAGCTGACGCAGCCCATCTGCAGGCTTTCGCGCAGCAGCGGCTCGAAACGCTGGCCGATGATGAACTCGGTACTGCCGCCGCCGATGTCGGCGACCAGACGTTTGCCCGGGGTGTCGGCGAGGGTGTGCGACACGCCCAGATAGATCAGACGCGCTTCTTCACGGCCGGAAATCACTTCCACCGGGTGGCCGAGGATTTCTTCGGCGCGGTGGATGAATTCGAGGCGGTTGCGCGCTTCACGCAGGGCGTTGGTGCCGACGATGCGCACGGCGCCGAGCGGCATACCGTTGATCAGTTGGGCAAAGCGCTTGAGGCAATCGAGGCCACGCTGCATCGATTCTTCGTTGAGATGGCGCTCATCGTCGATGCCGGCGGCGAGCTGAACCTTCTCCCCGAGGCGTTCGAGAATACGGATCTCACCGTTCTGGGCCTTGGCCACGACCATGTGAAAGCTGTTCGAGCCCAGGTCGATTGCGGCGATCAGGGACAGATTCTTGGCTTGGGATTGCGGCATGGTCAGGGGGTCTCGGTCGATAACCTCGACATCGTGCCACGATCAAACGCTGGCGCCAACGCGCACGGTTCAAACCGCCGGAGCGCGCACCCCGAACCTGATCGTTCCCACGCTCTGCGTGGGAATGCCTCACCGGACGCTCTGCGTCCGCTTTTGGGACGCGGAGCGTCCCTGGCTGTATTCCCACGCGGAGCGTGGGAACGATCAGGATGAGGCAGATTCAGGCTGTCGCTTCTACCGTGCCAATGAAGTTCGCCAACTCCGCCGTCTGCGGGTTGGCAAACAACACCTTCGGATCCCCCACCTCATGCACCTTGCCATGGTGCATGAACACCAGTTTGTCGCCGACCTCGCGGGCAAAGCGCATTTCGTGGGTGACCATGATCAGCGTCATGCCTTCCTTGGCCAACTGGCGCACCACGCTGAGCACTTCATTGACCAGTTCCGGATCGAGCGCCGAGGTGATCTCGTCGCAGAGCAAAACCTTCGGCGACATCGCCAGCGCCCGGGCAATCGCCACGCGCTGTTGCTGGCCGCCGGACAAGCGATCCGGGAAGGCATCGAATTTTTCCCCGAGACCAACCCGTTCGAGCATCTCGCGCGCCAGTTCCGCTGCCTTGGCTTTTGGCACTTTCTGCACCACTTGCGGCGCGAGCATGACGTTTTCGCCCACGGTCAGGTGCGGGAACAGGTTGAACTGCTGAAACACCATGCCGACCTTCTGCCGCAAGCTGCGCAAATCAGCGCGGGCAGCGTCGAGGTATTCGCCGTCGACTTCGATCACGCCGTCGTTGATCGACTCCAGACCATTAAGCGTGCGCAGCAGGGTGGATTTGCCCGAGCCGCTGCGGCCGATGATCGCCACCACCTGGCCTTCCTCGACGCTGAGGTCGATGCCTTTGAGTACGTGGTGATCGCCGTAGTATTTATGCAGGGCGGAAATTCTAAGCAGAGGCATGCAGTCTCCTTTCCAGGTAGCGCGCACTGAGGGACAAGGGGTAGCAGAGCAGGAAGTAGCCGAGGGCGACGAGGCCGTAGACCATGAACGGTTCGAATGTGGCGTTGGCGAGCATGCCGCCGGTCTTGGTCAGCTCGGTGAAGCCAATGATCGAGGTCACGGCGGTGCCCTTGACCACTTGCACCGAGAAACCCACGGTCGGCGCTACGGCGATGCGCAGTGCCTGCGGCAGGATCACGTAGCGCAGCTGTTCCAGTGGATTGAGCGCCAGACTCGCCGAGGCTTCCCACTGGCCATGGGCGATCGACTCGACGCAGCCGCGCCAGATCTCTGCCAGATAGGCACTGGTAAACAAGGTCAGCGCAATCGCTGCGGCCATCCACGGCGAGATTTCGATCCCGGCCAAGGCTACGCCGAAGAACACCAGAAACAGCTGCATCAACAGCGGCGTGCCCTGGAACAGCTCGATCCAGGTGCGGGCGATGCTGCTCGACAGCGTGTTTTTCGAGATGCGCATGATCAGGATCAGCAGCCCGACGAGGCCGCCGCCGATAAACGCCACCAGCGACAACGCGAGCGTCCATTGCAGGCCGACGAGCAGGTTGCGCAGGATGTCCCAGAAGGTGAAATCGCTCATGCGCGGCTCCTGCTGATGTAGCGCCGGCCGATCCAGTTCAGCAACTGGCGGATCAGCAGCGCCATGCACAGGTAGATCAGCGTGGTCAGCGCGTAGGTTTCAAAGGCGCGGAAGTTGCGCGACTGAATGAAGTTGGCGGCGAAGCTCAGCTCCTCGGTGGCGATCTGCGAACACACCGCCGAGCCGAGCATGACGATGATGATCTGGCTGCTCAGCGCCGGCCAGACCTTGCCCAGCGCCGGCAACAGCACCACATGGCGGAACGCCTCGAAACGCGTCATCGCCAACGCTGCGGCGGCTTCCAACTGCCCGCGCGGGATCGCCTGAATGCCGGCACGAATAATCTCGGTCGAATAGGCGCCGAGGTTGATCACCATCGCCAACACCGCTGCCTGCCACTCGGAAATCTGCACGCCCAGCGACGGCAGCCCGAAGAAGATAAAGAACAACTGCACCAGAAACGGCGTGTTGCGGATCAACTCGACGTAGACACCGAAGATTGCCGAGAACGGGCGAATGTTCCACGCCCGCACCAGCGCCCCGACAATCCCGACGCCGACCCCGAGCAACGCGCCGATGGCCGTCAGCTCAAGGGTGAACAGCGCCCCGCGCAGCAACAGGTCGGTGTTTTCCACCACCGGCATGAAATCGAACTGATAAGCCATGAAGGTCTCCCGCGCAGTCGATCAGAGATCGGCCGGCAGCGGCTCTTTCAGCCAGGTCTGCGAGTTTTTCTCCAGCGCGCCGTCAGCCTTGGCGGTGGTCAGGATGTCGTTGACCTTGGCCAGCAGCGCCGCTTCGTTCTTGTTCACGCCGACGTAGACCGGCGAATCCTTGAGCTTCACTTTCAACGCCGGCACGCGTTTCGGGTTCTTCTCGCTGATCGCGACCATGACCACGTTGCCGCTGGCGATCAGGTCGACCTGGCCGGCGAGGTAGGCGGCGATGGTCGAGTTGTTGTCCTCGAAGCGCTTGATGGTCACGCCTTCTGGGGCGACTTTGGTCAACTCGATGTCTTCGATGGCGCCACGAGTGACACTGATGGTTTTGCCCTTGAGGTCGTCCAGGTTAGCAATGGCGGCGTCTGGCGGGCCGAACACGGCGAGATAGAAAGGTGCGTAGGCGCGGGAGAAGTCGATGACTTTCTCGCGCTCGGGGTTTTTGCCGAGGCTGGAAATCACCAGATCGACCTTGCCGGTGGTCAGGAAAGGAATGCGGTTGGTGCTGTTGACCGGGGTCAGCTCGAGTTTGACCTTGAGCTGGTCGGCCAGCAGTTTCGCCGTGTCGATATCCAGGCCACGCGGTTTCATGTCCGGGCCGACCGAGCCGAACGGCGGGAAGTCCTGGGGCACGGCGACTTTCAGCGTGCCGCGTTTGACCACGTCGTCCAGACCGTCGGCGTGAGCGGGAGCCTGGCTGAGCAACAGAGAGGAAAACAGGGCTGCGAGGAGGGCGCTGTAACGCTTGGTCATGGACAATCTCCGGATCGGCGGGAAATGATTTCTGCGATCGGACAGAGCATGCGCCGTGCCAATACGCGGTTTTCATCCCGGCAGGCCATGGTTTTAGCGGGTTTGTTCGGTCTTACTGGTCTGAACAGTCAGGTTGTTTTTCGCACTGCCATGGCGCACCGGCGTGGTTCACCGAACCCCGCTGGGGCACGACTTGCCGGACTCGACGAATAGCTTTACAACTAGCCGCACATTGGCCTGGCGCGTCTGAAAAACCATGAACTCGATTTCCCGTGCGGTACCCGAAGTGGCGCTGCAAGCGATCCGCAAACTGATTACCGAACAGGGCTTCGGTGCGGGTGATGCTTTGCCTTCGCAGCGGGACCTGGCGCTGCAGTTGGGCGTGAGTCGGGCGTCGTTGCGTGAGGCGTTGTCGTCGCTGAGCGCGTTGGGTGTGGTCAGTATTCAGCCGGGCAAAGGCGTGTTTGTGCAGTCGCCGGTGGCGTTGTCGTCCGGCGAAAGCACGCCCGGTTGGGCGTTCGCGGCGCAGGCCTCACCGCTGGATATCTTTCAATTGCGCTATGCGCTGGAAGGGTTTGCCGCCGGGCTGGCGGCGGTGACGTTAAGCACGTTCGATCTGGATGCGCTGGAAGACAACGTTGCGGCCATGCGTGATCAATTGAAGGCCGGCGACTTCGAAGCGGCGGCGAAACTGGACTTCGAGTTTCATCGGCGAATCCTGCTGGCCAGCGGCAATCAGGCGATGTTGAGCATCCTCACCGCCAGCGCTGAGATCTTCCTTGAGAGTCAGAAATTACCGTTCATCCGCGCCGAACGCGCCATGGAAACCTGGCAGGAACATCGCAAGATTCTTCGTGCCCTCGCACGCCGGGCGTCCGCTGCGGCGCAAAAAGCCATGCAGGAACACGTGCGCAACGCCGCCCTGCGCACCGGAATTGCCTTCATCGCCCCCGCCACGGCGTGACTTGAGCTATACCCAAACTCATCGAGTGTCATAGCAAGACTCAATCAACTGCGGCTTCCTGAACAGGGGAAGGGCGGCTATGATGGGCCACGTTTTTTTGCTTACAACCTGGAGAATTCCATGAGCAGCGATCTTATCAAACACGTTAGCGACGCTAGCTTCGAAGCCGACGTACTCAAGGCCGAAGGCGCTGTCCTGGTCGATTACTGGGCTGAATGGTGCGGTCCTTGCAAAATGATCGCTCCGGTTCTGGACGAGATTGCCGAGACTTACAAAGGCAAGCTGACCGTTGCCAAACTGAACATCGACGAAAACCAGGAAACCCCGGCCAAGCACGGCGTGCGTGGTATCCCGACGCTGATGCTGTTCAAGAACGGCAACGTTGAAGCGACCAAAGTCGGCGCCCTGTCGAAGTCGCAACTGGCTGCTTTCCTCGACGCCAACATCTAAGCGTCGCTGTAAAGTGCCTGAAAAAAAGCCCCGCAAAATAGCGGGGCTTTTTGCGTATTCAGGGCTAGACGCTCCGAAACTCAGGTGGTACATTCGGCCCCGCACTGGTTTCTCCATTGCCCCCTGCTAGCCGTCGCCGACGCACTCCTTTTCGAATTAGTTCGCGATCCTGTCGCCTTCTCCGCGGCGCGGCCTCATTAAGCCAAAAGCTTAATTTCCCCCCCCTCCATAAATGATTACGTCATTCCTATATGAATCTGACTGAACTCAAGCAAAAGCCGATTACCGAACTGCTCGAATTGGCCGAACAGATGGGCATAGAAAATATGGCCCGTTCGCGCAAGCAGGACGTGATTTTCTCCCTGCTGAAAAAGCACGCGAAAAGCGGCGAGGAAATCTCCGGTGATGGCGTGCTGGAGATTCTCCAGGACGGCTTCGGCTTCCTGCGCTCCGCTGACGCTTCCTACCTGGCCGGCCCCGACGATATCTACGTCTCGCCAAGCCAGATCCGCCGCTTCAACTTGCGCACCGGTGACACCATCGTTGGCAAGATTCGCCCTCCAAAGGAAGGCGAGCGGTATTTCGCCCTGCTCAAGGTCGATACGATCAACTTCGATCGTCCTGAGAACGCGAAAAACAAGATTCTCTTCGAGAACCTGACCCCGCTGTTCCCGACCGTGCGCATGAAGATGGAAGCCGGTAACGGTTCCACCGAAGACTTGACCGGTCGTGTAATCGACCTGTGCGCCCCGATCGGCAAAGGCCAGCGTGGTCTGATCGTTGCACCGCCGAAAGCCGGTAAAACGATCATGCTGCAAAACATTGCAGCGAACATCGCCCGTAACAACCCTGAAGTTCACCTGATCGTGCTGCTGATCGACGAACGTCCGGAAGAAGTAACCGAAATGCAGCGCACCGTGCGCGGCGAAGTGGTTGCCTCGACCTTCGACGAGCCGCCGACCCGTCACGTCCAGGTGGCTGAAATGGTGATCGAGAAGGCCAAGCGCCTTGTTGAACACAAGAAAGACGTGGTGATCCTGCTCGACTCCATCACTCGTCTGGCCCGTGCCTACAACACTGTGATCCCGAGCTCCGGCAAGGTATTGACCGGTGGTGTCGATGCCCACGCTCTGGAGAAGCCAAAGCGTTTCTTCGGTGCCGCGCGGAACATCGAAGAAGGCGGCTCGCTGACCATTATCGCCACCGCGCTGGTTGAAACCGGCTCGAAGATGGACGAAGTGATCTACGAAGAGTTCAAGGGTACCGGCAACATGGAACTGCCTCTGGATCGCAAGATCGCCGAGAAGCGTGTGTTCCCGGCCATCAACATCAACCGCTCCGGCACCCGCCGCGAAGAGTTGCTGACGGCCGACGACGAACTGCAGCGTATGTGGATCCTGCGCAAGCTGCTGCACCCGATGGACGAAGTGGCTGCCATCGAGTTCCTGGTCGACAAGCTGAAAACGACCAAGACCAACGACGAGTTCTTCTTGTCGATGAAGCGCAAGTAATACGCAGCTGTATAAAAGAACGCTCCCGAAAGGGGGCGTTTTTTTTTGCTTTTGTGGTGCATGATTTTGCTGATGCGGCAGTGTCCTTGTTTGATCGGCAGGTATCCATAAGGGCAAGAAGCGTTTTGCATCCGTTTGGCAATCGACGGATTAAGGACGCTGACGGGCTGCTGTTTGCCCGTCAGAGCAGGTAGGATGTACGCCTATTTTGAGGGTGCCATCGTCAATGAAATTCAAGGATCTTCGGGATTTCGTGCAGCAGCTTGAGCAGCGCGGAGAGTTGAAACGCATCCAGATTCCCGTCTCGCCGGTGCTGGAAATGACCGAGGTATGCGACCGCACGCTGCGGGCCAAGGGCCCGGCGCTGTTGTTCGAAAAGCCCACCGGCTATGACATTCCGGTGCTCGGCAACCTGTTTGGCACCCCTGAGCGGGTGGCCATGGGCATGGGCGCCGAGTCGGTCAGTGAGCTGCGCGAAATCGGCAAGCTGCTGGCGTTCCTCAAGGAACCGGAGCCGCCGAAGGGCTTGAAAGACGCGTGGTCGAAGCTGCCGATCTTCCGCAAGATCATCTCGATGGCGCCGAAAGTCGTCAAAGACGCGGTGTGCCAGGAAGTGGTCATCGAAGGCGACGATGTCGATCTGGCCATGCTGCCGGTGCAGACCTGCTGGCCCGGCGACGTCGGCCCGCTGATCACCTGGGGCCTGACCGTCACCAAAGGCCCGAACAAGGAACGCCAGAACCTCGGCATCTACCGTCAGCAAGTGATCGGCCGCAATAAGGTGATCATGCGCTGGCTCAGCCACCGTGGCGGCGCCCTCGACTTCCGTGAGTGGTGCGAGAAGCATCCGGGTCAGCCGTTCCCGGTGTCGGTGGCCCTTGGCGCGGATCCGGCGACCATCCTTGGCGCCGTGACGCCAGTGCCGGACAGTCTTTCCGAATACGCTTTCGCAGGTCTCTTGCGCGGTAACCGTACCGAACTGGTCAAGTGCCGTGGCAACGACCTGCAAGTGCCGGCCACCGCCGAAATCATCCTCGAAGGCGTGATCCACCCGGGCGAAATGGCCGATGAAGGCCCGTACGGCGATCACACCGGTTACTACAACGAAGTCGACAGCTTCCCGGTGTTCACCGTCGAACGCATCACCCACCGGATCAAACCGATCTACCACAGCACCTACACCGGCCGTCCGCCGGATGAGCCGGCGATTCTCGGCGTAGCGCTGAACGAAGTGTTCGTGCCGATCCTGCAGAAGCAGTTCCCGGAGATCACCGACTTCTACCTGCCGCCGGAAGGCTGTTCGTACCGCATGGCCATCGTGACGATGAAGAAGTCGTATCCGGGGCATGCCAAGCGCGTGATGCTCGGAGTCTGGTCGTTTTTGCGACAGTTCATGTACACCAAGTTCGTTATCGTCACCGACGACGATATCAACGCCCGCGACTGGAACGACGTGATCTGGGCCATCACCACGCGCATGGACCCCAAGCGTGACACGGTGATGATCGACAATACGCCGATCGACTACCTCGACTTCGCCTCGCCGATCTCTGGTCTGGGTTCGAAAATGGGCCTCGATGCCACCCACAAGTGGCCAGGCGAAACCACTCGCGAGTGGGGGCGCGTGATCGTCAAGGACGACGCCGTCACCCAACGGATCGATGCCATCTGGAATCAGTTAGGAATAGATTGATGCGTGTAACCCTGCAGCCCTCCGGAGCAGTGCTTGAGATACAGCCCGGTGAGCGGATTCTCGATGGTGCGCGGCGCCTGGGCTACGAATGCCCGCAAAGCTGCCGCAACGGCAATTGTCATGTGTGCGCGGCGCTGCTGGTTGAAGGCCGCGTCGCCCAGGACGGCAAGGTGCACGACCACGGCGAGTTCTACACTTGCATAGCCGAGCCGCTGGAAGACTGCATCCTGCTGTGGGATGGCGTGCTCGCGCTGGGAGAACTGCCGGTGCGCAGCCTGTCATGTCAGGTCATCGAATGCCGTGACGTCGGTGGCGACACCTGGCGCGTGCGTCTGCGTGCGCCGGCGGGCAAGCCACCGCGTTATCACGCCGGGCAGTACTTGATGATCGAGCGTGAGAATGGCGAAAAGTCGGCGTTCTCCATGGCTTCGGCACCGCACGGCGGGCGTGATCTGGAAATCCATGTGCTGGCGCGCGAAGCCAGTGCACTGAGCCTGATCGAGCAGCTGCAACGCAACTCGATGGTGCGCGTCGAGCTGCCGTTTGGCGATACCCATTTGGCCGAGCTGCCCGACGGGCCGCTGGTGCTGGTCGCCGCCGGTACCGGCATGGGCCAGATTCATGCGCTGATCGAGCACTGCCGCGCCAACGGCTTCAAACACCCGGTGCATCTGTACTGGGGCGTGCGCCGCCCAGAAGATTTCTATGAGATCGAACACTGGGACGAATGGCTGAAGTTGCCGAACCTGTTCCTGCACAAAGTCGTCAGCGATCAATGCGGTTGGGAAGGGCGCTGCGGCATGCTGCACGAGGCGGTCTGTGAAGATTTTCCCGATCTGAAACCGCTGCACGTCTACGCCAGCGGCTCACCGGCCATGGTCTACGGCACCCTCGACGCCTTGGTCGAAGCCGGGATGGATGCCCATCAAATGCGTGCCGACGTGTTCGCCTACGCGCCGCGCTCTTGAGCCGCGCTCTTGAGCCGTTATAACTCGCTATATAGCCGATCGGTATTTATGTAATTGCATAAATACCGCTAGGTTATATATCACTCAGGCAATCAATTAAGAACTGTGCCATGGCACTCAAATTGCCTTAAAACATATGTGCCTTATTGTTACAGCGGTGCGTTCTATTAAGTAATTCTTTACCCGCGGGGAGCTGAACGCTATTCGCCATGAGCGCCATTGAAAACGCTTTTCTGAATTTGAATTACCCTCCGCGGCTCGATCTTGGGCCGCAGCTGACGCACGAACAACTTCTCGCCTCCATGCAATCGACCATGGCGCGCCACAAGGGCGGGCCAGTGTGGCTGTTCGCCTATGGTTCGCTGATCTGGCGGCCGGAATGTTCGGCCGTGGAGCGCGTACGGGGGCGCGTGCATGGCTACCATCGTGGCTTGTACCTGTGGTCGCACGAGCACCGTGGTACGCCGGAAATGCCCGGTCTGGTATTTGGTCTGGATCGTGGCGGTTCGTGCAGCGGCTTCGCCTATCGCTTGCCGGAAGACAATATCGATGCGGCGCTGTACGCACTGTGGAAACGCGAGATGCCGGTGCCTTCCTACCGGCCACACTGGCTCAACTGCCGGCTCGAAGACGGCACTCAAGTGCAGGCGTTGGGATTCGTTTTGGAGCGACACCTGCCCAGCTATGCCGGCAACTTGCCGGATCACGTGCTGAGCCAGGTGTTCGAAAGCGCCAGCGGGCGTTACGGCACCACTCGCGATTATGTCGAGCAGACCGCACACGCCCTGCGCAGCCACGCCATGCCAGACCGCAATCTGGAGGCGCGGCTCAAGCGCTGTAAATCACAGTCGGATCAAGCGACTGCTTCACGGCTCTGACTGGCGACTTGCTTGTGCCACAGCGTCGGGGCCAGGAAGGCCATCGACAGCAGGCAAGCGCCCACCAGCAGCACAAAACCACCGTCCCAGCCGAAATGGTCCACGGTGTAGCCCATCGCCGCACTGGCCGCGACCGAGCCACCCAGATAACCGAACAGACCCGTGAAGCCTGCGGCAGTGCCGGCGGCTTTCTTCGGTGCCAGCTCCAGCGCTTGCAGGCCGATCAGCATGACCGGACCGTAGATCAGAAAGCCGATCGAGAACAGCGCGATCATGTCGACGGTCGGGTTGCCGGCCGGGTTCAGCCAGTAAACCAGCGTTGCCACGGTCACCAGTGCCATGAACACCATGCCGGTCAGGCCACGGTTGCCACGGAAAATCTTGTCCGACATCCAGCCGCACAGCAGCGTGCCCGGAATCCCCGCCCACTCATAGAAGAAGTAAGCCCACGAGGTTTTATCCACGGTGAAACCCTTGGCTTCTTTCAGGTAGGTCGGCGCCCAGTCCAGCACGCCGTAACGCAGCAGGTAGACGAAGACGTTGGCCAGGGCGATGTACCAGAGCATTTTGTTGCGCAGCACGTATTTGACGAAGATCTCTTTCGCGCTGAATTCGTCTTCGTGGCTGGCGTCGTAGCCTTCCGGGTAATCGTTCTTGTACTTCTCGATTGGCGGCAGGCCGACCGATTGCGGGGTGTCACGCATGGTGATGAACGCGAACACCGCGACGCCCAGCGCCACCGCTGCCGGTACGTAGAACGCTGCATGCCAGTCGTTGAACAAGCCCATGCCGAGCAGGAACAGCGGGCCGATCAGACCGCCGCCGACGTTATGCGCCACGTTCCATACGGACACCACGCCACCACGTTCCTTCTGCGACCACCAGTGCACCATGGTCCGGCCACTTGGCGGCCAGCCCATGCCCTGGGCCCAACCGTTGATGAACAGAAGGATGAACATCATGGTCACGCTGGACGTTGCCCACGGCGCGAAACCGAAAATGAACATCACCCCGGCCGACACCAGCAGGCCGAACGGCAGGAAGTAGCGTGGATTGGAGCGGTCGGACACCAGGCCCATGAGGAATTTCGACAAACCATAAGCAATGGCGATCGCCGACATCGCCAGGCCCAGATCGCCGCGACTGTAACCCTCGTCGATCAGATACGGCATGGCCAGCGAGAAGTTTTTGCGCAGCAGGTAATAACCCGCGTAGCCAAAGAAAATACCGGCGAAGATCTGCCAGCGCAGGCGTCGGTACGTGCTGTCTATTTTTTCTTCAGGCAATGGAGCCTGATGTGCGGCAGGACGAAAGAAAGCAAACATTCAAGAGCTCCAGATTTCTTGTTTTGACTGCGGATGCGAATGTTACAGTTTCGTTACCGAAAATAGCACCGGTTCGCATCGACCAAACAGCGGAAAATGTTGGAAGTCGCATGTTCTTTTACGAACCTGTCGCTCAGCTGTAAGAACGGGGCGTTTTTGTCGCGCTCGGGACGTTGTGACTTAGACTCGCGATCTACAGATCGACTGATATCTCGAGATAAACGATGACCCCGAAAGTTCGCAGGCTATTGCCCAGACTGTTGATGGTCGCAGCGGTGACTGTTTCAGTGTTGGCACTGAGCTTCGCCCAAGGTTCTCCAGCACCAGGCCTGCGCAATGTCACCGTATTGATCGTCCGCCATGCGGAAAAGCCTGATGTCGGCCGAGAACTCAATGCCCGGGGCGAACAGCGCGCCGCAGCTTACGCGGACTATTTCACCTCTTTGCAGTTGGACGACCAGACACTCACACCCCAACGTCTGATCGCTACCGCCGACAGCCCGGAAAGCATCCGCCCGCGACAGACGCTGATTCCACTGTCCCAGCGCCTGCAACTGCCGATCGAGCAGCCCTACGCCAATAACGACGTCGACAAACTGGTCAGCTCGCTGCGCAAGAATAATCAGGCGAAAACCGTGCTGATCGCCTGGCATCACGGCCACATCAATAAGCTGATTGCCGCTTTCGGCGGCGATGGCCCGGCTTTGATCGGTCAGCCAAAATGGCCGGTGGATGTCTACGACTGGCTGATTGTTTTGCGCTTCGACGACAGGGGGCAGTTGATCCAGTCGCGAAGCGAGAAGGTTCAGGAACATCTGATGCCAGGCGATATTGCAGGCTGAAACGGTAATAGGGTCCGTCAGAAAAGTTACCTTTGAGCATTCGCGTGGTGCGTTCGCCCGATTTACCGTTGTGTCTTGGGAAACGTCCTGCGTCCAAAGCAGAAGTTGCGCCATTCAGTTAAACGTCATAGCTCCGTAACCTTTGTGCTGTTGCCGGGATCGGCATTCGGGTGCTTAGGGAGCGGATCATGCGGTGGATTGTGGCGTTGCTTTTGTTGCTGGTCGGCGGTGTCGTGCAAGCGGCGGGGGCGCTGTTGATTCCCGAAGACAACCCCCGACCAATTTATCCACTGGCATTGTCCAGGGCCGGGATTACGGGAGAGGTTAAGGCTCGTTTCATCGTCAGGGCGGATGGCTCGGTCAGCGAAATCAGCATTCTGAAAAGCGACCACCCCGATCTGGCTGAAGCGGTCAGAGTTGCGCTGGTGCAGTGGCGTTTCAAGCCTTGGGCTGTAGAGGAGGACAAACCCGAAAAGCAGGAAGTCGTCGCGCCGATAGTCTTTCGGCTCGATCTGGATCAACCCATTCACGTCAACCGGCAACTGAAAGTCTTGCGATGCCGAACGGTCAACGAAAACCTCGCCAACATTGCCGAGTATTCATGGATCGATTCGGCGGCGTTCGCACAAACCCGCGCCTATCTGTCGAACGTCTTTCATAAAACCCAGCTTCCGGATGAACAGCGTCTGGCGATGATCGCCAGGATGAATCGGCAGGTTGAGAAGATCGTCAAGGCTTGTCGAGAGAGCCCCACGCGCAAATTCATAAGCCTGTTGCCCACGGAGATTCGTGAGTTGCTCTGATAACAAAAGCCAGTATGACCGAGCCGGACATTCTGGCCTTTATCGAAAGGTTACTAGCGCACCTGCACCACCACCTTGCCCACCGCCTTGCGCTGGCCAAGATCATTGATCGCCTGCGCCGCATTGCTCAGCGGATAGACCTGCGACACCAGCGGTTTCAACTTGCCCTCGGCAAACCAGCCGAATAACTGCTGAAAGTTCGCCGCGTTGTCTTGTGGCTGACGCTGGGCAAAAGACCCCCAAAACACACCCAGTACAGCCGCGCCTTTGAGCAGGGCGAGGTTGACCGGCAGTTCGGGGATCCGGCCGCTGGCGAAGCCGACTACCAGCAAGCGACCGTTCCAGGCGATGGCGCGGATGGCTTGATCGAACAGGTCACCGCCGACCGGGTCGTAAATCACATCGGCGCCCTGGCCATCGGTGAGGCGTTTGATTTCGTCTTTGAGGCTGGTTTCGCTGTAGTTGATCAGCTCGTCGGCGCCGGCTGCCTTGGCTACTGCGAGTTTCTCGGCACTGCTGGCGGCAGCGATCACGCGGGCGCCCATGGCTTTGCCGATTTCGACTGCAGCCAGGCCGACCCCGCCGGAAGCACCGAGTACCAGCAGGGTTTCGCCCGGTTGCAAGTTGGCGCGTTGCTTGAGCGCGTGCATCGAGGTGCCGTAGGTCATGCTGAAGGCGGCAGCGATATTGAAATCCATCGACGGCGGAATCGGCAGCACGTTATAGCCCGGCACCGCGACCTGCTCGGCGAAGCTGCCCCAACCGGTCAGGGCCATGACCCGGTCACCAACCTTGAGGTGACTGACTTTTTCGCCAACTTCGCGCACTACTCCAGCCGCCTCGCCACCCGGCGAGAACGGGAAGGGCGGCTTGAATTGATACTTGCCCTCGATGATCAGCGTGTCCGGGAAGTTGACCCCGGCGGCGTGCACGTCCAGCAGGATTTCATTCTTCTTCGCGACAGGGCTGGCGACGTCTTCCAGCACCAGCGATTCGGCAGGGCCGAAGGCTTTGCACAGCACGGCTTTCATCAGGGCTATTCCTTTGGGAGTGATGGCCGATAAGTGTAGGTGTGTCAGTCAACGGGTCAACGAGCATGCCCGGCCCTGATAGTCAGCCATAAGCTTGTGCTTGCGCGGCGGGTCGTTATGCTAGGCCGCAAACCGGATAAGGAGCGAATTGTGAAAGCGTGGATCATGTTGTTGCTGGCCCTGTCTCTGCCTATGGCAGCGCTGGCCGAAGAAGCCAAAGAAGGCGAGGCGCCGAAGGTCAACTACATCACCCTGAGCCCGCCGTTCGTGGGCAACTACGGGCTGGACGGCACACCGAAGCTCAAGGTCTACAAGGCCGATGTGGCATTGCGCGTGACGGGCGAAGAGGCGACCAAACTGGTCAAGGCCAACGAGCCACTGATCCGCAATCAACTGGTGGCGCTGTTCACTCAGCAGACCTCTGATGCGATGGCCAGCATCGAAGGTAAAGAGAAGCTGCGTCAGGAAGCGTTGAAGCAGACCCAGCAAGTGATGAATGACGAGACCGGCAAGCCGGTGGTTGAAGATCTGTTGTTCAACAACCTGATCATTCAATAAATCTTCTGTTGTCCGGGCCGGCCTCATCGCTGGCAAGCCAGCTCCCACAGTATTTGCGGTGAAACACAATAATGTGATCGCCGCAGAACCCTGTGGGAGCTGGCTTGCCAGCGATTGCATTTTTGCAGGCGCCAATGAATCAGGGTTTCAGCGCAATCACCGCCACCCATTGCTCCGCCGTAACGGGCATCACCGACAACCGCGACCCCTTCTGCACCAACGGCATCTCCGCCAATGCGCTCTGCTGTTTCAGATAATCCAGCTTCAACACCCGCGCAAACGTCTCGACGTGTTCAACGTCAATCGCGCTCCAGGCATTTTTCTCCGCTGTAGCCTTCGGATCAAAGTAATGGCTCTCCGGCTCCAGTGCGGTGGGATCCGGGTACGCCGCTTCGATTATTTTGCCGATTCCGGCAATTCCCGGCTCCGGGCAGCTGGAATGATAGAAAAAGAACTCATCGCCCACCGCCATCGCTCGCAGGAAGTTGCGTGCTTGATAGTTGCGAACCCCGTCCCAGCGCGCTTTGCCGAGTTTTTCCAGACCTTTGATTGAAAGCTCGTCGGGCTCGGACTTCATCAGCCAATAGGCCATGGTTTTGTGCTCCTGAAACGGTCATTGGGCAGGTTGTCGGGCAATTTTATGACAAACCGACAGTCGGTTGACGTCAGCGTTTGCGCGCAGGTTCACGTTGTCGCAAAATGCCGGCCTTTAAAGCTTGACGCTGCTGCACGGCCTACAAACGGAAACCGCTGCTGTCATCGTGATGATGTGCCTTGAGGGGGGCAATCGATGAAACGCAAACCGGATTTACTATGGACTTTGGTAATTTTGTTCGGCCTGGGCGTCGTGACCACCGGTTACGCGCAGAGCCTGTGGGCGAACAAGGCCGACGCGCCGATCGAAGTTGCGCAGCAAGTACAACAGTCGACAGCCTTCAAGCGCTGAAACGGCTTTTTCGACGCCGCTGATCTGCGCGGCGTCCTATCCTGCGAAATACCACGCCTTGTCGCTGACCGTGCCCTGTAACGGTACATCCCAGCTCGCCTGCGCCAACCGCTCGACCTTCTGACATTCATGGGCCAGCCCCAGCAACGTCGGCTTGCGCCAGCTTTTGCGTCGAGCCAGATACGCCAGGCTGCGATCATAAAAGCCGCCGCCCATCCCCAGGCGTCCGCCGACATCGTCAAACCCTACCAATGGCAACAACACCAGATCCAGCGCCCAGACCTTGCGCTGCTGCGCCAGATTGGCTCGCGGCTCGAGAATGCGGAAACGATTGGGTTTGAGTTTTTCGCCGGGACGAATGCGCTGGAAAACCATTTTGGTTCGCGGCCAGGCACTCAGCACCGGCAGGTAAGTCGCTTTGCCCCGACGCTGGGCTTCGCGCAGCAGCAGGCGCGGATCGATTTCACCGTCGGTGGGCAGGTACAGAGAGATATGTTTGGCCCGGCGAAAGTGCGGGTCTTGCGCCAGTTGCCGGTACAGGCCCTTGGCGGCCTGGCGTTGTTCGCTCTTGGTCAGCGCACGACGCGCCTTGCGTAGCAGGCGGCGGAGTTGCGGGCGGGGCAGCAGCGCGGGTTCGGTCATGGTTCGGCTTCAGCAGGGTGGGTGCAAAAACGTACGCATAAAAAATCCGATGGCGGTTTTCACCGACATCGGATTCGAATCAGGCTCCCCGGATGAACCGCTGTCAACTTAGCCCTTGAACCCGAAAGTTCAAGGTGGAAGATGCAGTAGACTTTAAGGCTTTCCGTCTAGCGGACATGCACACCAGCCCAACGTGCAACTTCCAGGGTAGTGCGAATCGGCTCAGGGACATCGTCAACTGGCAAGCACCCCAGGGAGTGCTGCGAGTATACCGCAAGCGGCCGGTTGAATCAGCCCTTGGTGGTGTTCTGATCGTCGGCGAGGACCAGATCGACACGATCGAGCAAGTCACGCACCTGTTCGCGGGTCGAGCCGCTTGCCTGGATGTCCGGGCGCTCTTCTTTGTGCAAGAGGTCATGGGTGATGTTCAACGCGGCCATCACGGCAATGCGGTCGGCGCCGATGACTTTGCCGCTGCTGCGGATTTCGCGCATCTTGCCATCCAGATAACGGGCGGCACTGACCAGATTGCTGCGTTCTTCCTGCGGGCAGATGATCGAATACTCTTTGTCGAGGATCTGCACGGTGACGCTATTGCTTGAACTCATGAGTCTTGCTCCAGGGCCTTGAGGCGCGAAATCATCGATTCGACCTTACGCCGGGCGATTTCGTTTTTTTCAATGAGGTGAGCGCGTTCCTCGCGCCAGGTTTTTTCCTGAGCTAGTAAGAGTGCGTTTTGACTCTTTAGTTGCTCGACTCGGCCAATCAGCAGTTCGAGTCTGGCCATCAGCGCTTGCAGGTCGGTGTCTTCCATTGTGTCCACTGGGTCGGAGTCTGTCTGATGGGATAGCTGGCGGACAGCCTTTAATAGTCTTGGCGAGTCTGTCGATGTAGGATACAAGGCCTTCATTCTAGACATAGCGCCGTCTGGCGCCTAGCTGCCCATGACCATTGCGAATTCCCCGTACCAAGCCTTTGCCACCCTGCTGACTGCCAGCGGCCACAACGTCTCGCCTGCCGAACTGCATGGCGTGCTGCTCGGACGCAGTTGCGCCGGTGCCGGCTTCGATAACGAAGGCTGGTTGATCGACGCCGCCGAACTGCTCGAAGGTGACATCCAGGACAACGTCCGCAACGCCCTGATCGGCCTGCAAGAGATGGTCAAAGGCGAGCTGACCGGCGACGACGTCACCGTCGTTCTGCTGCTGCCAACCGACGACGCGCCGCTGGCCGACCGCGCCGCTGCACTGGGCGAGTGGTGCCAGGGCTTCCTCAGCGGTTTCGGCCTGAACTGCCGCGACAGCAGCATGCTCAGCACTGAAGCCACCGAAGTGCTGCAGGATCTGGCAGCGATCTCCCAGGTGCAAGACGCCCTGGAAGAATCCGATGACGGCGAAAACGACTACATGGAAGTCATGGAGTATCTGCGCGTCGCGCCGCTGCTGCTGTTCTCGGAAACCAAGAAAACCGACGTGCCGCCAGCCGCCAAGCCGTCGCTGCATTAATCGCGTGCCAGGGAAAGCCATCTGCCCATGACCCATATCCCGAAAGCGGAATACAGCCGTCGCCGCAAGGCCCTGATGGCGCAGATGGAACCCAACAGCATCGCGATCCTGCCGGCCGCCGCGGTGGCTATTCGCAACCGCGACGTCGAGCACGTCTACCGTCAGGACAGCGATTTCCAGTACCTCAGCGGGTTTCCCGAGCCGCAAGCCGTCATCGTCTTGATGCCCGGCCGCGAGCACGGCGAGTACGTACTGTTCTGCCGTGAACGCAATGCCGAACGCGAGTTGTGGGACGGTTTGCGCGCCGGGCAAGAAGGCGCGATCCGCGACTTCGGTGCCGACGACGCCTTCCCGATTACCGACATCGACGACATCCTCCCGGGCCTGATCGAAGGCCGCGACCGGGTGTATTCGGCGATGGGCAGCAACCCGGAATTCGATCGTCACCTGATGGACTGGATCAACGTGATCCGCTCCAAGGCGCACCTTGGCGCGCAGCCGCCGAACGAATTCGTTGCCCTGGATCATCTGCTGCACGACATGCGTCTGTATAAATCGGCGGCAGAAGTGAAGGTGATGCGCGAAGCCGCACGGATCTCGGCGCAAGCCCACATCCGCGCGATGCAAGCCAGTCGGGCCGGGCTTTACGAATACAGCCTCGAAGCCGAACTCGATTACGAATTCCGCAAGGGCGGGGCAAAGATGCCGGCCTATGGTTCGATCGTCGCCGCCGGGCGCAACAGCTGCATCCTGCATTACCAGCAGAATGACGCGCTGCTCAAGGACGGCGACCTGGTGTTGATCGACGCCGGGTGCGAAATCGACTGCTACGCCAGCGACATCACCCGCACCTGGCCGGTCAACGGCAAGTTTTCGCCCGAGCAGAAAGCGATCTATGAGTTGGTACTGGCCTCGCAGGAAGCCGCGTTCGCTGAAATCGCCCCGAACAAGCACTGGAATCAGGCGCACGAAGCCACGGTTCGAGTGATTACCACAGGGCTGGTGAAACTCGGTTTGCTGCAAGGCGAGGTCGACGAGTTGATTGCGAGCGAAGCCTACAAAGCTTTCTATATGCACCGCGCCGGTCACTGGCTGGGCATGGATGTACACGACGTCGGCGAATACAAGGTCGGCGGCGAATGGCGCGTGCTGGAAGTCGGCATGGCGCTCACCGTGGAGCCGGGCATCTACATCGCCCCGGACAATCAGAACGTCGCGAAGAAATGGCGCGGCATTGGCGTGCGTATCGAGGATGACGTGGTGGTGACCAAAACCGGTTGTGAAATCCTCACCCACGGCGTGCCGAAAACCGTCGCCGAGATTGAAGCGCTGATGGCGCAAGCAAGGACACACGCGGCATGAGTCGAGTCAATCTGGCAATCATCGGTGGCGGTCTGGTCGGCGCCAGTCTGGCGTTGGCCTTGCAGGCCGGAGCCAAGGCGCGTGGCTGGAAGATCGTGCTGATCGAGCCGTTCGCCCCCGGCGACAGCTGGCAGCCGAGCTACGACGCACGTTCCTCGGCGTTGTCCTTCGGCTCGCGACAGATTTATCAACGGCTGGGCGTGTGGCAGGAAATCTCCCGCCGCGCCGAGCCGATCAAACAGATTCACGTCTCCGACCGTGGCCGCTTCTCTACCGCGCGTTTGTCAGCGATGGAAGAGGGTGTGCCAGCGCTCGGTTACGTGGTGGAAAACGCCTGGCTCGGCCAGTGCCTGTGGCAGCACATCGACAAAGACGTAATCAGTTGGCGCTGCCCGGCGGAAGTCACGCGCATGGAGCCGCTGCCCGATGGCTATCGCCTGACCCTCAACGATGAAACCACGCTTGAATGCGACCTTGCGGTGCTTGCCGATGGCGGTCGCTCCGGTCTGCGCGAGCAGTTGGGCATCAACGTGCGCAAGCGTCCGTACAACCAGAGTGCGCTGATCGCCAACATCACCCCGAGCGAAGCGCACAACGGCATGGCCTTCGAGCGTTTCACCGACGAAGGCCCGATGGCCTTGCTGCCACTGCCGGAAAACCGCTGCGCTCTGGTCTGGACCCGTTTGGGCATGGACGCGCAGCGTCTGGCCGATTTGAGCGAACGCGATTTCCTCAGCGAATTGCAGGGCGTGTTCGGTTATCGCCTCGGCACCCTGAAACAGGTGGGCGCGCGGCATCTTTATCCGCTGACGCTGGTCGAGGCCGAAGAACAAGTGCGTTCGCATCTGGCTGTGCTCGGCAACGCGGCGCATAGCCTGCACCCGATTGCCGGCCAGGGTTTCAACCTGTCGCTGCGGGATGCCGACGCATTGGCCGCTGCGTTGTTGTCCAGTGAAAAGCCGCTGGGCGACTTCGCCACGTTGCAGGCTTATCGCGAGCGTCAGCGTCTCGATCAGGACCTCACCGTCGGTTTTTCCGATCAGGTCACGCGGCTGTTCGGCAGCACGCAGCCATTGGTGTCACTGGGCCGCAACATCGGTTTGCTCGGTCTCGATCTGTTGCCGCCGGCCAAGCGCTGGTTTGCCCGTCAGGCCATGGGTTTGGGAACACGACCGGATGCTTAAGTGGTTGACCGGCAAATTCGGTAAAGCACGATTGATGCGCTGGGTGATGACGTTCTACCCGCCGTATCTTGGCGCCGGTGTTCGGGTTCGGCACATCAGCGATGATTTTCGCGACGTGCAGGTGTCGATGGGCCTCGGTTGGTACAACCGCAACTACGTCGGCACGCAGTTTGGCGGCAGTCTGTATTCGATGGTCGATCCGTTCTTCATGCTGATGCTCATGGAAAACCTTGGCTCGCGCTACATCGTTTGGGACAAGGCTGCCGACATCGATTTCATCGCGCCGGGCAAAGGCCCGGTGTTCGCCCGCTTCACTATCGACGAGACCTTGCTCGCCGAGATTCGCCGGCAGACCGCCAATGGCGAGAAATACCTGCCGCAGTTGCAGGTCGACATTCATGACGGCGCCGGCAATCTGGTGGCGCGGGTCGGTAAAACCCTTTACGTGCGGCTCAAGCCGCAAGCGAGACAGGCTTAAGCATGGAAATGCGCGCAGATCTGCTGATTGTCGGGGCCGGAATGGTCGGCAGCGCCCTGGCGTTGGCGTTGCAGGACAGCGGCCTCGAAGTCCTGCTGCTTGACGGCAGCCCGTTGAGCGTCAAACCGTTCGACGCCGAAGCCGCGTTTGAGCCGCGAGTGAGCGCCTTGTCGGCCGCCAGTCAGCGAATCCTCGAACGCCTTGGCGTGTGGGAAGGCATCGCCAAACGCCGCAGCAGCCCATACACCGACATGCACGTGTGGGATGGCAGCGGCACCGGGCAGATCCATTTCTCGGCGAGCAGTGTGCACGCCGAAGTGCTTGGCCATATCGTCGAGAACCGCGTGGTGCAGGATGCCTTGCTCGACCGCTTGCACGATTGTGATCTGGGCATGCTGGCCAATGCGCGGCTGGAACAGATGCGTCGCTCCGGCGATGACTGGCTGCTGACGCTGGCCGATGGTCGACAGTTGCGCGCACCGCTGGTGATTGCCGCTGACGGTGCCAACTCGGCCGTGCGACGTCTGACCGGTGTAGCGACGCGTGAGTGGGATTATCTGCACCACGCCATCGTCACCAGTGTGCGCAGCAGTAAACCGCACCAGATGACCGCGTGGCAGCGTTTTACCGATCACGGGCCGCTGGCGTTTCTGCCGCTGGAACGCGATGGGCAGCAGGATTGGTGTTCGATTGTCTGGTCAACCACGCCGAGCGAGGCTGAACGCCTGATGGCGCTGGATGAAGCGGATTTCTGCCGTGAGCTGGAACGTGCCTTTGAAGGTCGTCTCGGCGAAGTCATCTGTGCCGATCCGCGACTGTGCGTGCCGCTGCGTCAGCGCCACGCCAAGCGTTACGTGGCGGAAGGTCTGGCGCTGATCGGCGATGCGGCGCACACCATTCACCCGTTGGCGGGGCAGGGTGTGAACCTCGGTTTCCTCGATGCGGCGGTGCTGGCGGAGGTGCTGTTGCAGGCAGCCGAGCGCGGTGAGCGTTTGGCCGATGTGAAAGTGCTGAGTCGTTACGAGCGTCGGCGCATGCCGCACAACCTGGCGCTGATGGCGGCGATGGAAGGGTTTGAGCGGTTGTTCCAGGCCGACCCGTTGCCGGTGCGCTGGTTAAGGAATGCCGGGTTGAAGCTGGTGGAGCAGATGCCGGAGGCGAAGGCTTTGTTTGTGCGGGAGGCCCTCGGGTTGACGGGTGATCTTCCGACTCTCGCCAAAGCCTGACATCTTCATTAAGGCTGATGGCCTCTTCGCGAGCAGGCTCGCTCCCACATTTGAAATGCATTCCCCTGTAGGAGCTGCCGCAGGCTGCGATCTTTTGATGTTGTTTTTAAGATCAAGATCGCAGCCGTCGGCAGCTCCTACAGGGGTGGCGGTCAATCATGCAACATCTGGTAACTCCTTCAAAAAGAGTTCGATTGAGGTGGTAAATGTGAGTCCTTATCATTTGGCCCACATTTCCCGACCGAGAGACCACTCCCATGTTGGCACCCAAGCGCATTCTGACCGCACTGGCCCTGACCCTGATCGGCAGTACAACCGCTCAGGCCGCTGATGAGGTGGTGGTTTACTCGTCGCGCATCGATGAGCTGATCAAACCGGTGTTCGATGCCTACACCGCCAAGACCGGGGTGAAGATCAAGTTCATCACCGACAAGGAAGCGCCGCTGATGCAGCGCATCAAGGCCGAAGGTGAAAACGCCACTGCCGACCTGTTGCTCACGGTCGATGCCGGCAACCTCTGGCAAGCCGAGCAGATGGGCATCCTCCAGCCGTTCACCTCGAAAACCATCGACGCCAACATCCCCCTGCAATATCGCTCGTCCAGCCACGCCTGGACCGGCCTGAGCCTGCGCGCGCGGACCATCGCTTACTCCACCGAGCGGGTGAAGCCGGGCGAACTGACCACCTACGAAGCACTGGCCGACAAGAACTGGGAAGGGCGCCTGTGCCTGCGCACGGCGAAGAAGGTCTACAACCAGTCGCTGACCGCGACCATGATCGAAGTCCATGGCGCCGAGAAGACCGAGAAGATCCTCAAGGGCTGGGTCAACAACCTGTCCACCGACGTGTTCTCCGATGACGTTGCGGTGCTCGAAGCGATCAATGCCGGGCAGTGCGACGTTGGCATCGTCAACACGTACTACTACGGTCGCCTGCACAAGCAGAAGCCGGAGTTGCCGGTGAAACTGTTCTGGCCGAATCAGGCTGATCGCGGTGTGCACGTCAATCTGTCGGGCATCGGCCTGACCAAGCATGCGCCGCACCCGGAAGCGGCCAAGGCTTTGGTCGAGTGGATGACCACGCCTGAAGCGCAGAAGATTTTTGCTGACGTGAACCAGGAATTCCCGGCCAACCCGGCGGTGGCACCTTCGGAAGAAGTGGCGGCGTGGGGCAAGTTCATTGCCGATACCTTGCCGGTGGAAGTGGCGGGCAAGCGTCAGGCTGAGGCGATCCGGATGATGGATCGGGCGGGTTGGAATTGAGGCTTTTTCGATAGACTTGTCTGCTTCAAGATCGCTGCCCCTCACCCCAGTCCTCTCCCGGAGGGAGAGGGAGCCGATCTTTGTTGGATTCAAATACAGAGTTCGACTCAATGTTTCAGGTCGACGTAAATCGACGGAGCACCTCGGTCAGTCTCCTCTTCCTCCGGGAGAGGGAGTCGATCTATGTTGAATTCAAATCCTGAATTCGGCTCGATGTTTCAGGTCGGCGTAATTCCCATAAACTACGCGGTCAGTCCCCTCTCCCTCCGGGCGGTCCGACGTTTCGGGAGGGCTAGGGTGAGGGCAACAATTTCAACTTGAAACCCTAATCCCAAAAACACCCCCAATCCCCCAGAGAACCAAAAGTGGCCCACCCCGCCCAACGCCGCTGGTACCCCATCGTCTTCGCCATCGCCGCGCTGGTGCTGTTGCCCCTGAGCGTTCTGCTGCTGTCCTGGCAGACCATCGATCAGCAGATCTGGGCGCACCTGTGGGAAACCCAGATGCCGCGCCTGCTCGGCAACACCCTGACGCTGGTCGTAGGCGTCGGCGTCGGCGTAACGCTGCTCGGTGTCAGCCTGGCCTGGCTTACCAGCCTCTGCGAATTCCCCGGACGGCGCTGGCTCGACTGGGCGCTGATGCTGCCCTTCGCCATCCCCGCGTACGTGCTGGCCTTCGTTTTCGTCGGCCTGCTGGATTTCGCCGGCCCGGTGCAGACACTGCTCAGGGAATGGTTCGGCACCGGTCTGCGCCTGCCGCGAGTGCGCTCCACCGGCGGGGTGATCATCGTGCTGGTGCTGGTCTTCTATCCCTATGTTTACCTGCTGGCGCGCACCGCGTTCCTCGCGCAGGGCAAGGGCTTGATGGAAGCGGCACGGGTACTCGGGCAATCGCCGTGGCAAGCGTTCTGGCGCGTGGCATTGCCGATGGCGCGGCCGGCTATCGGTGCGGGTGTGGCGCTGGCGCTGATGGAAACCCTGGCGGATTTTGGCGCGGTGTCGGTGTTCAACTTTGACACCTTCACCACTGCAATTTACAAAACCTGGTACGGCTTCTTCAGCCTGCCGAGCGCAGCGCAACTGGCCAGCCTGTTGCTGCTGGTGGTGATGCTGGTGCTGTACGGCGAGCGCCGTGCGCGCGGGGCGAATCGAGCGAGTAACGAACGCCCGCGGGTGAAAGCGCTGTATCACCTGCGCGGGCTCAAGGCCTTTGCGGCGATGAGCTGGTGCGGCCTGGTGTTCGCCTGCGCCTTCGTCATTCCGGTGCTGCAATTGATTGTCTGGTTTTGGCAGCGCGGGCGGTTCGATCTCGATGAGCGCTACGCCGGGCTGATCATGCACACCTTGTATCTGGGCGGCATGGCGGCGCTGATTACCGTAAGCGTTGCGTTGCTGCTGGCGTTTGCCCGGCGCTTGGCACCCACGCAGGCGATCAACTCCGGCGTCGGCCTGGCCAATCTTGGCTACGCCTTGCCGGGTTCGGTGCTGGCGGTGTCGATCATGCTGGCGTTCAGTTATCTGGATCGTGAACTGGTGATTCCGCTTTCCAGTTGGCTTGGCGGCGCCGGCAAGCCGTTGCTGCTCGGCAGTCTGGCGGCATTGCTGATGGCTTACCTGGTGCGTTTCGTTGCGGTGGCGTATGGCCCATTGGAAAGCAGTCTGGCGCGTATACGGCCATCTTTGCCCGAAGCGGCACGTAGCCTGGGTGTCAGTGGGCCGCGACTGTTTTTCAAAGTGTATCTGCCGTTGTTGCTGCCCGGCACGCTGAGCGCGGCGTTGCTGGTGTTCGTCGATGTGCTCAAGGAAATGCCCGCGACCCTGCTGATGCGCCCGTTTGGCTGGGATACGCTGGCCGTACGCATCTTTGAAATGACCAGCGAAGGCGAATGGGCGCGGGCGTCTCTGCCGGCGCTGACCCTGGTTCTGGTCGGACTGTTACCGGTTATCGGCCTGATTCGCCGCTCCGCCCATCGAAACACTTAGTAGTGAGTCCTGAATCATGCGGCTACAATGCGCGGCATTCGGTGCGGTTCGTCTGACAGATCTTTTCGCTGAGATTGGCTGAAAGCCTTCTATTACAAGGCTTTCACGCTGTGCAGCGACTGTCCGCACCTTCGCCACGCCCGGAAGGAGAAACCCATGGGACAGCGTACGCCTCTGTATGACCTGCATCTCGCCCTCGGCGCGAAGATGGTCGATTTTGGCGGTTGGGACATGCCCCTGCATTATGGCTCGCAGGTCGAGGAGCACCATGAGGTGCGCCGCGATTGCGGGGTGTTCGATGTATCCCACATGACCGTGATCGATGTCACCGGCACGCAGGCCAAAGCCTGGCTTCAGCATTTACTGGCCAATGATGTCGACCGCCTGCACCGCCCTGGCCGTGCGTTGTACAGCACCATGCTCAACGAGCGCGGCGGCATCGTCGATGACATGATCGTCTATCGTCTCGATGACTGTTATCGCCTGGTGTTCAACGCCTCCACCCGTGATCAGGATCTGGCGTGGATGAACGCGCAGCGCGGCGATTACGACGTGCAACTGCACGAACGCGTCGAGCTGGCGATGCTCGCCATTCAAGGACCGCAGGCCCGGCACAAGATTGCCGAACTGGTGACCCAGTCCCGCGCCACGCTGATCCAGCACCTCAAACCCTTCGAAGGCTACACCGACGGTGACTGGTTCATCGCGCGTACCGGTTATACCGGCGAAGATGGCCTGGAAATCTGCCTGCCGGCCAGTCAGGCGCCGGGTTTCTTCAACGATCTGGTTGGCGCCGGCATTTCCCCGATCGGCCTCGGCGCCCGTGACACGCTACGCGTCGAAGCAGGGATGAACCTTTACGGTCAGGACATTCATCAGGATGTTTCGCCGCTGGCGTCGAACATGGCCTGGAGCATTGCCTGGGAACCGGCCGCGCGCCAGTTCATCGGTCGCGCTGCTCTGGAGGCGGAAAAAGCCGCTGGCGTTGCGCACAAACTGGTCGGTCTGGTGCTGGAAGAGCGCGGTGTTTTGCGCGCTCATCAAGTGGTTCGTATCGCCGATGTTGGCGAAGGGGAGATCACCAGTGGTAGTTTCTCTCCTACGCTAAGCAAATCGATTGCCCTGGCGCGTGTTCCGATGGCCACCGCCGACCGCGCCGAAGTGGAAATCCGTGGCAAGTGGTACCCGGTACGAGTGGTCAAACCGACCTTCGTACGCCATGGCAAAACTTTGATCTAACCTTTTTTGGCGGGCATGACCGCTGACCCAATTTCCGAGGACACCGAAGATGAGCAATATCCCCGCTGAACTGCGTTTTGCCGAAAGTCATGAATGGGCACGTCTGGAAGCCGACGGCACCGTCACCGTGGGCATCAGCGATCACGCGCAGGAAGCGCTGGGCGATGTGGTGTTTGTCGAGCTGACTGAAGTGGACAAGGTGTTCGCCGCGCAAGATCAGGCCGGTGTGGTTGAGTCGGTGAAGGCCGCTTCCGATATCTATTCGCCGATCAGCGGTGAAGTCATCGCAATCAACGAAGAGCTGGGCGCCTCGCCCGAGCTGCTGAACTCCGACCCGTATGGCGCGTGGATCTTCAAGCTCAAGCCAAGCGACAAGGCTGAGCTGGACAAGCTGCTGGATGCTGCGGCGTATAAGGCTGCTATCGGCGAGTAAGCTCTAAGCAATACCCAAAGCCCCGACTTGTCGGGGCTTTTTTTTAGGATCAAAAGATCGCAGCCTTCGGCAGCTCCTACAGGAGGATGGTGTACATCTTGTAGGAGCTGCCGAAGGCTGCGATCTTTTGATCTTCAAGGGCACTGCTATGCTGGTTTGACCGTGTTGCATTGACGCCGAGCGCCAGCCAGGAGAGAGCCCGTCATGTCCCAGTTGCCGTCCCTGAGCCAGTTACGCGATCCCGACGCTTTTCTGCGCCGCCACCTCGGTCCCGACGCCGCCGAACAGCAGGCGATGCTCGACAGCCTCGGCCTCGGCAGCCGGGTCGAACTGATCGAGCAGACCGTGCCGCCGGGCATTCGCTTCAATCGCGGACTGGATCTGCCGCCCGCCCTCGATGAACAGGCCGCGCTGGCCAAACTGCGCGGTTACGCCGAGCAGAACCAGGTCTGGACCAGCCTGATCGGTATGGGCTACCACGGCACCCTCACGCCGACCGTCATTCTGCGCAACGTGCTGGAAAATCCCGGCTGGTACACCGCGTACACGCCCTATCAACCGGAGATCGCTCAAGGACGGCTCGAAGCGCTGCTGAATTTTCAGCAATTGACCATCGACCTCACCGGCCTCGAACTGGCCAATGCATCGCTGCTCGATGAGGCTACGGCGGCGGCCGAAGCCATGGCGTTGGCCAAGCGTGTGGCGAAGTCGAAGAGCAATCTGTTTTTCGTCGATGAGAACTGCCACCCGCAAACCATTTCCGTGGTGCAGACCCGCGCCGAAGGCTTCGGCTTCGAGCTGATCATCGACGCTGTGGATAACTTGAAACAACATCAGGTATTCGGCGCACTGCTGCAGTATCCCGACACCCATGGCGAGATTCGCGATCTGCGTCCACTGATCGATCACCTGCATGCGCAACAGGCACTGGCCTGCGTCGCGACGGATTTTTTGAGTCTGCTGTTGCTGACGCCGCCGGGCGAATTGGGCGCGGATGTGGTGTTCGGTTCGTCTCAGCGATTCGGCGTGCCGATGGGGTACGGCGGCCCGCATGCGGCGTTCTTTGCCAGCCGTGAGGAATACAAACGGGCGATTCCGGGGCGGATCATCGGCGTGTCGAAGGACGCTCGGGGTAACGTCGCATTGCGCATGGCCCTGCAAACCCGTGAGCAACATATCCGCCGTGAGAAGGCCAATTCGAACATCTGCACGGCGCAGGTGCTGCTGGCCAACATCGCCAGTTTCTACGCGGTGTATCACGGCCCGGAAGGTTTGAAACGCATCGCCCAGCGTGTGCACAGGCTGACCTGCATTCTGGCGGCAGCGCTTGAGCGCAAAGGGATCAACCGGATCAATGCGCAGTTCTTCGACACGCTGACGCTGGACGTCGGCGGTGCGCAAACGGCGATCATCGAGAGTGCTCAGGCTGCGCAGATCAACCTGCGAATTCTTGGCCGTGGGCGGGTAGGGCTGAGCCTCGACGAAACCTGCGATGAAACCACCGTCGCCAAACTGTTCGATGTATTGCTCGGAGCTGATCACGGGTTGACCGTCGCCGATCTCGACGCCGAGGCGCTGACCTCAGGCATCCCCGACAACCTTCAGCGCCAAACACCGTATCTGCGTCATCCGGTATTCAACGCCCACCACAGCGAAACCGAGATGCTGCGCTATCTCAAACAACTGGAGAACAAGGATCTGGCGCTCAACCAGTCAATGATCCCGCTGGGCTCCTGCACCATGAAACTCAACGCCACCAGCGAGATGATCCCGATCACCTGGCCGCAATTCGCCAATCTGCATCCGTTTGCGCCCCGCGAGCAGGCCGTCGGTTACACATTGATGATCGAGGAGCTGGAGCGCTGGCTGTGCGCAATCACCGGGTTCGATGCTATTTGCATGCAGCCCAACTCCGGCGCCCAGGGCGAGTACGCCGGGTTGCTGGCGATCCGCAAATACCACGAAAGCCGTCAGCAGGGCGCGCGGGAGATCTGCCTGATTCCGTCCTCGGCCCATGGCACCAACCCGGCCTCGGCGCAAATGGCCGGGATGCGTGTGGTGATCGTCGAGTGCGACGAGGCGGGCAACGTCGATCTGGAGGATCTGAAAGCGAAAGCCGCCGAGGCTGGGGATAAGTTGTCGTGCCTGATGGCGACCTATCCGTCGACCCACGGGGTGTACGAGGAGGGCATCAGCGAGATCTGCGAGGTTATCCACAAGTACGGCGGTCAGGTTTACATGGACGGCGCCAACCTCAATGCGCAGGTCGGGCTGGCGCGGCCGGCGGACATCGGCGCCGACGTGTCGCACATGAATTTGCACAAGACCTTCTGCATCCCCCACGGCGGTGGCGGCCCGGGCATGGGGCCGATCGGCATTCGCACGCATCTGGCGCCGTTCGTCGCCAATCATCCGGTGGTGCCAATCGATGGGCCGTTGGCGCAGAACGGCGCCGTCAGCGCGGCGCCATGGGGCAGCGCAAGCATATTGCCGATCAGTTGGATGTACATCGCCATGATGGGGCCGCAATTGGCGGACGCCAGCGAGGTGGCGATTCTGGCGGCGAATTACCTGGCGCAGCATTTATCCGGCGCGTTCCCGGTGCTGTATACCGGGCGCAACGGGCGCGTGGCCCACGAATGCATTCTCGATCTGCGGCCATTGAAGGCGCTGACCGGTATCAGCGAAGAGGACGTAGCCAAGCGTTTGATGGATTACGGTTTCCATGCGCCGACCATGTCCTTCCCGGTGCCGGGGACCTTGATGGTCGAGCCGACCGAGAGTGAATCCAAAGCAGAGCTGGACCGATTTATTGGTGCAATGTTGAGTATTCGCGCGGAAATCACTGAGGTGCAGAACGGCAACTGGCCGGCCGAGGACAATCCGCTGAAGCGGGCACCGCATACCTTGGCGGATGTCACCGGAGTCTGGGAGCGGCCGTACAGCATCGAGCAAGGCATTACCCCGGATGCGCACACGAAGGCGCACAAGTATTGGCCGGCGGTGAATCGGGTGGATAACGTTTACGGCGATCGCAATCTGTTCTGCGCCTGTGTCCCGGTGGACGATTACCGCTGATACTCAGGTTTACACAGTTCCCCTGTAGGAGTGAGCCTGCTCGCGATAGCGGTGTATCAGGCAAATTCTCCGGTGACTGATTCACCGCTATCGCGAGCAGGCTCACTCCTACAAAGGATTGTGGTGAATCTGAAATCCGGGCAAAAAAATGCCGCTCATATGAGCGGCATTTGTGCTTCTGCGAAAGGCTTACTCGGAAGCCACGGCGTTCTTCGCCAGGATCGCATTCGCCAATTCCATATCGGTCGCCTGCAGGCCCGGATTGTCGGCGCGGACTTTCTGCATCGCCGCTTCCAGATACGGCCCGCGAATGCCGCCGTCACTGGCAACGAAACTGCCGGCATCGTCCTGTGCGGCGATGATCAGCTTGTGATCCTTGAAGGTCAGGTAGGTCGAACCGGTGGTGGCGCCGGACGAGATGACGTTACGCCAAAAGCTGTCCGCCATGGCCGAACCAACGGGAAGGGACAGCAAGGCCAGAGTGGCGACAGCAAGTTTGAGACGCATGATGAGATGACTCCTGGGGGTTAACTGAGGCGTTGGATCGCCATTTCCCCGATCCGGTTCCGTGACGGCTTATTTCTGCTCGCTCTGCGGCGTCACCCGTAGCACTTCCTCAACAGTGGTCAGCCCCGCGGCGACTTTTTGCGCACCGGACAAACGCAAGCTGCGCATGCCTTCCTTGAACGCCTGCCGGCGAATGGCAGTGAGGTCGGTGTCCGGGGTGATGAAGGCTTTGAGGCTGTCGCTCAGTTGCATGATTTCGTAGACTCCGGCGCGGCCGCGATAGCCGGTGTCGCGGCATTCCACGCAACCAATGGCACGTTGCGCGTTGCCCGGCAACGGCGCCTGCCACGGGCGGGTCAGGGTTTGCCAGTCTTCGTCTTCGAGGGTCAGCGGCGCCTTGCAATGCGGACACAAGGTGCGCACCAGACGCTGAGCCATAACGCCGAGCACGGTGGCTTTGATCAGGTAATGCGGCACGCCGAGTTCGAGCAGGCGGCTGATCGCGCTGGGGGCGTCGTTGGTGTGCAGCGTCGACAGCACCAAGTGCCCGGTGAGCGCCGCCTGAATCGCCATTTCAGCGGTTTCCAGGTCGCGGATCTCGCCGATCATGATGATGTCCGGGTCTTGCCGCATCAGTGCGCGCACCCCAGCGGCGAAGCTCAGGTCGATGTTGTGCTGCACCTGCATCTGGTTGAACGCCGGCTCGACCATTTCGATCGGGTCTTCGATGGTGCAGAGGTTGACCTCAGGCGTCGCCAGTTTTTTCAGCGTGGTGTACAGCGTGGTGGTCTTGCCCGAGCCGGTCGGCCCGGTGACCAGAATGATGCCGTTGGGCTGACGTGTCATGTCCTGCCAGCGCCGCAAGTCATCGGCGCTGAAACCCAACTGGTCGAAATCCTTGAGCAGCACTTCCGGATCGAAAATCCGCATGACCATTTTTTCGCCGAACGCGGTGGGCAGCGTTGAAAGCCGTAGCTCCACTTCGCCGCCATCCGGGGTCTTGGTCTTGACCCGGCCGTCCTGGGGTTTGCGTTTTTCGGCGACGTTCATCCGCCCGAGGCTTTTCAGGCGACTGACTATCGCCATGGTCACCTGCGGCGGAAATTGATAGACGTTGTGCAGCACACCGTCGATGCGAAAACGCACGGTGCCTTGCTCGCGGCGCGGTTCGATGTGGATATCGCTGGCGCGCTGCTGGAAGGCGTACTGGAACAGCCAGTCGACAATGTTGACGATGTGCGCGTCGTTGGCGTCCGGCTCCTGATCGCTGGCGCCGAGGTTGAGCAGCTGTTCGAAATTGCCGAGATTGCCGCCCTGAGCGTCGGCATTGCTGGCGCCGCTGACCGATTTGGCCAGGCGGAAAAACTCGACACTGAAGCGCTGGATATCCGCCGGGTTGGCCACCACTCGCTTGATCGGCAGTTTCAATACGTGGGTGAGATCGGCCTCCCAGCCGGTGACATAAGGCTGGCCGCTGGCGACAGTCACCGCGTCACGGTCGACCGCTACGGCGAGAATCTTGTGCCGTTGCGCAAAGGCGTAAGACATCAACGGCGTGATCGCGGCGACGTTGATTTTCAACGGATCGATGCGCAGATACGGCTGACCGGCCTGCTGCGCCAGCCACAGGGTCAGACTTTCCAGGTCGAGGTGTTTGCCCGGACGGCTAAGGTCGTCGAGTTGCTGGCTGGCGATGAATTCCAGCGGATGCATCTGACCGTGGGCTGCATGGCGGCGGCGGGCATTCAGTGCCTGCTCCGCCGAGTCCTGGCAGATAAAGCCTTGGGCGACGAGTTCACGCAGCACCTCGTTGAGTTCCAGCCAGCGGTCCTGAGTGGCGAGTTGAACGGACATGCGGGCTTCCTTTTGAGCGACAGTGCGCAAAAGGATAGTCGTGGCCCCGCAGACCGTTGGGCCACTACCCGACGAAGCCGTTGCCGGATCTGTCAGCCGGCCGCTTGTGCCGGCGCATCCCAAGCGCTGTCGGCGTTTTGCAGATTGACCGAGCAGACGCTGATCAGGTTGCGAAGTTTTTCTGCGATCACTTGCGCGCGATGCCAACTGAGACCGCCCATGACCAGGTCGATCGACAGCAGATCGTCCATGCGCTGCACGTTGACTTGCTCGGGTGTGAGGAATTGCAGTGCGAACAGGTTGAGCACCCGCACCAGCAAGTCCGGCTCAGCCTCGGCGAGAATCTGATACTGCGCCAGGCAATGGGCGTTGCTGACGTTCCAGACATCGGCGCGGGTTGGCGCGGTGGTTACGGCTTCGAGGTGCGGCATGGCGGGTCTCCAAAATCACTGGAGGAATTTTTACATTCGGCGCGGGGTATTTCTTGGCTATGATCGGCGTTAATGACGGCTGATCGAAAAGATCAATTCGCATAATCCGGTTATTGAGGTTTTTCTATGCACAGCGAGTTGGACAGCTACGACCGCAAGATTCTCGCCCTGCTGCAAGAGGACGCATCGCTCTCGAGTGCGCAGATCGCCGAGCAGGTCGGACTGTCGCAATCGCCGTGCTGGCGGCGGATTCAGCGGATGAAGGAGGAGGGGATCATTCGTGGTCAGGTGACTTTGCTCGATCGCAAGAAGATCGGCCTTAACACGCAGATCTTTGCCGAGATCAAACTCAATGCGCACGGGCGTTCGAACTTCACTGAGTTCACCGAAGCGATTCGCGGCTTTCCGGAAGTGCTGGAGTGTTATGTGCTGATGGGCGCGGTGGACTTTTTACTGCGCATTGTCGCGGCGGACATCGAGGCGTATGAGCGGTTTTTCTTCGAGAAGCTGTCGCTGGTGCCGGGGATACAGGAAGTGAATTCGATTGTGGCGCTGTCGGAGATCAAATCCACCACCAGTTTGCCTGTCTTGCGATAAAGCAAAAGATCGCAGCCTGCGGCAGCTCCTACATGGGGCGGGTGTACACCCTGTAGGAGCTGCCGAAGGCTGCGATCTTTTAGCGGTATTACATGCGCAGGAGCATTTTCCATGCGCGATTCTGGTAAACCGCAATCGCCTGCTGCTTGCGTGCATCGAGCAGTTCGTCAGTGATCGTCGGTTCGTTGGCCAGTTGCGCCAGCTTGTTCAGCTCGCCGTACAAGCGATCCATTTCCGGGATCTCCAGCACATTACGGGCGTGGTGCAGCCAGACCTGAATGCGCTCGATACGCGGCAATTGTTCGGCCAGATCTTCCGGCTGTTGCTGATAGCGCTGCAATTGCAGGGCTGTGGCTTCTTCGCCCAAGGTACGCGGCAGCCAGCTGTGCAACTGCGCACCACCCTGACGGTTGCCACGCACGTTGCGCTCGGCGGTCCAGGTGCGGGCCAGCAACCAACGCGAAGTGTTCAGCGAGAACAAGCCCCAGCGCGGGTCTTCGAGTTCTTCGAGGAACTGCTCCGGTGCGGCTTTGCGCACGTCTTCGTCTTCGATACCGGCCTGCACCAGCGGGCGCCAGTCTTCCAGCAATGCATCCAGGGCAACGCGCAAGTCGTGGGTCGACTGACGCGGCGCGGCCTGGCCGAGGCTGCTGAGCAGGGCGCGCATTTCCGCGAGGTTCTCGACCCAGTCGAGCAACAGGCGCCAGTGGCCGTTGAAGCGATATTGTTCAGCCAGACGCTGGCTGCTGCCGAGTAAGTGCCAGCTCAGCGCGGCGAAGGCGTCGTCGAGTTGGGTTTCCGCGGTCAGTTCTGGCGCCGCCAGGCTCAGCGAGTAGCTGTTGGCGTCGTACAGACGATAACCGCGCTCAGCCTTGCTGATGTCGCACGGCATCAGCGCCAGGGTTTCCGCCAGTTCGGCAGCCAGTTCCAGCAGCGCGGCAGGCTCGCCTTCGCGCAATTCCAGTTCCAGTTCGCAGATTTCTTCTTTCTGTTTGCCGACCACTACGTGGCCGAGATCCAGCGCGGCCTCGATAACCACTTTGCTCTTGCCACGACCCCAGGCGATTTCGGCGCGTTCGCGGACGAAATCGGTGGTGAAGATCGGCTTGAGGGTTTTCTTGTCCAGTTCGGCCAGCGACTCGGGCCAGCATTCGCCGTCGAGTTTCTTCACGTCGAGCTTGGCTTTGGGCAATTTCCAGTCGTATTCATTACGCTCGGACAGACCGGCGACGCTCTGGCCTCGGGTCTTGAGGGTCTGAATCACTTCGTCACCGTCCTTGCGCAGGCGCAGGGCGACTTTGGCCTGGGCCAGGTCGCGCTCGGGGGTGTCGAAATACTGGTTCATCAACTCACGGCGTTCCCAGCCACTTTTGTTGCGTTTTTTCAGTAACGGGTGCTCGCGCAGTGCGGCGAGGGTTTCGCGGCTGACGCGGAGTTTGATTTCGGTTTCTTTCTGCATGGCCGGAAAATCCAGGATCGGGAGCGCAGCCGGGGAATATGTGGCTGCCAAGGCCGTGCAGTGTACAGGACTGATTCGTCCTACGCCCTGCGGCGGTTTATTCCTGACGCCGGATGGTTCTATGATGGACGTCAATTCGGGAGTTGGAGTCAGCGATGCCTTTGCCGTCCATGCAAGACCAGTTCGCTGCGCTGATCGCCGCGCCATCGGTCAGCTGTACCCAACCGAACCTCGACCAATCCAACCGCGCGGTGATCGATTTGCTCGCCGGCTGGCTGAGCGACCTGGGTTTCAGCTGCGATATCCAGCAGGTCAGCCCCGGCAAATTCAACCTGCTCGCCAGTTTCGGCAGCGGCCCCGGCGGGCTGGTGCTGGCCGGGCACAGCGACACGGTGCCGTACGACGATGCGTTGTGGCAGACCGACCCGCTGAAACTCACCGAAGTCGATGGCCGCTGGGTTGGCCTGGGCAGTTGCGACATGAAAGGTTTCTTCGCGCTGATCATCGAAGCGGTGCTGCCGCTGCTCGATCAGCCGTTCAAGCAGCCACTGCTGATCCTCGCCACTTGCGATGAAGAAAGCTCGATGTCCGGCGCCCGTGCACTGGCCGAGGCCGGGCGCCCGCTGGGTCGCGCAGCGGTGATCGGCGAGCCGACCGGGCTCAAGCCGATCCGCATGCATAAAGGCATCATGATGGAGCGCATCGACATCCTCGGGCAGAGCGGCCATTCGTCGGATCCGCGCCTTGGGCACAGCGCCCTCGAAGCCATGCATGATGCGATCGGCGAACTGCGCGGTTTGCGCCTGTTGTGGCAGCGTGAATTCAACAATCCGCAGTTCAGCGTGCCGCAGCCGACGATGAATTTCGGCTGCATTCATGGCGGCGACAACCCCAACCGCATCTGCGGCCAGTGTTCGCTGGAGTTTGATCTGCGGCCGTTGCCCGGCATGGACCCGAAAGTCCTGCGCGCGGAGATTCTGCGCAAGCTCAACCCGGTGGCCGAACGGCATCAGGTGAAGATCGATTACAAACCGCTGTTCCCGGAAGTGCCGTCGTTCGAGCAGTCGGAAGACGCCGAACTGGTGCGCATCGCCGAAAAGCTCACCGGTCATAGCGCCGAAGCAGTAGCGTTTGGTACCGAAGCGCCTTATCTTCAGCGCCTTGGTTGCGAAACCATTGTGCTCGGCCCTGGCGACATCGCCTGTGCGCATCAGCCCGGCGAGTACCTTGAAATGTCACGTTTGCAGCCTACCGTGCATCTATTACGGCAACTGATTGAACATTACTGCCTGACCGCTGACGAACGATGATCCACACCTGTGGGAGCGAGCCTGCTCGCGAAAGCGCCATTCCAGACACCTCAATGTCTACAGATACACCGCTTTCGCGAGCAGGCTCGCTCCCACAGGAGGTATGTGTTTTATCCGATCGAACGCTGTAAATTGCCAACACCCCAACCCGTATTCATGAGGAGAGCGCGCGTGTCGCCAAGCCTGTTCCGACGATAACCATCAGCCCGCTGTGCGTTTTCCGTTCCGCCCCTTTTTCGGCTGCTATTTATTACAGGCCCAGGTTCATGCCCGAATACGTTAACTGGCTTCGTCACGCGTCCCCTTACATCAATGCCCACCGCGACTGCACCTTCGTCGTCATGCTGCCCGGCGATGGCGTGGAGCATCCGAACTTCGGCAACATCGTCCACGACATCGTTCTGCTGCACAGCCTTGGCGTGCGTCTGGTGCTGGTGCACGGTTCGCGTCCACAGATCGAAACCCGCCTCGCCGCCCGAGGCCTGACCCCGCATTACCACCACGGCATGCGCATCACTGATGCTGCAACGCTGGAATGTGTGATCGACGCGGTCGGCCAATTGCGCATCGCCATCGAAGCACGCCTGTCGATGGACATGGCTTCGTCGCCGATGCAAGGCTCGCGTCTGCGCGTGGCCAGCGGCAACCTTGTTACCGCGCGGCCGATCGGCGTGTTGGAAGGCGTCGACTATCACCACACCGGCGAAGTGCGCCGGGTCGACCGCAAAGGCATCAACCGCCTGCTCGACGAGCGTTCGATCGTGCTGTTGTCGCCGCTGGGTTATTCGCCGACCGGTGAAATCTTCAACCTCGCCTGCGAAGACGTCGCCACCCGCGCAGCTATCGATCTGGGCGCTGACAAGTTGCTGCTGTTTGGCGCCGACCTCGGTCTTATCGACGAAAACGGCAAACTGGTACGTGAACTGCGGCCGCAGCAAGTACCGGCGCATTTGCAGCGTCTGGGCAGCAACTATCAGGCAGAACTGCTCGATGCCGCTGCCGAAGCTTGCCGTGGCGGCGTGGCGCGTAGCCATATCGTCAGTTACGCCGAGGATGGCGCACTGCTGACCGAACTGTTTACCCGTGACGGTGGCGGTACGCTGGTGGCGCAGGAGCAATTCGAACTGGTGCGCGAGGCGGCAATTGAAGACGTCGGTGGTTTGCTCGACTTGATCAGTCCGCTGGAAGAACAGGGGATTCTGGTGCGTCGTTCGCGCGAAGTGCTGGAACGCGAGATCGAGCAGTTCAGCGTGGTCGAGCGTGAAGGCATGATCATCGCCTGTGCGGCGCTGTATCAGATTGCCGATTCCGATGCCGGTGAGCTGGCGTGCCTGGCGGTGAATCCGGAATACCGCCATGGCGGTCGCGGCGATGAACTGCTGGAGCGCATTGAAACCCGAGCGCGGGCGCAGGGTTTGAAGACCTTGTTCGTCCTCACCACACGCACCGCACACTGGTTCCGTGAGCGTGGTTTCGAGCCGAGCAGCGTTGAGCGCCTGCCGGCGGCGCGGGCTTCGCTGTACAACTTTCAGCGTAATTCGAAGATCTTCGAAAAGACCCTTTAAGAAAAAGCCCCGGTGCGGGGGCTGAATGGGACCTGTGTAGGAGCTGCCGAAGGCTGCGATCTTTTGATCTTGTTTTTGAGACCAAAATCAAAAGATCGCAGCCTTCGGCAGCTCCTACATTGGGTTATGCGTTACTGCACAAACTTCGCGCTGACATACGGCGAATAATCCGGCAGCACTGTCTCGACCTTGCCCTGTTCCTTCAAAAACTTCGCCGTCTCGCCAATCGCCTTCGCCGTGCCGCCCTCCAGCAGCGCTGTGGTTTGCTGCGCCTTGGCGTCCGGGAACGCTGAACCTGCCAGCAATTCCGGGACATCGGCGGCATTGGCACCGGTCAGTTTGGCGATTTTCTGTACCGGCACCGAGTCAGCCGTCCAGCTGTCTTTATGTGCGGCGTAATCGGCGAATGAGTCGAGCGTGACCTTGGCGAACTTCGCGACAACCTCAGGATGCTTCTCGGCAAAATCCTTGCGCGCGACCCAGACTTCGAAGGTTGGCGCGCCCCACTGACCAACCTGCGCGGCATCGGTCAGGGTCTTACCGGTCTTGCGGATTTCCCCCAGCGCCGGCGACCAGACAAACGCGCCATCGATATCGCCACGCTTCCACGCCGCTGCAATCTCTGCCGGTTGCAGGTTCACCACTTTGACCTTCGAGCTATCCAGCCCCCAATGCTTGAGCGCGCCGAGCAGGCTGTAGTGGGAGGTGGAAACGAAAGGTGTGGCGATGGTTTTGCCGACCAGGTCCTGCGGTGTGTTGATGCCGCTGCCATTGCGCACCACCAGGGCTTCGGCGGCATTGATCTGTGCTGAAACGATGAACGCCACAATCGGCAGATTGCGCGAAGCGGCGGCCGCCAACGGGCTGGAGCCGAGGTTGCCGATCTGCACGTCACCCGAAGCAATGGCAGTCACAACTTCCGGACCACTGTTGAAGCGGCGCCAGTCGATTTTCTCGCCGATGGTTTTCTCGTAGACGCCGTCGGCCTGGGGGACTTTGCTCGGGTCGATACCCGTTTGATAACCCACGGTGAGGTTGGCGGCATGGGCGGAAAAACTAATCATCGCCGACACACAAACTGTAACAAATTGACTAGATAGTGCGCGTTTGGCCATCATGGCGTCGCCTTTTCGATAGGGTTTGACGATTCGGGGTTGCGCCAAAGCTAATCGATATAAAAAAAGGCTAACAAATACCATTTAGGAATGAGCTTAGTCGCCGATACGCTGTTTCCCGGCGGAGGTGGCACGATACTGGCCATATTCCGAAATGGTATGAAAAAGAATGAATAAATTCTTTTTGGGTTTATCAGGAAATCTTTACTCTGCACGGACCAAATCACTGCGATTAGACCTTGGTCGTAGACACACAAGGTTACGATTGACTTGTCAGTCACGGTCTGGCGCTAATCGCGCATCTTAGGACCCAGGGCATCAGACCCAGGGCCAGGAACACAAGAATTAGAAACGAGAGGAGCTTTACATGAACAAGTCCACCTTGGCCCTGGCTGTGGCCGTAGGGGTTATGGCGCAGCAGGCAGGCGCCGCCGGTTTCATCGAAGACAGCAAAGCTACTTTGGGGCTGCGTAACTTCTACATCAACACTGACAACCGTGATGGCGATACCAAAGCCGCCGGTGCTCAGAACAAGCAGGAAGAGTGGGGCCAAGGCTTCGACCTGCGCTTCACCTCCGGTTACACCCAAGGCACCGTAGGCTTCGGTATCGATGCTATCGGCCTGCTGGGCGTGCGTCTGGATTCAGGTGGCGGCACCAACGGTGCTACGTCGACTTCCTATGGCGGCACTGTATTCCCGAGCAAGTCCAACGGTGAAGCGGTCGACAACTACTCCAGCCTGGGTCTGACTGCCAAAGCCAAGATCTCCCAGACCGAACTGAAGCTCGGTACCCTGCAGCCAAAACTGCCGGTCATCGTGACCAACGACGGTCGTCTGTTGCCGCAAACCTTTCAAGGTGGTCAGATTACCTCGAACGAGATCAAGGACCTGACACTGGTTGCTGGTCAGATCGAGCACGCCAAGGGCCGTAACTCGAGCAACAACGAAGAGTTGTCGATCGCGGGTTCCAACGCTCACACCGCTGCCGGTCGTGACAGCAACAAGTTCATCTACGGTGGTGGTGACTACAAAATCACCAAAGACCTGACTGCCCAGTACTACTACGGCAACTTGCAGGATTACTACAAGCAGCACTTCCTGGGTCTGGTGCACAACTGGGCAATCGGCCCGGGTGTGTTGAAGTCTGACTTCCGTTACTTCAACAGCCGTGACGATGGCGCCAACGGTAACGATCCGGCCTACTACACCACGGGTGACTACGGTACCGGCATCACCAAAGGTAAAGTCGACAACAACCTGTACAGCGGCTTGTTCCTGTACACCGTTGAAGGTCACACCTTCGGTGGTGGCTATCAGGTCAGCAACGGCAACAGCGACTTCCCTTGGCTGAACCAGGGTGACGGCTCGTCGGCGTACATCACCACCGACATGCAGATTGCCAAATTCGCCCGCGCTGGCGAGCGTACCTGGCAAGCTCGCTACTCGTACGACTTCGCCAAAGTTGGCGTACCTGGCCTGACCGCCGGTGTGGTTTACCTGCGTGGCGATAACATCGACACCACTGGTAAAGTCGGCGACCGCCAAGTCAGCACCAACGCGACCGGCCGTTCCGAGTGGGAACGCGACCTGACCATCGGTTACGTCGTACCGGAAGGCCCGCTGAAAAACGTTGGCGTGATGTGGAAAAACGCCATGTGGCGCAACGACATCCCAGGTCAGCGTGACCAGGATGAGAACCGCCTGATCGTCAGCTACTCGATCCCGCTGCTGTAATAGCGCGTTTCGATTCGTTGATGTAAAAAAAGCCCCGTCCGGCATCGCGCCGGACGGGGCTTTTGCGTTTTCGAGTCCGGCTCACCCCCGTAAGCCATCCCCGATTTCCCTCTTTACAGCAACTCAAGGCCTTCTCGAACCTTGCGAACGATGTTCGTCGGGTTGCCTGCCAGCGTCCAGTGAATAGATGTTTAATATTCACTTATGATCTAGATATCTCATTATTTATTCTTTTTCACGATCGCAAATCCCGGGCTACAGTTGAGGTCTCGAACAACTCATCAGGAGCAGCACCATGAGCCTCAGACTCGGCGACATCGCCCCCGATTTCGAACAGGATTCCAGCGCCGGCAAGATTCGTTTCCACGAATGGCTGGGCGATAGCTGGGGCGTGCTGTTCTCCCACCCCGCGGACTTTACGCCGGTGTGCACCACGGAGCTGGGCTTCACCGCCAAGCTCAAGGATGAGTTCAGCAAACGTGGCGTCAAAGCCATCGCGCTGTCGGTCGACCCGGTGGATTCGCACCACAAGTGGATCGAAGACATCAACGAAACCCAGAACACTGTCGTCAACTTCCCGATCCTGGCTGATGCCGATCGCAAGGTGTCCGATCTGTATGACCTGATCCACCCGAATGCCAACGACACGCTGACCGTGCGTTCGCTTTTCGTCATCGATCCGAATAAGAAGATTCGCCTGACCATCACGTATCCGGCGAGCACCGGGCGTAATTTCCACGAGATTCTGCGGGTGATCGATTCGCTGCAGCTCACCGACAACTACAAGGTGGCCACCCCGGCCAACTGGCAGGACGGTGAAGAGGTGGTGATCGTGCCGTCGCTCAAGGATGAAGACGAAATCAAAAAGCGCTTTCCGAAGGGCTATCGCGCGGTGAAACCGTACCTGCGCCTGACGCCACAGCCGAATCGTTAAGATCAAAAGATCGCAGCCTGCGGCAGCTCCTACAGGGGGATTTCGGTCCGTGTAGGAGCTGCCGAAGGCTGCGATCTTTTCGAGGCATCCACATAGCAGGGGATTTCAGGCCGTTTCGACGGCCTTTTTTTTCGCCCGCAGTTTGTTGAAATGTATATCTCCAAAACGCATAACCAAATGAATAAATATGATTTATGGATATATAAATCAGCTGGTAAGGTCACTCCCATCGAAGCGAGATCGCAACCCGCGAATCGCCTGCAACGCTTAAGGAATTGTCTCGATGCTGGTCGTCTCACTCGGTGGCAGTCCCAGCCTGCGCTCCCGTTCCGGGGTGCTGCTGGAACGCTCGCAACGCTGGTTGCAGGCACAAGGGGTGGAAGTGGTGAGTTATCAGGTGCGCGACTTTCCCGCTGAAGACCTGCTCCATGCCCGCTTTGACAGCCCGAAGGTGCTCGACCTGCTGCAACAGATTGAAAACGCCGACGGCCTGCTGATCGCCACGCCGGTGTACAAGGCCTCGTTTTCCGGCGCGTTGAAGACGCTGCTGGATCTGCTGCCCGAGCGCGCCCTGAACCACAAGATTGTCTTGCCGATGGCCACGGGCGGCAGCATCGCCCACATGCTGGTGGTTGATTACGCGCTCAAGCCTGTGCTGTCGGCGTTGAAAGCCCAGGAAATGCTTCAGGGGATTTTCGCCGAGGACAGCCAGATCGCTTACGGCGAAGGCAGTGCCGCAGCACAACTGGCACCGGCGCTGGAGCAGCGACTGCATGAAGCGCTGGATCAGTTTGTCGGTGCCATGGCGCGCCGGCCAAAACCGCTGGAGCCGGGCGTGTTGAACGAACGTTTGTTGAGTGCTCGCTGGAGCATTTAAGCCTCACCGAAATTTGAAGTACTGGCCTTACTCGCCCGCCAACGGGCAAGCAGGTGCAGCCAAAACCCAACAGCAAAAAGGAGAGCGCTATGCGCACTGTATTTTTGCGTCGTGGTCTGGTCGCTCTGTTTGCTGCGGCTGTCACCTTCGGCGCCATCACTCAAGCTCAAGCCGAGACATTGCGGATCGGTTATCAGAAGTACGGCACGCTGGTGCTGCTCAAAGCCAAAGGGACTTTGGAGAAGCGTCTGGCCGCCCAAGGCGTCGACGTGCAATGGACTGAGTTCCCCGGTGGCCCGCAACTGCTCGAAGGCCTGAACGTCGGCTCGATCGACTTCGGCGTCACTGGCGAAACCCCGCCAGTCTTCGCTCAGGCTGCCGGCGCCGATTTGCTTTACGTCGCCTATGAACCACCAGCGCCCAACAGCGAAGCGATCCTTGTGCCGAAAGACTCGGCGATCAAGTCGGTGGCTGATCTCAAGGGCAAGAAAGTCGCGCTGAACAAAGGCTCCAACGTCCACTACCTGCTGGTGCGTGCACTGGAAGACGCCGGCCTCAAATACACCGACATTCAAACCGTCTTCCTGCCGCCCGCCGATGCTCGCGCCGCGTTCGAACGTGGCAGCGTCGACGCCTGGGTCATCTGGGATCCGTACCAGGCTGCCGCCGAGAAACAACTGCAAGCGCACACCCTGCGCGACGGCAAAGGCATCGTCGACAACCACCAGTTCTACCTCGCGACCAAGCCTTACGCCGAGAAAAATCCTCAGGTGATCAAAACCCTCGTTGAGGAAGTGCGCGCGGTCGGCGAATGGTCGAAAGCCAATCCTGAAGACGTCACCCAACAAGTTGCGCCACTGCTCGGTCTACCGGCGGACATCACCCTGACCTCGGTGAAACGCCAGGGCTACGGCGCGCTGTTCCTGACCCCGGAAGTGGTCGCCGCGCAGCAGAAAATCGCTGACACGTTCTTCCAGCTCAAGCTGATTCCGAAGCCGCTGAGCATCAAGGATGTGATCTGGACACCACCGGCCGCTGTGGCTAAAGCGCAGTAATTCGAATTCCTAAGGAGACCACTCCATGAGCCTCAATATCTTCTGGTTCCTGCCAACCCACGGCGACGGCCATTACCTTGGCACCGCCGAAGGCGCTCGCGCCGTCGACCACGGTTATCTGCAACAGGTCGCGCAAGCGGCGGATCGTCTGGGTTTCGGCGGTGTGCTGATTCCTACCGGCCGCTCCTGCGAAGACTCGTGGCTGGTGGCAGCGTCGCTGATCCCGGTGACCCAGCGCCTGAAATTCCTCGTGGCCCTGCGCCCAGGGATCATTTCCCCGACTGTGGCGGCGCGGCAGGCAGCCACGCTGGATCGTCTGTCCGGCGGGCGTGCGCTGTTCAATCTGGTCACTGGTGGTGACCCGGAAGAATTGGCCGGCGACGGTCTGTTCCTCAGCCACGAAGAACGCTATCAGGCCTCGGTGGAATTCACTCGTATCTGGCGTCGTGTGCTGGAAGGCGAAACCGTCGATTACGACGGTCAGCACATCAGCGTGAAAGGCGCCAAGTTGCTCTACCCGCCGATTCAGCAACCGCGTCCGCCGCTGTACTTCGGTGGCTCGTCGGAAGCGGCGCAGGACTTGGCTGCTGAACAAGTGGAAATGGTCCTGACCTGGGGCGAGCCGCCAGCAGCGGTGGCCGAGAAGATTGCCCAAGTTCGCGCCAAAGCCGCCAAGCTCGGCCGCACCGTGCGCTTCGGCATTCGTCTGCACGTGATCGTTCGTGAAACCAACGCTGAAGCGTGGCAAGCGGCGGATCGGCTGATCTCGCATCTGGACGACGACACCATCGCTCGCGCTCAGGCTTCGCTGGCGCGTTTCGATTCGGTCGGCCAGCAACGCATGGCCGCGTTGCACGGTGGCAGTCGCGACAATCTCGAAGTCAGCCCGAACCTGTGGGCCGGTGTTGGCCTGGTACGCGGTGGTGCGGGGACCGCGCTGGTCGGTGACGGTCCAACCGTGGCGGCGCGGGTGAAGGAATACGCCGATCTGGGCATCGACACCTTCATCTTCTCCGGTTATCCACACCTTGAAGAGTCGTATCGCGTCGCTGAACTGCTGTTCCCGCACCTCGACATCGAGCGTCCGGAACTGCCGAAAAGCGCCGGTTACGTCAGCCCGTTCGGCGAGATGGTGGCCAACGACATTCTTCCCAAAGCCGCGTCGCAGAGCTGAGGCGCGCCATGAAGAAAATCATCCACAGCCTCGCGCCTTGGGCGTTGCCGGTGTTGTTGCTGGCGGTGTGGCAGTTGTCGGTGTCGGCCGGTTGGTTGTCGACACGGATTCTGCCGGCACCGGTGGCGGTGATCGAAGCCGGCGTGAGCCTGGTGCGCAGCGGCGAAATCTGGACGCACCTGGCGATCAGCGGCTGGCGCGCGGCGCTCGGTTTCACCATCGGCGGCAGCATCGGTCTGATCCTGGGTTTCATCACCGGCCTGTCGAAATGGGGCGAACGCCTGCTCGACAGTTCGGTGCAGATGATCCGCAACGTGCCGCATCTGGCGCTGATTCCGCTGGTGATCCTGTGGTTCGGCATCGACGAGTCGGCGAAGATTTTTCTGGTGGCGTTGGGCACGTTGTTCCCGATCTACCTCAACACCTATCACGGCATCCGCAACGTCGACCCGGCGCTGGTGGAGATGGCCCGCAGTTATGGCCTCTCCGGTTTCAGCCTGTTCTGGCAGGTGATTCTGCCGGGTGCACTGCCTTCGATTCTGGTCGGCGTGCGCTTCGCCCTGGGCTTTATGTGGCTGACGCTGATCGTCGCCGAAACCATCTCCGCCAGTTCGGGCATCGGCTATCTTGCGATGAACGCCCGCGAGTTTTTGCAGACCGACGTGGTGGTGCTGGCGATCCTGCTTTACGCGGTACTCGGCAAACTCGCCGACCTCGCCGCCCGTGGACTTGAACGTGTGTGGTTGCGTTGGCACCCGGCTTATCAGGTTGCCAAAGGAGGTGCGGCATGACTGCTCAACAACCTCCACGCCTGCTGCGCGGGATTCCGCTGGCGGTGCGCAATCTGCAGAAAACCTTCGGCGCGCGGCAGGTGCTGCGTGACATCGATCTGCACATTCCGGCAGGGCAATTCGTCGCCGTGGTCGGTCGCAGTGGCTGCGGCAAAAGTACCTTGCTGCGCTTGCTCGCCGGCCTCGATCAACCGACTGGCGGCGAATTGCTCGCCGGTTCGGCGCCGCTCAGCGATGCGCGGGAAGACACCCGACTGATGTTCCAGGAAGCACGTCTGCTGCCGTGGAAGAAGATCATCGACAACGTCGGTCTCGGCCTTAAAGGCAACTGGCGTCCCAAGGCTCTTGAAGCACTGGACGCGGTGGGTCTGGCGGATCGCGCCAATGAGTGGCCGGCGGCGTTGTCCGGCGGGCAGAAACAACGCGTCGCACTGGCACGCGCACTGATCCATCAACCACGTCTGCTGTTGCTCGATGAACCGCTTGGCGCGCTGGATGCGCTGACCCGGATTGAAATGCAGCAATTGATCGAACGTCTCTGGCAGCAACACGGCTTCACGGTGCTGCTGGTGACCCACGACGTCAGCGAAGCGGTGGCGATTGCCGACCGGGTGATTCTGATCGAGGACGGCGAAGTCGGCCTCGACCTGCATGTGGAACTGCCGCGGCCGCGAGTGCGTGGTTCGCATCGCCTGGCGGCGCTGGAAACCGAAGTGCTTAACCGTGTTCTCTCCCTGCCCGGCGAACCGCCGGCGCCGGAACCTGTTTCACCACTGCCTACGCAACTGCGTTGGGCTCAATAACTCAAGCAAACGACAGGAATCATTGCCATGACTATCAAAGCCATCAACGTCCGTAACCAGTTCAAAGGCTCGATCAAGGAAATCGTCCTTGGCGACGTGCTGTCGGAAATCGACGTGCAGACCGCTTCCGGCATCGTTACTTCGGTGATCACCACCCGCTCGGTCAAAGAGCTGGAACTGGTGGTCGGTAGCGAAGTGATCGCCTTTGTGAAATCCACCGAGGTGTCGATCGCCAAGTTGTAAACCGGTGAGTAAAAAACAACCCCGGAGGGCGTGAGCCCTTCGGGGTTTTTTGTGCCTGGCGATCGTTCCCATGCTCCGCGTGGGAATGCCTCTTGGGACGCTCCGCGTCCAGTGGCGCGGAGCGTCACGGGCTGCATTCCCACGCAGAGCGTGGGAACGATCATGGCTCAACGCTTGGGCAGATACGGTGGCAGATACAGCCCGATATAAGCATCAAACACGCGCATCCCTTCCTCGGCCATGCGCGATGTGATCTGCCCATGCTGCTGCACCGAACGCGCATAAACCCGGTCGCCCAATTCCATCGCCAAGGCAAACACATCGACATCTTCCGGCAGCCTCGGCAATTCGAAGTGATGATCGAAGAGCTTGTGCATCAGGTCGCCCAATTCGATGTCGTGCTGACGGTCAGCCTGAGTCACTTCGGTCAGACCATGTTGCGCGAGGATCAACTGCCGTGCGGCGGCGTCTTCGTCGTAGATCTCCAGCATGCGCTGTTCGACCAGTCGCGACAGATCACGCCAGTCACGCAAAGCTTCATGATCGATCGGCGCTTGCAGGCAAGCGCGAAACGCGGCGTGCACATCTGCCGTCAGCGCTTCGAGTAATGCCGGGACGCTGGCGAAGAAGTGGTACACGGAGGAGGGCGGAATCTGCGCGCGCTCGGCAACACTGTAGATCGACAGACTGGCCACGCCCTCGGCGGCCAGCAGCGTGCGTGCGGCGTCGAGTATCGAATCGATGCGCGCCTGGCTGCGGGCACGGGGTTTGCGGGCGGGGGCGGGTCGCGTCATGGAAGTCTCCTGCGGGGCTGCGGGCATTGTACGAGCCGGTTCCTGTGTTGTCTTGTCGGCCGCCATCGCTGGCAAGCCAGCTCCCACAGTGATCTTCAGTGAACCGGGATTTATGTGCGCAGAAAATCCCTGTGGGAGCTGGCTTGCCAGCGATCCGCCGCAGGCGGCCATAAAAAAACGCCGTTGGCTAAATCAGCCAACGGCGTTCTTTCCTGAAGCTACAACCGCTTAAACGGTATGCAGATACCAGTTGTACTCAAGGTCGGAGATGGAGTGTTCGAACTCCTCCAGCTCGCTTTCCTTGCAGGCGACGAAGATATCGATGTACTTCGGATCGATGTACTTGGCCATCACCTCGCTGTCGTCCAGCTCGCGCAGGGCATCGCGCAAGTTGTTCGGCAGGCTTTGCTCGTTCTGTTCGTAGCTGTTGCCTTCGACTGGCGCGCCCGGTTCGATCTTGTTGGTCAGACCGTGGTGTACACCAGCCAGAACCGACGCCATCAACAGATACGGGTTGGCATCGGCACCGGCTACGCGGTGTTCGATACGCACGGCATCGGCAGAGCCGGTCGGTACGCGAATCGCTACGGTACGGTTGTCCAGGCCCCAGCACGGCGAGTTCGGCACGTAGAACTGTGCGCCGAAACGACGGTAGGAGTTGACGTTCGGGCAGAGGAAAGCCATCTGCGCGGGCAGGGTCTCGAGCACACCGCCGATCGCGTGACGCAGCGCGGCGTTCTGCTCGGGATCCTCGCTGGCAAAAATGTTTTTGCCTTCTTTATCCAGAATCGAAATGTGTACGTGCAGACCATTACCTGCCTGGCCCGGGTACGGCTTGGCCATGAAGGTAGTGTCCATTTCATGGTCGTAGGCAATGTTCTTGATCAGACGCTTGAGCAGTACCGCGTAGTCGCACGCCTTGATCGGGTCGGCGACGTGGTGCAGGTTCACTTCGAACTGCGCCGGGGCACTTTCCTTGACGATGGCGTCGGCCGGGATGCCTTGCTCTTTGGCACCTTCCAGAATGTCCTGGAGGCAGTCGACGTATTCGTCGAGGTCGTCGATCAGGTAGACCTGCGTCGAGTGCGGGCGTTTGCCGGAGATCGGCGAGCGTGGCGGCTGTGGACGGCCGTTCACGTTTTCCTGGTCGATCAGGTAGAACTCGAGTTCGAAGGCGGCGCAGATGGTCAGGCCCAGCTCGTCAAACTTTGCAACAACTTGACGGAGCACTTCGCGCGGATCGGCGAAAAACGGGTCGCCTTCGAGTTCGTGCATGGTCATCAACAGCTGCGCGGTCGGGCGCTTCTGCCATGGCTCGTTGCACAGGGTATCGGGGATTGGATAGCAGATACGATCGGCGTCGCCGATGTCCAGGCCCAGGCCGGTGCTTTCTACCGTGGAACCGTTGATATCCAGAGCAAATAGAGAGGCCGGCAGGTTGATGCCTTTCTCGTAAACCTTGTGGAGGCTGGTGCGTTCAATGCGCTTGCCGCGCACCACACCATTCATATCCGCAATCAGAAGGTCAACGTACAGAACCTCAGGATGTTCCTTAAGGAACGCGTTCGCTTCGTTAAGCTGAACGGCACGCGGGGGTACCGACATGATGCAACACCTTTGTTGTTAAAAATATCAATCATTGATCTTTTCTGGTTTCAGTCAACCCGAACGGCCTGCCGAAGTCAAGCGAGGCCTTTTTTGCCCTAAAAAAGCGCTGCAAGGGCATTTATGGGGCACTTTGGGGCGGTTTTTAGTCCTTGTGACGCTGGGCACCCGCGGGCTTGAGCAGGCCGTGTTGTATTTTTTACGGGGGTGTTGTGTAAAAAAATGAACAAGGCTAAGCTCCGATCAAACCCATAACAGCAATAATACCGGGGTGCTTCATGTCTCGCCTGCCGTTAATCGGCATCACCGACTGCTCGCAACAGTCCGGTCTGCATGCTCATCACATCAGTGGCGACCAATCCGTCCGTAGCGCAGCCAGCATGGCTGACAAGTTGCCGACGATGTTCCCGTCCATGACCGTTCAAGCGTCAGCGTCCGATATTCTGGACGTACGGGAAAGCATCCTGTTTATGGCGTCTCCTTCCAATATAGATCGCTTTCACCCTCAAAGCCTGTGCCGCTTGCCCAGCCGTGCTCATGATTCTGCACGCCTTGAGTGTGCACAGGAAATGCAACGCCAGCGTAAAGGGCAGGTAAGCTCCTCTTTCATTGTCTATGCGCGGTGCCAGGCGTAAGCCGGCACTGCGCGAGCAAGCCCCCCCTTTAACGCGACGCTCAAAGCGTCAAACTTTGCCTGACATCATGTCAGGAGACTCAGCCCAGAGGCATTTATGAGTAACAACCTCGACCAGCTCACCGATTGGTTGAAAGACCACAAGATCACAGAAGTCGAATGCATGATCGCCGACTTGACCGGTATCACCCGGGGCAAGATCTCGCCGACCAACAAGTTCATCGCCGAAAAAGGCATGCGCCTGCCCGAGAGCGTGCTGTTGCAGACCGTGACCGGCGACTACGTCGAAGACGACATCTATTACGAACTGCTCGACCCGGCCGACATCGACATGATCTGCCGCCCCGACCAGAACGCTGTGTACATGGTGCCGTGGGCCATCGAACCAACCGCGCAAGTGATCCACGACACCTACGACAAGCAAGGCAACCCGATCGAGCTGTCGCCGCGCAACGTCCTCAAGAAAGTCCTCAAACTCTATGCCGACAAAGGCTGGCAGCCGATCGTGGCGCCGGAAATGGAGTTCTACCTGACCAAGCGCAGCGACGACCCAGATTATCCGTTGCAGCCGCCGATTGGCCGTTCGGGCCGTCCGGAAATCGGTCGTCAGTCGTTCTCCATTGAAGCGGCAAACGAATTCGACCCGCTGTTCGAAGACGTCTACGACTGGTGCGAACTGCAGGAACTGGATCTCGACACGCTGATCCACGAGGACGGCACAGCGCAGATGGAAATCAACTTCCGTCACGGCGATGCACTGTCGCTGGCCGACCAGATCCTGGTGTTCAAGCGCACCATGCGCGAAGCCGCGCTCAAGCACGACGTGGCCGCCACCTTTATGGCCAAGCCGATGACCGGCGAGCCGGGCAGTGCGATGCACTTGCACCAGAGCATCATCGACATCGAGACCGGCAAAAACGTCTTCTCTAATGAAGACGGGACCATGAGCCAGTTGTTCCTGCACCACATCGGTGGTTTGCAGAAGCTGATTCCGGAATTGCTGCCGCTGTTCGCGCCGAACGTCAACTCGTTCCGCCGCTTCCTGCCGGACACCTCGGCACCGGTGAACGTCGAGTGGGGCGAAGAAAACCGTACCGTCGGCCTGCGCGTACCGGATGCCGGCCCGCAGAACCGTCGCGTCGAAAACCGCCTGCCGGGCGCTGACGCCAACCCATACCTGGCGATTGCCGCGAGCCTGCTCTGCGGTTACATCGGCATGGTTGAAGGCCTCAACCCGAGCGCGCCGGTGGTGGGCCGTGGTTATGAGCGCCGCAACCTGCGCCTGCCGCTGACCATCGAAGATGCGCTGGAGCGTATGGAAAACAGCGCGACCATCGAGAAGTACCTGGGCAAAACCTTCATCACAGGCTACGTCGCGGTAAAACGGGCCGAGCATGAAAACTTCAAGCGCGTGATCAGTTCCTGGGAGCGTGAGTACCTGCTCTTCGCCGTCTGATACGCCGGGCGCGGTCCTCACCGGCCGCGCCTTCACCGATAACAAGGAGAATTGGCATGACCAGCAACAACCCGCAAACCCGCGAGTGGCAAGCACTCAGCAATGATCATCACCTGGCCCCGTTCAGCGACTTCAAGCAGCTGAAAGAGAAAGGCCCGCGGATCATCACCAACGCCAAGGGCGTTTACCTGTGGGACAGCGAAGGCAACAAGATTCTCGACGGCATGGCCGGTCTGTGGTGTGTGGCCATCGGTTATGGTCGCGATGAGCTGGCCGATGCGGCCGCCAAACAGATGCGCGAACTGCCGTACTACAACCTGTTCTTCCAGACCGCGCACCCGCCAGCTCTGGAACTGGCCAAGGCAATCGCCGACGTTGCACCGGAAGGCATGAACCATGTGTTCTTCACCGGTTCCGGCTCCGAAGGCAACGACACCATGCTGCGCATGGTCCGCCACTACTGGGCGATCAAAGGCCAGCCAAACAAGAAAGTCATCATCAGCCGCAAGAACGGTTATCACGGTTCGACCGTGGCCGGCGCGAGCCTCGGTGGCATGACTTACATGCACGAGCAAGGCGACTTGCCGATCCCGGGCATCGTCCACATCGCGCAACCGTACTGGTTCGCCGAAGGCGGCGATATGTCCCCGGAAGAGTTCGGCATCTGGGCGGCCAATCAGTTGGAAGAAAAGATTCTCGAAGTTGGCGTCGACAATGTCGGTGCCTTTATTGCCGAGCCGATTCAGGGTGCCGGTGGCGTGATCATTCCGCCTGACAGCTACTGGCCGCGCATCAAGGAAATCCTCGCCAAGTACGACATCCTGTTCGTGGCGGACGAAGTGATCTGCGGTTTCGGCCGTACCGGTGAGTGGTTCGGCAGTGATTTCTACGATCTCAAGCCGGACATGATGACCATCGCCAAAGGCCTGACGTCCGGCTACATCCCGATGGGTGGCCTGATCGTCCGCGACTCGGTGGTAGCGGTGCTCAACGAAGGTGGCGATTTCAACCACGGCTTCACCTACTCCGGTCACCCGGTGGCAGCCGCAGTGGGCCTGGAAAACATCCGCATCCTGCGCGACGAAAAAATTATCGAGAACGCGCACAACGAAACGGCACCGTATTTGCAGAAACGTCTGCGGGAACTGAACGATCACCCGTTGGTGGGTGAAGTTCGCGGAGTCGGTCTGTTGGGCGCGATCGAGCTGGTGCAGGACAAGGCCACGCGCAAGCGTTACGAAGGCAAGGGCGTCGGCATGATCTGCCGCCAGTTCTGCTTCGACAACGGCCTGATCATGCGCGCTGTGGGCGACACCATGATCATCGCGCCGCCGCTGGTGATCAGCAAAGCCGAGATCGATGAGCTGGTGACCAAGGCACGCAAGTGTCTGGACCTGACCCTCAGTGCGTTGCAGGGCTAAGTGCTAGGCTTTGAGCGGGGGAGCCGTGGCGCTCGCGCTCAAAGCTGTCAGAAAGGCTGGTCTTTTCTTGAAAGACCGCCTCGGATCTTGCCAGACTAGCCGCGGTTCCAGTTGTCCGGGTTCGGCCGCTGAACAAAGTGGTTCAAAAAAGAAAAATTTGGAGCATTAACGCATGAAGGCATTAGGCAAAAAGCTCGCTGGCAAGACTCTGCTCGCCATGTCCCTGATGGGAGTCATGGCGGCTGCGGCTCAGGCGGACGACAAGGTGTTGCACGTCTACAACTGGTCCGACTATATCGCCCCGGACACTGTGGCCAACTTCGAAAAAGCCACCGGGATCAAAGTCGTCTATGACGTCTTCGACAGCAACGAAACCCTGGAAGCCAAGCTGCTGGCCGGCAAGTCCGGTTACGACATCGTGGTGCCTTCCAATAACTTCCTCGCCAAGCAGATCAAGGCCGGTGTTTACCAAGAGCTGGACAAGTCCAAGCTGCCGAACTGGAAGAACCTCGACGAAGACCTGCTCAAGGCTGTTGGCGATGCCAGCGACCAAGGCAACAAGCACGCGTTCCCGTACATGTGGGGCTCGATCGGCATCGGCTACAACCCGGCCAAGGTCAAAGCTGCGCTGGGTATCGACAAGATCGATTCCTGGGACGTGGTGTTCAAGCCTGAAAACATCGAGAAACTCAAAAGCTGCGGCGTAAGTTTCCTCGACGCACCGACCGAAATGATTCCGGCGGCGTTGCACTACCTGGGCAAGCCGACCAACAGCAAGGACAAGGCTGACCTGAAAGCCGCCGAAGACCTGTTCCTGAAAATTCGTCCGTCGGTTGCCTACTTCCATTCCTCCAAGTACATCTCCGACCTGGCCAACGGCAACATCTGCGTCGCCGTCGGTTACTCGGGTGACCTGGAACAATCCAAGACCCGCGCCCAGGAAGCCGGTGACAAGGTCAAGCTGGCCTACACCATTCCAAAAGAAGGTGCTGGCACGTTCTACGACATGGTCGCCATTCCCAAGGATGCCGAAAACGTCGAAGCCGCCTACAAGTTCATGAACTACCTGCTTGAGCCGCAAGTGATGGCCGGCATCACCAACGCCGTGCGTTTCCCGAACGGCAACAAAGCTGCTACGCCACTGGTGGACAAAGACATCACCAGCGATCCGAGCATCTACCCATCGGCTGAAGTGAAGAAACAGCTCTATGCGATCAGCGACCTGGACGCAGCGACCTTGCGTTTGATCACTCGCAGCTGGACCAAGATCAAATCCGGTAAATAAGCCGGTTTGAAGCAGCAACCGCTGGCCGTCGTCTCCCGCGAAGGCGGCCAGCGGATCAATTAAATGACAGGAAGTTTTGCAGGAACGGTTTTTCGAGGGTAAGTTGCGCGCCGGTTTTGTTGCCGGGCAGCCACGGCTGTCATGCAGCGCGGGGCAACTTGGGCCCAACTAATTTAGAGGACCTCCACTTGCCTATTTTTTCTTCTTTGCGCAAAGCCCTGCTGGCCACTGCCGGCCTGACGATTGCTGTCGGAGCCCAGGCCGCCGGTACGGTGCATATTTATAACTGGTCCGATTACATCGGCGAGACCACTCTGGCCGACTTCCAGAAAGAGACCGGGATCAAACCGGTCTATGACGTCTTCGATTCCAATGAAACCCTGGAAGGCAAGTTGCTGGCCGGGCGTACCGGTTACGACGTGGTCGTGCCGTCGAACCACTTCCTCGGCAAGCAGATCAAGGCGGGCGCGTTCCAGAAGCTTGACCGTGCGCAACTGCCGAATTACGCCAATCTCGACCCGGCGCTGCTCAAGCGTCTGGAACAGAACGATCCGGGCAACCTGTACGCCGTGCCGTACCTGTGGGGCACCAACGGTATCGGTTACAACGTCGATAAAGTGAAGGCTGTACTGGGTGTCGACAAGATCGATTCCTGGGGCGTTTTGTTCGAGCCTGAGAACATCAAGAAGCTGCAAAGCTGCGGCGTGGCGTTCCTCGATTCGGCGGATGAAATGATGCCGACCGTGCTCAACTATCTGGGCCTGAATGCCAACAGCACCAATCCGAAGGACTACGAAAAGGCCACCGACAAATTGCTCGCGGTGCGTCCTTACGTGACCTACTTCCACTCCTCGAAATACATCGGTGATCTGGCCAACGGCGACATCTGCGTGGCCATCGGTTTCTCTGGCGATATCTTCCAGGCGAAGAATCGCGCAGCCGAAGCCAAGAAGGGCGTGAACATCGCTTACACGGTGCCGAAAGAGGGTGGTGCGCTGTGGTTCGACATGCTGGCAATCCCCAAGGATTCGTCGAACGTGAAGCAGGCCCATGCCTTCATCAACTATCTGCTGAAACCTGAGGTGATCGCTCAGGTCAGTGATTACGTCGGTTACGCCAACCCCAATCCGGGGTCGGACAAGTTGATGGAGCAATCCATCCGTACCGATGCGTCGGTGTATCCGCCTCAGGCCGTTATCGACAAGGCTTATGTGTCGATCGAGTTGCCACCGAACATTCAGCGTCTGATGACCCGCAGCTGGACCAAGGTCAAGTCGGGGATGTAAGGCACACACTATCCTGGGTTCGCCTTGCGGGGCGAACTGCACTGTTTTTTTCTGGGAGTTTCGTAAATGGCAGTTGCCTCCGGCGCCTATAAGAAAGCCCTCGAGGGCGACCAGACACCGAAACAGGTGTTGGTCAAAATCGACCGGGTCACGAAGAAATTCGACGAGACGATTGCCGTGGACGATGTGTCCCTGGAAATCAAAAAGGGCGAGATCTTCGCCCTGCTCGGCGGTTCGGGATCGGGCAAATCCACTCTGCTGCGGATGCTGGCAGGGTTCGAACGGCCCACGGAGGGGCGCATTTTCCTCGACGGCGTCGACATCACCGACATGCCGCCGTACGAACGTCCGATCAACATGATGTTCCAGTCGTACGCCTTGTTCCCGCACATGACCGTGGCGCAGAACATCGCCTTCGGCCTCAAGCAGGACAAGATCCCGGCGGCTGAAGTCGATGCTCGGGTGGCCGAGATGCTCAAGCTGGTGCAGATGAGCCAGTACGCCAAGCGCAAGCCGCATCAACTGTCTGGCGGTCAGCGTCAGCGCGTGGCGCTGGCACGGTCGCTGGCCAAGCGACCGAAGCTGCTGTTGCTCGATGAGCCGATGGGCGCACTGGACAAGAAACTGCGCTCGCAGATGCAGCTGGAACTGGTGGAAATCATCGAGCGCGTCGGCGTGACCTGCGTGATGGTGACCCACGACCAGGAAGAGGCCATGACCATGGCCGAGCGCATCGCGATCATGCACCTGGGCTGGATCGCCCAGATCGGCAGCCCGATCGATATCTACGAAACCCCGACCAGCCGTCTGGTCTGCGAATTCATCGGCAACGTCAACATCTTCGAAGGCGAAGTGATCGACGACGCTGAGGGCCACGCAACCATCACCTGCAAAGACCTCGATCGGCAGATCTATGTCGGCCACGGCATCAGCACCTCGGTGCAGGACAAGTCCGTGACTTACGCGATCCGTCCGGAGAAGCTGCTGGTCACCGCCGATCAACCGACCTGCGAATACAACTGGTCGAGCGGCAAGGTGCACGACATCGCCTACCTCGGCGGGCACTCGGTGTTCTACGTTGAATTGCCGAGCGGCAAACTGGTGCAGTCGTTCGTCGCCAATGCCGAGCGCCGTGGCGCGCGTCCGACCTGGGGCGATCAGGTTTACGTGTGGTGGGAAGACGACAGCGGCGTGGTACTTCGCTCATGAACATGCGCAAATTCAAACGCCGCATCAACCGAATAATCCCCAATGGCCGCCAACTGGTCATCGGGGTCCCGTTCATCTGGCTGTTCCTGTTCTTCATGTTGCCGTTCTTCATCGTTCTGAAGATCAGCTTCGCCGAAGCCGACGTGGCGATCCCGCCGTACACCGAGATTTACACCTACGCCGAGCAGAAGCTGCAACTGCTGCTGAACCTGGGCAACTACGCGATGCTGGCGGGCGACGAGTTGTACATCGCCGCTTATCTCGGCTCGCTGAAAATGGCATTTATCAGCACGCTGTTGTGCCTGCTGATCGGTTACCCGATGGCCTACGCCATTGCCACCGCCCGTAAAGAGCTGCAAACGGTGCTGGTGCTGCTGATCATGATGCCGACCTGGACGGCGATCCTGATCCGCGTTTACGCGTGGATGGGCATCCTCAGCAACAACGGTTTGCTCAACGGTTTCCTGATGAGCATGGGCTTCATCGACGAGCCGCTGCAGATTCTCAACACCAACCTGGCGGTGTACATCGGCGTCGTTTACTCGTATCTGCCGTTCATGATCCTGCCGTTGTACGCCAACCTGGTGAAGCACGATCACAGTCTGCTGGAAGCAGCATCGGACCTGGGTTCGAGCACCTTCAACAGCTTCTGGAAAATCACTATTCCGCTGTCCAAGAACGGCATTATTGCCGGCTGCATGCTGGTGTTTATCCCGGTGGTGGGTGAGTTCGTGATCCCGGAACTGCTCGGCGGTCCGGAAACCCTGATGATCGGTAAAGTGCTCTGGCAAGAGTTCTTCAACAACCGTGACTGGCCGGTGGCATCCGCGCTGGCAGTGGTGATGCTGGCGATCCTGATTGTGCCGATCATTCTGTTCAACCGCAGTCAGGCCAAAGAAATGGAGGGCAAAGAATGAAGCGCATCCGTTTCTCCAGCCTGATGCTGGTCATCGGTCTGTTGTTCATCTACCTGCCGATGCTGATCCTGGTGATCTACTCGTTCAACGCCTCGAAACTGGTGACGGTGTGGGGCGGCTGGTCGATCAAGTGGTACGTCGGCCTGCTCGACAACACCCAACTGATGGGCTCGGTGCTGCGCTCGCTGGAAATTGCCTGCTACACCGCGGTTGCTGCGGTGGCGCTGGGCACGCTGGCGGCGTTCGTGCTGACGCGCATCACCCGTTTCAAGGGCCGCACGTTGTTTGGCGGCCTGGTGACGGCACCGTTGGTGATGCCGGAAGTGATCACCGGTCTGTCGCTGCTGCTGTTGTTCGTGGCCATGGCGCAGATGATCGGCTGGCCGCAGGAACGTGGCATCGTCACCATCTGGATCGCTCACACCACGTTCTGTGCGGCGTATGTGGCGGTGGTAGTGTCGGCGCGCCTGCGTGAGCTGGACCTGTCGATCGAAGAAGCGGCGATGGACCTCGGTGCTCGGCCGTGGAAGGTGTTCTTCCTGATCACCATCCCGATGATCGCGCCATCGCTGGCGGCGGGCGGCATGATGTCGTTCGCGCTGTCGCTGGATGACCTGGTGTTGGCGAGCTTCGTCTCCGGTCCGGGTTCGACGACCCTGCCGATGGAAGTGTTCTCGGCGGTGCGTCTGGGCGTGAAGCCTGAGATCAACGCCGTGGCCAGTCTGATTCTGCTGGCCGTGTCGATCGTGACCTTCATGGTCTGGTTCTTCAGCCGCCGTGCCGAAGAAGCGCGCAAGAAAGCCATCCAGCAAGCCATCGAAGAAAGTGCAGCCGATTCGTGGAAGCAGCCGGACGTGCGTCGCGCACCAAGCCCGGAAGCGGCGTAAGCACTAATGGGTTGGCCTCATTCTCGAGGCCAACCCAATTCAAACTGTAGGAGTGAGCCTGCTCGCGATAGCGGAGTGTCAGTCAGGAAATTTCCAACTGACAGGACGCCATCGCGAGCAGGCTCACTCCTACATGGGTTTCAGGCAGTCCAGGGTGAGTGGCGGATGACCTCGACAAAGTTCATCGGCTTGAACCCCGGCTCCTGATCCCTCAGCACATCGGTCTTCACATTGCCAAACGTGGTCTGCGGACGATGGCGCAAGCCATCGGCAAACGCGCAGATAATGCACTCCTTGAAACCTTCCCCACGCGGGTGCGCATGCACCACCGCCTCACGCTGCACGGTGCTGAACGCGGCGTAATCCATCCCCAGCACATCCATCTCCACACCAGCCGTCACCAGCGCAACGGTCGGGCGCAGATGCTTGGGCACGCCCGGCGTGGTGTGCAGGGCAATCGACAGCCAGACCTGCTCGATGTCGTCATCGCTCAACCCGTACGGTTTGAGAAAAGCCGCCGCCGCGTTGGCGCCGTCCACTTCAAAACGCTCGTCATCACTGCGGTGGCCTTCGACCAAACCGAGGTCGTGGAACATTGCGCCGACGTAGAGCAACTCCGGATCGTAGGTCAGTTGCTGGCGCTCGCCGCTCAGTGCACCGAACAGAAATACCCGGCGCGAGTGGTGGTAGAGCAGGTCGGACTCGATGTCGCGGATGTACTCGGTGGTGGCCCGGGCGAGGGCGCTGTCGGGGATTTTGATGCCGGCGATGGTTGTGCTCATGGCAGGTTTCCTCACTGAAACGCCGTTGTGGCGCTGCTGGGGAAAGTCTGTTCCCGGCGCTGAAAGCGAACAATCGATGCATGGCTGCGATCCTTGCCAATCCACCTGCAATCCGTAGCCATGAATAAAGCCGTCGCCATTGTGGTGTTCGCAGGCGTGCAGTCGCTGGACGTCAGCGGCCCTATGGATGTGTTCGCCGAGGCCAATCGCTTCCTGGCGCCCGAGGATCACTATCGGCTCGAAGTGATCGGTGTCGAACACGGCCCGATGGCCTGCTCCAACGGTTTGAACCTGAATGCCCATTGGCATTTCAGCGAAGCCCTTGAGGCCTACGACCTGTTGCTGGTCGCTGGCGGCCCGCAACTGCCATTCATGAATTTTGGCGCGACGTTTGATGATTGGCTGCGCGGGGCGTGTTCACGGGCGCAGCGCTTCGGTTCAATCTGCAATGGCGCGTTCATGCTCGCGCGCGCCGGTTTGCTGGAGGGGCGCACCGTCACCACGCACTGGAACGACGCCGAGGCGTTGGCGCAGTTGTGCCCGACAACGCAGGTCGAAGCGGATCGCTTGTATGTCGAGGACGGCACGCTCTACACCTCGGCGGGGGTCACGGCGGGGATCGATCTGTCGTTGTATTTGCTGGCGCGTGATCACGGCGCTGAAGTGGCGCTGAGCGTGGCTAAACGGCTGGTGGTGTTCACCCAGCGCTCTGGTGGCCAGTCGCAGTTCAGCCCGTTCCTCACGCCGCACGCGGAGCCGACGTCGGCGGTGGCGATGGTGCAGTTGTATGTGCTGGCCAATCTCACGGGTGATCTGACGATTGCCGATCTGGCCAATGCGGCGAACATGAGTGCGCGTAATTTCTCGCGGGTGTTTGCTCGGGAGGCGAAAGTTACGCCGGCGGAGTTTGTCGAGCGGGCGCGGGTGGATGCGGCGCGGGTGATGCTGGAGAGCACGGCGGCGCCGTTGAAGACTGTGGCGTATCAGTGCGGGTTTCGCGATGCGCAGCATATGCGTGGGGTGTTTAACCGGCGGCTGGGGGTGACGCCGCAGCAGTTTCGGCTGAATTTTGCGTTGAAGCTGTGACCCTCACCCTCACCCCAGCCCTCTCCCAGAGGGAGAGGGGGCCGATTGGGGGATATTGAGGAGATACGCCGACGTGATGTTGCTGTTCCGAATCCATAATCGACTCGATCTCTCAGGTCGGTGCATAGCGAAAGACACCTCGGTCAGTCCCCTCTCCCTCGGGGAGAGGGCTAGGGTGAGGGGCTCTTAAGGTGCTGCCCGCGCCGGCAAAAGCTTCAACGTACTGCGCGTATTCGCCGTCACTTCTTCGGCATTGAAATGCGCCTGCACATAAATCCCGTCGACATACGCCTCAGCCTGATCGTCATAGTGACTGTCGAACGGCACACCACTCTGCCCAACCGGGTTGATCGTCAACCCATGCGCCGGATCAGCAAAATCCACCAACCGACGCGTCGACGGCCCGTAAGTCACCGGCCATGGCGCCGGGCCGATCTTCGCCGACAGATTGTTCGGCACCTCATGACTGCCCGGCGCGGCAAACGGCCCGACATTGAAAATCCGATCCAGCGGCTTCTGCTGTCCCAACGGATGGCCGTGAGTCAGCGTGTGCGCAGCGCCCCATTTCCACTCGGCAGAGTTATCGCCCAGGGTCAGCTTCAAGTGCTGCATGCTCGCCTGCCACGCCGCGCGCACGACATCGGCACGGGTTTCTTTGGCCGGCGTGCTGCGGTTGTCCCACCACGGTGAATCGGCATTCGCCGCCAGTTTCGGCAGCGCCGCATCGATCACCCGCGTCGACAGCAATGTCTCGAAGAAGTCATTGCCCAACTCATCCCGCATTGCCGCATCGGCGAGGTCGTAGAGGAACTGGTTGAACACCGTCGCACTGACCGAATCCAGCGGATAGTCGCCTGGCCACTGCGCCAGTTGCTCGACCAGTTTCAGTTGCGCCGGATCGCTGACCACCTCGCGCAGCACCGGCAGCAATGGCGCCAGCAAGCGCGGGCCGTAGCCGGTGGCGGTGCCCAGTTGCAGTTTCTGGTTGGCTTCGTTGGTCCACTTCACGCTCTTGTCGCTGAGCTGACGATTCAGTTGCTGGCCGCGATCGGCGAGGTTGTAGTAACCGGGAATCTCCATGCCGGTCGGCGACAGCGGCTGGAAGTTGGCCGAGACAATGTAGCCGCGCGCCGGGTTTTCTTCCTGCGGGTTGGCGCTGAACGGGTAGAAACCGTCCTTGTCGGCCTGATTGCTGCTGCCGTCGAGGATGAACTCCGGCCGCACCCCGGCCGGGCGCTTGGGCAGCAATGCCGAGGCCCACCAGGCGATATCGCCCTTGGCGTTGGCGTAAACCAGGTTCAGCCCCGGCGCCTGGACTTTTGCGGCAGCGGCGCGGGCCTTGGCCAAGGTGTCGGCGCGATTGAGCTGGTAGAAGCCTTCGAGGATCGGGTTCGGTGTTTCGAGAAAGGCCCACCACATCGCAATCGGCGTCTTGCCGGCAGCGGTGCCGAGGGCATCGTTGACGATCGGGCCGTGGGGCGATTGGCGCAGGGTCAGGGTCACCGGCGACTGCCCCTTCACGTTGATCTGCTGCTGTGTGACGACCATGTCGGTCCACTGGCCGCGATACCAGACCTGATTCGGATTATCCGGGTTGACCTTCTCGGCGATCAGGTCCAGATCGTCGTTCTGGAACATGGTCAGGCTCCAGCCGAAATCGAGGTTGTGGCCGAGGAAGGCGAACGGCACCAGCGCCTGATGATGGCCGTACAGCTCGAAGCCCGGCGCCGACAATTGCGCTTCGTACCACACCGACGGCACCGAGAAGCGAATGTGCGGGTCGCCGGCCAGCAGCGGTTTGCCGCTCTGGCTGCGGCTGCCCGCGATGACCCAGGCATTGCTGCCTTCGAACTGTGGCAGGCCGTTGTCGATCAGCGCCTGTTCGCTGAGGCGGGCGAGAGCGTTGAGGTCTTTCCAGTCGTCGGCAGCGAGGGCTGGCGCTGGCTTGGCGTGACCGTTGACCAGCACGCCTTTGGGCTGCCAGTCGAGGTCGAAGACCTTGAGGTAATCGGCGCCGAGCTGATCGCGCACGTAGGTCAGCAGCGGCTCGGTGCGAAATGCGGCAGCAAAGCTGTAGGCCATGTAGCCGGCGACGCTGATGCTGTCTTCTGCCGTGAAAGGTCGTTTGGGGATGCCCAGCACGTCAAACTCGATCGGTGCAGCGTGGCTGTCCTGATATTGGTTGATGCCATCCAGATAGGCTTGCAGGCCCTTCCACGCCGGAGACTGTTTATCGAGACTGGCGACGTAACTGGCCGCGCGCTCACGGATGCGCAGGCTGCGGAACAGTTTGTCGGTGTCGAGCAGCTTCGGCCCGAGCACTTCGGCCAGCTCACCTCGGGCGAGGCGACGCATGGCTTCCATCTGGAACAGGCGATCCTGGGCATGCACATAGCCGAGGGCGCGGTAGAGGTCGGTTTCGTTCTCGGCGCGGATGTGCGGCACACCGCGCTCGTCGTAGCGCACGGTCACTGAACCCTGCAGGTTGCGCAGCTCGACCTGACCTTGTCGCGTTGGCTGTTTGCTGTAGACGTACCAGCCTGCGCCGGCAAGCAGAACAACGATGAGCAAGGCCAGTACGGTGAACACGCGCTTCATGGTGACTCCTTGTGCAGGCGGGATTGCCGCCCGTCGGGCTGCAAACAATTAGCACAGACCTTCTGTGCCGTGCAGCGCTGTCCTTGAAAAGTCCGGAATGCCTTACTGCTTCTCCACTGGCCACGGGCAGTAGCAACCGACCGCCAGCGTGTGTGTGGCATTGACCGGGCGATCTTCCGTCAGGGCATTCAAAATCGGTTCGATAAAGCTGTTGCTGGAGTTGCAGGTCAGGCCTTCGCTGTACGGGCCGAAGTACGCCAGTTTGCCGCTGCGATCCCAGATTGCCACGGCCGGGCTGGCGGGGACTTGTTCGGAGCCGGGCAATATCGTGATGGTTTTCAGGCTGCTGAGGGTCGCGGGCAACTGGCCGTGGCTGCCGGTTTTTTGCACGGCGAAGAACTCCACGCCCCTGGCGCTGAACTGCTCGACCATCTCGGTCAGGTGTTGTTGATTGCCGACGTTGCACGGACAGGCCGGGTCCCAGAAGTGCACCAGGCGAATCTTGCCAGGGCCGGCGAGGTTGTCCGGCAGGCGCAGCGGATCACCGGAAAATACCGCCGTGTGTTCGCTGAACGCACGCAGATAGCGCCCCTGGAACCAGTCATACGCCGCCCACAGCACCCCGGCGCAAATCAGCGCGAGCAGGCTGGCAAACAGTGCGGTGCGGTAGGGCGAACGCATGGTTTTCGATCCTCGGAAGGTCGGCTAGCTTGCCATGTCTGTCACTACAGATGAATATCGCAGGCCGATAAAGTCTGTTTACCGCTTTGGAATTCCCGCATGCCTGCCACTTTCGATCCCGATCAAATCCGCGCCAGCCTCAAGCCTCTGGCCGAGTGGCAGCCGTTGTCGGACGAGGCCAAGGCTTATCAGCGCTTCTACCAGACCGACTTTCCCCATCGCGATGTCTGGCGTGGCATGGGCCGTTTCGAAGTCGATGGCTATGAAGTGGTGAGCCATTGCTGGTGGCCGGAGAAGGTCAAGGCGACGCTGTTTCTGCTGCACGGCTACTACGATCACGTCGGGCTCTACCGGCATGTCATCGAGTGGGCGCTGGATCAGGATTTTGCCGTGATCGCCTGCGATTTGCCGGGCCATGGCCTGTCGAGCGGGCCGCGCGCGAGCATCCGCGATTTCTCTGAATATCAGGATGTCCTGCAGGCCTTGTTTGCCGAGGCGCAGTCGATTTCCCTGCCGCAGCCATGGCATCTGTGCGGGCAGAGCACCGGCGGGGCGATTGTGGTCGATCACCTGCTCAACCATGGCGAAAACAGCCCGGCGCAGGGCCAGGTGATTCTGATGGCGCCGCTGGTTCGGCCGCGTGCGTGGGGCTGGTCGCAGTTCAGTTATTACCTGCTCAGACCTTTTGTCCGGGGTGTTGCGCGACGCTTCAGCGAGAACTCCAACGATCCGGATTTCCTGCCGTTTCTGCAGGCTGACCCGTTGCAGCCGCGACGCTTGCCGACGAAATGGGTGGGGGCGTTGTCGCGTTGGATCATTCGCGTCGAACACGCGAAAAAAAGTCCGCGACGGCCACTGATCATTCAGGGGCAGGCGGACATGACGGTGGACTGGCAGCACAATTTGCAGGTGTTGAAGTGGAAGTTCGATCGGCCGCAGATTCTGCTGCTGGCCGAGGCGCGGCATCATCTGGCGAATGAGACGGCGGAGATGCGCGAGGAGTATTTCGAGTTTCTGAGCAAGCGGATCAGAGGCCGGAATCTCTAGTGAAGCTGAAGGCCCCATCGCTGGCAAGTCAGGCGCTGAAGCTCATTGCCCGACCGCCAACCCCGCCCGAATCGCTGCCAGCGCCGCCTGGTAATACGCCTTGCCTTCAGCCGACTCGGCAAACGTCGCAAACTCTTCCAGCTCTTCATCCGACAGATCGCGATAGACGTAAAGCAACGTGTTGTTCATGTCCGCGCCGATCTGATCCATCAAGCGCTGGCGCTGACCATTGAGCATGCCTTGCGCCTGACCACCACCGAGCAGCCCCGGGATCATCGAACTCAAACTGTCCGCCGCCACGCCGGCAATCGCCAGACTCACTTCGGCGCCAGCTTCACGCGCTGGCAGCGCCTGAGCGAGGTGACCGATGATCAGCAGACGGCTGTCGCTGGCCTGCATCTTCGGCAGACCCTTGGCATTTTTCGCCAATTGATCGCGGCGGGTCGCGAGCAATTCGGCGGCGACGATTTTCTTGCCCAGCGGCGATTGAAAGAAGGTCAGCGCCGGTTTCGGGTCGGCAAGCTTCTGCCGCAGTTGCGCTTCGGCGCGTTGATCGACAGCCTGCGGGGCAAAGCGCTGATTGCTGTTATTCACCAATGCTTGAAACACCGCCGGTGGCAGGCTGTTCTGATAGCGCTGCTGTGCGGCCGTCAGGGCATCGTTGAAATGCGCACGTTGATCTGGCCAGCCGGCGACCTTGTACAACTGATCGTGGCCGTCCGCCCAGGCGGGCAAAACGCAGAACATCAACAGTGAAAAAAGCAAACGGCGCATAGGGACTCCTGTCAGCAGCGGACTATTCTCCGTGCGGTGCCGGTACTTGTCGAGAATTCGTAGCAAGCCGCCGCGTGGCTCTGTCGGATTTCTTGCCGCCGACATACTATGCGCGCCATGCAAATATCCTCTGAACACCCACTGCTGTTACGCATTGTCGATGACCTGGCCGACCACGGCTGGTCGCAGCAGAACATTTTCCTGCCCGCCGGTTTGACCCGCGAGCTGGCGGCCGAGTGCCGTAAACGTGAGGCCGAAGGTGAACTGGCGCCGGCGGCGGTTGGCCGTGGGCCGTTTTCAGAGATTCGCGAGGGTATTCGTGGCGACCACATTCAGTGGATCGATCCCGGTCAGGCCGAGGCCAGCGACCGCTATCTGAACCTGATGGAGAGCCTGCGCGAGGCGCTCAACCGTGGCCTGTTTCTTGGTCTTGAGGACTTTGAATGCCATTTCGCGCTGTATCCGCCGGGTGCTTTTTATCGCAAGCACGTCGACCGTTTCCGCGACGATGACAAGCGCATGGTCTCGGTGGTGGTCTACCTCAATGACGCGTGGCTGCCAGAGGATGGCGGTCAGTTGCGCATGTACCTGAATGATGAGCGCGTGCATGACGTGCAGCCTACTGGCGGGTGTCTGGTGGTGTTTCTCTCTGGTGAGGTGCCTCATGAAGTGCTGCCGGCGAACCGCGAGCGCCTGTCGCTGACTGGCTGGTTTCGTCGCCGTGGCAACGAGCCGTTCTGAGATGGACAGGATTCTGGTCAGTCGCTGCCTGCTGGGGCATCGCGTACGTTATGACGGTGGTGCGAGCGGGCCGTTTGATTTGCTTGAACAGTGGATTGCCGAAGGGCGGGTGGTGCCGTTGTGTCCGGAGGTTGCGGGTGGTTTGCCGACGCCGCGGGCAGCGGCGGAGATTCCGGGCGGGCAGGGTGGTGAAGTGCTCGATGGTGTCGCGGCGGTGATCACCACTGAGGGTGAGGATGTCAGTGCGCAGTTTCTCGATGGTGCGCGGCAGGCGCTGGAGCTGGTGCAGAAGCACGGGATTCGCGTGGCGGTGCTTAAGGCCAACAGTCCTTCTTGCGGGAATCTGTTGACGTATGACGGGACGTTCAGTGGCGTCAAAGTCAATGGCGAAGGGGTGACGGCCGCGTTGCTCAAGCGCCATGGTGTGCAGGTTTTCAGTGAACTGGAATTGCCGCAGGCCGCGCTGGCACTGGCTGCTTTGGACTGATCCTGAATCGTTACCCTCACCCCAGCCCTCTCCCGGAGGTAGAGGGGGCCGACCGTGGTGTCTGGCGCTATTCATCGACCTGAAACACCTTGTTGACTATGGATTCAACACAGTCATGACCAATCGATTTCGGATTCGGTATAGCCATCCCAGGTCGGCGTATCTCTAAAGCAACCCCAAATCAGTCCCCTCTCCCTCCGGGAGAGGGTTAGGGTGAGGGGCTTTTAAGGCTTCAACCACTTCTCGGTCAGCGCTGCCAAACGTCCATCCGCCTTGATCCGCTGCATCGCGCTCGCAAGGCTTGCCTGAAACGCCGGATTACCCTTCTGAAACGGAATCGCCAGATCCACCGGCGGCGCCGCTTTCGGCTTCTCTTCAGTCAATGCCTGCACCAGCACCATCGGCCGTGGCTGCTCATCCTTCTTTGCCAGCAACTGCCCATCGACCTTGCCGTAAGGCTCGCTGAAGTCGAAACGATCCTTGAGTTCAGGTGTCAGTGCTATGTGGTTGAGCGCAACGTCGTACTTGCCGCTTTCAACGCCCTGGAGCAGGTCGGCCTCATCCGTCACGATGAAGTCGGCGCGCACATCCAGCTCGTTGGCCAGCAGTTGCCCAAGCTCGACCTCGAACCCCGTGAGTGTGTCGCCTTCCTTGAAATTGAAGGGCGGTGTATTAGCCTCAAGGGCTATGCGCAGCTCGCCACGGTCGTTGACGTCATCAATCAGTTCGGCGTGAGCCAAAGGGCTCAAAAGGGGTAGCAGGCAGATCAGGCCAGGCAGAAAGCGCATGGTCACTCCTTTGAAATCATTATCGCGACGCTCTGATTCAGGCTCGCTTTGCTATGGTTGTCGAGTGCCTTCGACAACGAATGGTCATGAAGTTGTCATGACCGTGCGGATTTTACGGAAAAACTGGAGAAGAAAATGAAAAGCTTTATGTCACGTGCAGCGTTCGCGGGTGTGCTGATGGGCGTTTCGGTGCTGGCCAGTGCCGCCACACCGGCCCCCAAAGGCGCCGAAGTGTTCATCGTTTCTCCCGAAGACGGGGCCACGGTTTCGCAGACCTTCACCGTCAAATTCGGTACCAAGGACGTCGCACTGGCGCCGGCCGGTGACGTCACCAAGAACACCGGTCACCATCACCTGCTGATCGACGCCAAGGAAATTGTTCCTGCCGGTTCGGTCGTCCCTACCGATGCCAACCATATGCACTTCGGCAAGGCGCAGACCCAGGCTGACATCAAGCTCGCCCCGGGCAAACACACCTTGCAGCTGGAACTTGGCGACAGCGGTCACATGGCATTCGACCCGCCAATCGTCTCGAAGAAAATCACCATCAACGTGGAATAAAAAAGGGAGCCCTTTCGGGGCTCCCTTTTTTATCAGCGGCGAGTTGCAAGCTACGAGCTTCAAGCAAAAGCACAAGCGAACATCACTTGCCGCTTGTAGCTCGCGGCTTCTAGCTGTTCTTAGAAAAGAACCCGGCTACGGATAGTGCCGTTGATGTGCTGCAGCTTCTCTTGCGCCAGATCCGAGTACTCGGCGTCGACGTCGATCACCACGTAGCCAACCTTCTCGTTGGTCTGCAGGAACTGACCGGAGATGTTGATGCCGTTTTCGGCGAAGACCTTGTTGATCTCGCTCATCACACCCGGGATGTTCTCGTGGATGTGCAGCAGGCGGTGCTTGCCAGGGTGAGCCGGCAGGGCCACTTCCGGGAAGTTCACCGACGAAACGGAGGTACCGTTGTCGCTGTACTTGACCAGTTTTTCTGCCACTTCCAGACCGATGTTGGCTTGCGCTTCGGCGGTCGAGCCACCGATGTGCGGGGTCAGGATCACGTTGTCGAGGCCACGCAGCGGGCTTTCGAACTCTTCGTCGTTGGAGCGTGGCTCCACCGGGAATACGTCGATGGCCGCGCCGATCAGGTGCTTGTCCTTGATCGCGTCCGCCAGAGCGTCCAGTTCAACCACTGTGCCACGAGCAGCGTTGATCAGGATGCCGCCCTTCTTGATGGCGCGGATTTCCTTCTCGCCGATCATCCACTGGGTCGCAGCGGTTTCCGGAACGTGCAGGGTGACGATGTCGGACATGCCCAGCAGTTCGGTCAGGCTGCCGATCTGAGTCGCGTTGCCCAGTGGCAGCTTGGTCACGGTGTCATAGAAGTACACCTGCATGCCCAGGCCCTCCGCCAGAACCGACAGCTGCGTACCGATCGAGCCGTAGCCGACGATGCCGAGTTTCTTGCCACGGATCTCGAAGGAGTTGGCTGCGGATTTGATCCAGCCGCCACGGTGGCAAGAAGCGTTTTTCTCCGGGATGCCGCGCAGCAGCAGGATCGCTTCGGCCAGTACCAGCTCGGCAACGGAGCGGGTGTTGGAGTACGGCGCGTTGAACACGGCAATACCGCGCTCACGGGCAGCACTCAGGTCAACCTGGTTGGTGCCGATGCAGAAACAGCCGACCGCAACCAGCTTCTTCGCGTGATCGAAGATCTCTTCGGTCAGTTGGGTGCGCGAACGAATGCCGATGAAGTGAGCGTCAGCGATCTTTTCCTTGAGCTGGGCTTCCGGCAAGGAACCTGTCAGGTATTCGATGCTGGTGTAGCCCGCCGCCTTGAGGACGTCGACAGCCGATTGGTGGACGCCTTCGAGAAGAAGGAACTTGATCTTGCTCTTATCGAGAGAAGTCTTGCTCATCTGCGTAAACCTGTATCCCGGAGAAAAATGGCAGGAAATGGTCAACAGACGCTGACCCGGACGACAAGAAAGTCGTCTCCGCGGATCTGGCCTTGGGCACTGTCCTGCGGGGTCGATATGCTAGCATAGCCTCCCCGCTAAACACTCATTCCTGCGACGTGAAGCGTTCTCAGGATGACCATGAATTGTTCGAGAGTTCTGTCGATGACCAATCCTGCCCTGATTGATGAACTGAAGACCCTGGTCGAGCCTGGCAAGGTGCTGACCGACGCCGACTCCCTGAATGCGTACGGCAAGGATTGGACCAAGCACTTCGCCCCGGCGCCAAGCGCCATCGTGTTTCCCAAGACTATTGAGCAGGTGCAGGCGGTGGTCCGTTGGGCCAACTCGCACAAGGTCGCACTGGTGCCATCGGGCGGGCGCACCGGGCTTTCCGCCGCTGCCGTGGCGGCGAATGGCGAAGTGGTCGTGTCGTTCGACTACATGAATCAGATTCTCGACGTGAACCTCACCGACCGCACCGCCGTGTGTCAGCCGGGCGTGGTCACCGAGCATTTGCAGAACGTCGCTGAAGAAAAGGGCCTGTACTACCCGGTCGACTTCGCTTCGGCAGGTTCCAGCCAGATTGGCGGCAATATCGGCACCAATGCCGGCGGGATCAAGGTGATTCGCTACGGCATGACCCGTAACTGGGTGGCCGGCATGAAAGTCGTCACCGGCAAGGGCGATGTGCTGGAGCTGAACAAAGACCTGATCAAGAACGCCACCGGTTATGACCTGCGCCAGCTGTTCATCGGTGCTGAAGGGACCCTCGGTTTCGTCGTCGAAGCGACCATGCGCCTCGATCGCGCGCCAAAGAATCTCACCGCGATGGTCCTCGGCACTGCCGATTTCGACTCGATCATGCCGGTGCTGCATGCCTTTCAGGGCAAGCTCGACCTGACCGCCTTCGAATTCTTCTCCGACAAGGCTCTGGCCAAAGTCATGGGCCGTGGCGACGTACCGGCGCCGTTCGAGACCGATTGCCCGTTCTACGCGTTGCTGGAATTCGAAGCGACCACCGAAGAAGTGGCCAACAGCGCACTGGAAACGTTCGAGCATTGCGTAGAGCAGGGCTGGGTGCTGGACGGCGTGATGAGCCAGAGCGAAACCCAGTTGCAGAACCTGTGGAAACTGCGCGAATACATCTCCGAAACCATCTCGCACTGGACGCCGTACAAGAACGACATCTCCGTCACCGTGTCGAAAGTGCCGGCATTTCTACAGGAGATTGACGCGATCGTCGGCGAACACTATCCAGACTTCGAAATCGTCTGGTTCGGCCACATCGGCGACGGCAACCTGCATTTGAACATTCTCAAGCCGGATAACCTGAGCAAGGACGAGTTCTTCGCCAAGTGTGCGACCGTCAACAAGTGGGTGTTCGAAACCGTCGAGAAGTACAACGGTTCGATCTCCGCCGAACACGGCGTCGGCATGACCAAACGCGATTACTTGACCTACAGCCGCTCGCCAGTTGAGATCGAGTACATGAAAGCGGTCAAAGCGGTGTTCGACCCGAACGGCATCATGAACCCGGGCAAGATTTTCGCGGTTTGATCGGCAATCTTTGATGAATCAATGAAGGCAGGAGTCGGTAAATGAGCTATCAGCACCAGTACGTCGACGGCACGCGCATCCACTTCCCGATCGGGAAAGTCGTGTGCATTGGCCGTAATTACGCCGAACACGCCAAGGAACTGGACAACCCGGTGCCAACCGAGCCGTTGCTGTTCATCAAGCCGGGCAGCTGCGTGGTTGAGCTGGAAGGCGGTTTCGCCATTCCGACCGAGCGCGGTTCGGTGCACTACGAAGCGGAAATCGCCGTGTTGATCGGCAAGCCGTTGTCGACCAAGCCAAGCCGCGAGGAAGTGCTCGATGCCATTTCCGGTTTCGCCCCCGCGCTCGATCTGACCCTGCGCGACAAGCAGGCCGAGCTGAAAGCCAAGGGCCTGCCGTGGGAAATCGCCAAGTCGTTCGACGGCGCGGCGGTGCTTGCACCGTTCGTGGTCGGCAGCACATTTGCTGACCTGACTGACATCGGCATCCGCCTGACCATCAATGGCGAAGTGCGTCAGGACGGCAACAGCAGCGCGATGCTCAATCCGATCGTGCCGATGATCCAGCATATGGCCGGCTGCTTCTCGCTGCAGGCCGGTGACGTGATCCTCACCGGCACGCCGGTGGGCGTTGGCCCGCTGAACGTGGGCGACGACATCGTCCTCGAATTGGTCGGTGCGAGCAGCTTCACCAGCAGCGTGCGCTAACCGCCACGCCGCAAATCCCCTGTGGGAGCGAGCCTGCTCGCGAAGGCGTCAGGTCAGTCGACATCATCGTTGCCTGACACTCCGTCTTCGCGAGCAGGCTCGCTCCCACATTTGTTATGTGATCCACCTTGCAAACGTGCAGGGCAATCCCGCCATTTGCCGTTTTTTTCACATCCTGTACGGATAATTCCTCTCATTCTGGCGTCTGAGCCGGCCTCTTTGTGCTATTACCCTTAGCCTGAATTTTCGGAACGCGTCCCTCGATGTCATCTCAAACTCAGCTCAAACCCACTCGCCGTTCACGTTTCGCCCTGCGTTGGTATGTCTGGCTGTTGCTGGTGATTGCCGCGGTTTATGCCTTGGCGTTTGCCATGCATTGGGATGATCGCGGAGTGCTTTGGCTGCAGGAACGCTTCGAAAGCCAGGCCGAGCAGAAGGAAAGCATCTGGCTGCCGGACTATCGCGTGGTGATCGATGCCAAGCCGCTCAAGGGGATGGAGAAGGACGAGGCTTCGGATCTGGCGTACAACCCGCAGACCAAAACGCTGTTCTCGGTGATGGGCAAGAACCCGTTTCTCGCTGAACTGACTTTACAGGGCGATGTACTGCGCAAGATGCCGCTGGTGGGCTGGAGCAATCCGGAAGGCCTGACGATGATGGAAAACGGCTTGATGGCCATCGTCGACGAGCGCCAGCACCTGCTGTCGATCGTCAAGGTCGACGCGGATACTCGTGAATTGAACATCGCCGATTTCCCGAAATACGATCTCGGTCCGTCGAAAGACCAGAACAAAGCCTTCGAAGCCATTACCTGGGATTCCCATAATCAGCAATTGCTGCTCGGTGAGGAGCGGCCACCGGCGCTGTTCACCTGGAAAAGCGATGGCAGCCAGACCCTCAAGGGCGACAAGCAAAAACTCGCCAGTGATGAACTGGATATTCGCAACCTCTCGGCCTTGGCGATTGACCCGCGCACCCAGCACACACTGGTGCTGTCCGCCGACTCACATCTGCTGCTGGAGCTGGACGAGAAGGGCGAGCAGGTCAGCTTCATGACCCTTCTCGGCGGTTTCAATGGCCTGAAAAACACCATTCCCCGCGCTGAAGGCGTGACCATGGACGAGGCGGGCACGCTGTATATGGTCAGCGAGCCAAACCTGTTCTATCGCTTCGAGAAACAGAAATAGCAGCCTTTAGCGATTCCAATGTAGGAGCTGCCGAAGGCTGCGATCTCTTGACTGTGGGACGCAGAGCGTCCCCGGCTGCATTCGCACGCAGAGCGTGGGAACGATCAGATCGCAGCCTGCGGCAGCTCCTATACGGGTTGTCTTGTGGTTTGAGGCAAGTGGCCATTAAGCTTCAGTTCAGACGAGCGTGATATTTCATCCGCCTGTCTTGATCCCGAGCCTACCCGAATGCGTCGACTTGCCCGTCCCAAACACCTGATGATCATCCTGTCGGTGATTGCCCTGATCGCGTTGATTGCGATCGGCCAATACATGCGCCTGTTCGAGCGCGCCTGGTTCAATCTGCACACGTTATGGCAGCCGCTGAGCAGTGAATCCATTGCGTTGGACCAGTATCGAGTCGAGATTGAGGCGCGGGTCATTGATGGGCTGGATGACGATGTTTCGGCGCTGACCTTCGATCCGGTGCGCAAAAGCCTGTTCACCGTGACCAACAAGAATTCCGAGCTGGTCGAACTGTCGCTCGAAGGCAAGATCCTGCGCCGCATCGCACTGATTGGTTTTGGCGACCCGGAAGCCGTCGAGTACATCAGCGCCGACACCTACGTGATCACTGATGAGCGTCAGCAGCGGTTGATCAAGATTCACCTGGAGGCAGACACCACTTTCCTCGACGCGGCGGACGCCGAGCAGATGACCCTCGGCGTGCATATGGCCGGCAACAAGGGTTTTGAAGGTCTGGCTTACGACTCGGTGGGCAAGCGCCTGTTCGTTGCAAAAGAGCGCAATCCGATGCTGATCTACGAAGTGCACGGTTTTCCGCATTTCAATCCGGAAAAGTCCTACGCGGTGCATGTGATCAACGATCCCAAGCGTGACGCCGGGATGTTTGTGCGCGATCTGTCGAGTTTGCAATACGACGAGCGCAGCGGGCATTTGCTGGCACTGTCGGATGAGTCGCGGCTGATTCTGGAGCTGGATGTCGGCGGGCGGCCGTTGAGCACCATGTCCATCAGTGGCGGGCGTCAGGGTCTGAAGAAAACCGTGCCGCAGGCCGAAGGCATTGCGATGGATGATGACGGGACGTTGTATCTGGTGAGTGAGCCGAACCTGTTTTACGTCTTCAAAAAGCCTGCACAACCCTGACCAACACCCCAAAACCATGTGGGAGCGAGCCTGCTCGCGAAGGCGTCGTGTCAGCCAATGAAAATGTTGGCTGAACTGGCGCTTTCGCGAGCAGGCTCGCTCCCACAGGTTTATTCGTCTGCCCATAAAGTGTGGGCAGCGTTGGCTTACTCAGCCTTGAGGGTTTTCACACCTTCGCTGGTACCCAGCAGCAACAGATCCGCCGGACGCGCCGCGAACAAGCCGTTGGTGACCACGCCAACAATCGCATTGATCTGAGCTTCCAGCTCCACCGGGTTGGTGATCTGCAGGTTGAACACGTCAAGAATGATGTTGCCGTTATCGGTCAAAACGCCTTCGCGGTACACCGGGTCGCCGCCCAGCTTCACCAGTTGGCGCGCGACATGGCTGCGCGCCATCGGGATCACTTCGACCGGCAGCGGGAACTCGCCCAATACCGGTACCAGTTTGCTGGCGTCGGCGATGCAGATGAAGGTCTTGGCCACAGCCGCGACGATCTTCTCGCGGGTCAGTGCGGCGCCGCCGCCCTTGATCAGGTTCAGGTGCGCGTCGCTTTCGTCGGCGCCGTCGACGTAGAACTCCAGGTCGCTGACGGTGTTCAGCTCATACACCGGAATCCCGTGGCCCTTCAGGCGCGCGGCGGTGGCTTCGGAACTGGCAACCGCGCCATCGAATGCGCCCTTGTGCTGGGCCAGGGCGTCGATGAAGCAGTTGGCGGTGGAGCCGGTGCCGACCCCGACGATGCTCTTGTCGTCGAGTTTCGGAAGGATGAAGTCGACGGCGGCCTGAGCCACTGCCTGTTTGAGTTGATCCTGGGTCATGCGGGCTCCGGAAGCGGGCAAGGAGAGAACGGAAAGGCCGGCATTATAGCCGCATGCGCGGCTAAAACCTCTGGATTCGTGTGGTCGTGCGGGCAAAAGCCGGGTTAGACTCCTCGGTCCCGCTCAACCGCTCAGTGATGCTTTCCGATGCTCGAACAGTACGTCAAAAAGATCCTCACCTCGCGCGTTTATGACGTTGCCGTAGAAACCCCGCTGCAGAACGCTCGCCAGCTCTCCGAGCGGCTGGGCAACGACATTTGGCTCAAGCGTGAAGACTTGCAGCCGGTGTTCTCGTTCAAGATTCGCGGCGCCTACAACAAACTGACGCAACTGAGCGATGAAGAGCGCGCCCGTGGCGTGGTCACCGCGTCGGCGGGCAACCATGCGCAGGGTTTGGCCCTGGCGGCGAAAGTGTTGGGCGTCAAAGCCACCATCGTCATGCCCAAGACCACCCCCGAGATCAAAGTCGAAGGCGTGCGTTCGCGCGGCGGCAAAGTGGTGCTGCACGGTGATTCGTTCCCGGAAGCCCTGGCCTACTCGCTGAAACTGGTCGATGAAAAAGGTTACGTCTACATCCACCCCTACGACGATCCGCACACCATTGCCGGGCAGGGCACCGTGGCGATGGAAATTCTGCGCCAGCACCCGCAGCCGCTGGACGCGATTTTTGTTCCGGTCGGCGGCGGCGGTCTGATTGCCGGTATCGCCGCATATGTGAAATACCTGCGCCCGGACATCAAAGTCATCGGCGTCGAGCCGGACGATTCCAACTGCTTGCAAGCGGCGATGGCTGCCGGTGAACGCGTGGTGCTGCCGACTGTGGGCATCTTTGCTGACGGCGTGGCGGTGGCGCAGATCGGCCAGCACACCTTCGACATCTGCAAAGACTACGTCGATGAAGTGATCACCGTCAGCACCGACGAGATCTGCGCGGCTATCAAGGATATCTACGACGATACCCGCTCGATCACCGAACCTGCCGGCGCCTTGGGCGTGGCCGGGATCAAGAAATACGTCGAGTTGCGCGGCGTCAGTGGCCAGACTTTCGTGGCCATCGACTCCGGTGCCAACGTCAACTTCGACCGCCTGCGTCATGTTGCCGAGCGCGCCGAACTGGGTGAGGGCCGTGAAGCGATCATCGCCGTGACCATCCCCGAGAAGGCCGGCAGCTTCAAGGCGTTCTGCGAGGCCGTCGGCAAGCGCCAGATCACTGAATTCAACTACCGCTACAACACCGGCAGCGAAGCGCACATTTTCGTCGGCGTACAGACGCACCCGGACAACGACCCGCGCAGCGCACTGTTGGCGAGCCTGACCGAGCAAGGTTTCCCGGTCGTCGACCTGACCGACAACGAATTGGCCAAACTGCATATCCGCCACATGGTCGGCGGCCACGCGGCGCACGTGATTGATGAAGTGGTGTTCCGCTTCGAGTTCCCGGAGCGTCCGGGCGCGCTGTTCAACTTCCTTAATAAGCTCGGTGGGCGCTGGAACATTTCGATGTTCCATTACCGCAACCACGGCGCTGCCGATGGCCGTGTGGTCGCGGGCCTGCAAGTGCCGCACGACGAGCGTCATCTGGTGCCGGCGGCGCTTGAGGAAATCGGTTACCCGTACTGGGATGAAAGCGAGAACCCGGCCTATCAACTGTTTCTTGGCTGAGCGGCTACGCTGATGGGCATGGCCCAAGGAAGAGAAGTACATGGAAACCCTGACCACCCTGAAAATCCTTCACGTCGCGGCGACCGTGGTCATACTCGCGAGCGGGCTGGGGCTTGCCGCTCTGACTTGGCGTAATCGCAGCGAAGGGCCGGCCAGCACGATGCAGCGTCCCTGGCTGTTTATCTGGTGTTTGATGCTGATCGGTATGCTGAGCATGCCTTTCACCGGCTGGTGGTTGGTGCATCTGATTGGCTGGCCATTGGGGCAGTTGTGGATTCTGGGTTCCAGCGTGATCTATGCCGTGGCCACGTTGAGTGCGGTCTGGCTGCTGGTTCGGCTGAATCGGCTGTGGACGAGCGGGGTCGGCAACTGGAAATTCAGCCTGGCGCTGGCGATTGTCAGCGGCATCGGATTTCTCGCCATTGCGGCTTTGATGGGGGCCAAGCCTGTTTAAGGCTTGAGACCGAGTCGACCCAAATCGCTGGCAAGCCAGCTCCCACAGGTTTTTGAGCTGTCCACAAAATTTGTGTCCACTGATAGTCCCTGTGGGAGCTGGCTTGCCAGCGATGGCGTCATCAGTCGCGCAGAGTAATGACCGGCCAGCCACGCTTCTCGGCCTCAGCCCGCAGATTCGGGTCCGGATCGACAGCGACGGGATTCGCCACCTGCTCCAGCAGCGGCAAATCATTCATCGAATCGCTATAGAAATAGCTGTCATCCAACGAATACCCGGTCTCTTCCAGCCAGCGGTTCAGACGCGTCACCTTGCCTTCGCGGAAGCACGGAATGTCAGTGCTGCGCCCGCTGTAACGGCCATCGACCATTTCGCATTCAGTGGCAATCAGGGTTTCAACGCCCAGACGCACGGCAATCGGTGCGGTAACGAAGCGGTTGGTCGCGGTGATGATCACCAGTTTGTCGCCGGCGTCGCGGTGCTTTTTCAGCAGTTCCAGCGCCTTGGGCAGCACGATCGGCTCGATGCAGTCGCGCATGTAATCGCTGTGCCATTGCTCGAGCACGGCCATGTCGGTGCGGCCGAGGATCTCCAGGCAGAAGTTCAGGTACGCGGCGTTATCCAGTTTGCCGGCCAGGTAATCCTGATAGAACTCGTCGTTGCGCGCTTTGTACGCAATCGGGTCGAGGAAGCCGCGTTCACACAGATAGTCGCCCCAGGCGTGATCGCTGTCGCCGCCCAGAAGGGTGTTGTCCAAATCGAAGAGTGCCAGGCGCATTGCAGTTACCCGCTGATAAGTCTGTAAAAAGGCGACAAGAATACGGTCTTTTCACAAGAGTGCACATAAGGTAGGAAGCTTCGTTGCCGCCTTATCAACCTTTGTGGAACAATGCGGCGACATGCGTTTGCGAGGTTGTTGCCGTGATCGACCCCGATGGTTTCCGCCCCAATGTCGGGATCATTCTGACGAATGACGCCGGCCAGGTGCTATGGGCTCGCCGTATCAATCAAGATGCCTGGCAGTTTCCGCAAGGGGGAATCAACCCTGAAGAGACGCCGGAAGACGCCTTGTACCGCGAGCTGAACGAAGAAGTTGGCCTGGAACGTGAAGATGTTGAAATACTGGCCTGTACTCGGGGCTGGTTGCGCTATCGTTTGCCGCAACGTCTGGTGCGTACGCACAGCCAACCGCTGTGCATCGGCCAGAAACAGAAATGGTTTCTCCTGCGCCTGATCTCCAACGAGCAGCGGGTGCGGATGGATTTGACCGGTAAACCGGAGTTCGATGGCTGGCGCTGGGTCAGCTATTGGTATCCGTTGGGCCAGGTGGTGACATTCAAGCGCGAGGTGTATCGCCGCGCCCTCAAAGAGCTTGCCCCGCGCCTTTTAGCGCGCGACTGACGACGGAGTTCGACCCCGAGCCATGCTCAATACGCTGCGCAAGATCGTCCAGGAAGTTAACTCCGCCAAGGATCTCAAGGCGGCGTTGGGGATTATTGTGTTGCGCGTCAAAGAGGCCATGGGCAGCCAGGTCTGCTCGGTCTACCTGCTTGATCCCGAGACCAACCGCTTCGTCCTGATGGCCACCGAGGGCTTGAACAAGCGCTCGATCGGCAAAGTCAGCATGGCACCCAACGAAGGTCTGGTCGGTCTGGTCGGCACGCGTGAAGAACCCCTGAACCTCGAAAACGCTGCGGATCACCCGCGCTACCGCTACTTCGCTGAAACCGGTGAAGAGCGATATGCCTCGTTCCTCGGTGCACCGATCATTCACCACCGCCGCGTCGTCGGCGTGTTGGTCATCCAGCAAAAAGAACGCCGCCAGTTCGACGAAGGTGAAGAAGCCTTCCTCGTGACCATGAGCGCGCAGCTCGCCGGGGTTATCGCCCACGCCGAGGCCACCGGTTCGATCCGTGGTCTGGGCCGTCAGGGCAAAGGCATTCAGGAAGCCAAGTTCGTCGGCGTGCCGGGTTCACCGGGTGCGGCGGTTGGTACTGCGGTGGTCATGCTGCCGCCGGCGGATCTGGACGTGGTGCCGGACAAGACCATCACCGACATCGACGCCGAGCTGGCGCTGTTCAAGACCGCCATCGAAGGCGTGCGCGCCGACATGCGCGCGTTGTCCGCCAAACTGGCGACACAGTTGCGCCCGGAAGAGCGCGCGCTGTTCGACGTCTACCTGATGATGCTCGACGATGCCTCGCTGGGCAGCGAAATCACCACCGTGATCAAGACCGGCCAGTGGGCCCAGGGCGCGTTGCGCCAAGTGGTCACGGAACACGTCAATCGTTTCGAGCTGATGGACGACGCCTACCTGCGTGAGCGTGCGTCGGACGTCAAAGACCTCGGCCGCCGCCTGCTCGCCTATTTGCAGGAAGAGCGTCAGCAGAACCTGGTCTACCCGGAAAAAACCATTCTGGTCAGCGAAGAACTGACGCCGGCGATGCTCGGCGAGGTGCCGGAAGGCACGCTGGTCGGTCTGGTCTCGGTACTCGGTTCGGGTAACTCCCACGTCGCGATCCTGGCCCGGGCCATGGGCATTCCGACGGTGATGGGTCTGGTCGACCTGCCGTACGCCAAGGTCGACGGCATCGAAATGATCGTCGACGGCACCCGCGGCGAGGTCTACACCAACCCGAGCGAAGTGCTGCGCAAGCAGTTCGCCGAAGTCGTCGAAGAAGAGAAACAACTGGCGCTGGGCCTCGACACCCTGCGTGACTTGCCATGCGTGACCCTCGACGGCCACCGCATGCCGCTGTGGGTCAACACTGGTTTGCTGGCGGACGTGGCGCGGGCGCAGAAGCGCGGCGCCGAAGGTGTTGGTCTGTACCGCACCGAAGTGCCGTTCATGATCAACCAGCGTTTCCCGAGCGAGAAGGAACAACTGGCGATCTACCGCGAGCAGCTCGCCGCGTTCCACCCGCAACCGGTGACCATGCGCAGCCTCGACATCGGTGGTGACAAGTCGCTGTCGTACTTCCCGATCAAGGAAGACAACCCGTTCCTCGGCTGGCGCGGCATTCGCGTCACCCTCGACCACCCGGAAATCTTCCTGGTGCAGACCCGCGCGATGCTCAAGGCCAGCGAAGGCCTGAACAACCTGCGGATTCTGCTGCCGATGATCTCCGGCACCCACGAACTCGAAGAAGCCCTGCACCTGATCCACCGGGCCTGGGGCGAAGTGCGCGACGAAGGCACCGACGTGCCGATGCCGCCGATTGGCGTGATGATCGAGATTCCGGCGGCGGTGTATCAGACCAAGGAACTGGCGCGGATGGTCGACTTCCTGTCCGTCGGTTCCAATGACTTGACCCAGTATCTGCTGGCGGTCGACCGTAACAACCCGCGTGTGGCCGATCTTTACGACTACCTGCATCCGGCGGTGCTGCAAGCCCTGCAAACCGTGGTGCGCGATGCCCATGCGGAAGGCAAACCGGTAAGTATCTGCGGCGAGATGGCCGGCGATCCGGCGGCAGCGGTGCTGTTGATGGCGATGGGTTTCGACAGTTTGTCGATGAACGCCACCAACTTGCCGAAGGTGAAGTGGATGTTGCGTCAGGTCAATCTGAGCAAGGCCCAGGAGTTGTTGGCCGAGTTGATGACCATTGATAACCCGCAAGTGATCCACAGCTCGCTGCAATTGGCGCTGAAGAACCTTGGGTTGTCGAAGATGCATCCGCCGGCGGTGGTCAAGGCCCTCTGAAGATCAAAAGCCCCTCACCCTAACCCTCTCCCGGAGGGAGAGGGGACTGATTGGGGGATGCTGTAAAACTCCGCCGACCTGACAGTGCTGTGCTGAATGCAAAATCGAATCACAGCGATTGAGGGTGCTGCTGAATCCATAATCAGCTCGGTCTTTCAGGTCGATGCATGGCGCAAGACACCTCGGTCGGCTCCCTCTCCCTACGGGCGGTCCGACGTTTCGGGAGGGCTGGGGTGAGGGTTGGCTCTTAAGCTGTTATTTCCACCTCGCCCAAATGCCCGCCATACGGCCCAAAACTCCGCTCGACCATCCGCCGCGACCCATCCGCCTTCACGATCAACGCCGTACTCGCCCGCGTCCCGTAACTCTGGCTGGCAATAAACACACTCGACAACAATGACTCCGTCGCCAGACCCACCCCGGTATCCGGCAATTCCACATCCGGCGCGGTCTGGGCATCGCTTAGCAAATCGAGCAAGTGCTGTGGCTGCGGATCATCCAGCAATGCACTCAACCCAGCCTTGGCCTTGAGCAACTTCGGCCACGGCGTATCCAGCCCTGCATTGGATAATCCATAAATCCCCGAAGCCAGCATCACCGGTTCCGACATCCGCGCATTGAAGTGCCACAGCTCATGACTATTGCCGAGCAGCAGGTTGAACCCGGCATATTCCGCCGAACGCCCGACCACATCGCTCAAATAATCATCAATCGACGCATCGCCCGTCAGAAACCGCGCCACCAGTTCCCCTCGTGACTTGCGCGCTGGCGCCTGCTGCGGATCACGGATATTGGTCAACGCAGCAAAGCGCCCGCTGGCACCAATCCCCAGCCAGGTGCCGCCGGCCTCTAGATCACGCCCGGCATGCACATGCGGCGCCTCCGGCCACTGCGCCAGCGGCAGGCTTGGCCGGGCGTAGAACTCGTCACGGTTGGCCGCGACGATCAGCGGCAGGGCATGACCCGGGCGCCAGGCGAAAACAATCAGGCACATAAGGTGGTCCTTGTGTGTTTTTTGCTCACTCTACGCATCCCGCGTCCGTGCATCCATCGCCAGTGGAGCCAAAGGGTGTGCATCCGTTACCATGCCGCTCCGGTTTTGCGGATGCGGTCTGGGGAGACGGTCATGGAATTTCTGCTCTATCTGGCGCTGGGCGCCTGTGCGGGCGTGCTGGCCGGGCTGTTTGGCGTCGGCGGCGGGATCATTATCGTCCCGGTGCTGGTGTTCAGTTTCACTTTGCAGGGCTTTGATCAGTCGATTCTTACGCATCTGGCCGTCGGCACGTCGCTGGCGACGATCATCTTCACCTCGGTCAACGCCGTGCGTGAACATCACCGTCGCGGCGCGGTGCGTTGGCCGATTTTCATGTGGATGGCCGTCGGCATTCTGCTCGGCGCCGGTTTCGGTGCGCTGACTGCTGAAGCCATCTCCGGACCCAACCTGCAAAAAATCATCGGTGTGTTCGCCCTGGTGATTTCCGTGCAACTGGCGCTGGACATCAAACCCAAGGCCAGCCGAACGGTGCCGGGCAAATTCGGTCTGACCGTGGCCGGCAGCATAATCGGTTGGGCTTCGGCGATTTTTGGCGTCGGTGGTGGTTCGCTGACCGTGCCGTTCCTGACCTGGCGCAGCGTGCCGATGCAGCAAGCCGTGGCGACCTCGTCGGCCTGCGGCCTGCCAATCGCCTTGGTCAGTGCATTAAGTTTCATGATTCTGGGCTGGCACGATCCGTTATTGCCGGCCCATAGTCTCGGTTTTGTTTATTTGCCGGCGCTGCTGGGCATCGCCCTGACCAGCATGGTCTTCGCCCGCATCGGCGCGCGTTTGGCGCATCGGTTGTCGCCACGCTTGCTGAAACGGCTGTTCGCCGCTTTGCTGTTCAGCGTCGGGTTAAGCTTCCTGCTTTAACCGTCGCAATCCTGGCTTAATCCTGAGGTGGCAGCGTCGCCCGGGAATTTTGGTTTCAACTCTAACGAGGAGTCGCAATGCTGCCTTACCCGCAGATCGACCCGGTGGCCCTGGCCATCGGTCCGCTGAAAATCCACTGGTACGGTCTCATGTACCTCGTCGGCATCGGCGGTGCGTGGCTGCTGGCATCAAGCCGGCTCAACCGTTTCGACCCGACCTGGACCAAGGAGAAACTCTCCGATCTGGTGTTCTGGCTATCGATGGGCGTGATCGTCGGCGGACGTCTGGGTTATGTGCTGTTCTACGATCTGAGTGCTTATCTGGCCAACCCGACGCTGATTTTCGAAGTGTGGAAGGGCGGCATGTCGTTCCACGGCGGCTTTATCGGCGTGATGCTGGCCGCGTTGTGGTTCGGCAAGCGTAACGGCAAGTCGTTCTTCCAGTTGATGGACTTCGTTGCGCCGATGGTGCCGATCGGTCTGGGTGCCGGGCGCATCGGTAACTTCATCAACGCCGAGTTGTGGGGCAAAGCCACCGACGTGCCTTGGGCCATGGTCTTCCCGCCATTCAGCGATCCGGCGCAACTGCCGCGTCACCCGTCGCAGCTGTATCAGTTCGCACTGGAAGGCGTGGCGCTGTTCCTGATCCTGTGGATTTTCTCGCGCAAACCGCGTCCGACCATGGCCGTTTCCGGCATGTTCGCGCTGTTCTACGGCATCTTCCGTTTCATTGTCGAATTCGTTCGCGTGCCGGATGCGCAACTGGGCTATCTGGCCTGGAACTGGCTGACCATGGGCCAGGTGCTCTGCGTGCCGATGATCGTCGGCGGGCTGTTCCTGATCTGGCTGGCCTATCGTCGCGCACCGGCAGCACCGCTCGCGCCGACGGCTTAAACTACGAACCCCGGCGCGCGACGCCGGGGCTCAAAGGACACAGGTAACTCATGAAGCAATATCTCGAACTGGTCTCGCACGTCATTCAGAACGGCACCAAACAGGCCAACCGCACCGGCATCAACACCATCAGTTTCCCGGGTGCGATGCTGCGTTTCGATCTGCAGGAAGGTTTCCCGGCGATCACCACGCGCAAAATGGCCTTCAAATCGGCCATCGGCGAGATGTGCGGTTTTCTTCGTGGCGTCAACAACGCCGCTGAATTCCGTGCGCTGGGCTGCAAGGTCTGGGACCAGAACGCCAACGAAAATGCGCAATGGCTGGCCAACCCGTTCCGCCAGGGTGACGACGACCTCGGCGAAATCTACGGCGTGCAATGGCGCAAATGGCCGGCGTACAAGCAGATCCCGCTGAGCAACAGCGCCGCCATCGAACAAACCCTGGCCAACGGCTACAAGCAGATCGCTCAGGGCGAAGAAGACGGCCAGGCCTACGTGGTGTTGTACAAAGCCATCGATCAGGTGCGCCAGTGCGTCGACACGATCATCAACGATCCGGGCAGCCGCCGCATTCTGTTCCACGGCTGGAACGTCGCGCAGCTGGATGAAATGGCGCTGCCGCCGTGCCATCTGCTGTACCAGTTCCACCCGAATGTCGAGACCAAAGAGATTTCTCTGACCCTCTACATCCGCTCCAACGATCTGGGTCTGGGCACGCCGTTCAACCTCACCGAAGGCGCCGCGCTGCTGAGCCTGATCGGTCGCCTGACCGGCTACACGCCGCGTTGGTTCACCTATTTCATCGGTGATGCGCACGTCTACGAGAACCATCTGGACATGCTCAACGAACAGCTCAAGCGCGAGCCGTTCGCCATGCCGAAGCTGAAGATCTCCGATCGTGTGCCGGAGTTTGCCAAGACTGGCGTCTATCAGCCGGAATGGCTGGAACTGGTCGAGCCGAGCGATTTCTCGCTGGAAGGTTATGAGCACCACGCGCCAATGACCGCGCCAATGGCGGTCTGACAAGCAATACGCAATACCCCTGTGTAGGAGCTGCCGCAGGCTGCGATCTTTTGATCTTGCTGTTTATAAGATCAAAAGATCGCAGCCTGCGGCAGCTCCTACATTTGGTTTTGTGTTGGGCTCAATGGCCGTGGCTGCGGCCTACGTGGGAGTGTTCCACTTCCGTCGCGACAACCCCACCACTCACCTCCAGCCGCTGCAAAATCCCGCATTGATCGGCCATCGGCCCTTCTCCACAACGTTGGCGCAGGTCGAGCAGTTGCGTCTGCAACGCCAGCAACCCATCGATCCGCGCCTTCACATGCTGAATGTGCTCGTCGATCAGCGTATTCACGCTTTCACACTGATCCTGCGGGCTATCACGCATGGCCAGCAGGCTGCGAATCTCTTCAAGGGTCATGTCGAGGGTGCGGCAGTTGCGGATAAAGGTCAGGCGTTCGGCGTGGGCCTGGGTGTAGACGCGGTAGTTGCCGTCGCTGCGGGCCGGTTCCGGCAGGAGGTTTTCGCGCTCGTAGTAGCGGATGGTTTCCACGGCGCAGTCGGTCAACTTGGCCAGTTCTCCGATCTTCATGACGACAATCTCCAAAAGGGTGCTTGACCCTATAGTGGCTACAGGGTCTTTACTTGGCAACAGGCACCTTCATGGACGCGACCAATGAGCGATTCCCAGCACACCCACAAGCCCGGCGACGGACACGACCACAGTCATAAATTGCAGCCTGTGCATAAACATGCCCACGGCGGCGACTCTTGCTGCGGGTCGAAAGTCGCAGCCCCGGCACCGGTTCATTCGCACGAAGATTCCTGCTGCTCGTCGACAGCTGCCGCGCCTGCGTTGGTGCAACTGAGCGAAAAGACCAGCGCCGACGCGCGGCTGAGCAGTTTCCGTATCGAGGCGATGGACTGTCCGACCGAGCAGACGCTGATCCAGAACAAGCTCGGCAAACTCGCCGGCGTGCAGCAACTGGAGTTCAACCTGATCAACCGCGTGCTCGGCGTGACCCACAATTTGCCGGGTACCGAGCCCATCACCGAGGCGATCAAGTCCCTCGGCATGCACGCCGAGCCGCTGGAGACGGGCGTCGAAGCGCCAGCCCCGGCGCCTGTGAAAAAACATTGGTGGCCGCTGGCGTTGTCCGGTGTCGGCGCGCTCGCCGCTGAAGTCATCCACTTCACCAACGCCGCTCCGACCTGGGTGGTGGCGATCATCGCGCTGGTGTCGATCCTCAGCGGTGGCCTGACCACCTATAAAAAGGGCTGGATCGCCCTGAAGAACCGCAACCTCAACATCAACGCACTGATGAGCATCGCGGTCACCGGTGCAATCCTCATTGGCCAATGGCCGGAAGCGGCGATGGTGATGTTCCTGTTCACCGTCGCCGAGCTGATCGAAGCGCGCTCGCTGGACCGTGCGCGCAACGCGATCAGCGGTTTGATGCAGATGACGCCGGAGCAAGCCACGGTGTTGCAGGCTGACGGTTCGTGGATTGAACAGGAGGTAAAAAGCGTCGAACTCGGCGCCCGCGTGCGGGTGAAGCCGGGCGAGCGCATTGCGCTGGACGGCGAAGTGGCCAGCGGCAGTTCGACCATCGACCAGGCGCCGATCACCGGGGAAAGCCTGCCGGTGGAAAAAACCGTCGGCGATAAAGTCTTCGCCGGCACCATCAACCAGGCCGGTTCGCTGGAATACACGGTGACCGCAGCGGCGAACAATTCGACTCTGGCGCGCATCATCCACGCCGTCGAACAGGCCCAAGGTGCGCGGGCGCCGACCCAGCGCTTCGTCGATCAGTTTTCGAAAATCTACACGCCCGTGGTGTTCGTCTTTGCCTTGGCCGTGGCGATCATTCCGCCGCTGTTCATGGGCGCCGTGTGGTTCGACTGGATCTACCGCGCGCTGGTGTTGCTGGTGGTCGCGTGCCCATGTGCACTGGTGATTTCCACCCCGGTGACCATCGTCAGCGGCCTCGCGGCAGCGGCGCGCAAAGGCATTCTGGTCAAGGGCGGCGTGTACCTCGAGGGCGGTTTCAAGCTCGATTATCTGGCGCTGGATAAAACCGGCACGATCACCCACGGCAAACCGGTGCAGACCGATTACCTGTCGCTGGACCCAACCGCCGATGCCTCCGCGCCGGCTATCGCTGCTGCGTTGGCCGGACGCTCCGATCACCCGGTGTCGCTGGCCATCGCCAACGCCGCTGTGGATAAAAACTTCGCCGCGCTGATTGTGGATAACTTCGAAGCGTTGGGCGGGCGTGGCGTCAAAGGCGAGATCAACGGCCAGACCTACCACTTGGGCAACCATCGCTTGGTCGAAGAGTTGGGCCTGTGCTCGCCGGCACTGGAAGAAAAACTCTTCGCGCTGGAGAAACAGGGCAAATCCGTGGTGCTGCTGCTCGACAATTCCGGCCCGCTGGCACTGTTCGCGGTGGCGGATACCGTCAAGGAAACCAGTCGCGAAGCAATCCGTCAGCTCCACGAACTCGGGGTGAAAACCCTGATGCTCACCGGCGACAACGTTCACACCGCCCAAGCGATTGCCGCGCAGGTTGGCATCGACGAGGCCCGTGGCGACTTGCTGCCGACCGACAAACTGCAAGCCATCGAGGAGCTTTACGGTAAAGGTCATCGCGTCGGCATGGTCGGCGACGGCATCAACGATGCCCCGGCACTGGCCCGCGCCGAGATCGGTTTCGCCATGGCCGCTGCCGGCACCGACACCGCGATTGAAACCGCCGATGTCGCCCTGATGGACGATGATCTGCGCAAGATCCCGGCGTTCATCAGCCTGTCGCGCAACACCGCGAGCATCCTGAAACAGAACATCGCCCTGGCTCTGGTGATCAAGGCTATCTTTCTTGCGGTAACCTTCGCCGGACTCGCCACGATGTGGATGGCGGTGTTCGCTGACATGGGCGTGAGCCTGTTGGTGGTGTTCAACGGTTTGCGCCTGCTGCGCAAATAGAGTGAGGAAAGGTTGTGCTGAGTGCCGAGCTGAAAGCGTTTTACATGGTCGCCCGTCTGGGCAGCATTACGCTGGCGGCGAAAAAACTCGGCCTCAGCCAACCGACCGTGACCACGCAGATCCGCAATCTGGAAAGTCAGTATTCGGTGGAGCTGTTCTACCGTGGCGGCCGGCGTCTGAGCGTCAGCGACGAAGGCGCGCGATTGCTGCCGATGGTCAAGACGCTGCTGCAGCAGGAGGCCGACATCGAGTTTTTCCTGCGCAACAGCGGTCAGGTGCAGGGCACTTTGCGCATCGCGGCGACGGCGCCGTATTACATCCTCGATCTGGTGAAGACCTTTCGCGAGCGTCTGCCGCAAGTGGAAGTGTCGGTGGAAATCGGTAACTCGCAGCAAGTGCTGGAAGCGCTGGAGGATTACCGCGTGGACATCGCCGCGTCGTCGCAATTGCTCGATGACGCGCGCTTGATTCGTCGGGTGTTGGGCACTGATCCGCTGGTGCTGGCGGTGCATCGCAATCATCCGCTGGCGACGCAGGAGCATGTCGCGTTGAGTGCGCTGGCCGGGCATACGTTGTTGATGCGTGAATCCGGTTCAACCACGCGGCGGCTGACGGAAGAGTTGCTCGCGAGTGCCGGGGTGAGCTTCGGGCCGTTGCTGGAGATTGGCAGCCGTGAGTCGATTCGTGAGGCGGTATTGCGCAATATCGGCATCAGCATCATTGCCCGGCAGGAAGTGCCGCATGATCCGCAGTTGCGCGTGCTGACGATCGAGAATGCGCCGCAGATTCCTGAATATCTGTATTGCCTCAAAGAAAGGAAGGGCGCGCGGTTGCCGGCGGCGTTCCTCGGCTTGGCACAGGAAATGTCCCCGGCTTGAAGATCAAAAGATCGCAGCCCTCGGCAGCTCCTACAGGGGGACGCATTCCAATGTAGGAGCTGCCGAAGGCTGCGATCTTTTGATCTCCAACCAAAATCCCCGAATACCACTATCACCAGTTTTTGCCTCACTGCCACATGACGGACGCATTACAACTCTAGGATTGGCCCCATCTGCTTGATGAGGTCTGTCCATGAATCCTGCCATCGCAACTGCCCTGACCAACCCCGGCGCACCCATGAAAGTGCGCGGCGTGCAGAAACGCTTCGGCGCGTTCACTGCGCTGGATAACGTCTCCCTCGACGTCGCCGCCGGTGAACTGGTGTGCCTGCTTGGCCCTTCGGGCTGCGGTAAGACCACCTTGCTGCGCTGCATCGCCGGGCTGGAAAAACAGGACAGCGGCGAGCTGTACCTCGGTGACCGCGACGTCTCGCACCTCGCCCCACAAGCCCGCGACTACGGGATTCTGTTCCAGTCCTACGCACTGTTCCCCAATCTGAGCGTAGAGGCGAATATTGCCTACGGCCTTGCCGGCAGCGGTCGCGATGAAGTGCGCCAGCGCGTCGGACAGATGCTGGAACTGGTCGGCCTCACTGGCAGCGAGAAAAAGTACCCCGGCCAATTGTCCGGCGGCCAACAGCAACGCGTGGCGCTGGCCCGCGCTCTGGCGCCGGCACCGTCGCTGCTGTTGCTCGATGAACCAATGTCCGCCCTCGACGCCCGCGTCCGCGAGCATCTGTGCACCGAGCTGCGGCAACTGCAGCGCAACCTCGGCATCACCACACTGATGGTCACGCACAATCAGGACGAAGCCATGCTGATGGCCGACCGTATCGCGGTGATGAACAACGGCCGCGTCGAGCAGTACGCCACCCCGCAGGAAATCTACAACCGCCCAGCCACGCCGTTCGTGGCCGAGTTTGTCGGCCAGGGCAACTGGCTGCCGTTCCAGCGCAGCAGCGACACTCACGCGCAGGTCGGCGGGATGAATCTGCGCCTCAGCGATGGCAGCATTCAGCGCGCCTCGGGCCGTTTGTTTTGCCGCCCGGAAGCGATCAACGTCAATCCACCGGTGCACGAAGAAAACCTGTTCCCGGCCAAAGTCCGCGAGATCACCTTTCTCGGCAATCGCTGCCGCATGAGCTTCGAACTCGATCAGTTGCCCGGCCACGCCTTGCTCGCCGAACTCGCCCCGGAAGCCATGCCGCGCCTCGGCGCCCAGCAAATCATGGTCGCCTTGCCGCCGCGCAGCTTGCAGGTGTTTGCCTGATGAACAGCAACCTCGCGCTGCCGCTACCGCACAAGCAGGTGCGCCAGACTTCGAAAGCCGAGATTGGCGATCGCATTTTTGTCGTCGGCGGCAAAGTGCTCTTGCTGCTGTTACTCGGCGTCGCGGTATTGCTGCCGTTGCTGGCGATCTTCTGGCGTGGCTTCAGCAGTGAGGCCGGGCAGGGCGGTGGCTGGGTCGCGGCGAAGGAGTTGGTGACCAGCGAGAATTTCCACTGGCTGCTCGGCAACAGCCTGAAAGTGTCCCTCAGCGTCGCGGCCATCGTCGTACCGCTGGCTTACCTGTTTGCCTATGCGCTGCAACGCACGCTGATTCCGGCCAAAGGCATCTGGCGCGGTATTTCCCTGCTGCCGCTGATGGCGCCGTCGATGCTGCCGGGGATTGCACTGGTCTATCTGTTCGGTAACCAGGGCATGTTGCGCGGGTTGCTCTCGGACAACATCTACGGGTTCTGGGGGATTGTGCTGGGTGAGGTGATTTACACCTTCCCGCATGCGTTGATGATTCTGCTCTCGGCGTTGTCGCTGGCCGATGCGCGACTGTTCGATGCAGCGTCGAGCATGGGCGCCAGTCCGGCGAAGGCGTTCCGCAGCATCACCTGGCCGGCCACACGCCAGGCTGTGTTTGCCGCGTTCTGTCTGGTGTTCACCCTGACCATCACCGATTTCGGCGTGCCGGTGGTGGTCGGTGGCGACTATCAAGTGCTGGCGCTGGAGGCCTACAAAGCCGTGGTCGGCCAACAACAATTCGGTCGCGGCGCGTTGATCGGCATGGTGCTGTTGCTGCCGGCGCTGTTCAGCTTTGGCGTCGATGCATGGCTGCGTCGGCGTCACGGTGATTCCATGAGCGGTCGGGCGCAGGTGTTCAAACCGGCGCCGTCGAAAGTGCGCGATGGCTGTTATCTGGCGATTGTCTTGCTGATCAGCGCCGCGTTGATTCTGGTGTTCGGCATGGCGGTGTTTTCCTCGCTGGTGAAGTTCTGGCCGTACAACCTGTCGCTGTCGCTCAACCATTACCAGTTCAACGAAACCGCCGGCGGTGGCTGGCTGGCCTACAGCAACAGTTTGAAAATGGCGTTGGGCACGGCACTGATCGGCAGCGTGCTGATTTTCACCGGCGCTTACCTGATGGAGAAAACCCGCAGCCAGCGCGGCCTCAACCTGGCGTTGCGCATGCTCAGTTTCGTGCCGATGGCGGTGCCGGGGCTGGTGCTCGGCTTGGGTTACGTCTTCTTCTTCAACCTCACTGGCAACCCGCTGCACGTGCTCTACGGGACGATGACGCTGCTGATCGTCTGCACCATTGCGCACTACCTGACCACCGCCCAAATGACCGCTACCACCGCGTTGCGCCAACTCGACGCCGAGTTCGAAGCGGCTGCGCTGTCGCTCAAGGCGCCGCTATACCGGCATTACCTGCGCGTCACCGTGCCGATCTGCCTGCCGGCGCTGCTCGACATCGTGCGCTACCTGTTCGTCTCGGCGATGACCACCGTGTCGGCGGCGATCTTCCTCTACAGCCCCGACACCATCCTCGCGGCGGTGGCGGTGCTGAACATGGATGACGCCGGCAACGTCGGCGGCGCGGCGGCGATGTCGACCCTGATTCTGTTCACCTCGGCGGGCGTGTCCTTGCTGCTGGCGTGGGCTTCGCGCGGCTTGCTGCGCCGTTCTCAAGCCTGGCGGCAAACCGCGCCCGGTCACTGATTCAACTCACCTACAGGAAAACGATCATGTTCAAGCCTATGGCCCTGGCCGCTGCTGTGCTCGCTACTTTCAGCCTGAATGCCTTCGCGGCAAAAACCGAGTTGACGGTGTACACCGCCCTCGAAGCCGAACAACTGAAGTCCTATAAAGAAGCGTTCGAAAAGGCCAACCCGGACGTCGAGATCAAATGGGTGCGCGATTCCACCGGGATCATCACCGCCAAACTGCTCGCCGAAAAGGCCCGTCCACAGGCTGACGCGGTGTGGGGCCTGGCTGCTTCGAGCCTGGCGATCCTCGATCAGCAAGGCATGCTGCAAAGCTATGCGCCGAAGGACCTCGGCAAGATCGGCGCGAACTACCGCGACGCCGCCAACCCGCCCGCCTGGGTCGGCATGGACGTCTGGGCGGCAACGATTTGCTTCAACACCGTCGAAGCCGAGAAGCAGGGCCTGACCAAACCCGTGAGCTGGCAGGATCTGACCAAACCTGAGTACAAGGGCAAGATCGTCATGCCTAACCCGGCCTCGTCCGGCACTGGTTTCCTCGACGTCAGCGCCTGGCTGCAAACCTTCGGCGAGAAACAGGGCTGGGCTTACATGGACGGCCTGCACCAGAACATTGGTCAGTACGTTCACTCCGGTTCCAAGCCTTGCAAACTGGCGGCGGCTGGGGAATTTCCGATCGGCATTTCCTTTGAATATCCAGCCGTACAGTTGAAGCGCCAGGGCGCGCCGCTGGACATCATTCTGCCGAAGGAAGGTCTGGGCTGGGAGATCGAAGCGACTGCCGTGATCAAAGGCACGCCGCATGAAGAAGCGGCGAAGAAACTGGCTGACTTCTCGGCGAGTGCCGAGGCGATGGATCTGTACAAGGAGAACTTCGCCGTGCTCGCGCAACCGGGGATCGCCAAGCCGCAGACCGAATTGCCGGCGGATTACGAGCAGCGTCTGATCAAGAACGACTTTGCCTGGGCCTCGAAGAATCGCGACGAGATTTTGACCGAGTGGCGCAAACGTTATGACGGCAAGTCCGAGAAAGTGGCGGCCAAGTAAGATCTTTATCGACTGACAGGGCCTCATCGCTGGCAAGCCAGCTCCCACAGGTTTCAAGGTGTTCCCGCCATCAGTGTTCACCATAAAACCCTGTGGGAGCTGGCTTGCCAGCGATGGCTATCCTTCATTCAGAGCACCTCTAAATGACACAACACAAAGACCTGCTCATCGTCGGCGCCGGCATCCTCGGCCTGTCCCACGCCTTCGCCGCCGCCAAACGCGGTCTCAAAGTCGCCGTCTTCGAACGCACTGCCACGCCCCTCGGCGCTTCGGTGCGCAACTTCGGCCAGGCGCTGGTCACTGGCCAACCACCCGGCCCAATGCTCGAACTGGCCAAGGCCAGCCGCGAGATATGGGGCGACTGGGCGCAGCTCGCGGGCTTGCAGATCAAGCGTAACGGCTCGTACCTGTTCGCTCGCACTGAAGTTGAAGAACACTTGCTGGAAGTGTTCTGCAACGGTCGCGCCGTGGAGCACGGTTACAACATCCAGTTGCTGCGCGGCGCGGCCTTGCGCGATCTGTATCACGGCCAGTTCAGCCACCACCGCGCAGCTCTCCATGGCATCGACGATCAACAGCTTTACTCGCGTGAAGCAATCCCGGCGCTGATCGACTACCTGCGCCGCGACCTCGGTGTCGAGTTCCACTTCTCCACGCTGGTACGCGACGTCGAACCCGGACACCTGCACAGCACCGCCGGCAGTTTTACCGCCAAGCAGATCATTGTTTGCTCCGGTCACGATTATCAGACTCTCCTCGCCGAGCCGATTGCCGCGCTCAATCCGCAAATCTGCCGTCTGCAAATGCTCCGCGCCAAACCGCAGATCGATCTGAATCTGCAACACGCCTTGCTCACCGGTTTGAGTTGCGTGCACTACGGCGCTTTCGCCGATCTGCCGGAAGCAGCGGCGGTGCAGGCGCAGATCCTGCGTGAACAACCGCACCTGCACGACAACGGCATCCACCTGTTGATCAGCCCGACGCCCTACGGCGAACTGATCATCGGCGACTCGCACCATTACGGCAGCGACCCTTCACCGTTCAACGCCGAGCAAGTGGATAACTGGATGCTTGAACTGGCCGAGCAGACGCTGGGCTGCAAGGTGCAAGTGGTCGAGCGCTGGCAGGGCGTCTATGGTTCCCGGGGGCCGGGGCCGTTTTCGTTGCTGCGCCCGGCAGCGGGGTTGAGTGTGGCGCTGATGCACACCGGTGTCGGCATGAGCGTCGGCCCGGCGCTGGCCGAGCGCAATGTTGCGCAGTTGCTGGAGGAAATTGAATGACAGCTCACGAGCAAGTCGTCGCGCGGGTATTCGGGCTGTACGAACGCTTTGGCACCAGTGATTACATCGGCGAACCGGTGTCGCAGATCGAACACATGTCCCAGACCGCCGAACTGGCGATCGCCGAAGGCTTCGATGACGAAGTGGTGCTGGCGGCGTTCTTTCATGACATCGGTCATTTGTGTGCCGAGGGCGCGGAGAACATGGGCGGTTATGGCGTGGTCAGTCATGAACGGCTGGGCGCGGATTATTTGCGTGAGGCCGGTTTCAGCGAGCGCATGGCGCGGCTGGTGGAGTATCACGTGCAGGCCAAGCGGTATCTGACACTGCGTGAGCCTGGGTATTTTGATCGGCTGAGTGAGGCGAGCCGGCGGACGCTGGAATATCAGGGCGGGGTGATGACCGAGGCTGAAGCGGACGTGTTTGAGCGGGATCCGTTGTGTGCGGTCAGCCTGCGGATGCGCCAGTGGGATGAGTTGGCCAAGGAGAGGGCGGTGCCGGTGATTGATCTGGCGGTGCTCAAGCGCAAGGCTGAAGTTTTGTTGTCGGCCGGGTGATTGCAACCCTCATCGGATCGCCGCCCGCCCAGCCCTCTCCCGGAGGGAGAGGGGGCCTACGGTGTTGTTCTCAGGTGATACATCGACCTGAAATATCCAGTCGAACTCAGGTTATGAAAAGCTAGAAGATCTGCTCCCTTCCCCCTCTACCCCTTGGGGGAGAGGGCTGGGGTGAGGGGGTAGCGATCTAAAGCTCAAGCACCCGAGCAACCAACGCCTCAATCTGCTCCTGCCTTTCCGCCTGATTCAACTTCGCCTGCGGATTCAGCGATGACCACTGCGGATGCGCCCGCGCCTTGTTCAGCGCTTCCGGCAACTTGCCCTCACGCCAGGTTTTGTCCTGTGGCGTGGCCACCTGAACCGCATCCATCGCCGCATGCCCACGCTGATCCAGCGCCAACACCAACTGCCGCTGGCGCAACGCCAACAGTCGCAACACCCCGTCATCCACCGTCAGTTCGCGCTGCCCCTTGATCTTGCCAAGCAAGCGACTGCCATAACTGCGCGCCGTTTGCAGCGCACCGCCAGCAATTGCCCCCGCCAGCGCCGCCGCACCAAGGGTAATCCCGCCAACCAGCAAATCCACACCAGCCCCGGCCGCCGCGCCTGCCGCAATCCCACCGCCAACCCGTACGCCGAGCTGCTTCAAGGTTTCCGGATTGAATAGATCATCACCCCAACGTCCATCGAGCAACGGCAAATCACTCGCCGCCGCATCCTGTGGCCGGAACGCATACAGCTTGAGCAGCGCCTCGACACACTTCTGCTCGCGCTGGCGCACGGCTTTGCGCAATTCGCTGATGGCTTGCTGTTCCTGCGCCGCCTCGCTGACCACACTGCGCCGACACGCGGCGCAGTCGATCAACAATTCAGCAATCAACCGCGCCGCACTTTGCTGCCGCGCCAGGCGCTGAGCCTGTTGATCGGCAATCAGTCGCTCCAATTGTGGCCGGGCATTTTCCAGCAGCAGCGCAAGGCTTTCATACAGCCGTCGCTCACCATCCTCGGGCGGCGCCACACTGTCGAAACGCACCAGTGCATGCAGCCCAAGCCGCGCCAACGCTTCACGCCAATCCGGCTCGCGATGATTGGCGCTGCTGACGAAATTCAGCACCGGCAGCAGCGGTTTGCCGCAACTGGCGAGCACTTCCAGTTCATCGCGATACTTGGCCAGCACCGGTTCGCGCGCGTCGATCACGTATAAACCGGCGTCGGAGGCGAGCAGTTGCCGCAGCACTTTGGCCTCCTGCTCAAAGCGCTGACGCGCCTCGCTGCCGTCGAGAAACCGCGCCAGTCGCGCCGGGCCATCAAGGCGTTCGCCGGGACGTTCCAAGCGTTCGAGAAAATCCAGCAGGGCAATGGCGTCTTCCAGCCCCGGCGTATCGTAGAGGTCGAGCAACGGTTCGCCGTCCACCGATAAACGTGCGCCTTCGACATGCCGCGTAGTGCTCGGGCGATGCGAGACTTCGCCGAAGCCGACATCGCGGGTCAGCGTGCGCAACAACGAGGTTTTGCCGACGTTGGTGTGGCCGACCACCGCGAGTTTCAGCGGCGCTTTCCAGGCATCAGTCATGGCCAGTCTCCAGCCAGTTCAACGGCGCGCAATCGGCGAACTTCAAGTCAAGTTGTTGCAGTGCGACGTGCCAGTCGCCGAGGCGCTCGGCATCCAGTGCTTCACCCGGCGGCGCTTGCAGCAGCCACACGCGAGTCTCGCCCGCACTGCGCGCCAGTTCGGCGATCAAGGCGAGGCTGCCGCGATCCGGCGAGCGCCGTGGGTCGCAGGCAATCGCCAGACGTGCCGGCGGGAAGCGGCTGAGTTGTTCGAGGAGTTTGTGGCGTGATTCGCGACTGTCGAGGATGCCGGCGTTGCTGACGTTTTTCGGCAATGCAGGCGGCCATGGGCGTTGTTCGTCGAGTTCGATGGCCACCAGCAACGCACCTTCGCTGGCGAGTTCGCCGACGCTGCTTTCGACGCGATGCAACTGCGCCGGCTCCGGATCGTTGACGCCAAGGCGCTCGCTGGTCGGCATCAGTCGTTCGCGCAATTGCGCGTAGCCGGGCAGGTTCAGCTCCAGACGCAATCGATCACGTCCACGCTTCCAGCGCCAACGGCAGAACAGCATCAGCAGCAGACGGGGTAGCACGCCATAGATCAGCACCGCGCCGACCAGCCATATCGCCCACATCTGGCGAACCAGGACGCGGTTGTAATCGGTGTCCAGCGTTACGCGAATCATGTCCACGCTCGGCGCACTCCAGCCCAGTGCATGGGGAATAACCGTCAACGCATCAGTCAGTGCTGCGAAGAAGTCAGCGCCCAGCAACGTGCTTTCCCAGATGAAGTCATATTGCCGAGTGGCCATCATCAATATCAGCATGCTCAGCGCGCTGAACATGATCAGCAGCCACAGGCCATTGACCAGTGAGCCAATCGCCCAGCGATTGAGTTTGTGGCGTTGCAGCAAGACCAGCAATGCGGGGGGTAATTGCGCGGCTTTGGCGTCCCGGGCAAATTTTTCGCTGAGCCATAGCCACAGGCGGCCGAGTGCTGCCGCGTGTTCGCCAGCGAATAGCAGGCCGAATGCCCAGCTCAGCAGCAGGATCAGATTGACCCCGAGCAACGTGCCCAGCGCCCAGAAAATGTTCACCGCTCGCGTACCGTCGCCGAGCGCAGAAAATGCCATGCCAGCCCCGGTGACGCAGGCCAGCAGCACCATCAATAGCAGTGCCAGACGCGCGCCTTGCAGCCAGTGTTTGAGGGCGGCAGTCAGCCCGTCGCGTTCGGCCAGCCATAAAGCGCGGCGCTGAATACGGCTCGGCAGATCACCGCCGGCGGTGCGGGCCAGACGATTGGCTTCCAGATCATCCAGTGGGCCTGCGTGTTCTTCGCGCAGGCGCACGGTCTCGGTCAGCCAGAGGTTTTGCAGTGGAGTCAGTTCAGTCACGCGGGGTCCCGTCGCTCAATTGAGCGCTGAGCATAACCGCTGTGGCGCTTATCGGGGTAAGCGCGGCTCTGGTATCCTCGCCGGCATGACTAAATCACTCCCCCTCAGCCTGATCGCAGCCCTCGGTGAAAACCGCGTGATCGGCGTCGACAACAGCATGCCCTGGCACCTGCCGGGGGACTTCAAATACTTCAAGGCGACGACCTTGGGCAAGCCGATCATCATGGGCCGCAAGACCTGGGATTCGCTCGGTCGGCCATTGCCGGGGCGCCTGAACATTGTGGTCAGCCGTCAGGCCGATCTGGTGCTCGAAGGTGCCGAGGTTTATCCATCGCTGGAAGCAGCCGTGGTTCGCGCCGAGGAATGGGCGAAGGAACAGGGCGTCGATGAGCTGATGCTGATTGGCGGCGCGCAGTTGTACGCGCAAGGGCTGGCGCAGGCGGATCGTCTGTATCTGACTCGCGTGGCGCTGAGCCCGGAAGGGGATGCGTGGTTTCCGGAGTTTGATTTGGAGCAGTGGAAACTGGTGTCGAATCTGCCGAATCCGGCTGAAGGTGATAAACCCGCGTACAACTTCGAAGTCTGGGAAAAAGCTTAAAAGATCGCAGCCTGCGGCAGCTCCTACACGGTATCCGCGTTCCCTGTAGGAGCTGCCGAAGGCTGCGATCTTTTGATCTTGCTTTACATCACGCTTGAGCCAACTCCGCATGCTCATCAGCATCCAGCAGTTCTTTATCAGTCTGCTGCATCACCTGACTGGTAATCGCGCCAGCAGTGATCGAACCACTCACGTTCAACGCCGTGCGCCCCATATCGATCAGCGGCTCAACTGAAATCAGCAGCGCCACCAGCGACACCGGCAAGCCCATCGCCGGCAGCACGATCAGCGCCGCGAAGGTCGCGCCGCCACCAACACCCGCCACGCCCGCCGAACTCAGCGTCACAATCGCCACCAGCGTCGCGATCCACAGCGGATCCAGCGGGTTGATGCCAACGGTCGGCGCAACCATCACCGCCAACATCGCCGGGTACAGACCGGCGCAACCGTTCTGGCCGATGGTCGCACCGAACGACGCGGCGAAACTGGCCACCGACTGCGGAATCCCCAGACGACGAGTCTGCGCTTCAATGCTCAGCGGAATGCTTGCGGCACTGGAGCGGCTGGTGAACGCGAACGTCAGCACCGGCCAGATCTTGCGGAAGAAACGCAGCGGATTGATCCCGGCCGCCGATACCAGCAAGCCGTGCACCACGAACATCAGGCCCAGACCGAGGTACGACACCACGACGAAACTGCCGAGCTTGATGATGTCTTGCAGGTTGGAACCGGCGACCACTTTAGTCATCAGCGCCAGCACGCCGTACGGGGTCAGTTTCATCACCAGGCGCACCAGACGCATCACCCAGGCTTGCAGGGTGTCGATGGCGTTGATCACTTTCTGACCTTTGTCGACGTCATCCTTGAGCAGTTGCAGCGCGGCAACCCCGAGGAATGCGGCGAAAATCACCACGCTGATGATCGAGGTCGGCTTGGCCCGCGCCAGATCGGCGAACGGGTTCTGCGGGATGAACGACAGCAGCAGTTGCGGCACATTAAGGTCGGCGACCTTGCCGGCATAGTCAGACTGAATGGTTTGCAGACGGGCCATTTCCTGGGTGCCGGCGACCAGACCTTCGGCGGTGAGGCCGAACAGGTTGGTCAGGCCTATGCCGATCAGCGCCGCGATCGCGGTGGTGAACAGCAGGGTGCCGATGGTCAGGAAGCTGATCTTGCCCAGCGACGAAGCGTTGTGCAGACGCGCCACGGCGCTGAGGATCGAGGCGAACACCAGCGGGATAACGATCATTTGCAGCAACTGCACGTAGCCGTTGCCGACCAGATCGAACCAGCCGATCGACGCTTTCAGCACTGGGTTGCCAGCACCGTAAACGGTGTGCAGGGCCACGCCGAACGCAACACCGAGCACCAGCGCGAGCAGGACTTTTTTCGCCAGGCTCCACGTGGTGTGGCGGGTTTGTGCCAGACCGAAGAGCAGGGCGAGGAACACCAGTAGGTTGAGAATCAACGGTAGATTCATGAGATCTCCAGGAAAGACTGTGCCAACAGCCTTCCGGGGCTGCTGCGAACCGGCAAGCCTAACAGCTTGATTTGCAATGATTTAATACCAAAATCTTAGGGTGTCCGTCGTTTTTGGAATAAGCCCGTGTCGCTCTCGGCAATGCATCTGGCGCAATAGGGACGCGGGCGGTCGCTGACAGACGAGGACTGTCACACTAATTTGTTAGCGTCGATCTCTTTGAATCAGGGAGAAGAGGCTTATGAAGTTCGCACCGAAATTTCTGGCTGTCGCGCTGACAGTGGGCATGGGCCTGGCCACTCAGGCGTTCGCTACTGACCTGAAACACTGGCCGGCCGATCAGGCCAAGGCGCTGGACGCGATGATCGCGGCCAACGCCAACAAGGGTAACTACGCGGTGTTCGACATGGACAACACCAGTTACCGCTACGACCTCGAAGAGTCCTTGTTGCCGTTCATGGAAAACAAGGGCCTGATCACCCGCGACAAACTCGATCCTTCCCTGAAACTGATGCCGTTCAAGGACACCGCCGACCACAAGGAAAGCCTGTTCAGTTACTACTATCGCCTCTGCGAAGTCGACGACATGGTCTGCTACCCGTGGGTGGCGCAGGTGTTCTCCGGCTTCACTCTCAAGGAACTCAAAGGCTACGTCGATGAGCTGATGGCCTCGGGCAAACCGGTGCCGGCGACTTATTACGAAGGCGATGTGGTGAAGAAGCTCGACGTCAATCCGCCGAAGATCTTCACCGGCCAGCAAGAGCTGTACAACAAGCTGATGGAGAACGGCATCGAGGTCTACGTGATGACCGCTGCCTCTGAAGAGCTGGTGCGCATGGTCGCGGCGGATCCGAAGTATGGCTACAACGTCAAACCGCAGAACGTCATTGGCGTGACCACCCTGCTGAAGAACCGCGAGACCAACGAACTGACCACCGCGCGCAAGCAGATCACCGCCGGTAAATATGACGAGAAGGCCAACCTCGGCCTGGAGTTGACGCCATATCTGTGGACCCCGGCCACCTGGATGGCCGGCAAGCACGCGGCGATCCTCACTTATATCGATGAGTGGAAAAAACCGGTATTGGTCGGTGGCGATACGCCGACCAGCGACGGTTATATGCTGTTCCACGATGTTGACGTGGCCAAGGGCGGGATTCACTTGTGGATCAACCGCAAGGACAAGTACATGACGCAGTTGAACGGCATGATGGCCAAGCACGCAGCGGCGCAGGCCAAGGAAGGGTTGCCGGTGACGGCGGACAAGAACTGGGTGATCGTCAAACCAGAAGAAATCCAATAATCCCCTGTAGGAGCTGCCGAAGGCTGCGATTTTTTGATCTTGTTTTAAGGGCAAGATCAAAAGATCGCAGCCTTCGGCAGCTCCTACAGGGATCGGGTTTTCATTCTTCAAACAAAAAAATGCCCCGCACTTGGCGGGGCATTTTTATTGCTGCGATTTGATGCTTACAGCCCGTCGAGCATCGCTTTGTTACGCACAGCACCTTTGTCGGCACTGGTCGCCAGCAGGGCGTAGGCCTTGAGGGCGGTGGTCACTTTACGCGGGCGAATCTCGACCGGTTTCCAGCCTTTCTTGTCCTGCTCGGCGCGGCGTGCCGCCAGTTCCTCGTCGCTGACCAACAGGTTGATCGAGCGGTTCGGGATGTCGATCAGCACTTTGTCGCCATCCTGCACCAGACCGATCGCACCGCCGGCGGCTGCTTCTGGTGAAGCGTGACCGATGGACAGACCGGAAGTACCGCCGGAGAAACGGCCGTCGGTGAGCAAGGCGCAGGCTTTGCCCAGGCCTTTGGATTTCAGGTACGACGTCGGGTAGAGCATTTCCTGCATGCCCGGGCCGCCTTTCGGGCCTTCGTAGCGAATGATGACGATGTCGCCTGCCTTCACTTCGTCAGCGAGGATGCCGCGTACCGCGCTGTCCTGGCTTTCGAAGATCTTCGCGTTGCCTTCGAAGACGTGGATCGATTCGTCGACACCGGCGGTTTTCACCACACAGCCGTCGAGGGCGATGTTGCCGTACAGCACGGCCAGGCCACCTTCTTGCGAATAGGCGTGTTCGAAGCTGCGGATGCAGCCGTTTTCACGGTCGTCATCCAGGGTTTCCCAACGGGTCGACTGGCTGAACGCCGTCTGCGTCGGGATACCGGCAGGGCCGGCCTTGAAGAAGTGATGCACCGCTTCATCGGTGGTCTGGGTGATGTCCCACTTGGCGATGGCTTCTTCCATGCTGCGGCTGTGCACGGTCGGCAGATCGGTGTGCAGCAGACCGACACGGGCCAGCGAACCGAGAATGCTGAAGATACCGCCGGCGCGGTGCACGTCTTCCATGTGGTACTTCTGGATGTTCGGCGCGACTTTGCACAGCTGTGGAACGCTGCGCGAGAGACGATCGATGTCGCGCAGGTCGAAATCGATTTCGGCTTCCTGAGCGGCCGCGAGCAAGTGCAGGATGGTGTTGGTCGAACCGCCCATGGCGATGTCGAGCATCATCGCGTTCTCGAACGCCTTGAAGTTGGCGATGTTGCGCGGCAATACCGATTCGTCGTTCTCGCCGTAGTAGCGTTTGCACAGTTCGACGATGGTACGGCCGGCCTGCAGAAACAGTTGTTCGCGGTCGCTGTGGGTGGCCAGAGTGGAACCGTTGCCCGGCAATGCCAGGCCCAGTGCTTCGGTCAGGCAGTTCATCGAGTTGGCGGTGAACATGCCGGAGCACGAACCGCAGGTCGGGCAGGCGCTGCGCTCGTACTCAGCAACTTTCTCGTCAGAAGCGCTTTCGTCGGCGGCGATCACCATGGCGTCGACGAGGTCGAGGCCGTGGGATGCGAGTTTGGTTTTGCCGGCTTCCATCGGGCCGCCGGATACGAAGATCACCGGAATGTTCAGGCGCAAGGCAGCCATCAGCATGCCCGGGGTGATCTTGTCGCAGTTGGAGATGCAGACGATGGCGTCGGCGCAGTGGGCGTTGACCATGTACTCGACGGAGTCGGCGATGATCTCGCGGCTCGGCAGCGAATACAGCATGCCGTCGTGGCCCATGGCGATGCCGTCATCCACGGCGATGGTGTTGAATTCTTTCGCTACACCGCCGGCGCGTTCGATTTCACGGGCGACCAGTTGGCCCAGATCCTTCAGGTGCACGTGGCCCGGTACGAACTGGGTAAACGAGTTGGCAATGGCGATGATCGGCTTTTTGAAGTCGTCATCTTTCATCCCCGTAGCGCGCCACAGTGCGCGGGCGCCGGCCATGTTGCGGCCGTGGGTGGATGTTTTCGAGCGGTAATCTGGCATGGAGCACTCCGGGCGGCTAATCACTTACTAATCAGGTGCAAAAGGGGAGTGAGCTTCTATTGACGTCTGGAACACTCGGAAATGGCCGGGTGTTCGTGAAGTTGCCGATGACGTTGCGGGATCGCCGCTGGTCTCAGCCTGAGCTCATAAACCCGCCGGGGGATGAATGGCGATGAATCAGCCGATTCTACACCGCTGGCGTCTGGAGGGAATGGCGCAAAGCGCTGTTCCAGTGCCGACGGCGTGTATGGGATGACGACCGGCGGGTTTAATCACCGTTGGTCTGCGCCACGGTATTGGCTTCAAGGTTTCTGGCGCGATGGCTGAGCCTGTTGTTGAGCAGCAGCGCGATCGCACTCAGCAGCACAAAGCTGTAACCCAGCGTCGACTGCAGATTGGCCGGACTGAGGCTGATCAACGCGCTGATAAGTCCGCCACAGATAAAGATGATCGTGCTGCCCGCCGAGGCCGAGGTGCCGGCGTTTTCAGGAAACAGGCCCATGGCCCGAGAGGTGGCTGCGGGGCGTGCAATGGTGGTGCCCGCCGTGCAGATCAGCATCGGGATCAACACCGTGGCCGGAGCCAGCGCATGATTGGCCGCCAGGTACAGCATCGCCAGTCCGGACAGCAGTATCAGACTCAGCCCGGTGAGGATTTGCTGAACCGGCGTGATCCGTCTATTCAGTACGGCGGCCAGAATGCCACCAACCACGTAAGCGGCACCGTAGATCAGCAGAATCAATGAAAAGTCATAAGGCGCGAGTTGCAGTTGGTCCATGAAGATCAGGGGTGAAATCACGATGAACGAGAAGTGGCAGGCGAAGGCAAACGCTGAAATCAGCCAGTACCCGACAAACTCGAAATCCCCCAGCACGCGCCGGTAGGACTGAAAGAAACCGATTTGCGTGCCACTGCAAGTCGGACGGCTGTTTGATAAAAACAGCCACGCCTTGATCAGCACCATGGCGGATAGCGCGGTAAATACCCAGAAGCTGCCGCGCCAACCGAGTGTGGCCTGCAGAAAAGTGCCGGCCAGCGGCGACACCGAGATAAAAATTCCGGTGGCCGTGACCATCAGGATACGCAAACGATCGCGCTCCTCACCGTCGAACAGATCCTGCACCAGCGCCTGGGACAGCACGAAACATCCACAGCCCAAGGCCTGCATTACCCGAAACACCAGGAATAACGTGTAATCGGAGGTCATCACGCAACCGAGCGCACCCAGCATCGATACGCTCATGCCAGCGAGTAACAAGCCCTTGCGCCCGATTACGTCCGACAGTGGGCCGATCAATACCTGGGCAAACGCGATCCCCACGGCGAACAGGCTGATGGATAGCGCGATGTCTGCCGGTGAACTGCGAAAGTGCGTCGCCAACGCCGGAAAGGAAGGAAGCAGAACATCCAGTGGAAACACGCCAAGCAGCACCATGGCCAGCAATAGACTGACAGCCCCACGGCGCTGTCGGGTGGTTGCCACGGATTTTCCTTTATCCATCGATCAGTCCTGCCTTGGCGAAAAGTTTCTGGTTATGGGGAAGCGCGAAAAAACCGGCCTTGCGCAGTGCGTCCAGCGTTGCGATGGCACCTGATCGTGCACGCGCACGATTGGCGTGCACCGTTGTCATACCGCCAACAATTTCCATCACGTCGCTGTCAGCGATGCCGACTCCTCGTAGGCTCTGTTGCAGCCAGCGTTCGTCGGCCTCGAAGAAAGTCCCGATGATTTCCAGCAGTGTTCTGCTCGCAAACGTGCGCTGGCGGCTGTTCATCGACAGCCAGAAGTAATGGAAGGCTTCGGCGAAGTAACGACTGTGGCGGGCTTCGTCCGCCAGATGGTCACGCAGCATGTCGTTGACGCTGGACACCAGGCTGTCGCGACAGACGTCCAGCAGCTCCCGGGCAATGATGGTTTCCGAGACGAAGCCCAGCAGAAACCATGCCAGCGCCCGGTTCTTTTCCGGCGTGCGAGCAATCAGTGCATTCAGGCGGGTGATGCGCTGCGGAATGGCCGGACGTCCGGTGATTCCATAGAAGTTGGCGATCTGCTCAGCGAGACGATTGGAAAACAGCGCGTGGTAACCCTCGTCGGTGTAGAGCTGCAGCGCCGCGTGTTTCATCGGCAGAGGCACGTAGATGGGCAGTTCCCGGTGCACGATGACTTCCACGGCACGATTGACGATGCGGTGTTCGAGGAGGGTGGTGTAATCGAGAAAGTGCACCAGATGGTTGGCTGACAGCCGGTGCAACACATCGCGCCCCGCCGCCTGGATGGCCGGATGAGCCAGGTACGGCAGAAACGCCGGTGGAAACCAGTGGCGGGTTTGCAGTTGCAGCGGGACATCGTCGGGTAACAGATAGTCATGGGTACTGCTGCGCACAGAGGCGCGGCTCTCCCAGTTTCCCAGAGTGAACTTGAGCGCCCAGGACTCCGGCGCTTGATCCGGTGCCGAAATTGACAGGGTCATGGCTGCCCCTCGCGCAACAGATCGCGCATTTCGTGGCACATCACTTGCCCGTCGCTCTCCCCACAGCCAACAAAGAACAGCGGTTGTTCAGCGCTTCCCTCCAGGTTGAGGAGGACTTCGACCTGCTGGTCGGCAAACGCCCCGGTGAGCCAGGTATTGAGGCCCAGTGCCGTGGCGACCAGTTGGAAGGTTTGCGACAGGTGGCCGGCCTCGACGAATGCCATGCGATAGGCCCGCGAGTGTTCGTACTTCCACCAGAGCCGGTCAAATCGAGCGGTGATGAACAACCCCAGCGGCAGGTTGTTGATGAAATGCTGACCACCAAGCAGGTGGCCCAGCGCGGGTTCAGGTAACGGATTGACCCGGCTCAAGGTATGGTCGGCCGGATGATAAGCATAGATGCCCTGCTCCAGGCCCTCGACGTTCTGCACCAGCAGGAAGCCTTCGCAAGCGTTCAGGCCACCTGCGGAAGGACTGCTGCGCCGTGCGCTCAGCCCATGGGCGATGCTGTCGTCGCGATCGTTGTCACGTTCATGGAGATAACCGAGGGACAGGTAGAGCAGGGTGCCGACATCATTCAGCGTTATCGCTGCACCTGTATAGCTGCGACAGGTTTTGCGCTGGAGCAGCACCTTTCCAAGACTGTCGTCACTCAATGCGCACGGTGCGGGCAAGGTAATACGCAGCCCGGTTTCAAGCGTCGGGCGGTCTGCCGCCGGCGTTGGTGTGGCCAATACTTCATTGCAGTGCGCCAGATATTGCCTGGACCACTCGTGAATATTCTGTGGGATATGTTCAAAGGGAATGTTCTGCGTGCCGATGTGATAAATCATCGACAGCTCATCCCAACCCCATTGCGGATTGTCTATTTTTGAAACGGTAAGAATGCCCGCGCTTAATAGTTGTGTGTCTATTATATTGTGGCTATCAAAAAGTTCGGGGTTGTTGATTAATTGTGCAAGACGAGTCGTGTAGTTGAGGTCAAGTTCGTGTTGTGTATGGTTTTTATAGTTCCATACAATTTGTCCGGGTGAACGGGGCAATATAAATAGAAAAGGATTAATGTACATGTGGGGCTTTCACTCTGGATAAAGTCAAAAGGACACCGGGTTGCCGGCACTCCCCGGCGTCCAGACTTACTTAGCGGGCTTTAGGGGCAACCAGAAAAGCCAGGTTTGCGATTTTTTTACTTTCCAGAGAAATACTTTTCATGATGTGAACTCCTTGTTCATTGATAGTTGAAGTCACCTCGTGGTGACAACTTCATAATAGTTTGTAATGGATTATTGGCAAGCGGATATTAAGTAGGAAAATTCCAGTAATTTTGTCGGAGCAGTCTTCGGCTGCAAATAAACTTGTAGGGTAAGTTTCAGTAATCAAAAGATATAAGGAAATATCCTGCAAGTCGGCAGGAAAAGAATTGTAGGAAGTGTGGGGCGATAGCGAAGGGGCAGGGCGCCGGCAGCGCGGCGCGCAAAGCAAACGGGGAGCCTGCTGGCTCCCCGTCATCCGCAAAATCAGCTGTTGGGCAGCAGGCGGCAGGTGATGCTCTTGATGTAACGCGTTTCGGCGATCGCCGGGTGCACCGGGTGATCCGGGCCCTGACCGCCACGCTCCAGCAACTGGATATTGCGATCCAGGTGACGGGCGCTGGTCAGCAGGATGTTCTGCAGGTCGTCTTCCGGCAGGTGCATCGAGCACGACGCGCTGACCAGGATGCCGTCCTTGTTGAGCAGGCGCATGGCTTGCTCGTTCAGGCGACGGTAGGCGCCTTCGCCGTTTTTCATGTCTTTCTTGCGTTTGATGAACGCTGGCGGGTCGGCCACGATCACGTCGAAGCGCTCTTCGCTGGCTTTCAGTTCTTTCAGCGCTTCAAAGACATCGCCTTCGATGCAGGTCATCTTGTCGGCGAAACCGTTCAGCGCAGCGTTGCGCTCAACGCCGTCGAGGGCGAAGGCCGAGGCATCGACGCAGAACACTTCGCTGGCGCCGAACGCGGCAGCCTGCACGCCCCAGCCACCGATGTAGCTATAGAGGTCGAGGACGCGTTTGCCTTTGGCGTATGGCGCCAGGCGGGCGCGGTTCATGCGGTGGTCGTAGAACCAGCCGGTTTTCTGACCCTGAATGACCGGGGCTTCGAATTTCACGCCGTTCTCTTCCAGCGCCACCCACTCCGGCACCAGGCCGAACACGGTTTCGACGTAGCGGTTGAGGCCTTCGGCGTCACGGGCGGCAGAGTCGTTCTTGAACAGAATGCCGCTTGGCTTGAGCACTTGGGTCAGTGCTGCGATCACGTCATCTTTATGCGCTTCCATGGTCGCCGAGGCGATCTGGACCACAAGGATGTCGCCGAAACGGTCAACGACCAGGCCAGGCAACAGGTCGGAATCACCGTAAACCAGACGATAGAACGGCTTGTCGAACAGGCGCTCGCGCAGCGACAGGGCCACGTTCAAACGGTGCACCAGCAGCGATTTGTCCAGCGCTACTTTAATGTCGCGCGACAGCAGGCGGGCGCAGATCAGGTTGTTCGGGCTCATCGCCACGATGCCCAGCGGCTTGCCGCCAGCGGCTTCGAGGATGGCCTGGTCGCCGGCATTGAAGCCGTGCAGTGGGGTGGCGGCTACATCGATTTCGTTACTGTAGACCCACAGGTGACCGGCGCGCAGGCGACGGTCGGCGTTGGCTTTGAGGCGCAAGCTAGGCAGGGACATGACGTCGCTCCGGAAAAAAGAGCGGGAGTATAGCGTGTTGCGACTTGTGCCGGGTTTGATGAGCGATGAAACGCTGATGGCCTCTTCGCGAGCAGGCTCGCTCCCACAAAGGGCTTGTGACCGACACAAGACCAATGTGGGAGCGAGCCTGCTCGCGAATGCGGTCCCCAATGCTACGCCGACAGTGCGTCGATCAGCTCTTTATTGAACGCCGGAATATCATCCGGCTGACGACTGCTGATCAGGTGACCGTCCTTGACCACTTCTTTGTCGACCCAGTTGGCCCCGGCATTGACCAGATCATCCTTGAGGGTCTTGTAACTGGTCATGGTCTTGCCGTTGACCAGCCCCGCGGAAATCAGCAGCCAGCCGCCATGGCAGATCACCGCAATCGGCTTGCCGGCCGAGGCGCCGGTCTTGACCAGGTGCTGGGCATCCTGATCGATGCGGATGGTGTCGGAGTTCTGCACGCCGCCCGGCAGGACGATCGCGTCGTATTGCTCGCTGCTGGCGCTCTGGAATGTCTGGTCGACCTTGAAGTCGTCCGCCGGTTTGTCGTGATTCCAGCCTTTGACCTGGCCAGCCTCGGCGGAAAGGATGTCGACCTGCGCGCCCGCTTGTTCCAGTGCCTGCTTGGGACCGGTCAGTTCGACCTGTTCGAAACCATCTGTTACCAAAATGGCGATGCGTTTGCCGGTGAGGGAAGTGGCCATCATAAGCTCCTGAGTCTGTGGGAGATTGCCGCCGTAAAGGACCGGAGTGATCCGTCGGGCATTACAGATTCCGAAGCCGTGGCCTGAATGAAAGTTCCTGACAATTGCCCACTGGTGTGTCGTCTCGCGGTTTTTAGAGGTTAGAATCGCCGCCTGTCCCAGAGTGTGTACTTATGTCCCAAGAGCTGACCACCGAACAGATTCAACAATCGCTGCAAGGCATCAGTGTGCCGGCGCAACCGCAGATCATGGTGGATCTGCAAATGGAGCAGTACATGCCCGACCCGGACCTGGAGGTGATCGCCAAGCTGATCGCTCAGGATCCTGGCCTGTCCGGCTCGTTGCTGAAAATCGTCAACTCGCCGTATTACGGTCTGAGCAACAAGATCACCTCGATTCAACGCGCGGTGAATCTGTTGGGCAGCCGCTCGATCATCAACCTGATCAACGCGCAGTCGATCAAAGGCGAGATGAACGACGACACCATCGTTACGCTCAACCGTTTCTGGGACACCGCCCAGGACGTGGCGATGACGTGCCTGACGCTGGCCAAGCGTATCGGCACTCAGGCCGGCGATGAGGCGTATGCCTTGGGTCTGTTCCACGATTGCGGCGTGCCGTTGATGCTGCAGCGCTTCCCCAACTACATGACGGTTCTGGAAAAGGCTTACGCCAATGCCAGTGCCGAATGTCGGGTCGTCGACACCGAAAACAGCGAGTTCAACACCAACCACGCCGTGGTCGGTTATTACACCGCCAAGTCGTGGCGCCTGCCGGAGCATGTCAGCGCGGCCATCGCCAATCACCACAATGCCCTGGCGATCTTCAGCGATGAGTCGTCGCGCAACAGTCAGCTGAAAAACCTGCTGGCGATCCTGAAGATGGCCGAGCATATTTGCGCGTCGTATCGCGTACTGGGCAACCAGACCGAAGACTTCGAATGGAACGCCGTCGGCCCGCTGGTACTCGATTACGTAGGGCTGTCGGATTACGACTTCGAAACCCTCAAACAAACGATCCGCGACCTCGGCGCGCATTGATTCGAGGACGCCATGCCTGAACTGCCGGAAGTCGAAACCACCCGTCGCGGGATTGCCCCGCACCTGGAAGGCCAGCGCGTCAGCCGGGTGATCGTGCGTGATCGGCGCCTGCGCTGGCCGATTCCCGAAGACCTCGATGTGCGCCTGTCGGGGCAGCGCATCGTGTTGGTCGAGCGTCGCGCCAAGTACCTGTTGATCAACGCCGAGGTCGGTACGTTGATCAGTCATCTGGGCATGTCGGGTAATTTGCGTCTGGTTGAGGTCGGGCTGCCGGCGCTCAAGCACGAACACGTCGATATCGAACTGGAGTCGGGGCTGGCGCTGCGCTACACCGATCCGCGACGGTTCGGCGCGATGTTGTGGAGCAACGATCCGCTCAATCATGAATTGCTGATCCGTCTCGGCCCGGAGCCACTGACCGATCTGTTCGATGGTGAGCGTTTGTTTCAGCTGTCACGCGGGCGCTCGATGGCGGTCAAGCCGTTCATCATGGACAACGCGGTGGTGGTCGGGGTCGGCAATATCTATGCGACCGAAGCGCTGTTCGCTGCCGGGATCGACCCGCGCCGCGAGGCCGGGGGGATTTCCCGAGGGCGGTATCTGAAGCTGGCGATCGAGATCAAACGCATTCTGGCCGCTGCCATTGAGCGTGGTGGCACCACGTTGCGTGATTTTATTGGGGGTGACGGTCAGCCGGGCTATTTCCAGCAGGAGCTGTTTGTCTACGGCCGTGGCGGTGAACACTGCAAGGTCTGTGGCACCGGCTTGCGTGAAGTGAAGCTGGGCCAGCGTGCCAGTGTGTTCTGCCCGCGCTGTCAGAGCTGAGGCAAAAAGCTGAAAAAGTCCTACGGTCTATAGTGAGTTGTCTCACTGTTCAGCCCGAAGGATCGTGCCATGAAGTCCTTGCAAGTCCTCTTTGTTGCGCTGCTGTGTTCCAGTCTGGCTGTTCAGGCCGCGGAAAATGGCAGCGGCGATCCGCGTTACACCATCCAGAATCCCCCGGCCTACGCCATGCTTGGCGATTTGCTGATTGCCCGACCTTTATTGGTGGTGGCGACAGTGATCGGTGCGGGCGCGTTTGTCGTATCGCTACCGTTTACCGCACTGGGTGGCGGGATCGGCGATGCGGGGCAGGCGTTGGTGGTGGATCCGGCGAAAGCCGCTTTTGTGCGGTGCCTGGGGTGTATCGGGGAGGGGTTTGAGCAGCGCGAGTGAGCTGATCAGGGTTTTGCTGTGTGGCTGACAGCCCTTTCGCGAGCAGGCTCGCTCCCACATGGAATACTTTTCAAATGTGGGAGCGAGCCTGCTCGCGAAGAGGCCCGAGAGATCGCTATAAAACTGTCGAATCAGGCCTTGCCAGTGATCTTGCGGTACTTCTCCATCAACTGTTCTTCAGTCTCCGGATGCGCTTCGTCCAGCGGAATGCAATCCACCGGGCAAACCTGTTGGCACTGCGGTTCATCGTAGTGGCCGACGCACTGGGTGCACAGGTTCGGGTCGATCACGTAGATCTCTTCGCCTTGGGAAATGGCGGCGTTCGGGCACTCGGGTTCGCAGACGTCGCAGTTGATGCAATCGTCGGTGATGATCAGGGACATGCTAACTCCAGCCGGGGCGGCAGGCCCGGGCGCAATAAATCAATGCGCGCAATTGTGCCGCATTGGCGCGCGCAGTGCACGCTGCTGCGATCAAGGGCTGTAATCAACAGCCAGGATCGCAGCCCGAGCCTTCGGCAGCGCCTACTTTTTGAAGCGCAGGGTCAGCGCGTCAGCCACGGCCGGGTGGACGAACTTGCTGATATCGCCGCCCAACGCGGCAATTTCCCGCACCAGCGTCGACGAAATGAACGAATAACGCTCGGACGGCGTGAGAAACAGGCTCTCCACATCCGGGGCCAACTGGCGATTCATGTTGGCCAGCTGAAATTCGTATTCGAAGTCCGACACCGCGCGCAGACCACGCAGGAACACATTGGCGTTCTGCTCTTTGGCGAAATGTGCCAGCAGTGTCGAGAAACCGACCACTTCCACATTAGGCAGGTGTTTGGTGACCTCGCGAGCCAGTTCGACCCGTTGTTCCAGCGGGAACAGCGGGTTTTTCTTCGGGCTGGCAGCGACCGCAATAATCACGTGATCGAACAGGCGCGAGGCGCGTTCGACCAGATCGCCATGGCCCTTGGTAATAGGGTCGAAGGTACCTGGGTACAACACTCGGTTCATCGCGTCGTCCTGGCGGGAGTCCGTTGGGGAGTCGGATGGTATCGCAGCCGTCCCGGTCGGCCAAGTCGCCTGTTGGGTAAGAAAGCACTATAGACGAGGCGATTAATCGGTTTTTTCACGGGTTTCTCAGCCGATCGGCGAGGGAAGTCGCCAGTTGCGCAGTGAGGCCATACACCGACAGCTGCGGGTTGGCGCCGATGCTGGTGGGGAACAGTGAGCCGTCATGGATCGACAGATTAGCCAGTTGATGATGCCGTCCGAGACTGTCGGTGACGGCGCTTTTCGGGTCTTCGCCCATCGCGCAACCGCCCATGACGTGAGCGCTGCCCAGCCGAGTGCGGTACAGCTCAAGGCTCAAACCGTCGATCAGCGTGCGCGCTTCGGCCAAAGTTTTTACGTAACGGGCGTCGGCGTGCATCGGCATCACCGATTTTGCGCCGCCGGCAAACTGGATTTCGGCCATGACGTGAAAGGCCCGGCGCAGGCCTTCCCAGGCGTAGGGTGAAACCTGATAGTCGAGCACCGGCGAGCCATCGCCACGCAATTCGACGGAGCCACCCGTGCTGTCCGGGTGAAAACCATCACGCAGCAAGGCCAGCATGGCGTGGGTGTGTGGCAGGTCAGCCATGTGTTGCGCGCTTTCTGCGCCAAAGCCGCCGAGCAGGGTGGCCGCCAGTGCCGGATGCAGCGGCGGCACTTCGAGTTTGAAGGCCATCGGCCCGCTGGTGCCGTCCTTCCATTGGAAATGGTCGGAGTAGATCGACTGCGGCGCCCCGTAAAACGGGTTGATGACTTCGTCGAAGCGCGCGGCGGACATGTTCACCGGGTGCAGGAAGGTGCGTTTCCCGAGGTTTTTATGCGGATCCGGCGCGTCCGAACGCAGCAGCAGCGCCGGGCTATTGATGCCACCGCCGGCAAGCACGTAATGCCGCGCCTTGACGCTGATCTTGCGCCCGGTCGGTTCGACGCAGCGTTCATCCATCGCCACGCATTGCAGGCCGGTGACCTTGTCGCCGCTGATCAGCAGCTTCTCCGCGCGGGCCAGATAAAGCAGCTCGCCACCCTTTTCCAGCGTCGCCGGAATGGTCGTGACCATCATCGATTGCTTGGCGTTGGTCGGGCAGCCCATGCCGCAGTAACCAAGGTTCCAGCAGCCGCGTACGTTGCGCGGGATCACGTGCCAGCTGTAGCCGAGTTGCTCACAGCCTTTGCGGATCACGTCGTTGTTGGCATTGGGCGGGACCATCCACGGCGCGACGCCGAGGCGCTGTTCCATTTTCTCGAACCACGGCGCCATCTCGGCGTGGCTGTGGCCTTTGACGTTGTGTTCCTTGGCCCAGTGTTCGAGGGTCGGCTCCGGGGTGCGAAAACTCGAGGTCCAGTTGATCAGCGTGGTGCCGCCAACCGCGCGGCCCTGGAGGATGGTGATCGCGCCGTCCTTGCTCATGCGGCCGATGCCTTCCTGATAGAGGCTGCTGTAGGCCTGGTCTTCGAGCATTTTGAAATCTGAACTGGTTTTCAGCGGGCCTTCTTCGATCAGCAGGACTTTGTAGCCTGCAGCGCTGAGGATTTCCGCCGTGGTGCCGCCACCGGCGCCGCTGCCGATGATTGCCACGTCGGCCTCAAGGGTGAGGTCGTCGCTCAGCTGTGCGCCGTTGTAGGTTTTCCAGCCTCGGGCGAGGCCTTCGCGGAACGGGTCGGGTACGGGCATCGATCAGGTTCTCTTGTTTTTGTTGTTCTGGCGGGCCTCATCGCGAGCAGGCTCACTCCTACATTTGGAATGCGAACCCCTGTAGGAGTGAGCCTGCTCGCGATAGGTGCGACTCGGTCTCAGACCGAAGGCGGGCCGGGATAACCGCAATGCGCCCACGATTCTGCGCGGGTATACCAGGCCATCATCACCATCTGCTGCAACGAGCTATGCCCCATGCGCAGCAGGCTTAACGAGCTGTTCTCCCAACGATCAAGAAAATGCCGCATCGCTTCGGGACTGGCATTTTCCCAACTGCCCCAGATCCCGGTGAGTGGCCCGCGCGTCACCGCCATACCGAGGACGTCGAACAGTTGCCGGGTGAGCTTGAGCATTTCTGGCGACAGGTGATCGAGGCTGTAGTCCAGCGACTTGAGCGTGCCTTCAACGGCGTCCGGCAGCTTCTCGGCCGCCACGGCGCCGTCGAGCATCACCGGAATCAGTGCGCGCAGAAACAGCAGATCGCCGTCGCGCAGCGAGACAAAACCGTTGGCCGCGACGCTCGACGAGCACCCAGTGAGGCTGGCGCCGAGTCCGGCGGTGGCGAGGAACGCCGTGGCGCCGAGGCTGAATTTCAGCAGGCCACGGCGGGACAGTGCAGGTGTTTCGGTCAGGCTTGGGTGCATTATTTTTATTACCCGGCGGTGACGAAGGTTTAGCGAATGAACAGCTTCTGGATCAGTTTCTGAATCGATTTGCCGTAGGGCGGATAAATCAGTCTGGCCGCGTTGAAGCGCTGTTTAATCAACACGCCTTTGGCTTTGCTGAAGGTCAGGAAGCCTTCGTGACCGTGGTAGTGGCCCATGCCGGAAGCGCCGATGCCGCCGAATGGCATGTCGTCCTGAGCCACATGCAGCAGCGTGTCGTTCAGGCACACACCGCCGGAATGGGTTTCGTGCAGCACGCGGTTCTGTTCGCGTTTGTCGTAGCCAAAGTAGTAAAGAGCCAGAGGACGTGGCCGCTGATTGATGTAAGCAAATGCCTGCTCCAGATCCTGATACGGCACGATCGGCAGCAGCGGACCGAAGATTTCGTCCTGCATCACCGTCATCTCATCGCTGACATTCAGCAGCACGCTGTGCGGCATGCGCCGGCCCTGGCCCTGCTCGAACAGCGGAATCAACAGCGCACCCTTGCTGGTCGCGTCGCTGACGTAGCCGTTGAGCCGTGCCAATTGGCGTTCGTTGATGATCGCGGTGTAGTCCGGATTGTCGGTGAGTGTCGGATAAAAACCCTGTACGGCCTGGCGATAGGCTTCGACAAAGCCGCCGACCCGATCTTCCGGCACCAGCACGTAATCCGGGGCAACGCAGGTCTGACCGGCGTTGAGGGTTTTACCGAAGGCAATGCGCTCGGCGGCATCTTTGAGCGGCACATCGCGGGAGACGATGGCCGGCGACTTGCCGCCGAGTTCCAGTGTGACCGGGGTCAGGCTTTCGGCGGCGGCGCGCATCACGTGTTTGCCGATGCTGGTGGCGCCGGTGAACAGCAAGTGATCGAAGCGCAGACGGGAGAACGCTACGCCGATGTCGGCTTCACCGAGCACCACGCAGACCAGATCTTCGGGGAAGATCCGCGCCAGCAATTCCTTGAGCAATAGCCCGGTGGCCGGGGTCGATTCGCTGAGTTTGAGCATCACCCGGTTGCCCGCCGCCAAGGCGCCAACCAGCGGGCCGACCGCCAGATACAACGGGTAATTCCACGGCACGATGACGCCGACTACGCCCAGAGGCTGGTACACCACTTTCGCCGAAGCGGGCTGGAACGCCATGCCGACCTTGCGTCGCGAAGCTTTCATCCAGCCTTTGAGATGGCGGCTGGCGTAATGAATGCCGTGCAGGCTTGGCATCAACTCTGCGAGCAGGGTTTCATCGGCGCTGCGGTGGCTGAAATCGGAGCTGATCGCCTCGATCAACGCCTGACGCTCGCTACTGAGCAAATCACTCAGCGCTTTGAGCCATTGCTGGCGTTGAGCGGCGGGCGGCATCGGATTGGCGGCATACGCGGCCCGCTGCGCCGCGAACAACCGGTCCAGCTCGGCCAGAGGTTGTTGCAGCGTTTGCAGGTAGGCAATGTCGGCAGTCATGGTCTGCTCCGGATTTATTGTAGTGATGAGCTTTTTAGAGTCTATGCTCTAGAAAGTCAAATGACTTCCTTGCACAGCATTGTTTTATCCATTTCCGGTTAGGTCGTAAGATGCCCCCCAACGCACTCTGAATTAAAGCTCAAGCCATGGCCCCACGAATAAAAACCAGCGAGCGTATCGTGCTGAACAGCCTTGAGCTGTTCAATCAACAGGGCGAGCGCAGCATCAGCACCAATCACATTGCCGCCCACATGGAGATTTCTCCGGGCAACCTGTACTACCACTTCCCCAACAAGCAGGCGATCATCGCCGTGTTGTTCAGTGAGTACGAAAGCCTCGTGGACAGCTTTCTGCGCCCACCGCAGGGGCGTGCGGCGACGGTCGAGGACAAGCGTTTCTATCTCAAGGAATTGCTCTCGGCGATGTGGCGCTACCGCTTTCTGCACCGCGATCTGGAGCATCTGCTCGACAGCGATCCGGAGTTGGCCGCCCGCTATCGGCGCTTCTCCCAACGCTGCGTGATTCAGGGCGCGGCGATCTACGAAGGTTTCGTCGCCGCCGGGATTCTCGATATGGACCGCGTGCAAATCGAATCCCTGACCCTCAATGCCTGGATCATCCTGACCTCGTGGGTGCGTTTCCTGTGCACCACCCGCGAGAATTCCAACCATCTCAGTGAACAAGCCATTAAACGTGGCGTGTACCAGGTGTTGGTGCTGGAAGCCGGGTTTGTCACCGAGCAGGCGCGAGACGAGGTCAATGCGTTGTTCGAGGAGTTCTATGTGCCGCTGGCCCAGGCCCTTGAAGACGTGAAATAAACCGTTCTGTTGAAATCCCTCAGGAGCCTGTTATGCCGATTGCGCAACTGATCAGCCCGCAAACGCTGGATGACCGCAAGGAACAACTGGGGCTGGTGATTCTCGATTGTCGTTTTGCCCTCGAAGACCCGGATTACGGTCAGCGCAGCTATGCCGAAGGGCACATTGCCGGGGCGAGCTTCGCCGATCTTGAACGAGACCTCAGCGGCACATTGGTCAAAGGCGTGACCGGTCGGCATCCGTTGCCCGAGCCGGCAGAGCTGATCGAGCGGCTGCAAGCGTGGGGCATCAACAACGACAGCGATGTGGTTTTGTACGACGACGGCCCCGGTGCCTACGCGGCGCGGGCGTGGTGGTTGCTGGCGTGGCTGGGCAAGCGCGATGGCGTGTTCATTCTCGATGGCGGGCTCAAGGCGTGGCATGCGGCGGGGCTGCCGCTGAGTCTGGATGCGCCGACGGTCAATCGCGGCACCTTCAGTGGTCAACCGGATATGAGCCTGCTGCTCAGCGCCGAAAAATTGCAAAAGCGTCTTGGCCAACCTGCGTTGACCTTGATTGATGCTCGGGCTTTACCGCGATTCAAGGGTGAAGTTGAGCCGATCGATCCGATTGCCGGGCACATTCCCGGCGCGCAATGCGCGGCATTCACCGACAACCTCGGCAGCGATGGGCGCTTCCTGCCGGCGGATCAGCTCAAGCAGCGCTTTGCCGCGAAGCTCGGCGAGCGCTCGCCAGCGGATCTGGTTGCCTATTGCGGGTCTGGCGTGACGGCGTGTCACAACCTGTTTGCGTTGTGCCTGGCGGGTTATCCGTTGGCTGCGTTGTATGCCGGATCGTGGAGCGAGTGGATCAACGAGCCTTCGCGCGGTATCGCCACCGGCGAATAAGATCAAAAGATCGCAGCCTTCGGCAGCTCCTACATTGGAATGCATTTCCCTGTAGGAGCTGCCGAAGGCTGCGATCTTTTAGCTTTCCATCCGGGCGCTACGGTAGGCGGCGGGCCCGACGCCATAAGCCTGCTTGAACTGCCGGCTCAAGTGGCTCTGGTCGGCAAACCCCAATTGTGTGGCGACCTCCACCGGCAGGCAGCCGTGCTGCAGGAGTGCGCGGGCCTGAGCGATGCGTTGCTGCATCAGCCAGCTGTGCGGCGGCATGCCGGTGGCGCGGCGGAACACCCGGGCGAAATGGAACGGCGACAGATTGACCGCCGCCGCCAGTTCTTCCAGTGATGGCGGCGCCGCCAATTGTGCGTGCAGCAGTTCTTTGCCCAATAGCACCGCGCGGTGTTCCTTGCCGGCTCGTCCGGGGACCGGCACAGCCGCATGGCGCTGCAACAGCCGCAACATCATCTCGCGCCACAGCGTTTGCTGTAGCAGCGCGGTGGCCGGGCTTTCCAGCAAACGGTGCAACTGGGCAAAGCCGTTGACCAGATCCGCATCGCGGTACAGCGTGGCGCCGAATGCCGGCAGGTTGGTGGTGGACAGCTCCAGCTCTTCCAGCAGCGAAACGATTTGCGCCGTATCGGGATAGAACGCCCGGTACAGCCAGCCATCCTCGGTGCCCTTGTGCCCGGTGTGCAGTTCGTCCGGATTGATCAACACCAGCGTGCCGCTGCCGGCCAGATGTTCGGCGCCACGATAGCGATAACGCTGGGCGCCGGCCATGATCATGCCGATCACGAAGCCGTCGTGCACATGCGGGGCGAAACGATGCTCGATGTAGCGCGCCGACAACAACTCGACCCCGGCCAGCGGCGCGGTTTGCCAGAAGCGGATCGACTCGCCCTGATCGCTCATGCGGGCACGCGTGCCAGCCACTGCGGGATGCGTCGTTCCAGGTAGTAACCGGGCTGACGAATCGAGCCTTCGACAAAGCCGACATGCCCACCGCGCGCCTGCAATTCGAAAGCGGTCGACGCCGACAGCTCACTGGCCTGCGGCAAACTGTGCGGGAACACGAACGGATCGTCTGCCGCCTGAATGATCAGCGTCGGCGTGCGGATCTCACCGAGGAAGTAACGGCTCGAAGCGCGCCGGTAGTAATCCTCGGCATCATTGAAACCGTGCAACGGCGCGGTCACCCGGCCATCGAAATCCCAAAACGTGCGCATGTTCTCCAGCGAACCGAGGGCCGCCAGCGCGGCGAGTCCGTCTTCGCGACCGTCATGCTGAAACTGCCGTTGCTTGTTCTTGATGTAGGCGACCATCTCGCGCATGAAGTGCGCCTGATAGACCTTGGAAAAACCCTGGCCGATGCGGTCGGCGCATTGGTCGAGGCGAAACGGCACCGACACCGCCACCGCGCCGAGCACACCGCTGGCGCTGCCGGTTTCTCCGAGGTGTTTGAGCAGCACGTTGCCGCCCAACGAATAGCCAACGGCATACAGCGGTGCCAGCGGGCGTTTGGCGCGCAGGTGTCTGATGGTTTCGGCGAGGTCTTCACTGGCGCCGGAGTGGTAACTGCGCGGGAGCAGATTCGGTTCACCGGAACAGCCGCGCCAGTTCAGCGCAACACTGGCCCAACCTTGATCGGCCAGCGCCTTCTGGATGCCGGCGACGTAAGGCGAATTGGAGGAGCCGGTCAGGCCGTGCAGTACCAACACCAGGGGCGCATCGGCGGTGTGCGGGCCGTGCCAGTCGAGATCGAGGAAGTCGCCATCCTCAAGCCACAGGCGTTCGCGCTCACGTTCGATATGTACGGTTTTGCGCCACAGCGGCCCCCACAAGGTTTGCAGGTGCGGATTGCCGAGGCCGAAGGCGGGGAGGAAGCGTTCTGAAGGAGCGGGCACGATGATTCTCGATGCAGCGCGGCGGCCTCGGTCGAGGCGCGCCGCTTGTTCAGGCCGGTCGGTTAACCGGCGATCTCTGCCGTACGTTGCCACAGCGCGTAGTAAACCCGGCCGGATTTCTGCTCGCGGTGCAGGCGCCAGTTGCCCGGCAGGCCCAGCGTCGATGGCGCCGTTTCGCTTTCAGTGTAGATCCACGAGTCGGGCGCCAGCCACTGACGCTCTTCGAGCAAGGTGCAGACGGCAGGCAGCAGGTTCTGGTTGAACGGCGGATCGAGGAACACCAGATCGAACGGTGTCGCGGTCTGGGTTTCCAGATAACGCAGGGCGTCGGCGGTCTGCACCTGACCGTTGGTGCAGCGCAGCGTGCCGAGGTGTTCCTTCAGACTGGAGACAGCGATGTTGCTGGCATCCAGCGCCTGACCCGTGGCCGCGCCACGGGACAGTGCTTCGAGAAACAGTGCGCCGCTGCCGGCGAACGGGTCGAGTACCTTGGCCCCTTCAACGTACGGCGCGAGCCAGTTGAACAGTGTTTCACGCACGCGATCCGGCGTCGGGCGCAGGCCCGGCGCATCGGGGAAGCTCAGCTTGCGGCTGCGCCATTGGCCGCCAATGATGCGCAACTGGTTCACACCGTTGTGGACGTTTTGCGCAGGTTTTTTAGGCGATCGGGTAGCCATTAGTGCTCCGGAACCCCGAGCGGTTGCTCGGCAGGTTTATCAGATGGGGCCGGTAACGGCTTTTGCGGCACGGTCGGGCCAGCGGTGACGATGACCATTTTGTCCGTGCTCAGGTGTTTGTTTAGGGCGTCGCGGACTTGTTCCACGGTCAGGCTTTGCGACTGACGCATGAAGTCATCCAGGTAGCTCAACGGCAGATTATAGAAGCCCATCGCGCCGAGTTGGCCAACGATATCGGCATTGCTCGCGGTCGATAGCGGGAAGCTGCCGGCCAGTTCGCGTTTGGCGTCGTCGAGCTCCTTCTGCGTCGGACCGGTTTTCAGGTAGTCGGCGAGCACGTCCTGCACCAGTTTCAGGGTGCCTTCGCTCATTTCCGCGCGAGTCTGCAGGTTGATCATGAACGGGCCACGCGCTTGCATCGGGCTAAAAGCCGAGTACACGCCGTAGGTCAGGCCGCGCTTTTCGCGCACTTCGCTCATCAGGCGCGTACCGAAGCCGCCACCGCCGAGGATCTGGTTACCCATCGACAGCGCCGCGTAATCCGGGTCGTCACGGTCGATGCCCAGTTGCGCGAGCATCAGGTTGGTCTGCTTTGACGGGAACTCGATGTGGTTGACGCTGGCTTTCGGTTCCTGCGGCTGAGCGATCTTCGCCAGCGCCGGGCCTTTCGGCAGGGCAGAAGAAACCTGATTGGCAATCGCCTCGGCTTCCGCACGCGACAGGTCGCCGACCAGCGCGATCACCACGTTGCCAGCGGCGTAAGCCTTGGCGTGGAACTCACGCAATTGCGCGAGAGTGATCTTCGGCACGCTCTGCGGATTGCCGTCGCTCGAATGCGCGTACGGGTGATCGCCATACAGACGCTTCATCAGCTCAAGGCTTGCGAGTTTGCCGGGGTTCTGTTTCTGGTATTCGAAACCGGCGAGCATCTGGTTCTTGATGCGTGCGAAAGAGTCGGCCGGGAAGGTCGGTTTGCCAACCACTTCCGCGAACAGCTTCAGCGCCGGTTCACGTTTGTCGGCGGCACTCAGACTGCGCAACGAAGCCAGCGCCATGTCCTTGAACGCACCGTTGCCGAAGTCTGCACCGAGGCCTTCAAAGCCTTGAGCGATGGCGCCGACGTCTTTGCCGGCGACACCTTCGTTGAGCATGGCGTTGGTCAGCACTGCCAGACCCGAGGCGCTGCCGTCCTGGCTGCTGCCAGCGGCGAAGATCAGGCGCATGTCGAACATCGGCAACTCATGGGCTTCGACGAACAGCACTTTGGCGCCTGCGGCGGTGCTCCAGGTTTGTACATCAAGCTTGCGGCTGGCCGGGGCTTTGCCGTCGAGTTCGGCCAGCGATTGCAGCTTCTGGCTGGTTTTGGCGTTGTCCAGCGCTTCGCTGGCATTGCTGTCAGCGCCTGGCGACAGGTAGAGCGCGGCAGAGCCGATCACCGCCACGGCAACCAGGCCGAGCAGCAGGCGTGGGGATTTGCGCTTACTCATGAGTCGTCTCCAGTGGCAGGACGTGGGCGACGCTGAGACGTTCGCGGGTGAAATACAGCTTGGCGGCGTTCTGGATATCTTGCGGGGTAACGCTTTCCAGGTCGGCCAGTTCGGTGTCCATCAGTTTCCACGACAGGCCGACGGTTTCCAGTTGGCCGATGGCGGTGGCCTGGCTGGTGATTGAATCACGTTCGAAGACCAGACCGGCGATCACTTGTGCACGCACGCGCTCCAGTTCTTCGGCGGACGGCGCGGTGGTTTTCAGCTGCTCCAGCAACTTCCACAGACCGGCCTCGGCCTGCGCCATGGTCTTTTTCTTCTGGGTGTTCGGCGTTGCCGACAGGGTGAACAGGCTGTCGCCACGGGTGTAGGCGTCGTAGCTCGACGAACCGCCGGAGACCAGCTCTTCGCCGCGTTCCAGTTGCGTCGGGATGCGACCGCTGTAGCCGCCGTCGAGCAACGCGGAGATCAGGCGCAAGGCGTTGACCGAGCGTTTGTCTTCAGCCGTCGCAATGCTTGGCACGTTGAAACCGAGCATCAGGCTAGGCAGTTGCGTTTGCTCGTGCAGGGTGATCTGGCGTTCGCCCGGCTCGGCCAGTTCCAGCGGTTTTTTCGCCGGTGGCACGTCGCGCTTGGCGATCGGGCCGAAATAGCGCTGGGCGAGGGTTTTCACTTCGTCCGGGGTCACGTCGCCGACCACCACCAGTGTGGCGTTGTTCGGCACGTACCAGGATTGGTACCAGTGGCGCAGCTCTTCGACCTTCATGCGGTCGAGGTCGGCCATCCAGCCAATGGTCGGCGTGTGGTAGCCGCTGGCCGGGTAGGCCATGGCCTTGTAGCGCTCGTAGGCCTTGGACATCGGCTTGTCATCGGTGCGCAAGCGGCGCTCTTCCTTGATGACTTCGATTTCCTTGGCGAACTCGTCGGCCGGCAGGCGCAGGTTGGCCATGCGGTCGGCTTCCAGTTCGAAGGCTACGCCCAGACGGTCGCGAGCCAGCACTTGGTAATAGGCGGTGAAGTCGTCACTGGTGAAGGCATTCTCTTCAGCGCCCAGATCACGCAGGATCAACGACGCTTCGCCGGGACCGACTTTCTCGCTGCCCTTGAACATCATGTGCTCAAGCGCGTGGGACAGACCGGTCTGGCCCGGGGTTTCGTAGCTGGAGCCGACCTTGTACCAGACCTGCGACACCACCACCGGCGCGCGATGGTCTTCGCGCACCACGACCTTGAGGCCGTTGTCGAGGGTGAATTCGTGGGTCGGTTGCGGGTCGGCCGCCAGGGCCGAAAGGGGCAGGCAGACTGTGCTGAGCAGCAGGCCTGCAGCGCGGCGGGCTAGAGCATTCATTCGTTTTTTAACCTGTTGGGCTGCCCGCTTGGTCTTAGCCTAGGCGGGCGAGGAGGTGCTAGGATACTGATCCGTTTTACTGGCGGCCACGCCTATCAAGCCACTGATCGGTCGATAGGTTGTATGGGTTCCCGGAAGAAGCTTTGAGTTTGTCAGCTAAACTCTGCGTTTTCGCCGACGATGCCGTTCCAGTCCTTCGTATTAATCGACCTTTGAGGTGCCTGTGGCGCCTCGACAAAATGTTGCGCGTGAACAAGCTGGATGAAACACAGTCTGTTCTGCATCGAATATTTATTTGCCGGGGCGCCCTTATGGCGCGTCGCTACCGTGAGATAGCCGTCCTCCATGTTTGGTTCCAACGACGACAAGAAGACCCCAGCTGCGGCTGGCGAGAAGAAAAGCCTGTTCGGATGGCTGCGTAAGAAACCGCAGGAACCCGTCGTCGAACAGCCGCCCGCGATTCCTGAGCCTGCTCCGGTTATAGAAGAAGAGCCGGCACCGATCGTTCTGCCGATTGCCGAGCCGGTGTTGCAACCGGTCGAGCCAGAACCCGAGCCTGAAGCGCCTGCAGCGGCGGAATTGCCGCTGACCCCGGCGGCTGAGCCATGGCTGACTTTGCCAGTGGCGGAAGAGCCAGTGGCATTGGTTGAAGAGGCTGCGCCGCACATCACCCCAGAGATTCCTGCGCCTGCTGCAATCGTTCCAGAGGTTGCTCTGGCGCCGGTGGTTGAGCCGGTTGTCGAGCCTGCGCCGGTTGTTGTTGAGCCTGTTGCGCCCGTGTTTGTTGCGCCAGTTGTTCAACCGCCCGAGCCTGCACCTGCACCTGCACCTGCACCTGCACCTGCACCTGCACCTGCACCTGCACCTGCACCTGCACCGGTTGTCGCTGCTCCTGTTACTCCAGTTGAAGTGATTGCCGAGGCCCCGGTCGAAGCCCCGCGCACCGAAGAAACCAAAGCCGGCTTCTTCGCCCGCCTCAAGCAAGGCCTGTCGAAAACCAGCGCCAGCATCGGCGAGGGCATGGCCAGCCTGTTCCTCGGCCGCAAAACCATCGACGACGATCTGCTCGATGACCTCGAAACCCGTCTGCTCACTGCCGACGTCGGCGTCGAAGCCACCACGCAGATCATCCAGCGCCTGACCCAGAAGGTCGCCCGCAAAGAGCTGGCCGACGCCGACGCGCTGTACAAATCCCTGCAGGCCGAGCTGGCCGCGATGCTCAAGCCGGTCGAACAACCGCTGAAGATCGTCTCGCAGAACAAGCCGTTCGTGATTCTGGTGGTTGGCGTCAACGGCGCCGGCAAGACCACCACCATCGGCAAACTGGCGAAGAAGCTGCAACTGGAAGGCAAGAAAGTCATGCTCGCCGCCGGTGACACCTTCCGTGCCGCTGCGGTGGAGCAATTGCAGGTCTGGGGCGAACGCAACAAGATCCCGGTGATCGCCCAGCACACCGGTGCCGACTCGGCTTCGGTGATCTTCGACGCCGTGCAGGCTGCCAAGGCCCGCGGCATCGACGTATTGATCGCCGACACCGCCGGTCGTCTGCACACCAAAGACAACCTGATGGAAGAATTGAAGAAGGTTCGCCGGGTGATCGGCAAGCTCGACGCCGACGCACCGCATGAAGTGCTGCTGGTGCTCGACGCCGGTACTGGCCAGAACGCGATCAACCAGGCCAAGCAATTCAACCAGACCGTTGAACTGACTGGCCTGGCGCTGACCAAGCTCGACGGTACCGCGAAGGGCGGGGTGATTTTCGCTCTGGCCAAGCAATTTGGTCTGCCGATTCGCTACATCGGCGTCGGTGAAGGCATCGACGACTTGCGTACCTTTGAAGCCGAACCCTTTGTCCAGGCATTGTTTGCCGAGCGGGAGCGTTCATGATTCGTTTCGAACAGGTCGGTAAACGCTACCCGAACGGTCACGTCGGCTTGCATGAGCTGAGCTTTCGAGTCCGTCGTGGCGAGTTCTTGTTTGTCACCGGCCACTCCGGTGCCGGTAAATCCACCTTGCTGCGCCTGTTGCTGGCGATGGAACGTCCGACCAGCGGCAAACTGCTGCTGGCCGGGCAAGATCTGAGTACCATCAGCAACGCGCAGATTCCGTTCCTGCGTCGGCAGATCGGCGTGGTGTTCCAGAATCACCAGTTGCTGTTCGATCGCACGGTGTTCAACAACGTCGCCTTGCCGCTGCAGATTCTTGGCTTGTCCAAGGCCGAAATCGCCAAGCGTGTCGATTCGGCGCTGGAGCGCGTGGCGCTGTCGGATAAAACCGATCTGTACCCCGGCGACCTGTCCACCGGTCAGCAACAGCGCGTCGGCATTGCCCGCGCCATCGTGCACCGCCCGGCCTTGCTGCTGGCGGACGAACCGACCGGTAACCTCGATCCGCGTCTGGCGGCCGAGATCATGGGTGTCTTCGAAGACATCAACCGTCTGGGCACCAGCGTGCTGATCGCCAGTCACGACCTGGCGCTGATCGCGCGCATGCGTCACCGCATGCTGACCCTGCAACGCGGCCGATTGATCGGCGACGGGGAGGCCGGGGTATGAGTGCAACACGCAGTCCGAAGGTTTCCGAACGCGTGGCCCCGAAAGCCGCCGATCCGCAGCCGCCGAAGAAGAAAAAGCACGACGATGACGATGGCCCGGACTTCGCCACGTTGTTCCGTGCGTGGGTCGAAAGCCATCGCGCCAGCCTGCTCGACAGTCTGCGTCGTTTGGGCAAACAGCCGATCGGTAGCTTCTTCACTTGCATGGTGATGGCGGTGGCATTGAGCCTGCCGATGGGGCTTTCGCTGTTGCTCAACAACGTCGAACGTCTTGGTGGTTCGTGGCAGCGTGCGGCGCAGATATCCTTGTATCTGCAACTCGACGCCAGCCCTGAGCAGGGCGAGTCGTTGCGCGATCAGATCAAAGGCATGCCCGGCGTAGCTGATGCTGAATATGTCGGCCGCGATCAGGCGCTGGAAGAGTTCCAGCAACAGTCCGGACTGGGCGAAGCCCTGCGTGAGCTGCCGGAGAACCCGTTGCCGGGCGTGGTGCTGGTCACGCCGAACGAAGTCGACAAGCCAACGCTGGAAGCATTAAGACAAAAACTTTCCGAGCTGCCCAAGGTACAACAGGCGCAACTTGATCTAGTCTGGGTCGAGCGTCTGGCGGCCATCCTCAAGCTTGGCGATCGTTTTGTCTTCGGTCTGACAGTGCTGCTGGTTTCTGCATTACTTTTGGTGATAGGCAATACCATTCGTCTTCATATTGAAAACCGCCGCACCGAGATAGAAGTGATTAAACTCGTCGGCGGCACTGACAGCTATGTGCGGCGTCCCTTCCTTTATATGGGCGCGCTGTATGGCTTCGGTGCGGGACTGTTGTCCTGGGGTGTATTGGCGTTCGGCCTGAACTGGCTGAACGATGCGGTGGTTGGGCTGGCCGGCTTGTACGGCAGTGATTTCGCGCTGGCCGGAGTGCCAGTTGCCGACGGTCTGTCGCTCTTGCTTGGCGCGGTGCTGTTGGGTTATATCGGTGCATGGATTGCAGTCGCACGCCATCTCAGGGAGCTGGCGCCGAAGTAGAATCTTTTTTGCGCGTGATTGACCTCGCGGTTTTTTTGGGAACTTGCACTTGAATTCCCGGTCAATTTTTCGCAGTGCCGAGAGGCACGAGTATGTAAGTGGGAGGTTTTTTCGTATGACCAATTCTTTGCAACCTGCGTATGCGTTGGTTCCGGGTGCGAACCTGGAAGCTTACGTGCACACCGTCAACAGCATTCCATTGCTGACGCCGGAGCAGGAGCGTGAACTGGCCGAGAGTCTCTACTATGAGCAGGATTTGGGGGCGGCTCGGCAGATGGTGCTCGCCCACCTGCGTTTTGTCGTACACATTGCCCGTAGCTATTCCGGCTACGGTCTGGCTCAGGCTGACCTGATCCAGGAAGGTAACGTCGGCCTGATGAAGGCCGTAAAGCGCTTCAACCCGGAAATGGGTGTGCGTCTGGTGTCGTTCGCCGTGCACTGGATCAAGGCGGAAATTCACGAGTTCATCCTGCGCAACTGGCGCATTGTGAAAGTCGCGACCACCAAGGCCCAGCGCAAGCTGTTCTTCAACCTGCGCAGCCAGAAGAAACGTCTGGCGTGGCTGAACAACGAGGAAGTCCACCGTGTGGCGGAAAGCCTCGGCGTCGAGCCGCGTGAAGTGCGCGAAATGGAAAGTCGCCTGACCGGCCATGACATGGCCTTCGACCCGGCTGCTGAAGCCGACGACGACAGCGCTTTCCAGTCGCCGGCCAACTATCTGGAAGACCACCGGTACGACCCGGCGCGTCAACTGGAAGATGCCGACTGGAGCGACAACTCCAACAGCAACCTGCACGAAGCACTGGAAGTGCTGGACGAACGCAGCCGCGACATCCTCTACCAGCGCTGGCTGGCAGAAGAGAAAGCCACGCTGCACGACCTGGCCCAGAAGTACAACGTGTCGGCCGAGCGGATCCGTCAGCTCGAGAAGAGCGCGATGAACAAGCTCAAGTTGTCGATCGCCGCGTAACCGGCGTCTCGGCAATAAAAAACGCCCCGATCAGCGATGATCGGGGCGTTTTTTTATGCGCATATGTCAGGGCAGCATCAATCCCTGTGGGAGCTGGCTTGCCAGCGATGGCGTCGGGTCAGTCATGTAGATGGTGGCTGAACTACCGCTATCGCGGGCAAGCCCGCTCCCACAGGGATCTTCAGGGTTTGGAAGAATCGTGACTGGCTATCGAGACCAAGGTGCCCGGCGCGAATCGTTGAGGCCCAACAGATAACTATCCCCGCCCAACTGACTCATCTGCTGGCGAATCCACCCGGCCCGACGCGACACATAAGCGGTCGGATGGCTGGCACTCCAGACGCGAGGATTCGGCAGAACAGCCGCCAGATAACTCGCCTGCTGCCGCGACAAGGACTTCGCGCTCACGCCAAAGTGATGCCGAGCCGCCGCTTCCGCGCCAAACACTCCGTCATCCCACTCGACGCTGTTCAGGTACACCTCAAGAATTCGCTGCTTGGGCCAGAACACTTCGATCAATGCAGTAAACCAAGCCTCCAGACCTTTACGCAGATAGCTGCGCCCGGCCCACAGAAACAGGTTCTTCGACACCTGCTGGCTCAAGGTGCTGGCGCCGCGAATCGAGCCACCCAGTTCGTTGTGCGCCAGGGCAGCCTGAATCGCACTGAAGTCAAAACCCCAATGCTCGGGAAATTTCTGATCCTCACCGGCCATGACCGCGACTTTGAGATCGTCGGAGATCTCATCCCAAGGTTTCCAGGTGCGCTGCAGGTCAATCGGCTCGCCATCGACCCAGGATTCGACCTTGCGCTCGACCATCAACGCCGTTCCGGGCGGCGGCACGAAGCGAAACACCAGCACCAGCAAGACGCTGCCACCGGCGAACCAGAGCAGGGCCTTCGTGAGACGACGGAAAATAGTACGCAGCATAGAGATGGCTTGGCCGAACCGGTGGAGCGGGCCATTATACAGACCCTGCCGATCGCGTCTGACTGGAGTTCCCAATGCTGCGTGGCTTTTTAATGCTGGCCGCTTTTTTCGGTTTCACCGGTGTCGCATTGGGCGCATTCGCCGCCCACGGCCTGAAAAACCGCCTGACGCCTGAATATCTGGCGATTTTCCACACCGGCGTCACTTATCAACTGGTGCACACCTTGGCGCTGTTCGGTGTAGCGCTGTTGGCCACGCAAATTCAGGGGCGACTGGTCGCGTGGGCCGGTTTTTCCTTCGCAGCGGGCATCCTGCTGTTCTCCGGCAGCCTCTACGTGCTGACCATGACCGGTATCAGCAAGCTTGGCATCATCACCCCGTTCGGCGGTCTGGCATTTCTGGCCGGATGGGTTTGCCTGGGGCTCGCCGCCTGGCGCCTGCAACCAACCGCTTGACGCTTGGTGCTGACCTTTAGGTCATGATCGGGCTAGAATGCCAGCCCCTAAAAATGATGGCGGCGTTGCGCATGCGCATTCAGTTGAACGGTGAATCCCTTGAACTGCCCGACGGCGAGACCGTTGCGGCCCTGATCACGCGTCTGGAACTGACCGGACGTCGAGTGGCAGTCGAACTCAATCTGGATATCGTTCCGCGCAGCCAGCATGCCGACACCACGCTCAACGACGGCGACAACGTTGAAGTGGTGCACGCCATCGGCGGCGGCTGATCGCCCGGCCCGCGAGGGCACAGAATTCTGCAAGACCCTCACTCCTAAAGAGGATTCCCCATGAGCATCGTTCGTAGCGACAAGCCTTTTGTGCTGGCCGGTCGTACTTACCAGTCGCGTTTGCTGGTCGGTACCGGCAAGTACCGTGACATGGAAGAAACCCGTCAGGCCATCGAAGCCTCGGGTGCCGAGATCGTCACCTTCGCCGTGCGCCGCACCAACCTGGGCCAGATCGAAGGCGAGCCGAACCTGCTCGATGTGCTGTCGCCGGAGCGCTACACCTTCCTGCCAAACACCGCCGGTTGCTACGACGCCATCGAAGCCGTGCGCACCTGCCGCCTGGCCCGTGAGCTGCTCGATGGCCACAACCTGGTGAAGCTGGAAGTACTGGCCGACCAGAAAACCCTGTTCCCTAACGTGATCGAAACCCTCAAGGCCGCGGAAACGCTGGTCAAGGAAGGTTTCGACGTGATGGTTTACACCAGCGATGACCCGATCATTGCCCGTCAACTGGCAGAAATCGGCTGCATCGCGGTCATGCCGCTGGCCGGTCTGATCGGTTCCGGTCTGGGGATCTGCAACCCGTACAACCTGCAGATCATCCTCGAAGAAGCCAAGATTCCTGTGTTGGTCGATGCCGGTGTCGGCACTGCGTCCGACGCGACCATCGCCATGGAACTGGGTTGCGACGCGGTGCTGATGAACTCGGCGATCGCCCACGCCCAGCAGCCGGTGATGATGGCTGAAGCCATGAAACACGCCATCGTTGCAGGCCGTCTGGCCTACCTCGCTGGCCGTATGCCGAAAAAACTCTATGCCAGCGCCTCTTCGCCGCTGGATGGTCTGATCAAGTAAGAGCCATTGATGACTGAATCGAACGACACGCCTATCCAGACGGAAGAAGGCGACGAGCGCCAACACCGCCGCATCAAGAGTTTCGTGATGCGCGCCGGGCGCATGACCGAAGGCCAGCAACGCGGTCTGGATCAGGGCGCGCCGCTGTACGTGCTGCCGCTGGCGGACGCGCCGGTGGATTACGATCAGATTTTCGGCCGTTCAGCGCCGCGCTCGCTTGAGATCGGTTTCGGCATGGGCCACTCGCTGCTGGAAATGGCCGCGGCGGCGCCGGATCAGGACTTTATCGGCGTGGAAGTTCACCGTCCGGGGGTTGGCGCGCTGCTCAATGGCGTGCTGACTCAGGGCCTGACCAACCTGCGGGTCTACGATTGCGACGCGATCGAAGTGCTCAATCGCTGCATCGCTGACAACAGCCTCGATCGCCTGATGCTGTTTTTCCCGGATCCGTGGCACAAGAGCCGTCACCACAAGCGCCGTATCGTTCAGGCATCGTTCGCTGAACTGGTGCGCAGCAAGTTGAAGGTTGGCGGCATTCTGCACATGGCCACCGACTGGGAACCGTACGCCGAATACATGCTGGAAGTGATGAACGTCGCCCCGGGCTACCGCAACCTCGCCGAAGACGGCAAGTGCGTGCCACGCCCGACCGAACGCCCGATCACCAAGTTCGAACGCCGCGGCGAACGTCTTGGCCATGGCGTGTGGGACCTGAAGTTCGAAAAACAGTCCTAAGTATCACGCGATACCCCTGTAGGATCAGGAGATCGCAGCGTGCCGCAGCTCCTACAGTCGTTTTGGGTGTACTGAAAGATCAGCGGCGGTCGGCGACTACGCCGATGAGGACAAGGACTACCAGCAGGACTGGCGCCAGGCTGTAGTTGTTGAACTGGCTCAGGCCTTTGATTACCCACGGCGTGGCGTAGATCAATGCCGCGCCGCTGCCGATCACGCAGAGCAACGCCATCAATGGCACGCGCAAGGCACCGGCGATGCTGCCCAGGCGTTGCTCGACCCAGCCTTTGAAGTCGGCGCCGAACAGCACCAGCAGGCAGCCGACCAGCGCCAGGGCGATTTCCGAGAGGTTGCTGCGGCTCCAGCGGGAGACGGTGGCGAGCAGGTCGAGTATCAAATCCATGCGTTTTCCCTTAGCACTGAAATCAGTTCAGAAATTGTTGCAGCAAGTCGTTGAGAAACAGCTGTCCGCGCTCGGTGGCCGCCAGACGTGACGGTTCGACCTGCAACAGGCCGCTTTGTTCTGCCGCGGCCCGGCCTTCGGCGAGGCTTTCCAGCGACAGCCCAGTGCGCTCCGGATACAGTCGCGATTCGACGCCGGCGGTCAGGCGTAAAGCGTTCATCAGAAACTCAAACGGCATCTCGTCATTGGTCAGCGCTTTTTCGCCAGCCTGGAAGCTTTTTGCCGGGTTGAGATAGTCCTTCGGCAGCCGCGTCTTCCAGGTACGAACGATGCGTCCGTCCGGATGGCTGAGCTTGCCATGCGCACCCGCACCGATGCCGATGAAGTCGCCGAAACTCCAGTAATTGAGGTTATGTCGCGCCGGGCGTCCAGCCTGTGCATAGGCCGACACTTCGTATTGCGCGTAACCGTGCTCGGCCAGCAGCGCCTGCCCGGCTTCTTGAATGTCCCACAACGTGTCGTCTTCCGGCAGCACCGGCGGCTGGTTCCAGAACACCGTGTTCGGCTCCAGGGTCAGCTGATACCAGGAGATGTGCGTAGGATTCAGCGCGATGGCCTGGCGCAGATCGCTCAAGGCATCGTCCAGCGATTGATCGGGCAAACCATGCATCAAGTCGAGGTTGAAGTTATCGAACCCGGCCTGCCGCGCCATACCGGCCGCGCGCACCGCTTCGTCACCGTTGTGAATCCGCCCCAGCGCTTTGAGCTTTTCCTGCTGAAAGCTCTGGATACCGATCGACAGGCGATTGATCCCCAGCTTGCGGTAGGCGACGAACTTCTCTTGCTCGAACGTTCCGGGGTTGGCTTCCAGAGTGATTTCGATGTCTTGAGCAAACGGGATGCGCTGCTCGACGCCTTCCAGCAGCCGCCCGAGGGCTTCGGCGCTGAACAGGCTCGGCGTGCCGCCACCAAAAAAGATCGAGCTGATTTCGCGGCCGTAAACCGCGTGCAGGTCCTGATCGAGATCGGCCAGTAAGGCGTCGACGTATTCCTGCTCCGGCAACACCGGGCTGGCGGTGTGCGAGTTGAAGTCGCAATACGGGCATTTGCGCACACACCACGGGATGTGGATGTACAGCGCCAAGGGCGGCAGCGTTGGCAACGGTGCCCGAGGCGAAGAAGCGGCGCCGCCGACGATCAGCGACGACGCAGAAGAATCAACGGTCATTTCAAGCCCAGACGCTGGCGCAGCAGATCCATTGCACGGGCGCGGTGGCTGATCTGGTTCTTGTCGGCCGGGCTCAGTTCGGCACTGGAGACGTCACGCTCCGGCACCCAGAACAACGGGTCGTAGCCGAAACCGTGTTCGCCACTGGCAGCCGTCAGAATGCGCCCGTGCCACAAGCCTTCGCAGAGGATCGGCAACGGATCATCGGCGTGACGTACCAGCGCCAGCACGCAAACGAACTGCGCGCCGCGCTCGGCTTCCGGCACATCCTTCAGCGCGTCGAGCAGTTTGGCGTTGTTCGCCGCATCGCCCTTGCCGTCGGCATAGCGAGCCGAATAGATACCTGGCGCGCCGCCGAGGAAATCCACTGCCAGACCGGAGTCGTCGGCCAGCGCCGGCAGCCCGGAAATACGCGCGGCATTACGCGCCTTGAGAATGGCGTTCTCGACGAACGACAGACCGGTTTCTTCCGGCTCGACCTTGCTCCACTCGCCAATCGAGCGCAGTTGCACCGATTCGCCGAGCATGGCCTGAAGTTCTTTGAGTTTGCCGGCGTTATGGCTGGCCAGTACGAGCTGCTTGATGTTCATCATTCGCCGGGAAAGAGTTCTTGGTTGAAATTGATGGTGTTGATCTTGTCGCCGTTCTGCACCTTGATCTCAAAGGTGCGGGTTTCCTGCTGCTCAACCGGATACTGGGCGATGTAGTAGATCGCGCCCTGTTCGGTGATCTGGCGGAAATTCAGCGGCACGCTCTGGCTGGTCAGGTCTTTGACCGTGCCGGTGACGTTGGCGACCAGCGGTTTGCCATCCTTGATCACCGAGACATTGATCACGCCCTGATTCTTGCTGCGAATCAGCTCTGCAGCCTTGGCGATGTCCGGTTGCAGGAACGTCGAGTTGAAAGTGTTGTAGTGCACCGTGACGTCGCCAAAGGTTTCCTTGCGCTCACCCTTGATGACGTCGGCCGCCAGAGCGCTGGCGCTCAGGCAGGCAGTCAATAACAACAACGCTAAACGACCCATGATCGTGCTCCTCGAAATGACGGGATTCAGACCGCGACTTTGTGGTCTGCAAGCTGCGGGCTGCTGACGCGGTAGATACCGATCTCACCTAACAGATTAGGCCATAGCTTACTGGCCCACCCGTGACGGTGCTGTTGATCCACGGCAAGCCGATCAATGACCTTCGCATCACGTTCGCGGCAAAGTTCTTCAAAGTCTTCGAAGGTGCAGAAGTGGATGTTCGGCGTGTTGTACCAGGTGTACGGCAGAAACTCGGACACCGGCATGCGACCCTTGCTTGCCAGGTACCAGCGGCAGCGCCAGTGACCGAAGTTCGGGAAAGTGATGATGCACTGACGACCGACCCGGAGCATTTCGTCGAGGATCTTGTCCGGGTAATGCACGGCTTGCAGGGCCTGAGTCATGACGACGATGTCGAAACTGTTGCTGGCGAAGTTGCCCAGCCCCTTGTCCAGGTCCTGCTCGATGACGTTGACGCCTTTGGCCACGCACTGGGCAATGTTGTCAGCGTCGTTTTCCAGGCCATAACCGGTGACGTTCTTGTTGTCGCGCAGCCAGGTCAGCAGCTCGCCGTCACCGCAACCGAGGTCGAGGACGCGGCTGCCGGCGGGGATCCATTCCTGGATGATTTCCAGATCAGCTCTCATGGCTTTCTCACAACGTGATGCGGTTCATGTAATTGCCGAACGCCTGCAAGTAGCGCGGGATCGGAATCAGGAAGGCGTCGTGGCCCTGGGGTGCGTCGATTTCCAGGTAGCTGACGTCTTTGCGTGCCGCCATCAGCGCGTCCACCAGTTCTCGTGAGCGGGCCGGGGAGAAACGCCAGTCGGTGGTGAACGACATCACGCAGAACTTGGCTGTGGCGTTCTCGAAGGTTTTCGCCAGGTTATCGTCGAAGTTCGCCGCCGGATCGAAGTAATCCAGTGCCTTGGTCATCAACAGATAGGTGTTGGCGTCGAAGCGTCCGGAGAACTCTTCGCCCTGATAACGCAGGTAGCTTTCGACCTGAAACTCGACGCTGTGGAAGTCGTAGTTGAGCTTCTCGCTCTTGAGGCCACGGCCGAATTTCTCGCCCATGGAATCGTCGGACAGATAAGTGATGTGCCCGACCATCCGCGCCAGCATCAGGCCGCGCTTGGGGATCACGCCCGCTTCCTGGAACGAACCGCCGTGGAATTCCGGGTCGGTCAGAATCGCCTGACGCGCGACTTCGTTGAAGGCAATGTTCTGCGCCGACAGCTTCGGTGCCGAGGCGATGGCCAGGCAGTGGCGCACGCGATCCGGGTAAGTGATGGTCCATTGCAGCGCCTGCATGCCGCCGAGGCTGCCGCCAATCACCGCCGCCCACTGGCCGATGCCGAGCAGATCAGCGAGACGCGCCTGGCTGTGCACCCAGTCTTCCACGGTGAGCACCGGAAAGTCGGCGCCGAACGGTTTGCCGGTCTCCGGGTTGACGCTGCTCGGGCCGGTGGAGCCGTTGCAGCCGCCGAGGTTGTTCAGGCTGACCACGAAGAACTTGTTGGTGTCGATCGGTTTGCCCGGGCCGATGCAGCTGTCCCACCAACCGGGTTTGCGGTCGTCGACGCTGTGATAACCGGCGGCGTGGTGATGGCCGGACAAGGCGTGGCAAATCAGCACGGCGTTGCTCGCCTGCGCGTTCAGCGTGCCGTAGGTTTCGTAGATCAGGTCATAGGCGGCCAGCGAACGGCCGCAGGCCAGCGCCAGCGGAACGCTGAAGTGCGCGGTTTGCGGCGTCACCAGACCAACAGAATCGGGGGGAAAGGCAGTTGGCATCGACCCTGCTCTCGTTGAAATGAGGCGTAAGTCTAAAGACCGGGGGGGTTAGCGGCAAGCGGCCCTCACCCTAGCCCTCTCCCAGAGGTAGAGGGGACCGACCGAGGTGTTCTTCTGAGCTACGCCGACCTGATCTATCGAGTTGAACTCAGGTCTTGAAAACTAGCCAAATCAGGTTCCTCTCCCGGTGGGAGAGGGGACTGATTGGGGTGGATGTTCGAGATATGCCGACCTGAGCTATCGAGTCGAACTCAGGTCTTGAAAACCAGCCAAATCAGGTTCCTCTCTCGGAGGGAGGGGGGACTGATTGGGGTGGATGTTCGAGATATGCCGACCTGAGCTATCGAGTCGAACTCAAGTTTTGAAAACACCATAGATCGGCTCCCTCTCCAGGGGGAGAGGGCTGGGGTGAGGGGCACAGACGCCGCCAAACTCAAGACAAGCGCCCAACCAACCCAGGCAAGTCCGGCAACTTCTTCGGCGAACAAATCTTCACTCGCTTCTGCCGGTTCAACTCGCCACTGAGCAAACTGACCTGGCTCTTGGACACCCCAAACGCCTTGGCCAGAAAGCCCATCAGATAGGCATTGGCCTTGCCCTCGACCGGCGGTGCGGTCAAACGAATCTTCAGGCGATCCCCATGCAGCCCGGCGAAGTCATCGCTGCGGGCTGCCGGTTGCAGGTGACACTCGAGGATCAAGTCGTCACCGTCCCATCGAAACCAGCTCACATCAGCAGACGGAGGATTTCCGGCATCATCGTCATCGCCGCCAGATTGTTGATCACCAGCATGTCGATCAGCTTCAGCGCGAGGAAGGCGAAGATCGGCGAAAGATCCAGGCCACCGAGATTCGGCAGAAAGCGGCGGAACGGCGCCAGCGCCGGCTCGCAGATCTGGTTGACCAGCTCAGCGCCTGGATTGTGGCTGCCCGGTGCAACCCACGACAGAATCACGCTGATGATCAGGGCGAAGAAGAAGATCTTCAGGAACAGCGCGGTCACGCCGATCAGCGACCAGATCACCAGTTGCAGCGGATTGCCGGTGGTGCCGTAAGTCAGCAACAGGGTCAGCGCCATCAGCGCCAGTTGCACCAGAATCGCCAGCACCAGCGACGACATGTCCAGACCAAACAGGCTCGGAATGATCCGGCGCAGTGGTTTGAGCAGTGGCTGGGTCGCTTTGACGATGAACTGGCACAGCGGGTTGTAGAAGTTCGCCCGTACCAATTGCAGCACGAAGCGCAGCAGCACGATCAGCAGGTACAGACTGCCGAGGGTTTGCAGCACGTAAACCGCTGCGGTGTTCAATCCAATCATGTAAGGCTCCTTATTTGCCCAGTTGTTCGGCCATTTCGGCCGAGCGGTGCGCGGCGGCGCCGAGTGCGGTTTCGACCAGTGCTTCAAAGCCATTGGCCTGGAATGATTTGATTGCAGCTTCCGTGGTGCCGTTTGGCGAAGTCACGCGGCGGCGCAGTTCGGCGGCGTCGACATCGCTGGAAACCGCCATGTGCGCGGCGCCCAGTGCGGTCTGCAGGGTCAATTGTTCGGCGATGTCTTTAGGCAGGCCGAGTTTGACGCCGGCGGCGGTCATGGCTTCGATCAGCAGGAAGAAGTAGGCAGGGCCGGAACCGGACACGGCGGTCACGGCATCCAGTTGTTGTTCTTCTTTCAGCCACAGGGCGATGCCGACAGCGGACAGCAGTTCTTCGGCTTGCTGACGTTGCTCGGCAGTCACTTCGCTGGTTGCGTACAAACCGCTGACGCCCTGACGCAGCAGCGCCGGGGTGTTGGGCATGCAGCGCACGATCGGCTGCTCGCCGAGCCACGCGGTCATGCTCGCGCAGGTGATACCGGCAGCAATCGACACCACCAATTGATTGGGTTTCAGACTTGGGCGAATGGCCTCGCACACGGCTTTCATCGCCTGCGGCTTGACCGCCAGCACGATCACATCGACGCCGTCGATGGCCTGGGCGTTGTCGGCGAAAGTTTCGATGCCGTGTTCGGCACTGACCTTGGCGCGGGTTTCTTCACCCGGGTCGCTGGCACGGATCTGCCCGGCTTCCAGCCCCTTGGCACGGAGGCCGCCAATCAGACTGGCCGCCATGTTGCCCGCACCGATAAACGCAATACGTGTGTTGCTCATGTGTGGTCCTTATCTGGAATCGTTCAAGACTGGGAATAATCACGGGCGCCAAACAGGGCGGTACCGATACGCACCCAAGTGGCGCCTTGGGCAATGGCCGACTCGAGGTCGTGGCTCATGCCCATGGAAAGTGTGTCGAGCGGCAGATCGAGGCTCGCCTGCAATTTCTGCACGGCGGCGAAGGCCGCGTCCTGCTCGGCGCGGTCGTCGGTTGGCTCGGGAATCGCCATCAAGCCGCGCAGTTTCAGGCGCGGCAAAGCGCTGATGGCAGCGGCCAATGCCGGCAGATCGTCAGGCGTGCAGCCGGACTTGCTCGCTTCACCGCTGACGTTGACCTGAATGCAGATGTTCAGCGGCGGCAGCTCGGCCGGGCGCTGTTCGGACAGACGTTGAGCGATTTTCAGGCGATCCACGGAGTGCACCCAGTCGAAATGCTCGGCAATCGCCCGAGTCTTGTTCGATTGAATGGGGCCGATGAAGTGCCAGATCAAGGGCAGGTCGGCCAGTTCGAGCTGTTTGCCCAGGGCTTCCTGCAGATAGTTCTCGCCAAAGTCGCGCAGGCCGGCGGCATACGCTTCGCGCAGCGCTTCGGCGGGTTTGGTTTTGCTCACAGCGAGCAACTGGACGCTGTTTTCAGGACGGTGTGCGGCTTGGGTCGCGGTCTGGATGCGCGAACCAACCTGAAGAATGTTGTCTGCTATCGTGGACATCAAGAGGCGCCGGCGGTCTGAAGGTTCGCGGCATTCTACTGGAATTGAGGAGCGCTATGGATATCACTGAATTGCTGGCCTTCAGCGCCAAACAGGGCGCTTCCGACCTGCACCTGTCGGCCGGTCTGCCGCCGATGATCCGCGTCGATGGTGATGTGCGGCGGATCAATCTGCCGGCGCTGGATCACAAGCAAGTGCACGAACTGATCTACGACATCATGAACGACACCCAGCGCGTCGACTTCGAGAAACATCTGGAAACCGACTTTTCCTTCGAGGTGCCGGGTGTCGCGCGTTTCCGGGTTAATGCCTTTAACCAGAACCGTGGCGCCGGCGCCGTATTCCGTACGATTCCGTCGAAGGTGCTGAGCATGGAAGACCTCGCCATGGGCGACGTCTTCCGCAAGATTACCGATGCGCCGCGTGGGCTGGTGCTAGTCACCGGGCCGACCGGTTCCGGCAAGTCGACCACGCTGGCGGCGATGATCGATTACCTCAACACCCATCGCCATCATCACATCCTGACTATTGAAGATCCGATCGAGTTTGTTCACGAATCGCGCAAATGCCTGATCAATCAGCGTGAAGTTCACCGCGATACCCGCAGTTTCGCCACCGCTTTGCGCTCGGCGCTACGTGAAGACCCGGATGTAATCCTGGTCGGAGAGATGCGTGATCTGGAAACCATCCGCTTGGCGCTCACCGCTGCGGAAACCGGTCATCTGGTGTTCGGCACGCTGCACACCACTTCCGCGGCGAAAACCATCGATCGCGTGGTCGACGTATTCCCCGGTGACGAGAAGTCGATGGTGCGCTCGATGCTTTCGGAGTCGTTGTTGGCAGTGGTCTCGCAGACGTTGATCAAGAAGATCGGCGGCGGGCGGGTGGCGGCGCACGAGATCATGTTGGGCACGTCGGCGATCCGTAACCTGATCCGCGAGGACAAGGTCGCGCAGATGTATTCGGCGATTCAGACCGGTGGGTCGTTGGGCATGCAGACACTGGACATGTGCCTGAAGGATCTGCTGACCAAGGGCTTGATCAGCCGCGAGCATGCGCGGGAGAAGGCGCGCACGCCGGATAATTTCTGAGACCAGAAGCAAAAGATCGCAGCCTTCGGCAGCTCCTACAGGGAAACGCTGATCCCGATGTAGGAGCTGCCGAAGGCTGCGATCTTTTGATCTTGCTTCGAAGACTTAGCGCTGAACCACGCGCATCTGGCTTTGTTCTTTCGGCAACACACGCTTGGCAACTACGTAATGCTGCTGCCAGTACGGCTTGTTCAACGTATCGATGCTCACCGCTTTGCCACGACGCGGGGCGTGGATAAAGCGATCGTTGCCCAGGTAAATGGCGACGTGGTTGACTCGACGGCTCTTGATGTTGAAGAAAATCAGATCGCCCGGCTTCAGATCCTTGCGCTCGACTTTCTCGCCGTGGCCGCTGGCCATGGCATTCGAGGTACGTGGCAGGTCGAACGTAGCGTCGTTGAACGCGTATTTCACCAGACCGCTGCAATCGAAGCCTTTACTTGGGCTGCTGCCGCCCCAACGATAAGGTGTACCGAGGACGTTCACCGCACGGCTCAGCACATTGCTGCTTTCCTTGCTCGCCATCGGTGGCACCAGCTTGCTGTGGCTCTTGCTGCTCAGCGTGGTGGTTTTGCTTTTGCTGCTTTTGCTCGAAGGAGCCGAAGCATGGGATTTAGGGGTAAAGCCGTTAACGTTGGGAAGACGTTGCTCACGATTGGTGGCGTGGGCGGCCAGTGGCATTAATAGGCAGATGGTTAGCCATGTCTTGAAAAATGGTCGCATTAGGCGTGGCTCTTTAGTGATAGCGCGCAACTTTATAACAGAGTTTTTTTTCATTCCGAGTCCGTTGGTCGATTCAGTTGGAGGCCAACGGAACCAAATAAGCGGCAAATGGACGCAATTGTCGGACAGAAGTCAGGTGCTATAAGGCTTTGACGGTAGCAACGGTAACATTTGCCGTACGTCGGCTACCTGTAAAAAAGTCACAAAGAATTCAAGAATATTTATCTATCGTGTCAATCGAGGTCTTCATGAACCCCTATCAACAATTTGTTCAGCAGCAAGATACGCACAGCAAAATCATCGGTTATCTGCTGTGGATTTTCGGTTTTACCGGTGCTCACCGCTTCTATTACGGCAAGCCGGTGACCGGGACGATCTGGTTTTTTACCTTCGGATTGCTGGGCATTGGCTGGCTGATCGACCTGTTCCTGATCCCGGCGATGGATCGCGAGGCGGATCTGCGTTTTACCGCCGGGCCGATCGAGTACAACGTGGCGTGGATTCTGCTGACGTTCCTCGGAGCATTGGGTGTGCACCGGATGTATCAGGGGAAATGGATCAGTGGCCTGATCTATCTGCTGACGGGCGGGTTGTTCTTTCTGGGTGTGCTGTATGACTTCTGGACGCTGAATGATCAGGTATCGGTGCGTAACGCGCAGAATCGCGGCGCCTTCCAGTAAGTCATTGCCAGATCAAAAGATCGCAGCCTGCGGCAGCTCCTACAAGGGAATGCGTTCCAACTGTAGGAGCTGCCGCAGGCTGCGATCTTTTGCTTTTTAGGCTTGGTGACTGATCCGCCCGTCCACCAAGGTGTAGCGAACCACACCCGGCAAAGTGTGGCCAATGAACGGGCAATTCTCACCCTTCGACAACCAGCCTTCACCAGCCACCGTCGAAGCCTGCGGATCGAACAGCACGATATCCGCCGCCCCACCCACCGCCAGTTTGCCAGCCGGCAGACGTAGCGCTTCAGCCGGGCCTGCGCTCAGACGTGCCAGCAAGGTCGGCAAATCCAGCAAACCATCCTCCACCAGCGTCATCGCCAATGGCAGCAACAGCTCAACACTGCTGATGCCCGGCTCAGTCGCGCCGAACGGCGCCAGTTTGGCGTCACGCTCGTGCGGCTGGTGATGGCTGGAAATCGCCGACACAACGCCGGACTTCACCGCTTCACGCAGGCCATCACGGTCAGCACGCGTACGCAGCGGCGGCTGCACGTGATACAGGCTGCTGAAGTCGATCAGCGCTTCGTCGGTCAGAATCAGCTGATACAACGCCACGTCCGCCGTCACCTTCAAGCCACGGGCCTGAGCCTGCGCGATCAGGGCCACGCCGCGAGCGCTGGTCAACTGGCTGAAGTGCGCACGCACGCCGGTCTGCTCGACCAGCAGCAGATCACGGGCCAATGCCACGGTTTCAGCGGTTTCTGGAATCCCCGGCAAGCCGAGGAAACTGGCGACGGCGCCTTCGTGGGCCAAGCCACCTTCAGCCAGATCATGATCCTGCGAGTTGAAAATCACCGTCAGGTCGAAGGTTGCTGCGTATTCCAGCGCCCGGCACAAGGTGCGAGTGTTGCGGAAACTCTCCAGACCGTTGCCGAACGCCACGCAACCAGCGTCGCGCAACGCCACCAGCTCAGCCAGTTGCTCGCCGTCCAGGCCTTTGCTCAGCGCGCCAATCGGAAACACCTTGGTGTTGCCGGCTTCGCGGGCGCGGTCGAGGATCAGTTCGGCCACGGCGGAGGTGTCGAGCACCGGTTTGGTCTTCGGCGGGCAGCACAGGCTGGTCACGCCACCGGCGGCCGCTGCGCGGGTTTCGCTGATGATCGAGCCTTTGCGGCTGTAACCCGGCTCGCGCAGGGCCACGTTCAGATCAACGAGGCCCGGAGCGGCGACAAGGCCTTGGGCGTCGATGGTTTCTACTGCCGTGAAACCCGCCGGGGCGGCGCCGAGGGCGACGATCTTGCAGGCTTCAACGTGAATGTCGGTAACTTGATCCAGGCCGCTGCTTGGATCGATGACGCGTGCGCCGAGAATGCTGAGCTTCACTGGGCGTTCTCCTGCTCGAATTGACGCTGCGCGGTTTGCCCGCTCATGGCCATGGACAGCACGGCCATACGAATCGCGATGCCGTAGGTAACCTGATTGAGGATCACCGAGTGCGGGCCGTCGGCCACTGCGGACTCGATCTCCACGCCTCGGTTGATCGGCCCCGGGTGCATGACGATGCAATCCGGTTTGGCCCCGGCCAGACGCGCGGTGGTCAGGCCGAACAGGCGGTAGAACTCGCCTTCACTCGGCAGCAGGCCGCCGGTCATGCGTTCACGCTGCAGGCGCAGCATGATCACCACGTCGACGTCTTTCAGACCTTCGGTCATGTCGGTGTAGACCTTCACGCCGTATTGCTCGATGCCGATCGGCAGCAGGGTCTTCGGCGCAATCACGCGGATGTCCGGGCAACCGAGGGTTTTCAGCGCGAGCATGTTCGAGCGCGCGACCCGCGAGTGCAGGATGTCGCCGACAATGGCCACCGAGAGGTTTTCGAAACCGCCCTTGTGCCGACGGATGGTGAGCATGTCGAGCATGCCCTGCGTCGGGTGGGCGTGACGGCCGTCGCCGCCGTTGATGATCGCCACTTGCGGGCAAACATGTTCGGCAATGAAGTGCGCGGCGCCGGAATCACCGTGGCGCACGACGAACATGTCGGCGGCCATGGCTTCAAGGTTGCGCAGGGTGTCGAGCAGGGTTTCACCTTTGCTTGCCGACGAGGTCGACACGTTCAGGGTGATCACGTCCGCCGACAGCCGCTGGGCCGCCAGTTCGAAAGTGGTGCGGGTGCGCGTGGAGTTTTCGAAGAACACGTTGCACACGGTTTTGCCGCGCAGCAACGGGACCTTCTTCACCGCCCGGGCACCGACTTCGAGGAACGAGTCGGCAGTGTCGAGGATTTCCGTCAGCAACTCGCGGCGCAGGCCGTCGAGCGAGAGGAAGTGGCGCAGCTGGCCCTGATCATTGAGCTGCAGCGGGCGCTTGGTATCTAGAGGCGTCATCGCGAAGGGGACTCTCAATAGGGCGGATTAAAGGTTGAAGTCTTGCAGTTCGAGCGTCAGCGGCTCGGGGCCGGACAGCTTCACCCGTTCGTGAGCGGCCAGCGACAAGGTCGCGCCGACCACGTTCGGGCGGATCGGCAGCTCACCGGCGTCGAGGTCCAGCAGGCAGACCAGGGTCACGCTGGCCGGGCGGCCGTAATCGAACAATTCGTTCATGGCGGCGCGGATGGTGCGGCCGCTCATCAATACATCGTCAATCAGCACCAGATGCTGGCCTTCGATCTCGAAGGGCAGGGCGGACGGGCGCACTTGCGGGTGCAGGCCGTTCTGGCTGAAGTCATCGCGGTAGAAAGAAACATCCAGCGTGCCCAGTGGCGCGTCGCTGCCCAGTTCCTTGAGCAAGGCCTGCGCGACCCAGATGCCGCCGGTGCGGATGCCGATGTAACGCGGTTCAGTGATGTCACGCTGGGCAAGGTGCGCCTTGAGGCGGGTTGCCATCTGGCTGATCAGATCGGCGGGATTTGGCAGGCTCATGGTTGCTCCTTGTTGGGGGCGAGTCGGATCCTTGGACACGACTCGGTTTTTCACTCAAAAGAAAAGCGCCGAAGCGCTTGTCAGGATTCAAACAATGCAGTGTTTTCATCGAGCCAGCCCTGCAACAGCAGAGCGGCGGCGATGGCGTCCACCGGGTTGTCGCGGTAACTGCCTTTCTGACCGCCACGGGCCAGGCGCTCGCCCTTGGCTTCAAACGTGGTCAGGCGTTCGTCGTGGGTATAGAAGGGCAGATTGAAGCGGCCGTTGAGGCGGCGGGCGAATTTTTCTGCGCGTAGGCACATGTCGCTTGGCGTGCCGTCCATGTTCAGCGGCAGACCAACGACGACAGCGTCGGGCTTCCATTCTTTGATAAGGGCTTCGACCTGGTTCCAGTCGGGAACGCCGTTCTGTGCCTTCAAGGTGCACAGCTCGCGAGCCTGGCCGGTAATCACCTGGCCGACCGCGACGCCGATCTGTTTGGTGCCGTAGTCGAAGCCGAGAATCAGGCGCAGGGCCATCAGGCGTGACCTGCCTGGCTGGTCAGCAGGCTGAGGTTGATCCCCAAATGCCTGGCCGCCGCTTCGAGGCGCAGTTCGCTGCTGGTGTTGAACAGGATGTCGGCGTCGTACGGGCAGTTCAGCCAGGCGTTATCGGCGAGTTCCGCTTCCAGCTGCCCGGCTTCCCAACCGGCGTAACCGAGGGCAATCAGGCTTTTCGCCGGGCCGACGCCGTCCGCGATGGCGAACAGCACATCCTGCGAGGTCGACAGGGCCAGATCACCGTCCAGCTGCGCGGTGGCCTGGAAGGTTTTGCCCGCCGGGTGCAGAACAAAGCCGCGATCGGTCTGCACCGGGCCGCCGATAAAGATCGGGACGTGCTGGCACAGTGCTGGCGGGTCGATGTCCGGGCGCAATTGCTCAAGGATGTCGGCCAGATTCAGCTCTTGCGGTCGATTGACCACAATCCCCATAGCGCCATTGGCCGTGTGCTCGACGATGTAGGTCAAGGTGTGGGCAAAGTTCGGGTCGGCCATGTGTGGCATGGCGATCAGGAATTGATGCTTGAGGTAGCTGGGGCTGACGTTTTTCATGTGCGCTAGTGTGGCGTTCGGGGGGCAAACTGACAAGCTGAAGCCGCCAAAAGATCGCAGCCTTCGGCAGCTCCTACATGTGAATGCAGGCCAATGTAGGAGCTGCCGAAGGCTGCGATCTTTTGATCTTGCCCTTAATTGCTCGAGAGCTTGTCGCCCCGGGCAAATTTCCAGGTGCGAATGATTTCCAGACGATCGATATCCGACAAGTCCCCGGTAAACGGCGCAAAAGGTGCCGCCAGTCGGACAATGCGCTGCGCCGCCTGATCCAGCAGCGGCTGGCCGGACGATTCCAGCACCAGCACTTCATACAGCGAACCGTCGCGGTTGATCGAAACCATCAGGCGCAAATTGCCGTAGATCTGCTTGCGCCGTGCTTCTTCGGGGTAATTGAGGTTGCCGATGCGCTCGACCTTCTTGCGCCAGTCGTCTTTGTACCAGGCGCCCTTGTCGCGCATGGTCGACGCCGCGCTCAAACGGTGAATACGCGGGCGCTTGGCGTACAGCTGTTGTTCCTTGGCCAATTCCGCTTCGAGGCTGGCGATGTCGCTGGACAGCTGCGAGCTGTCGAATTCCGGCGCGTCGACCGTCGGTTTGACTTCGGTCTTGCTTTCTTCTTTCTTGGTCGGCGCTTTTTTCGGTTTCGGCGCGACGGTGGTCACGGCTGCCTTGGGCGCGGCCTCCTGCACTTCCGGCTTGGCGGCCGGTGGCGGGGTGACTTTCTTGACCTGATTGTCCTGAAACGGCGCCACCTCGGTGGTCTTCGGGATCGCCTTTTTGTCCAGCGTGCCGCTACCTTCCTGATTTTCCTGCGCGAGAAAGTCAGCCTTCTCCGGCTTTTTTTCGCTCTTGAAGGTAGCGAGGGTGATTTCCAGGGTTTTGCTGATTTGCTTGGGCTCGACCATCGTGAAGCCGACGCCGAGCAGCAGCGCCAAATGGATCAGCGCCGCGAGGAACAGGGTAAAACCGAGGCGATCGGCCGGGCGCACGCCACGGTGGGCGAGTTCTGCGGGCAGATCGGACGGGAGGGTCATGACAGAAAAACCAACATCGCGTTTTTAAAGGCACGGCATGATAACGCAATGTTGGTTTTTAGCTGCAAGCGACTAGCTTCAAGCGACAAGATGCATAAGGGCAGCTGCAAGTTTCGAGCGGCAAGCTGCAAGTAAAAGCTTGTAGCTCATGGCTTGCGGCTTGTAGCTGGCCGTCAGGCTTGCTGCTTGCGGCTAGAGGCTTGCAGCTTCTTCTCGATAGCATCCATGAGCATGCCGCCGATATCGGTGCCAAACGCGTTGTCGATTTCACGGATGCAGGTCGGGCTGGTGACGTTGATTTCGGTGAGGCTCTCGCCGATTACATCGAGGCCGACGAACAGCAGGCCTTTCTCACGCAGGGTCGGGCCGACTTGAGCCGCGATCCAGCGATCCTTTTCAGTCAGCGGACGCGCTTCACCCCGGCCACCGGCTGCCAGGTTGCCACGGGTTTCGCCCTGCGCCGGAATCCGCGCCAGGCAATAATCCACCGGCTCGCCGTCGATCATCAGGATGCGTTTGTCGCCGTCCTTGATCGCCGGCAGGTAAGCCTGGCCCATGATCTGCTGGCCACCGAGGGCGGTCAGGGTTTCCAGGATCACCGACAGGTTCGGGTCACCGGCACGGTGGCGGAAGATCGAAGTACCGCCCATGCCGTCCAGCGGCTTGAGGATCACGTCGCCGTGCTTGGCGGCGAATTCGCGCAGCACGTCGGCGCGGCGGCTGACGATGGTTGGCGGCGTGCACTGCGGGAACAGTGTGGCGAACAGCTTTTCATTGCAGTCGCGCAGGCTCTGCGGCTTGTTTACCACCAGCACGCCAGCGGTTTCGGCCTGTTCGAGCAGGTAGGTGGAGTAGACGAACTCCATGTCGAACGGCGGATCCTTGCGCATCAGGATCACGTCCAGATCGCTCAGCAGATTGTCCTGCTCGGCGTCCAGTTCGAACCATTTTTCCGGGTTGGCGAAGACTTTCAGCGGCTTCATGCGCGCCCGTGCCTGACCTTCACCCTGATACAGGTCGCGCTGTTCCATATAGAACAGTTCCCAGCCACGCTTCTGCGCGGCCAGCAGCATGGCCAGCGAGCTATCCTTTTTATAGGAGATGCTGGCGATAGGGTCCATGACAATCCCGACGCGAACGCTCATTGGGTTTTCCTCGAAAATTGGCTACCGGATCGGTATTGAAAAAGTGCCGCCAGAGTGGCGCCGGGCGGGTTTTCGGTCAAGGAAAAACCCGTCGATAGATTGCATCTGGAGACTGTGCTAAAAAGGCTGCCATGCCGTGCTGGCCCTTGAGCATCAAGGGTTTCCAGCCATCAGTCATCGCAAAACGGACAATTTGATTCGCAAAGGCGACGGTAGAGCCCTCTTATGGAACAGCAGTCCAGCGCCTTGAAGGTCATGGTGATCGACGACTCGAAAACGATTCGTCGCACCGCCGAAACATTGTTGAAGAATGTCGGTTGCGAAGTGATCACGGCGATCGACGGTTTCGACGCCTTGGCCAAGATCGCCGACAACCATCCCGGGATCATTTTTGTCGACATCATGATGCCGCGTCTGGATGGTTATCAGACCTGCGCTTTAATCAAGAACAACAGTGCGTTCAAAGCGACGCCGGTGATCATGCTGTCATCGCGTGACGGGCTGTTCGACAAGGCCAAGGGGCGGATTGTCGGATCTGATCAATTTTTGACCAAGCCTTTCAGCAAGGAAGAACTGCTCAACGCGATCCAGGCCCATGTTCCGGGCTTCGCCGCCGTTTTGCCGCAGTAAGACACGTACAGTGACGCTCGGCCAGCGGGCCGGGCGTCGACAAGAAAAATGGGGAAAACCATGGCACGTATCCTGATCGTCGATGATTCGCCGACTGAAATGTACAAACTCACCGGCATGCTCGAAAAGCACGGCCATGAAGTGCTCAAAGCCGAAAACGGCGCCGACGGCGTGGCCCTGGCCCGTCAGGAAAAACCCGACGCGGTATTGATGGACATCGTCATGCCCGGCCTCAACGGTTTTCAGGCCACCCGCCAGTTGACCAAGGATGCCGATACCAGCCACATCCCGGTGATCATCATCACCACCAAGGATCAGGAAACCGACAAGGTCTGGGGCACCCGTCAGGGCGCCAAGGACTACCTGACCAAACCGGTCGACGAAGACACCCTGATCAAGACCCTGAACAACGTGCTGAACGGTTGATCGCGCAACCATGAGCGAATCGCTGACCGCGTTCGAACTGCTCTGGCAAATCGACCAGCGCTGCCGCTTGCTGGCGGCGGATCTGCCGTCGCAACCGGCGCGTCAGGATCGCTGGAGCGGCATCGGCTTTCGCCTCGGCGAGCATTGGTATGTGGCGCCGATGGGCGAAGTCAGCGAAGTGCTGCACGAACCGCGCTTCACTCAATTGCCCGGGGTCAAGCCGTGGGTCAAAGGTGTGGCTAACCTGCGCGGGCGGCTGTTGCCGATCATGGATTTGTGCGGATTTTTCGGTCATGAACTGTCGCCGCTGCGTAAACAGCGGCGGGTGTTGGTGGTCGAGCATGGCGATGTGTTTGCCGGGTTGATGGTCGATGAGGTGATTGGTCTGCAGCATTTCGAGCAGGACAGCTTTGAACCGCTGTCGATCAGCAAACGCCAGGGCTCCAAGGCCGAGTTCGTCAAAGGCTATTTCCGCCGTGAGCAGAACTGGCGAGTGTTCAGTTTGTTCGCGTTGGCGAAATCCCCGGTGTTCATGAGCGTGGCGATATAACAGATTCAACACCGTCCCCTGTGGGAGCGAGCCTGCTCGCGAAGAGGGCGTGTCAGGCAAGATAAATATTGGCTGACCCAGCGCTTTCGCGAGCAGGCTCGCTCCCACAGGGATTGCAGCAGGCCTCAAAGGTGTGGGTTAAGGGCGAGGACCGATGACAAAAGCAAAAACAGGCAAGCCGGCGGAAGGATCGCGCAGTCGCTCGCAGATCATCGTGCTGTTCATCGCACTGATCGTGTTCATCATGCTGCTGTTCGCCAACTTCGCGTACCTCAACACCCAGGCGAACTACGACAAACAGTACATCGGCCACGCCGGTGAGCTGCGCGTGCTCTCGCAACGTATCGCCAAGAACGCCACCGAAGCCGCCGCCGGCAAGGCTGCCGCGTTCAAGCTGCTCAGCGATGCGCGCAACGATTTCGCCCAGCGCTGGGGTTACTTGAAGAAGGGTGATCCGGCCACCGGCCTGCCGCCGGCACCCGCCACCGTGCGCCCGGAAATGCGCGCCGTGCAGCTGGATTGGGAGCGCCTGCTGAAAAACACCGACGCGATTCTTTCCAGCGAACAGACCGTGCTGTCGCTGCATCAGGTCGCCGCGACCCTGGCCGAAACCGTGCCGCAGTTGCAGATCGAATACGAAAAAGTCGTCGAAATCCTCCTCCAGCGCGGCGCACCAGCCGCGCAAGTGGCCATGGCCCAGCGTCAGTCGCTGCTCGCCGAACGCATTCTCGGCGCGGTCAACACCGTGCTCGCCGGCGACGAAAACTCCCAGCAAGCCGCCGATGCCTTCGGCCGCGACGCCACCCGTTTCGGCCAGGTGCTCAACGGCATGCTGCAAGGTAACCCGGCGCTGAAAATCAGCCAGGTCGAAGACCGCGACGCCCGTGCACGTTTGAGCGAAATCTCCGAGCTGTTCCAATTCGTTTCCGGCTCGGTGGATGAAATCCTCGAAACCTCGCCCGAGCTGTTCAAGGTTCGTGAATCGGCGAGCAATATCTTCAGTCTCTCGCAGACCCTGCTCGACGAAGCCTCGCACCTGGCCACTCGTTTCGAGAACCTTGCCGGCGGGCGCAATACCGACACCATCGGCGGCTACGTTCTCGGTTTGCTGGCGCTGGCCTCGATCATCCTCATTGGTCTGGTGATGGTCCGGGAAACCAATCGCCAGTTGCGCGAAACCGCTGAGAAGAACGAGCGCAATCAGAACGCGATCATGCGCCTGCTCGACGAGATCGAAGACCTCGCCGACGGTGACCTCACCGTGACCGCCTCGGTGACCGAAGACTTCACCGGCACCATCGCCGACTCGATCAACTATTCCGTCGACCAACTGCGCGATCTCGTCGCGACGATCAACCTCACCGCCGGCCAGGTTGCTGCCGCCGTGCAGGAAACCCAGGCCACCGCCATGCACCTGGCCCAGGCCTCGGAGCATCAGGCCCAGCAGATTTCCGAAGCCTCGACGGCAATCAGCGACATGGCTGAATCCATCGATCAGGTCTCGGCCAACGCCGCTGAGTCTTCAGCGGTAGCCGAGCGCTCCGTGGAAATCGCCAACAAGGGCAACGAGGTGGTGCACAACACCATCCACGGCATGGACAACATTCGCGAGCAGATTCAGGACACCGCCAAACGCATCAAGCGCCTCGGCGAGTCGTCGCAGGAAATCGGCGACATCGTCAGCCTGATCGACGACATTGCCGATCAGACCAACATCCTCGCCCTCAACGCGGCGATTCAGGCGTCGATGGCCGGTGATGCCGGGCGCGGTTTTGCCGTGGTTGCCGACGAAGTGCAGCGCTTGGCCGAACGCTCGTCCGCCGCCACCCGGCAGATCGAAACCCTGGTGCGGGCGATTCAGACCGATACCAACGAAGCGGTGATTTCGATGGAACAAACCACCACCGAAGTGGTGCGCGGCGCGCGACTGGCGCAGGATGCCGGTGTGGCCCTGGAAGAAATCGAGGGCGTATCGAAGACCCTCGCAGCGCTGATTCAAAGCATTTCCAACGCAGCGCAGCAGCAGACGACTTCCGCCGGGCAGATCTCGCTGACGATGAACGTGATCCAGCAAATCACCTCGCAAACCTCGTCCGGCTCCACGGCCACCGCCGAAAGCATCGGCAACCTGACGAAAATGGCCAGTCAGCTACGGCGTTCGGTGTCCGGCTTCACCTTGCCGGCGGCGACAGATAAAGCGTGAGTGGAGTGGTTATGGGTGATCGGCACGACTATGTGGCCCTCGAATGGGTCAAAGGCGAAATTGCCGAAACGCTGAGGCTGGCGCATCAGGCGATTGAAGCCGTGCTCGATGATCCGCAAGCCTTTCCCGGGCTGGACGAGTGCCTGGATTACATCCATCAGGTCCACGGCAGTTTGCAGATGGTCGAGTTCTACGGCGCAGCCTTGCTCGCCGAAGAAATGGAGCATTTGGTCGAAGCCCTGCAGCACGAGCGCGTCAGCCATCGCGACGAAGCGCTGCATCTGTTGCTGCAAGCCCTTGGGCAATTACCGATCTACCTCGACCGTGTGCAGAGCGCCCGGCGCGATTTGCCGCTGGTGGTGTTGCCGCTGATCAACGATCTGCGCAGCGCCCGTGGCGAAAGCCTGTTGTCTGAAACCAGCCTGTTCAGCCCGCAGTTGCCTGACTTCCCGCCCCTGAGCGCCGAAGCACTGGCGCTGCTTGAGCCGGCAGAGTTGCCGAATGTGCTGCGCAAATTACGCCAGATGCTGCAAATGGCTTTGGTCGGTTTGCTCCGCGAGCAGGATGACCAGACCCACCTCGGTTATCTGGCCAAAGTCTTTACCCGCCTCGAAGCGCTGAGCGGTGATTCGCCGCTGAGCCCCCTGTGGCAAGTCGCCTCGGCGCTGGTCGAAGGCATGCGCGAGGGCGTGATCGCCAACAGCCCGGCGCTGCGCAGCCTGTTCAAGGACGCCGACAAAGAACTCAAACGCCTGCTCGATCAAGGCCTGTCTGGCCTCAATCAACCGGCGCCGCCAGAGCTGCTGAAAAGCCTGTTGTTCTATATTGCCAAAGCCGAACATCCCACCGGGCAGATGCTGACCATGAAAGATCGCTACTCCCTGGACGACGCGTTGCCCGACAGCGCGATGGTCGACGAAGAACGCGCGCGCCTGGCCGGCCCCGACCGCGATGCGATGCGCTCGGTGCTGGCGGCATTGTGCGAAGAGCTGGTGCGGGTCAAGGAACGCCTCGACCTGTTCGTGCGCAGTGACCGCCAGCACACTTCGGATCTGGAGAGCTTGCTGGCGCCGCTGCGGCAGATCGCCGACACCCTGGCCGTGCTCGGTTTCGGCCAGCCGCGCAAAGTCATCATCGATCAATTGGCCGTGGTACTCAGCCTTGCCCAAGGCCAGCGTGAACCGAACGACGCGATCCTGATGGACGTTGCCGGTGCGCTGCTGTACGTCGAAGCGACGCTGGCCGGGATGGTCGGCACCGTTGAGCCGGAAAGTCCGGAAGATTCGCGCCTGCCGACCACCGACCTGACGCAGATCCATCAGATCGTGATCAAGGAAGCGCGCATCTGCCTGCAACAGGCCAAGGACATGATCGTCGACTACATCGACGCCGATTGGGATCGCCAGCAACTGCAACCGCTGCCGGCGCTGCTGACCCAAGTGCGTGGTGCACTGGCGATGATTCCACTCAGCCGTGCGGCGAGTCTGGTCGAAGCCTGCAACGGTTTTATCCGCGAACATTTGCTGCTCGATCCGCATGAGCCGGGTTGGGAACAACTCGATCATCTGGCCGATGTCATCAGCAGCCTCGAGTATTACCTCGAACGCTTGAGCGATGACCCGCAGGCGCCGGGCGAACAGCTGCTGGATGTTGCGCAGAAATCCCTCGCCAGTCTGGGCTTCTTTCCAAATGAACCGCATGTGCCCGTGCTCGACGACGTGCTCAGCCCCAGCGAAGCGCTGGTGATGCAGGACATGCAGGCGCTCGACGATCCGGAAACCGTACAGTCGCTGGCCGACGTCCTGGCCAGCCCGGTTTCGGCGCTCAACCCGCCGGCCCTGATTACTCCCGGCAGCTTGATGCCGCCGCCTGCCGATGAAGAGCCGGTCGACGATGAACTGCGCGAAGTGTTCCTTGAAGAGACCGATGAGGTTCTCGAAGTTCTCCACGAATACCTGCCGCGCTGGACCGCCAATCCGCAGGATCGCGACGCGCTGACTGAACTGCGCCGCGCCTTCCACACCTTGAAGGGCAGCGGGCGCATGGTTCGCGCGCTGATCCTCGGCGAGCTGGCCTGGTCGGTGGAAAACCTGCTTAACCGCGTGCTCGAACAAAGCGTCGAACCCGGCTCAGTGGTGCAGCAACTGCTCACCGACACGGTGCTGTTGCTGCCGGAACTGATCAACGAATTCGCCACCAACAGCCAGCGTCAACGCAGCGATGTCGATCAACTCGCCGCCCGCGCACACGCGTTGGCCAAGGGGGACGAGCCGCTGGCCGCCGAAGACGTCGACGATGTGGCGGCGCTTGATCCGTTGTTGCTGGAGATATTCCGCAACGAAGCCGAAACCCACCTGGCCAGCCTCAACCGCTTCCTCGATCAAGCCGCCGAGCATGTGCCGTTGCAGGCCAGTGACGAGTTGCAGCGCGCCCTGCACACGCTCAAGGGCAGCGCCTCGATGGCTGGCGTATTGCCGATTGCCGAACTCGCGGCGCCGCTCGATCAACTGGCCCGCGAGTTCAAGGCGCACCAGTTGCCGCTGGATCTCGACGAAGTGGAGTTGCTCCTCGAAGCCGAGGGCCTGTTCCGCGTCGGCCTGCGTCAGCTCAAGCACGATCCGTTGGCGCCGATTGTCGGTGCGCAGTCGCTGATCAAACGCTCGGAAACCCTGCTTGCCGAGCGTCTGGCGTCGATCCTCGATGCGCCCAATACCGGCCTGCGGGTCAAGCGCGATCCGCAACTGATCAACAACTTCCTCGCCCAAGGCATGGACATCCTGCTGGATGCTGAGAGCCTGTTGCAGCGCTGGCAGCAACACCCCGGCGAGCGTCAGGAACTCAGTGCCTTGCTGGATGAACTGACCACCCTTGGCGAAGGCGCGCATTTGGCGGATTTGCTGCCGGTGGATGTGTTGTGCGAAGCCTTGCTCGACCTGTATGGCGCGGTGGAAGAAAGCAGCCTGGCGGTCAGCGAACGGTTTTTTCAGGAAGCGCAGAACGCCCACGAAGCGCTGATCAATATGCTCGACGAATTGGCGGCGGGTCAGGAAGTCACGCCGCAGCCAGAGCGGATTCGTGCCTTGCATGATCTGCTCGATCAGAGTCTCGACCCGTCGTCGATGGGCCTGATTCGCAGCGATGGCAGCCGCACCCTGAGCATCCGTGAACTGGGCAGCGCCACCGCCGAGTTGCAGCAAAAGGCAACGGCGCTTGAACCCGATGACGAGATTGTCGAGATCTTCCTTGAAGAGGCGGTGGACATTCTCGACAGCTCAGGCCAGGCCTTGCAGCGCTGGCTGAACGACCCGGACAACGCTGCGCCACTGTCCTCGTTGCAGCGCGATTTGCACACCCTCAAGGGCGGCGCGCGGATGGCCGAAGTCGAGGCCATCGGCGATCTGGCACAGGAGCTGGAAAGCCTTTACGAAGGGCTGGTCGATCGTCGCTTCAACTACAGCGAAACCTTGAGGCGTCTGCTGCTCAAGAGTCATGAGCGTTTGGCGCTTCTGCTTGAACAACTGCAACAACATCAGCCACTGACCCCGGCGCAGGATCTGATCGAAACCCTGCGTCAGGTGCGTCAAGGCCAGACCGTCAGCGAAACGCCCCAGCCAGCGGCCGATCACGACAGCGCTGGCCACGATCCCGAGCTGCTGGAGATCTTCCTCGAAGAAGGTTTCGACATCATCGAAAACTCCGGCGCCGCGCTGCTGCGCTGGCAGGCCGAGCCGGGTAATCGTCAGGAAGTGGAAACCCTGCTGCGCGATCTGCACACCCTCAAGGGTGGCGCGCGGATGGTCGAGATCGGCCCGATCGGCGACCTCGCGCATGAGTTGGAATACCTTTATGAAAGTCTTTCCAGCGGCGTTTTGCAGCCGTCTGCAGAGCTGTTTGCACTGGTGCAACGCGGGCATGATCGTCTGGCGCAAATGCTCGATGGCGTGCGCGCCGGGCAACCGTGTCCGCCGGCCGATCGGTTGATCAACGCGATCCAGAATTTCAGCCACCCGGTGACGCTGGAAACGCCGCCAGTGCTGCCTGTGCCGGTCAAGACTGACGCGGCGCCGCCGGCTGTCGACGCCGGCGCGGACATGGTCAAGGTCTCCGCCGAACTGCTCGACGAATTGGTCAATCTGGCCGGAGAAACCTCGATCTTCCGTGGTCGCATCGAGCAGCAGGTCAACGACGCACAGATCGCCCTGAACGAGATGGAAACCACCATCGAACGGATGCGCGATCAGTTGCGCCGCCTCGACACTGAAACTCAGGGGCGGATACTCAGCCGTCAGCAAGTCGATGCCGAACGCCTTGGCTACGAAGAATTCGATCCGCTGGAAATGGACCGCCATTCGCAGTTGCAGCAATTGTCGCGGGCGCTGTTCGAATCCGCCTCTGACTTGCTCGACCTCAAGGAAACCCTCGACCGCCGTAATCACGACGCCGAGAACCTGTTGCAGCAACAGGGCCGCATCAACACCGAATTGCAGGAAGGCCTGATGCGCACGCGCATGGTGCCGTTCGAGCGCATGTTGCCGCGCTTGAAACGCATCGTCCGTCAGGTCGCCGAAGAGCTGAACAAAGACGTCGCCTTCGTTGTTGGCAACGCTGAAGGCGAGATGGATCGCAACGTGCTGGAGCGTATGGCGGCGCCGTTGGAACACATGCTGCGCAACGCCGTCGACCATGGTCTGGAGTCAGCCGAAGTGCGGCTGGCGGCGGGTAAGCCGGCGCAAGGACAGATCAGCCTAGACCTGTCCCGCGAGGGCGGCGACATTGTTTTCGATATTCGCGATGACGGCGCCGGGGTGCCGCTGGAAGCCGTGCGGAACAAGGCGATCAAGCGTGGATTGCTCGCACCGAATGCCGAGATCAGCGACCGCGACGTGTTGCAGTTCATCCTCCAGCCGGGATTCTCGACCGCCGAAAAAATCACGCAGATTTCCGGACGCGGCGTCGGCATGGACGTGGTGCACGAAGAAGTGCGGCAACTCGGCGGCAGCATGAGCATCGACTCGGTGCCGGGGCAGGGCGTGCATTTCCGCATTCGTCTGCCGTTCACCGTGTCGGTCAACCGCGCGTTGATGGTGCAGTGTGGTGAGGATCAATATGCGATCCCGCTGAACACCATCGAAGGCATCGTCCGCGTGCTGCCGAATGATCTGGAAGCTTACTTCCGGGTTGATCCGCCGCGTTACCAGTACGGCGGCCAGACCTATGAACTGTGCTACCTCGGCGAGCTGCTGAAAACTGCGCCACGACCGAAACTGCTGGGGCAGAACCTGCCGTTGCCGGTGCTGCTGGTGCACTACAACGACCGGCGCATCGCGGTGCTGGTCGATACCATGGCCGGCACCCGCGAGATCGTGGTCAAGAGCCTTGGCGCGCAATTCGCGGCGGTGCAGGGCGTGTCCGGGGCAACGATTCTCGGCGATGGCCGGGTGGTGCTGATTCTCGATTTGCTCGCACCGATCCGCGCCATGCAGGCACGCATTGCGCCGACGCCAACGCTGCCGGAGATCGACAGCGAACCGCAGAAACCGCTGCTGGTGATGGTGGTCGACGACTCGGTCACCGTGCGCAAGGTCACCAGCCGTTTGCTCGAACGTCACGGCATGAACGTGCTCACGGCCAAGGACGGTGTCGATGCCATGCTGCTGCTCGAAGAACACATGCCCGACCTGATGCTGCTCGACATCGAAATGCCGCGCATGGACGGCTTCGAAGTCGCCACCCAGGTGCGCAACGACGAACGCCTGCAACACCTGCCGATCATCATGATCACCTCACGCACCGGGCAGAAACACCGCGATCGCGCGATGGCGATTGGCGTCAACGACTATCTCGGCAAGCCGTATCAAGAGTCGGTGCTGCTTGAAAGCATTGCCCAGTGGAGCAAGAAACATGCATGAGCGCCGGCATAATCAGCGCAGCAGTCAACTGACCGGGTTGCTGCTGCCATTGGCGGATCGCAATTTGATCCTGCCTAACGTCGCTGTCGCTGAGTTGATTGATTACCAGGCCAGTGCCTTCGATCTGGACACGCCGCCGTGGTATCTCGGCAAGGTTACGTGGCGTGAGCGGCAAATTCCGCTGCTGAGTTTTGAGTCGGCGTGCGGGCAGAAAATCGTCATTGGCGAGCGCGCGCGGATTGTCATCCTCAATGCTCTCGGCGGGTTGCCGGAGTTGAAGTTCATTGCGCTGCTGGTGCAGGGAATTCCGCGTTCGTACAAGCTCGACAGTCAGTTGAGTTATGTCGACGTGCCGTTGTGTGGGCTGGAGCAGGCGGCGGTGCAGGTGGGGGAGCAGGTGGCGAAAGTACCGGATTTGTTGGGGCTGGAGCAGTTGTTGGTGGAGGCCGGGCTAGCCCATTGATCGTTCCCACGCTCCGCGTGGGAACGCAGCCCGGGACGCTCTGCGTCCCTTCAAAGCCGAACGCGGAGCGTCCGTTGAGGCATTCCCACGCAGAGCGTGGGAACGATCATCCGCGGGCTGATCCAGCCTTTTCGGTACTGCGACTGGCCTCTTCGCGAGCAGGCTCGCTCCCACATTTGATCTTCAGTGAATACAGATTTTGGACACGGCACAGACCCCCTGTGGGAGCGAGCCTGCTCGCGAAAGCGCCAGTTGCAGAGCTGAATTCCGACAGATAAATCCTAAATCTCTGTGAGTAATAAACACCCTTCAGCCACGCTGTTTAAAGACACTCTGTGTTACGGCTCCCTAGCCTACAAATCCTTGCGCCGCTGCCTACGCATGCACCAGAATCCGCCGGCTTGTGCGCCTTGGGCATGCTGCGTAACTTGATTCCGTCACTGATTTCCAGTGATCGGGTTTAGTAGCCCGTCATATTTGGGGCGTATAGCTCATCAGACAGTCAGGTACTCCATACCTGCACTTTATGGTGGTTGTGCGCAGGGCGCTTCGGCGCGCCGGTTTCCCAGATCCCCGGTCTACTAACCTGCGCACAGCTGCCTCCACTTCTTTTAGTAGGGAAGCGGTGGCTAGCCCGAATGAGGATCTGGTAAATGTTCAAAGTAACGCCAAACCCGCCGGTCACCGACCCGGCATCCCCCTACGAATCACCCGACTCGAAGAAATTCCACGAAGCCGCCGAGCGCGCCCTCGACCATTACCTCGGCCCGACCAACGCCGACCTGATGGCCACGCCCTACACCCCCAACACGTTGTATATGGCCAATCCCAATGCCGACACCGAATCCCTGCTGGCCGACGCCAGTGAAACCCTTGGCTCGGCTACGGTGATGCTCAACAACCATGCGGCAATGGTGGAAGGTACGCACCGCAAGACTGTGCAAGGTATTGCGCAGGTGGTGATGGTGGCGGAGATGGCCGTCAACCGTTTGTTGGATAGGTTGGTGCCGACGGAGTGACTTAAAAGCTGACCCTCACCCCAGCCCTCTCCCGGAGGGAGAGGGGGCCGACCGTGGGATGCTCACAAGTTACGCCGACCTGAAAATACTGCTGCGAATCCATAATCGACTCGGTGGGGCTGGTCGATGTATGGCGCCAGACACCTCGGTCGGTCCCCTCTCCCTCCGGGAGAGGGCTAGGGTGAGGGTGCTCTTGATCGTTACGCTCAGCGTAACGATTCACCACCGCGCTTGATTGATGCCCCCACCCCACACGCCTACCTTAGCTCCACGACAGCGAACCCGTGGAGTGAGCATGACAACAACAATTTCCCCCGACTCGCGCTGGACGCGGCGGCGCGATGAGAAGCAGCGCCGCCTCGACAAGGTGCGCGGGCTGGCCGACGGTGTGGTGTTGCCCACCGACAAGATCGTCGCCGCGCTCGAAGCGCTGATCCATCCCGGCGACCGTGTGGTGCTGGAGGGCAACAACCAGAAGCAAGCGGATTTCCTCTCCCGTTCGCTGGCCAAAGCCGACCCGGAAAAGCTCCACGACCTGCACATGATCATGCCCAGCGTCGGTCGCTCCGAGCACCTCGACCTGTTCGAACGCGGCATCGCCCGCAAGTTGGATTTCTCCTTCGCCGGCACCCAGAGCCTGCGCATCAGCCAGTTGCTTGAAGACGGCTTGCTGGAAGTCGGCGCGATCCACACTTACATCGAACTCTACGCGCGGCTGGTGGTGGACCTGATTCCCAACGTCGTGCTCTCGGCCGGGTTTATGGCCGACCGCGCCGGTAACATCTACACCGGCCCCAGCACCGAAGACACCCCGGCACTGATCGAACCGGCCGCATTCAGCGACGGCATCGTCATCGTCCAGGTCAACCAATTGGTCGACGACGTCAGCGAGCTGCCCCGCGTAGATATTCCTGCGTCATGGGTCGATTTCGTCGTGGTGGCGGACAAGCCGTTCTACATCGAACCGCTGTTCACCCGCGACCCGCGCCACATCAAGCCTGTGCACGTGTTGATGGCGATGATGGCGATTCGTGGCATCTACGAAAAACACAACGTGCAGTCGCTCAACCACGGCATCGGTTTCAACACCGCCGCCATCGAATTGATCCTGCCGACTTACGGCGAATCCCTCGGCCTCAAGGGCAAGATCTGCCGCAACTGGACGCTGAATCCGCATCCGACGCTGATCCCGGCGATCGAGAGCGGCTGGGTCGAAAGCGTGCATTGCTTCGGCACCGAGCTGGGCATGGAAAACTACATCGCCGCGCGCCCGGACGTGTTCTTCACCGGCCGCGACGGCTCGCTGCGTTCCAACCGGATGTTCTGCCAACTGGCCGGGCAATACGCGGTGGATCTGTTTATCGGCGCGACGTTGCAGGTCGATGGCGACGGTCATTCCTCAACCGTGACCCGTGGCCGCCTCGCCGGTTTCGGCGGTGCGCCGAACATGGGCCACGACCCGCGCGGTCGCCGTCACGGCACCCCGGCGTGGCTGGATATGCGTCATGACGACTCGCAGCAACCGATGCTCGAACGCGGCAAAAAACTCGTGGTGCAGATGGTTGAGACGTTCCAGGAGGGCGGCAAACCGACCTTCGTCGAAACCCTCGACGCGGTCGAGGTGGCGAAGAAAAGCGGCATGCCGCTGGCGCCGATCATGATTTACGGCGACGACGTCACCCACTTGCTCACCGAAGAAGGCATCGCCTACCTGTACAAGGCGCGCTCGCTGGAAGAACGCCAAGCGATGATCGCCGCCGTTGCGGGCGTCACCGCCATCGGCCTGCGCCACAACCCGAAAGACACCGAACGCATGCGCCGCGAAGGCCTGATCGCCTTGCCCGAAGACCTCGGCATCCGCCGCACCGACGCCACTCGCGAATTGCTCGCGGCGAAGAGCGTGGCTGATTTGGTCGAGTGGTCCGGCGGTTTGTACAACCCGCCCGCCAAATTCAGGAGTTGGTAATGCACGCATTTAACCTGCAAGCGAAACCGCTGTCCCTGGCTGATCGATTGGCTGATCTGGCGGTGGATGCGTTGATCGACGAAGCCGATCTGTCGCCGAAACCGGCGCTGGTCGACCGTCGCGGAAATGGCGCGCACATCGATTTGCACCTGGGCCTGATGCACGCTTCGGCGCTGTCGTTGTGGCCGGCGTTCAAAGAGATGGCCGAAGCGGCGGTTGCAATCGGCGAAGTCGATTCAACGTTACGCGAAGCGATTGGCCGGATTGGTCGTGAAGGTGAGCAATCGATGCTCGCGACCACCAACGGTGTGAACACCCATCGCGGGGCGATCTGGGCCTTGGGTCTGTTGGTGACGGCCGCTGCACTGGAACCGCAATCTTCCAGCGCCAACGCGGTATCTCTGCGCGCCGCGCGCCTAGCCTTACTAGATGACCGCTACGCACCAAAACCACTGAGCCACGGCGCCCAAGTCGCCCTGCGTTACGGCGCCCGTGGCGCTCGCGAAGAAGCGCAACTCGGCTTCCCTTCGGTGCTGCAACGCGGTCTGCCACAACTCAAACGCAGCCGCGCCAACGGCCACGGCGAACAGAACGCCCGGCTCGACGCCTTGCTCGCAATCATGACGAATTTGGCCGACACCTGCGTGCTCTACCGCGCCGGCGCAGAGGGCCTGCACGCGATGCAGTCCGGCGCGCAAGCGGTGCTCGACGCCGGTGGCAGCGCAAGCCTCAGCGGTCGCCGCTGCCTGCACGAACTGGATCAACAACTCATCGCATTGAATGCCTCGCCCGGTGGCGCCGCCGACTTGCTCGCCGCCACGCTGCTGCTCGACCGTATCGAGCGCGACGGCATCTCTCAGGGAGCGTTTTGATGGAAACCCTATCGTTTGAATTCCCCGCCGGGCAGCCGCCACGCGGTCGCGCGCTGGTCGGTTGTGTCGGCTCGGGTGATCTGGAAGTGCTGATCGAACCGGGCCTGGCCGGCAAGCTGACGATCAATGTGCAAACCTCGGTCAACGGCGCGCAGCTGCGCTGGCAGCACCTGTTTGCGCGGATGTTCGACGGCACCACGCCGCCGGCGATGGCCATAGATATCCACGATTTCGGCGCGACGCCGGGGGTGGTGCGTTTGCGTCTGGAACAAGGTTTCGAGGAGATCGGCCATGACTGACAGCGCCGCGTTGCTCAACAAACACAGCTTCGTCGAACTCGGTGCGCGGCAACGGGCGAAAGTCTTGCTCGATGCCGGCAGTTTTCGCGAATTGCTCGACCCGTTTCAACGGGTCATGTCGCCGTGGCTCGAACGTCAGGGCGTGGTGCCGCAGGCCGATGACGGCGTGGTGATTGCCAAGGGCAGCCTCGATGGTTTGCCGGTGGTGATCGCAGCGATTGAAGGCGCGTTTCAGGGCGGCAGCCTTGGCGAAGTCGGCGGGGCGAAGATTGCCGGCGCGCTGGAACTGGCGGCTGAAGACAACCGCAAAGGCATCCCGACTCGGGCGGTGTTGTTGCTGGAAACTGGTGGTGTGCGCTTACAGGAAGCCAATCTCGGATTGGCGGCGATTGCTGATATTCATGCAGCGATTGTCGATTTGCAGCAGTACCAACCGGTGGTCGGCGTGGTCGCTGGCAGCGTTGGATGTTTCGGCGGCATGTCGATTGCTGCCGCGCTGTGCAGCTATTTGCTGGTGACTCAGGAAGCACGCCTCGGTTTGAACGGCCCGCAAGTGATAGAGCAAGAAGCCGGGATCGAAGAATACGACTCGCGCGACCGGCCGTTCATCTGGAGTCTGACCGGTGGCGAGCAGCGGTTCGCCAGTGGTCTGGTGGATCGTTATGTCGCAGACGACGTGGCGAAGATTCGTCAGCAGGTCGGTGAATTACTGCAGCAGGGTTTGCCAAAGCAACCGCGCAGTCAACGTGCCGAATGGTTTCTGCAGAAGTTGAGCAGTCTGAACACTGACCCGCAAATCGAACCGTCGGTGGTTCGCGATCTGTATCAAGGAGAGCGCTCATGAGCAGTTATTCGTTGCGCGGCTTGAACTGGTTCAACGCCTTGAGCGCCGGGGCGAAAGCGGTAGAGGGTTTGCCGCCATCGTTAAAGGTTGCCGATGGTGAGCTAGGGCGTTTTATCGCTGTGGTCGCTGACCCGGATAATCGTTTCCCTCGCGCTCGTAATGGCGAAGTCGGCTTGCTTGAGGGCTGGGGTCTGGCCAAGGCTGTGGATGATGCGATCAGCGCTGACCGCGATAAAGCGCAGAAGCGCCCGATCATCGCCATCGTCGATGTGCCGAGCCAGGCTTATGGTCGGCGCGAAGAAGCGCTCGGCATTCATCAGGCACTGGCCGGTGCGGCGGACAGTTATGCCCGTGCGCGTTTGGCCGGGCATCCGGTGATTGCGTTGCTGGTGGGTAAGGCGATGTCCGGAGCGTTTCTGGCTCACGGTTATCAGGCCAATCGTTTGATTGCGCTGCGTGATCCCGGCGTGATGGTGCATGCGATGGGCAAGGCTTCGGCGGCGCGGGTGACGTTGCGCAGTGTTGAAGAGCTGGAAGCGCTGGCCGCCAGTGTGCCGCCGATGGCTTATGACATCGACAGCTACGCCAGCCTCGGTTTGCTCTGGGAAACCCTGTCGGTGCAACAGATTGAGCAGCCGACGGCGGAGGATCTGGCGCGGGTGAATGAGTGCCTCAAACAGGCCATCAGCGATATCTCCAGCACTGATCTGAGCAATCGTCTCGGCGCGAAGAATCGTGCCGCCTCCAGCAAAGTTCGCGAATTGCTGAGGGCGCAGTGGTGAACACGCCTCTGGCTCACGACCTGCTCTGGGGCATGACCTCGGCGCAGTTGCCGGCGGATGCGCCGTTGTGGGCAGTCGAGTCGCTGGCCGCCGGGCAACCGGTGGTGGTGCGGCGGGCGTTGAGCGAGGAAGGTTTCGTCGCGGTGGGTGTGCGCGGTGTGTTGCGCGAGCAGCGGCTGGCGGCGTTTATGGCGGTCGATTCGATTGCCTGTCGGGTCAGTCCCGAAGCGCTTTGTCATGTCGATTGCGAGCGTGATCTGCCGGTCATGCACGCGCTCAAACAACTGCGGCCGATGCTCGATGACTGCGGTTGGGTCTGGGGTGTCAGCGGCAGCGTCGGGTTTGAATTGACCAGTGGTTTTACCGCGATGCACGCGGCCAGTGATCTCGATCTGATTCTGCGTACACCGCAGCTGATCACGCGTAATCAGGCACGCAAACTGGTCGCGGTTTTTGATCAGGCTGTGTGCCGGGTCGATATGCAGTTGCAGACGCCGTTCGGTGCTGTGGCACTGCGTGAATGGGCCAGCGGGTCGGCGCGCGTGCTGTTGAAAAATGCCCATCAAGCTTGCCTGGTGATTGATCCATGGAACCCGCAGGAGCAGGCAGCGTGAGCAGTCTGCTGGTGTTCCCCGGCCAGGGCGCGCAGCAAGCGGGCATGCTTCAGCGCTTGCCCCGCGAGACTTTGGTCGAGGCCAGCGATGTGCTTGTCGAAGATGTTTTGTTGCTGGATTCCAGTGATGCGTTGCGTACGACAAGGGCGGTTCAGCTGTGCCTGCTGATCGCCGGCGTCGCTGCTTCGCGGCAGTTGTTGCAGGACGGACTGACGGCGGATTACGTCGCCGGCCTGTCCATCGGCGCTTACCCGGCAGCAGTGGTTGCGGGCGCGTTGAGCTTCAGCGATGCGTTGCATCTGGTCAGCCTGCGCGGTGAGTTGATGCAACAGGCTTATCCACAGGGCTTCGGCATGACCGCGATTATCGGCCTGCAATTATCCACAGTCGAAACGCTGCTGGCGCAGGTGCACAGCGAGGATGCGCCGGTGTATCTGGCCAACATCAACGCCGACAATCAGGTGGTGATTGCCGGCAGTGACAAGGCCATGCAAGCGGTGGCCGAACTGGCGCGCAGTCGTGGCGCCGGTCTGGCAAAACGTCTGGCGGTAAGCGTGCCGTCGCACTGCCCGCTGCTGGAAAAACCGGCGCAAACCCTCGCCGAAGCCTTTGCCAAGGTCGAACTGAAAACCGCGAAAATCGCTTACCTGAGCGGCAGCCGCGCGCGTCCTGTGACCAACGTCGAAGCCCTGCGCGACGACCTCGCCTTCAACATGTGCCGCGTGGTGGATTGGCGCGGCACTGTGCAAAGCGCTTACGAGCGTGGCGTACGTTTACAGATCGAACTGCCGCCCGGTGCGGTACTGACCGGGCTGGCGCGCCGGGTGTTCGAGCAAGGCACGGTCACTGCCTTCGACAGTGCGCGTCTCGACACCCTGCAAGCGCTGTTGCGTGAGGAGGGTAGCCGCCAACTCTAAACCGCCGCGACTCAAGCTTCGAACAACAAAAACAACATTCGACGATGCACTTTGAGGACTACAACAATGATTATTTACGGTGTGGCGCTGCTCGCGATCTGTACGCTGGCAGGGGTGATCATGGGTGACATGCTCGGCGTGTTGTTGGGCGTCAAATCCAATGTCGGCGGGGTCGGCATCGCCATGATCCTGTTGATTTGCGCGCGGTTGTGGATGCAGAAGCGCGGCGGCATGACCAAGGAATGCGAGATGGGCGTCGGCTTCTGGGGCGCGATGTACATTCCGGTGGTGGTCGCGATGGCGGCGCAACAGAACGTTGTCACTGCGCTGCACGGCGGGCCGGTGGCGGTGCTGGCGGCGATCGGTTCGGTGGTGGTCTGTGGTTGCACGATTGCCCTGATCAGCCGCACCCATAAGGGTGAACCATTGCCTGACGAGCCGGCGGAAATCTCCCCGGTCGGCACCCCGGTAGGAGGTCGCTGATATGTGGGATCTCATCGAGAAAGGTCTGGAACACAACGGCTTGGTCACTGCCTTCGCTTTTGTCGGCGTGATCATGTGGGTGTCGGTGATTCTGTCCAAACGCCTGACGTTCGGACGCATTCACGGCTCGGCGATTGCCATCGTCATCGGTCTGGTATTGGCGTGGGTCGGCGGCACCATGACCGGCGGGCAGAAGGGTCTGGCGGATCTGACGTTGTTCTCGGGTATCGGCCTGATGGGCGGGGCGATGCTGCGTGATTTTGCGATTGTTGCCACAGCGTTTGAAGTGCAGGCGACCGAGGCGAAGAAGGCCGGGTTGATTGGTGTGATCGCGCTGTTGTTGGGCACGATCCTGCCGTTCATTGTCGGCGCGTGCATGGCCTGGGCGTTCGGTTATCGCGATGCGGTGAGCATGACTACCATTGGCGCGGGTGCGGTGACTTACATTGTTGGGCCAGTGACTGGCGCGGCGATTGGTGCGACGTCGGATGTGATGGCGCTGTCGATTGCCACCGGGTTGATCAAGGCGATTCTGGTGATGGTCGGCACGCCGGTCGCGGCGCGCTGGATGGGCCTCGATAACCCGCGTTCGGCGATGGTGTTTGGTGGGTTGGCCGGGACGGTGAGCGGGGTGACAGCGGGGCTGGCGGCGACGGATCGGCGGTTGGTGCCTTATGGGGCGTTGACGGCTACGTTCCATACCGGGCTGGGGTGCTTGCTGGGGCCATCGTTGTTGTTCTTCATTGTTCGCGGGATTGTGGGCTGAAGATCAAAAGCCCCTCACCCTAGCCCTCCCGAAACGTCGGACCGCCCGTAGGGAGAGGGAACTGACCGCGTTGTTTTGGCGTTATACATCGACCTGAAATTCCTGAGTCGAACTCAGGTTCTGAAAAGCCCCCGATCTGCTCCCTTTCCCCTCTACCCTTTGAGGGAGAGGGGACTGACCGAGGTGGATGTTGGAGGTACGCCGACTTGAAAGTCCTGAGTCGAACTCAGGTCTTGAAACCCACGAAGATCTGCTCCCTTTCCCCCTCGCCCCCTTGGGGGAGAGGGCTGGGGTGAGGGGGTGGCTCTTGATCTTGATCTTGATCTAAACCCCAGCCTGGCGATTGGCATACATCCGACACTCCGCCAAAAGCGCCAACAAATTCGGATCCCTCTCCTTGGCCTTCAAAAACACCACACCAATGTGCTGCTGCAACCGGTACTTCTCCTGCAGCGGAATCAGCTTCACCCGGTTCTCATACACCGCTGCAATCCTTCCCGGCAGCAACGCATAACCCACCCCCGAACTGACCATGCTCAACAGCGTGAAGATGTCATTCACCTGCATCGCCACCTTCGGCTCGAACCCCGCCTGCTTGAACACCCGCACACCATCCTGATGCGTGGCAAAGCCCTGAGTCAGGGTGATGAACGTTTCATCACGCACCTCAGCCAGATCCACTTCACTGCGCTGGGCAAACTTCGAATCCGCCGGTGTGGCGAGGAAGATGTCGTCGGAAAACAGTGCAATCTGCTCGCAGTCCGGGTCGTTGATGCTGTCATCCAGCGACACCAGAATCGCGTCGACTTCCATGTTCTTCAGCTTGTAGAGCAGGTCGATGTTCGAGCCGAGGATCAGGTCGATGTTGAGTTCGCTGCGGCGAATCTTCAGGCCCATGATCAGTTGCGGTACGGTTTTCACCGTCAGCGAATACAGCGAGCCAAGCTTGAAACGTTCAGCGGAAAAACCGGCGGCTTCGCGGGTCAGGCGCACGCTTTCGACCACGTCCTGAATCAGCTTCTGCGCTCGCTCTTCGAGCACGTAAGCGCTTTCCAGCGGTGTCAGGTTGCGGCCTTCATGTTTGAACAACGGGCAGCGCAGGGCGCTTTCCAGCGAATGAATCGCGCGGTGCACGCTGACGTTGCTGGTCTGCAACTCGGCAGCAGCGCGGGCGAGGTTGCCGGTGCGCATGAAGGCGAGGAACACCTCGAGTTTTTTCAGGGTCAATTCTTCGTCGATCAGCATGGCGCGGACTCTTTTTGGAATGCGTCGATTGTGCCTTGAAGATCAAAAGATCGCAGCCTTCGGCAGCTCCTACATTGGAATGCGTTCGAAGGTAGGAGCTGCCGAAGGCTGCGATCTTTTGATTGCGCTTTTACGCTCAAGGCCCGAGCCTTGCGCGCTGCGGTAATGAATATGAGGTAAGCGATACATGTATCACGGAGAACGATTGAACGCCTGGACCCATCTGGTCGGGGCGGTGGCGGCTTTTGTTGGCGGCGTCTGGATGTTGGTGATTGCCTGCCTGGACGGCAGCCCGTGGAAGATTGTCAGTGTGGCGATTTACGCTTTCACCCTGCTGGTGCTTTACAGCGCCTCGACCGTGTACCACAGCGTGCGCGGGCGCAAGAAAGCGATCATGAAGAAGGTCGATCACTTTTCAATCTACCTGTTGATTGCCGGCAGTTATACGCCGTTCTGCCTGGTCACCCTGCGCGGGCCGTGGGGCTGGACGCTGTTCGGGATTGTCTGGGGGCTGGCGCTGATCGGCATCCTGCAGGAAATCAAACCGCGTTCGGAAGCGCGGATTCTGTCGATCGTGATTTACGCGGTGATGGGCTGGATTGTGTTGGTGGCGGTCAAGCCGCTGATTGCGGCGCTGGGTACGACAGGTTTTGCCTGGCTGGCGTCGGGCGGGGTTTTGTACACGGTGGGGATTATCTTTTTTGCCTTGGATCACCGGCTGCGGCATGCGCATGGGATCTGGCATTTGTTTGTGATTGCGGGGAGTTTGCTGCACTTTGTGGCGATTCTGTTTTATGTCCTGTAGCCCGGCTGACTGATCGTTCCCACGCTCTGCGTGGTAACGCCTCCTGTGACGCTCTGCGTCACGCTGTTTGGGACGCGGAGCGTCCCGGGCTGCATTCCCACGCAGAGCGTGGGAACGATCAGTCCGGCAAAAAGGTTTAGAAATCACCCCAAAGCTGTTGGGCCACCGCCAGTGCAACCACCGGCGCAGTTTCAGTGCGCAGCACGCGCGGGCCGAGGCGGGCGGCATGGAAGCCGTTGCCTTTGGCTTGCTCGACTTCAGCGTCAGTCAAACCGCCTTCAGGCCCGATCAGGAAGGCCAAAGTTGCCGGTTTGGCATGACTCACCAATGGCTCAGCCACCGGGTGCAACACCAGCTTCAACTCGGCTTCAGTCTGCTTGATCCAGTCCGCCAGCAACACCGGCGGATGAATCACCGGCACCCGCGAGCGCCCACATTGCTCACAGGCGCTGATCGCCACCTGACGCCAGTGCAGCAGGCGTTTGTCGGCACGTTCGTCTTTCAGGCGGACTTCGCAGCGATCACTGAAGATCGGGGTGATTTCATTCACGCCCAGCTCGGTGGCTTTCTGAATCGCCCAATCCATCCGCTCGCCACGGGACAGGCCCTGGCCGAGGTGGATGTGCAGCGGCGATTCGACCTGACCAGCGAATTGCTCGTCGATCTGCACGGTCACGCGCTTCTTGCCGACTTCCAGCAGAGCGCCGCGAAACTCATGGCCGGAACCGTCGAACAACTGCACCGCATCGCCCTCGGCCATGCGTAGCACGCGGCTGATGTAATGCGCCTGGGCCTCCGGCAATTCGTGTTCGCCGGTGCTCAGGGGGGCGTCGATAAAGAAGCGGGACAGTCTCATTTCGGGTCTCTCAGATTAGATCGTTCCCACGCTCTGTGTGGGAATGCCTCAATGGACGCCACGCGGAGCGTGGGAACGAGCGGTAACGGTTAGCCTGGGTCACGGAAGCCGGGATGGAAGTCTTTCGGCACCGCGACGCTGACGCTGTCACGCGTGGCAATGTCGATGCCTTCGCTGGCGACTTCGGCGAGGAAGTCGATTTGCTCCGGGGTGATCACGTACGGCGGCAGGAAATACACCACGCTGCCCAGCGGACGCAGCAACGCGCCACGCTCCAGCGCATGCTGGAACACTTTCAGACCGCGACGCTCCTGCCAAGGGTAGGCCTCTTTCGTGGCTTTATCCTTGACCATCTCGATGGCCAGGACCATGCCGGTCTGGCGCACTTCCGACACATTCGGATGATCCACCAGATGCGCCGTCGCCGAGGCCATGCGCTGGGCCAGCGCCTTGTTGTTCTCGATAACGTTGTCCTGCTCGAAGATATCCAGCGTCGCCAGTGCCGCCGCGCACGCCAGCGGGTTGCCGGTGTAGCTGTGCGAATGCAGGAACGCGCGCAGGGTCGGATAGTCGTCGTAGAACGCGCTGTAGACCTCGTCGGTGGTCAGGCACGCGGCCAGCGGCAGATAGCCGCCGGTCAAGGCTTTCGACAGGCAGAGGAAGTCCGGGCGAATGCCGGCCTGTTCACAGGCAAACATGGTTCCGGTGCGACCGAAACCAACAGCGATTTCGTCGAGGATCAAGTGCACGCCGTAGCGATCGCAAGACTCACGCAGCAGCTTGAGGTACACCGGGTGATACATGCGCATGCCGCCAGCGCCCTGAATCAGCGGCTCGACGATCACTGCCGCGACGCTGTCATGGTTCTCGGCCAAGGTCTGTTCCATGGCCGCGAACATGTTGCGCGAATGTTCCTCCCAACTCATGCCTTCCGGGCGCCCGTAGCAATCCGGGCTCGGCACCTTGATGGTGTCCATCAGCAGCGCTTTGTAGGTCTCGGTGAACAGCGGCACGTCACCGACCGCCATCGCCGCCATGGTTTCGCCGTGGTAACTGTTGGTCAGGGTGACAAAGCGCTTCTTGTTCGGTTGACCGCGATTGAGCCAGTAGTGAAAGCTCATTTTCAGTGCGACTTCGATGCAGGACGAACCGTTATCGGCGTAGAACACCCGGTTCAGGCCTTCCGGCGTCATCTTCACCAGTCGCTCGGACAGCTCGATCACCGGTTGATGGCTGAAGCCAGCCAGAATCACGTGCTCCAGCTGATCGACCTGATCCTTGATGCGTTGGTTGATGCGCGGGTTGGCGTGGCCAAACACGTTGACCCACCACGAGCTGACGGCGTCGAGGTAGCGCTTGCCTTCGAAGTCTTCGAGCCAGACGCCTTCGCCGCGCTTGATCGGGATCAGCGGCAGCTGTTCGTGGTCTTTCATCTGGGTGCAGGGATGCCACAACACCGCGAGGTCGCGTTGCATCCACTGGTTATTCAGGCCCATTTACAGTCTCCTCGAGGCGGCTCGCGTCAGGCGCGGGCAAACAATCGCGCAAGCCTATGCAATGCGTCGCGCGGGGACAACCCATTGTGTCGATTGAGCTACTTTGTATGAGCCGATAGACGTCGCTGGCGGCGTTTTGATGGCTAACGTATTCTTCGCGGTTCTTTGGGTCGTCTGACCCGCACAACTGCTTTTTTCTGTGTTATTTCCGGAGTTCGCTGAATGTCTGTCGGTTGGCTGCGCGCCTGTGCGCTGGTGATGTTGGGGCTGTTCAGCGTTACGGCGCTGGCCAAGGATAAAACTGCAATCGTGATCGGCGGCGGCCTGTCGGGCCTGACTGCCGCTTATGAACTGCAAAACAAGGGCTGGCAGGTCACGCTGCTGGAAGCCAAGCCGAGCCTGGGCGGTCGCTCCGGTATGGCCACCAGCGAGTGGATCGGCAACGACAAGACGCAGCCAGTGCTGAACAAGTACGTGTCGACGTTCAAGCTGGGCACCACGCCGGCCCCGGAATTCGTGCGTACCCCGGGCTACCTGATCGACGGCGAGTATTTCTCTGCCGCCGATCTGGCGACCAAGCAGCCGGCCACCGCCGATGCCCTGAAGCGCTATCAGAAAACCCTCGACGATCTGGCACGTTCGATCGACGATCCGCAGAATCCGGCGGCGACCAGCACGCTGCACGCGCTGGATCAGATCACCGTGTCGAGCTGGCTCGACAAGCAGAACCTGCCGGCCACCGCGCGTCAGTTGATCAACCAGGACATCCGCACGCATTACGACGAGCCTTCGCGTCTGTCGCTGCTGTACTTCGCGCAGCAGAACCGCGTGTATCGCGGCATCTCCGACCGTGACCTGCGTGCTTCGCGTCTGGTCGGCGGCAGCCAGGTGCTGGCGCAGGCGTTCGTCAAACAGATCAAAACGATCAAGACCAACTCGCCGGTGTCGGCGATCAATCAGGACAAGGACGGCGTGACCGTCAAGGTCGGCAGCGTTGGCTACCAGGCTGACTACGTTGTGCTGGCCGTGCCATTGCGTGCGCTGAACAAGATTGCCCTGACCCCGGCACTGGATGCCCAGCATCTGGCGGCGATCAAGGGCACCAACTACGGTTGGCGCGACCAGATCATGCTGAAGTTCAAGACGCCGGTGTGGGAAAGCAAGGCGCGTATGTCCGGCGAGATCTACAGCAACACCGGCCTCGGCATGCTCTGGATCGAACCTGCGCTGAAGGGCGGCGCCAACGTGGTGATCAACCTGTCCGGCGACAATGCCCGCGTGATGCAGGCGTTTGGCGACAAGCAGATGGTCGATCAGGTGCTGATTCGTCTGCACGCGTTTTATCCACAGGCCCGTGGCTCGTTCACCGGTTATGAAATCCGTCGCTACAGCACCGACCCGTCGATGGGCGGCGCCTACCTGGCTTATGGCCCGGGCCAGATCAGCAAGTTCTGGCGCCTGTGGGAACGTCCGCTGCAACGCGTGACGTTCGCTGGCGAACACACCGACACCTTGTACCCGGGCACCCTGGAAGGCGCACTGCGCACCGGCCAGCGTGCGGCCAGTCAGGTTGAAGATCTGGCGGCGGGCAAATCGTTTGAACCGGCGAAAGTGCTGCCGGCTGCAGCAGCGGCAGGCGCGGCGGGTGCCGTGGCGGCGAAGAAGGGCAACTTCTTCACTAATCTGTTCGGCGGTTCGGATGACGAGAAGAAGCCAGAGCCTGTGAAAGCGCCAGAGCCGGCTCCTGCACCGGTCGCTCCAGCGCCTGCGCCGACCCCGGCACCTGCGCCAGCTCCGGTGGAAGCACCGAAGCCTGCAGCTCCGGTAAAGGCTGAGCCTGCGAAGAAAGCAGCGGCCAAGCCAGCGGCGAAGAAGCCGGCTGCGAAAACCGAGGCGAAAAAGCCTGCGGCCAAACCAGCGGCGAAAAAGGCTGAACCGGCGAAGAAGCCAGCAGCCAAGCCGGCAGCCAACACTGAGACCAAGGCGCAGTAAGCCTTTGCTTCAATAAAAACGCGGCCTTCGGGTCGCGTTTTTTTTCCTGCATTTTTGTCCTTCGCCATCCGGTCACGGAGCTTACTTGTGTACCGGAGCCTTCCCACAAAGTACTCAGAGTGAGGTGATAGCGGGTGCGCCGGCGCCAATTCTATGCTGGGAAAAATAGGAGGCCTTGATGAAAACGTTCACGCTCATGCTTTTGCTGATTGCACTTCCCGGTTGCTCCAACGGGCGTTTCTTTCCTGGCGGTTATAGTTCAGAGCTCGCGCATAAATGCCAGATAGATCCCTACAGCGCCGATTGTCTGCAACCGCCGGCGATACTTCATAACTAATCAGCCATGAATAGAGGGCCGGTTACTTGAATAACTCTGTCCCGTTCGGCCGTTTCCCTCGGCCACCTTTGCTTGCGCTTGTGCAGGCGCCCGAGAGTTCAGCAACGATCATTTGTCCAGACGTCCCACGCCGTAATCGCCTTTAATCTTTCCTTAACACGCCACTTCCAGACTCTTGATCGTATTTCTCGATATTTCAAAGCAAAATTTTCCGCTTTAATTCGATAGATAACTCGCTAGTCTTGGTTCGCAGTTCTCACAGGATTTGGGCAATGCAGCTACGTAACTCTTCTTCGCGCTATGGTTGGGTCAGCATCTTCATGCACTGGGGCGTGGCGCTGGTGGTCTTCGGACTGTTCGCGCTGGGCCTGTGGATGGTCGGGCTGGATTACTACAGCAGCTGGCGCAAAGAGGCGCCGGATCTGCACAAGAGCATCGGCCTGGTGTTGCTGGCCGTGATGGTGTTACGGGTGCTTTGGCGCTTTATCAGCCCACCGCCGCCGACGCTGCAAAGCTACAGCCGCATGACCCGTATCGGCGCCAAGTTTGGCCACGGGTTTCTGTATCTGGCGCTGTTCGCTGTGATGCTTGCCGGTTACCTGATTTCCACCGCAGACGGTGTCGGGATTCCGGTGTTTGGCCTGTTTGAAGTTCCTGCACTGGTTTCCGGGCTACCGGATCAGGCAGATACCGCTGGGGTGATTCATCTCTGGCTGGCGTGGGCACTGGTAATTTTTTCCGGTCTCCATGCGTTGGCAGCATTGAAGCACCACTTTATCGATCGTGATGCGACCCTGACGCGAATGCTCGGTCGCAAAGCCTGAAATTCAACCTCGACTCAAAGGAAAAGAAAGCATGTTGAAAAAGACTCTGGCCGCTCTGGCAATCGGTTCTGCACTGCTCTCGGCTGGTCAGGCCATGGCTGCGGACTACAAAATCGACAAGGAAGGCCAGCACGCCTTCGTTGACTGGAAAATCAGCCACCTGGGTTACAGCTTCATCCACGGTACTTTCAAAGATTTCGACGGTACGTTCTCGTGGGATTCGGCCAAGCCTGAAGCCAGCAAGATCTCTGTTGATGTGAAAACCGCCAGCCTGTGGTCGAACCACGCTGAACGTGACAAGCACATCGCCAGCAAAGACTTCCTCGACGTGGGCAAGTTTGCTGATGCCAAGTTCGTCTCCACCGCCGTTAAGTCGACCGGTGAAAAGACTGCTGACGTGACTGGCGACCTGACCCTGCACGGCGTGACCAAGCCTGTGACCTTCAAGGCCACGTTCAACGGCGAAGGCAAGGATCCATGGGGCGGCGAGCGTGCTGGCTTCAACGCCAAGACCACCCTGAACCTGAACGATTTCGGGATCAAGGGCCCAGGTCCTACCTCGCAGACTGCGGATCTGGACATCTCGCTGGAAGGCGTGAAAGTTAAGTAACTTTCGTCCGCCACACAAAAACGCCCCCGGTCGAAAGGCTGGGGGCGTTTTTTATTGCCCGTCACAACCCTGATCCCCCTTCGGCTGCTCCTACAGAAAGCGGGTTTGGGTCGTCCATAAAAAATGCCCCGGCTCTTTCGAGGCGGGGCATTTTTCATTGCAGCGTCAAATCAGCGATTGCGGGTCAGCAAGGCTGGTTTCTCGCCACGCGGGCGGCTTGGCAGTTGATCGAGCTGCTCAGGCGTCGGGAAGCGGTCGGCTTTCGATTCCTTGTGCATGATCTTCGGGCCGTTGCTGCGCGGGTTCTGCACGGCTGGCTCGCTGCGTGGCTGATCGTCACGGGCTGGACGGCGGTTGCGCGAGGACGAAGCGGAATCGTCGCGACGACCCGACTGACCATCACGCGGTGCGCCGTTGCGCGGGCCGCTGCGTTTGGCTGGCGGGGTGCCGGTGCTCGAGCCGTTGCTGTTGCGCGGACCGTTCTGACGCCCCTGCGACTGACCGCCGCGTGGTGCGCCCGAACCTGCGCCAGCACCTTGCGCCGGTGCGCCTGGACGACGACCACGGCCGCCAGCAGGAGCCGGCTTCGGCACGTAGTCAACGCGGTTACCGAAGTTATCGATATCGTCGTCGAGGAATTCGTCCGGTGCACGATCAGCCGCTGCACGTGGCGGTTGGCTCGGACGCTGTTCGCGGGCAGGGGTGCCTTCGCGCGGCTTTTGCTGACGGGCAGGGCGCTCGCCACGTTCACCGGCCGGTTTTTCCTTGCCCTTGTCTTTGCCTTTGTCTTTACGACCGCCGCCACCGCCGCCGCCATTCGGGCCGTCGCCGCGTGGGCCACGTGGATTGCGCGGGTTACGCACGTCCGGACGCTCACGCACTTCCGGCTTCTCGGCTTCAATGGTGCTCGAGTCGAAGCCCATCAGGTCGCCGTCGGCGATTTTCTGCTTGGTCATGCGTTCGATGCTTTTCAGCAGTTTTTCTTCGTCTGGCGCGACCAGCGAAATCGCCTCGCCCGAACGACCGGCACGGCCGGTACGGCCGATACGGTGAACGTAATCTTCATCAACGTTCGGCAGTTCGAAGTTGACCACGTGTGGCAACTGATCGATGTCCAGACCGCGCGCGGCGATGTCGGTCGCGACCAGGATGCGCACCTGGTTGGCCTTGAAGTCGGCCAGCGCTTTGGTCCGCGCGTTCTGGCTCTTGTTACCGTGGATCGCCACAGCCGGCAGGCCGTGCTTGTCCAGGTACTCGGCCAGACGGTTGGCGCCGTGCTTGGTACGGGTGAACACCAATACCTGTTCCCACGCGCCGGCGGTGATCAGGTGCGCCAGCAGCGCACGTTTGTGGCTGGCCGGCAGACGGAACACGCGTTGTTCGATGCGCTCGACCGTGGTGTTCGGCGGCGTCACTTCGATGCGTTCCGGGTTGTGCAGCAGCTTGCCGGCGAGGTCGGTGATGTCTTTGGAGAAGGTCGCCGAGAACAGCAGGTTCTGACGCTTGGACGGCAGACGCGCGAGGACTTTCTTCACGTCGTGCACGAAGCCCATGTCGAGCATGCGGTCGGCTTCGTCGAGGACGAGGATTTCAACGTGGGACAGATCAACACTGCCCTGGCCGCAGAGATCGAGCAAACGACCCGGGCAGGCGACGAGCACGTCGACACCACGGGACATGGCCTGAACCTGTGGGTTCATGCCGACGCCGCCGAAGATGCAGGCGCTGACGAATTTCAGGTCACGGGCGTAGATCTTGAAGCTCTCGTGTACCTGGGCCGCGAGTTCGCGGGTCGGGGTCAGGACCAGTACGCGCGGTTGGCGCGGGCCATGACGCTGGGATTTGTCCGGGTGACCGTTGGGGAACAACCGCTCCAGGATCGGAAGGGCGAAACCGCCGGTTTTACCGGTACCTGTCTGTGCCGCAACCATCAGGTCGCGACCTTGCAACACGGCGGGAATGGCCCGCTGTTGCACCGGAGTAGGCTCGGTATAGCCCGCATCTTCGATGGCGCGGACTAAAGCCTCGGAGAGACCGAGGGAAGCAAAGGACATGAGTAATCCTGTTTTAGTTAGGGCTTGGCCCAATGGGAGTCTTGCCTGGCGCGAATCACGTTTAAGAGGACGCAATCCCGTCCGGTCCTGCTGCGGTTCCGAAGGCACGTCTGGAGCGCTCGCGCGGGCTGCAAAGCTGCGCTGTAGCGGGTCGAGAGGCCTGTTACGGTTCCGGGCGTCCGGGCGTGAGCCTGGCGGGAACGCCGGAGTATAACAGAGCAATCACTGCGCGCTGCTTTCCTGCTGCTCAACGGTTTTGCTGGTAGCCGTGGCTGAGTTCGGTGAAGGGCTACCGGCGGGTGCGGCGCCGTAGCGTGCGCTCAGCTCGGCGTAAGCCGGTTCGCGCTTGAATCGCTTGAGCTCGGCGCCAAACCGCTGCACCAGCAAATCCATGCCGGCATTGCGCCGAACCGCGAGAAACTGGCTCTGACGGCTAATAACGGTAGGGTTTTCAGTGATCTGATCGCGAATATTCAATTCATCGAGCAAATGCTGACCGACGCGGCGATCAGTGATCAACAAATCAATTCGGCCGCGCACTAGTTTGCCGAAGTTGGCTTCATGGGTCGGTGCCGGTTCACGGGTAAACAGTGTCGACTCGCTGAAGTCGGGGCTATAGAGATAACCCGGCGAGGTGCCGATGGTCAGGCCTTTGAGTTCTTCGAGTTTGCTGAACGGGTGCGGCCGGTCGTTGGCGTAAAACATCACGAACTCGACGTCCGACAGCGGCTCGCTCGGGTAGAGGAGGGTGGCGTCGCGTTCATCGCTATGGAAGATATCCAGTGCCCCATCAGCCAGGCCAGTTTCAAGCATCGACAGGCAACGCTTCCACGGCAGGAATTGCCATTCGACTTCTATGCCCAGCCGTTTGAAGACGATGGCCGTGGTTTCGTAATCCAGTCCGAGGTTCTTACCGTTCTCTTCATAGACGTAAGGCGCCCACGGCTCGGTGACAATACGCAACTTCTCGCCTCGAGCGGCGAAGCTCAGGCAAGCAAAAACCAGCACGGCGAATAACTGCGTGATCAAAGGCATGGCTTGAGATTACGACGAGAAACGCGAAAGAGCCAGAAAGTGCCTGCACAAGCTCTAATTCGGGGATTTAAAAGCAAAAGATCGCAGCCTTCGGCAGCTCCTACAGGTGTAATTAAATCCTATGTAGGAGCTGCCGAAGGCTGCGATCTTTTGATCTTGCTTGTTGCTTTCAGCTTGAAGCTTGCCGCTGTTTCAACGAGGCAACTTCAGGTTATTCCAGATCGCCAGACTAGGCTCAGCCTGGTTCATGGAATAGAAGTGCAGCCCCGGCGCGCCGCCCTGCAACAGGCGTTCGCACATCTCGCTGACGACTTGCTCACCAAAGCGCTGAATGCTTTGTGTGTCATCGCCGTAGGCTTCCAGTTGCTTGCGGATCCAGCGCGGGATTTCCGCACCGCAGGCATCGGAGAAGCGCGCGAGTTTGCTGTAGTTGGTGATCGGCATGATCCCCGGAACGATTGGCAGATCGACACCCTGCGCCTGCAAACGGTCGACGAAATAGAAGTAGCTGTCGGCGTTGAAGAAGTACTGGGTGATTGCGCTGTCGGCGCCGGCACGGGCCTTGCGCACGAAGTTGGCCAGATCGTCTTCGTAGTTGCGTGCTTGTGGATGCATCTCCGGGTAAGCGGCAACTTCGATGTGGAAATGATCGCCGGTTTCTTCACGAATGAATTCAACCAGTTCATTGGCGTGACGCAGCTCGCCGCTGGTCATGCCCATGCCGGACGGCAGGTCACCACGCAGGGCGACGATGCGCTTGATGCCGGCAGCCTTGTACTCGTTCAGCAGGCCGCGCAGGTCGTCCTTGCTGTCGCCGACGCACGACAGGTGCGGTGCGGCCGGGATTTTGACTTCGCTTTCCAGTTGCAGAACGGTGTTGAGGGTGCGATCACGGGTCGAACCACCAGCGCCATAGGTGCAGGAAAAGAAGTCAGGATTGTATGTGGCCAGCTGACGGGCAGTGGCGAGCAGTTTTTCATGCCCAGCATCGGTCTTGGTCGGGAAGAACTCGAAGCTGTAGCGACGGTCTTGGGACATGGTCATACCCTTGGAAACACGTAAGCCGGACGCTGCACCCTGTAGGAGCTGCCGCAGGCTGCGATCTTTGCAGATCAAAAGATCGCAGCCTGCGGCAGCTCCTACACAGAGCGGTCAGCAGCGCCAGTCAGGCAACGCGGTGCGCCAGGCACACCGCGTCGACGCTCAGCCAATCAGTAGCGGTAAGCGTGCGGCTTGAACGGGCCTTCGACGGTCACGCCGATGTAGTCAGCCTGTTGCTTGGTCAGTTGAGTGACCACGCCACCGAAACCGCGAACCATTTCCAGGGCCACTTCTTCGTCGAGTTTCTTCGGCAGTACTTCAACGGTCAGACGCTCGGCTTTCTGGGCTGGCGACAGGTCGGCGTACTTCTGGCCGAACAGGAAGATCTGCGCCAGAACCTGGTTGGCGAACGAACCGTCCATGATGCGGCTTGGGTGGCCAGTGGCGTTACCCAGGTTTACCAGACGGCCTTCGGCCAACAGGATCAGGTAGTCGTCGTTCTGAGCGTCGAAAGCGCCCGGGCCGGTACGGTGGATCTTGTGTACCTGCGGCTTCACTTCTTCCCATGCCCAGTTCTTGCGCATGAAAGCGGTGTCGATTTCGTTGTCGAAGTGACCGATGTTGCAGACCACGGCGCGCTTCTTCAGAGCTTTGAGCATGTTCGCGTCGCAAACATTGACGTTACCGGTGGTGGTCACGATCAGGTCGATCTTGCCCAGCAGTGCTTTGTCGATGCTTGCTTCGGTGCCGTTGTTGATACCGTCGATGAACGGCGAAACCAGTTCGAAACCGTCCATGCACGCCTGCATGGCGCAGATCGGGTCAACTTCGGAAACCTTAACGATCATGCCTTCCTGACGCAGGGACTGAGCGGAGCCCTTGCCCACGTCACCGTAACCGATGACCAGCGCTTGCTTGCCGGACAGCAGGTGGTCGGTACCGCGCTTGATCGCGTCGTTCAGGCTGTGACGGCAGCCGTACTTGTTGTCGTTCTTGGACTTGGTCACCGAGTCGTTGACGTTGATGGCCGGGATTTTCAGCTCGCCCTTGGCCAGCATGTCCAGCAGACGGTGTACGCCGGTGGTGGTTTCTTCGGTCACGCCGTGAACGCGATCCAGTACTTGTGGGTACTTGTCGTGCAGCAGCTGAGTCAGGTCGCCGCCGTCGTCGAGGATCATGTTGGCGTCCCATGGCTGGCCATCCTTCAGGATGGTCTGCTCCAGGCACCACTCGTACTCTTCTTCAGTTTCGCCTTTCCAGGCGAAAACCGGGATGCCGGCAGCAGCGATAGCGGCAGCAGCCTGATCCTGAGTGGAGAAAATGTTGCAGGACGACCAGCGTACTTCGGCACCCAGGGCAACCAGGGTTTCGATCAGCACGGCAGTCTGAATGGTCATGTGGATGCAGCCGAGGATCTTGGCGCCTTTCAACGGCTGTTCGCCGGAGTACTTGCGACGCAGACCCATCAGAGCCGGCATTTCCGATTCGGCGATGATGGTTTCGCGACGGCCCCAGGCAGCCAGGGACATGTCGGCAACTTTGTAATCGTTAAAATCTGCAGGCGTGATAACAGCGCTCATGAAGAGCCTCCATTCGTAATGTATGCGAATGGGCGCCGTTGTGCGTTTAGTGTCTGGCCTGAGCCAGTCAACGCCCCATCCGAGCCTGACAGGTTGAACCTGCTGCAGCGCCCCTCGGACAGGTGGCGGGAAAACGGTAGCAAGTGAACGTTACCGTTTTGAAACGGGGGCGATTATAGCCGTCTAGACTGATCTTCCAAAGGGTTTCTGTCGGCCAGATGAAGATCGTTAATGACGACCATAGTCGAAGCCGCATGGAGCCTGACCGCTCAGTCTGCCAAGATACCGTCCATCGTTCGGCAAGACACTCAGGAGTGAAGATGAATTTCCACACCCGCAAATGGGTAAAACCCGAAGACCTTAACCCCAACGGCACCCTGTTCGGCGGCAGCCTGCTGCGCTGGATCGACGAGGAAGCGGCAATTTACGCCATCGTGCAGTTGGGCAATCAGCGCGTGGTGACCAAGTACATTTCCGAAATCAACTTCGTCAGCGCCTCGCGCCAGGGCGACATTATCGAACTGGGCATCACCGCCACCGAGTTCGGCCGCACCTCGATCACCCTGACCTGCGAAGTGCGCAACAAGATCACTCGCAAGAGCATTCTCACCGTTGAGAAGATGGTTTTTGTGAACCTCGGTGAAGACGGCTTGCCGGCACCGCACGGGCGCACTGAAATCAAATATGTGAAAGACCAGTTCCAGGAAGATGAGTTAGTCAGCGAGTAATGCGAGCCCTGTAGGAGCTGCCGCAGGCTGCGATCTTTTGATCTTTTTTTTAGAGGCAAGATCAAAAGATCGTCCGATCGCGGCCCGAGCCTTCGGCAGCTCCTACACTATTAGCGTGGCGCTCACAGAACGTATTCCAAGTCGCCGGGGTCGTAGGTAAACACCACCCCCACGGTTCCCACGCCATGACCACTCCCACCGACGGCAAGACCCCCGATCTCTCGGCCAAAGAGCAACACGAAGTCGAGAAAAACCAGCCGCCCCGCGCGGCCGTCCTGCATGAAATCATCCGCAGCCAAGGCGATCAGGAACTGGAGCGCAGCATCGCCGCGCTCTGGTGGTCGGCATTGGCAGCCGGGTTGACCATGGGCCTGTCGCTGATGGGCATGGGCCTGCTCAATTCGCGCCTGCCCGACGGTGATGAATTCAAAGTGATCGCCAGCTTCGGCTACTGCGCAGGTTTTCTCGCGGTGATCCTCGCCCGTCAGCAACTGTTCACCGAAAACACTCTGACTGCAGTGCTGCCGGTCATGACCAAGCCGACCCTGCAAAATTTCGGCCGGCTGATTCGACTGTGGACGGTGGTGCTGGTCGGCAATCTGTGCGGCACGATTCTGGTCGCGTACGTGATGCTCGAACTGCCGATCTTCGACACCAAGACGGATCAAGCCTTCCTCGAAATCGGCCGCAAGGTCATGGAAAACCATGCCAGCCAGATGTTCGCCAAAGGCATCGTTTCCGGCTGGATGATCGCCACTATGGTCTGGATGATTCCGTCCATGGAGAGCGCGAAGATGTGGATCATTATCCTCATCACCTACCTGATGGCGCTCGGCGACTTCACTCACATCGTGGTGGGTTCGGCGGAGGTGTCATATCTGGTGTTCGCCGGCGAGCTGCCGTGGAGTGATTTCTGGGCGGTATTCGCAGGTCCCACGCTGGCGGGGAATATCATTGGCGGCAGCTTTATCTTTGCGCTGATCAGCCATGCGCAGATTCGCAGTGAGAGCGGTGCGCCAAAGACGGATAAACCCGCCTCTGGCGAATCCCGCGAGGATGATTCAGACAGCAAAAGCCGATAGTTTCAGGCGTTGAACGGCGGGCTGACCGGTGACGCGGCCGGCTCGCTTTCAGGCGCCTTGAGCTGGCCTTCCCAACGTGCAATGACCAGCGGCGCCAGCGCGTTGCCCAACACGTTCAGCGCAGTCACCGGCATGTCCATCAACCGGTAAACGCCAGCGATGATCGCCACGCCTTCCACTGGCAATCCGGCGGCGGTCAGCGTTGCCGTCAGAATGATGAACATGAAGCCCGGCACGCCCGCCGCGCCTTTGGATGTCAGCACCATGATCAGCACCAGCATCGCCTGATCTGCCAGACCCAGGTCAATGCCATAAGCCTGAGCGATGAACAACGTGCCCAGCCCTGCAAACAGTGATGCGCCGTCGAGGTTGAACGAGTAGCCCAGCGGAATGACCATGCTGGTAATCGGGCGCGGCGCTCCATAGCGTTCCATTTTTTCGATCAACTGCGGCATCACCGTGGCCGAAGCAGCGCTGCTGTAGGCCAGCAGTAGTTCACTGCGTATTTCGCGGATAAGGTGGAAAAAACGGATCCCGGCCATTCGCGCCACCAAACCCAGCACGCACAATGCGAACAGCAACACCGCCACATAAGTGATGCCGATCAGCTTGGCCAGTGGCAGTAAGGCGCTCAGGCCAAAGCTGGCTACAGTCACGCCGATCAGGCCGAAAATACCGATCGGCGAATAGTGCATGACCAGATGCGTGACTTTGAACATGGTGTCGGAAACCGCCTGCATCACCGCGATCAGCGGCGCCTTCTGTTGCTCGGGCAGCATCGACAAGGCGCAGCCGAACAGGATGGCAAAGAACAACACCGACAGCAGTTTGCCCTGCGACATGGCCAATACGATGTTGTCCGGGACGATGTTGACCAAGGTTCGACCCAGGTTCTGCGTTTCACCCGTAGTGGCCAGGCCGGTGACCGGTGCTTGCAAGGTGCTGCTGAAATCCGCGCCAGCGCCGGGCTGGAATACATTGCCGATGATCAGCCCGAAGACGATGGCGATGCTGGTGATCGTGAAAAAATACACCAGTGTTTTTATCCCGACCCGTCCCAAGGCCTTGGTACTGCCCGCGCCGGCAATGCCAACGACCATGCAGGCAAAGACCAGCGGTACGACGATCATTTTCATCAGCCTGATAAACAGGTCGCCCGCCGGTTGCAGCAGGTTGTCGATAAACCAGGCTTTGTGTTCGGGAAACTGGTTGAGGAGGATGCCGACGACGACCCCGGCGGCGAGCCCGATCATGATGCGAGTGACCAGGCTGGTGGATGTTTTGCTACTCATGCTGTGCCCCTTTTTATTGTGTTTGTTGGGGTTGGAATCAATGCGCAAACAGACCGTTGAAGTCCTTGAAGCCTTTGACTTCGATCGGGTTGCCGCTGGGGTCAAGGAAGAACATCGTGCGTTGCTCGCCCGCTTCGCCGGCGAAACGAATCACCGGTGGGATTTCAAAGTGAGTGCCCAGGCGGTTCAGCCGCTCGGCCAGTTCCAGCCATTCCTCTAGCGGTAGCACCACGCCGAGGTGTGGCATCAGCACCTTGTGCTCGCCGACCTGCCCGGTGCGGGTTGTCGCGAAGGGTTTGCCCAGGTGCAGCGAGAGTTGATTGCCGAAAAAGTCGAAGTCGACCCACGTCTCTGTACTGCGGCCTTCAGTGCAGCCCAACACATCTCGATAAAAAGTCCGCGTCTGTTCCAGGTCGCAAACATGGTATGCAGCGTGAAAAGGTCTGTTCATGTGATAGCCCTGAGTGAAGGAGCACTCAGGGTAAACAGGCCATGCGGCGGGGCAAAACGGCTTCGCCTTGTTCTGAGCGAAAGGAAAACTTATGGACGTGCGCTTTCTTCAAAGCCTGATCGCAGTAGTTGAAACCGGTTCGATTGCGGCCGCCGCGCGCCGCGAAAACCGCACGGCGGCGGCGATCAGTCAGCGAGTTCAGGCACTCGAACGGTCACTGGGTTATGCCTTGTTGGTGCGCACCGCGCATGCCGTACGGCCATCGGATCTCTGTCTGCAGGTGCTGCCGCAAATCAGGGCGATCATCGAACAGGCGCAGGCGTTGCAAAACGATCTGAACCACGATGCTCTGACGGGAGAGGTGAAGATTGGCGCGATCTCGACGGCGTTGACGGGTGTGTTGCCGGGGTTGATCGAGCGATTGGCATTTTCGGCGCCGGCGTTGAAGCTGAAGATCACGCCCGGGGATTCAAAAAGCCTTTACGAAAAAGTGCTGGCGGGCGAACTGGATGCGGCGATTCTGGTCAGGCCACCATTTCAGCCACCCAAGGCTCTGGCGCTGACCGTGCTTAAGATCGAGCCGTTGGTTCTGGTTGCTCCGGCCACGCACACCGGGCAATCGCTGGAAACATTGCTGCGTGCAGGTCCATTCATACGTTACGACGCGCGTTCATGGGGCGGGCAGATTGCACAGCGCTACCTCGACGAGCAGGCGATCGAGCCGAATTTGCTGTGTGAACTGGATGCGCTGGAAACCATCGTCATGCTCGTCAATCAGGGGATGGGAGTGTCACTGGTGCCGCAATGGGCCGGGATGGCGCTGGACGGAATGTATGTCCTGCCGGTGGAAAAGGAGCAGCGTTATTCGCGGGAACTGGTGGTGATGCACAGCTCGACGCCGCACCGCCCGTTGGCGATGCGACATCTGCTCGAATTACTCTGCGATCCGTCATGAAAGTACTCCACGACGGCGCCGCAGTGATGTGTCAGTGCGCGGTTTCGGTCGCAGCACTCGGCTCGTTGCGAGTCGCGTGCTTGACCAGTTTGCCGATGGTCAGGCCCTGCAACAGGATCGACGACAACACCACGATGTAAGTGATGCTCAGCAGCAGATCGCGCTCCGGGCCCAGCGGCAGTGCCAGGGCCAGTGCTACCGAAACACCGCCGCGCAAACCGCCCCAGGTCAGAATGCGGATGGTGCCAGCGGGCACTGTCCGCCAGCGTCGAAGCAGCAGAATCGCTGGTGCTACGGTGAGCAGGCGCGAGAGCAGAATCGCCACCGCCAGCAAACCTGCCGCTGCCATGTGCAGCCAGTTGAATGGCAGCAGCAACAGCTCCATGCCGATCAGCGCGAACAGCAGCGCGTTGAGCATGTCATCGAGCAATTCCCAGAAACCGTCGAGATAGCGGCGGGTCATGTCATTCATCGCCAGATTGCGCCCGACGTTGCCGATGATCAGACCGGCCACCACCATCGCGATCGGCGCGGAAACGTGAATCTCGGTGGCCATCGCCGAACCGCCAATGACCAGCGCCAAGGTCAGCATCACAGTGATCTGATGCTGCTCGACGCTTTTGATCATTCGATAGACCAGATAACCGATCAGGCCGCCAAACAACACACCGCCGATGGCTTCATGAACAAACAACATCGCTGTGGCGCTGACGGTCGGGGTTTCGCCGAGTTGGGCGATGCCGAGCAACACGGTGAACACCACAACCGCTGTGCCGTCGTTGAACAGCGACTCGCCGACGATGGTGGTTTTCAGCGGCTTCGAGGCGTTGGCGGTACGCAGCACACCGAGCACCGCAATCGGGTCGGTCGGTGAAATCAGCGCGCCGAACAGCAAGCAGTACAAGAAGCTCACGTGCCAGCCGAACAGGGCAAAAATGTAATAGGCGAGGCTGCCGATCACCGTGGTGGCAATCAACACACCGAAGGTCGCCAGCAGGCCGATGGGCCAACGGTAGCTGCGCAGGTCGTTGAGGTTAACGTGCAGGGCGCCGGCGAACAGCAGGAACGAGAGCATCCAGTTCATCAGCAGATCGCCGAAGTCGATCTGGCCGATCAGTTGCTGTACGCGTTCTTCGAGGCCGGGGTAGCCGAGCACGCTCAGGCCTTGCAGGATCAGCGAGAACAGCAGAGCGGTAACCATCACGCCGATGGTCGGCGGCAGGCCGATGAAGCGGAAGTTGACGAAGGTCAGGAGGGTGGTGAGGCAGATGAAAGCGGCGACAAGTTCAAGCATCCGGGGTCCTTTGGATGAGGGGGGAAAGATAGCGCACCGAATCGTTGGTGCAGGGGTTGGATGGGCTGAGTCAGGATCGGGACACAGTTGATGGTGTGATGAGATCAAGAGCCCCCTCACCCCAGCCCTCTCCCTTAGGGAGAGGGGGAAAGGAAGCAGATCTTCAAGTCTTTCAGGGCCTGAGTTCGGCTCGAAATTTCAGGTCGATGTAACTCGAACACTCAACACGGTCAGTCCCCTCTCCCACTGGGAGAGGGCTAGGGTGAGGGCTCTTGCAGGCTAAACCCGATTAGCCGGACACATTGACCGCAGCCGCGCCGCGACGTTGCAGATAGATGAAAAACAGCGCCGTCAGCACGGTCAATACGCCAACCAGCGCACCGGTCCACGGCAAGTCCGCCAGATCCGCGCCACTGGCCACCACCAGCCCGCCGATCCACGCACCCGCGGCATTACCGAGATTGAAAGCGCTCTGGTTCAACGTCGAGCCGAGGTTCGGTGCCTCATGGGCCTGATCGATGATCAGCAATTGCAGAATCGGGCACAGCGCAAAAGCGAAAATCCCCCACAGCACCAACGTGATCGCCGCCGGCACCACTGAACGGCTGGTCTGACTGAACGCCGCGAGAATCACCACCACGGCCAGCGCCACGCCGACCAGCGACGGCAACAAACGGCTATCGGCCAGACGCCCGCCGAGCATGCTGCCGCCGGTCAGGCCAACGCCGAACAACAGCAACATCACCGTGACGCCATGCGGGCTGACGCCGGTGATGTCCTGCAGGATCGGCGCGATGTAGGTGAACACGCTGAACAGGCTGGTCGAGGCCAACACGCTCATGCCCAGTGCCAGCAGGACGTTGACCTTGCCCAACACCTTGAATTCGCTGGCGAGGTTGGCCTTGTCCATCGGGATGTGTTTCGGCAACCACAGCCACTGCGCCAGGGCGGCGGCGACACCAATCACCGAGACCGCCCAGAAGGTCGAACGCCAACCGGCGTATTGCCCGAGCGCTGTGCCCAATGGCACGCCGAGAACGTTGGCCAAGGTCAGGCCGGTGAACATCATCGCAATCGCCTGCGCGCGTTTGTTCGGCGCAACCAGCCCGGCAGCAACCACCGAGCCAATGCCGAAGAACGCGCCGTGGCACAGCGCGGTGACTACGCGGGCGGCCATCAGCGTCGCGTAGTTAGGCGCCAGTGCGCAGAGTATGTTGCCGAGAATGAACATCAGCGTCATGCCCAGCAATGTCGCTTTGCGCGGCATGTTCGCGGTGCCGATCGCCAGGATCGGCGCGCCGAACACCACGCCCAGCGCGTATCCGGTGATCAGCAGACCCGCGTGAGGAATGCTCACAGCGAGGTCGCGAGCAACATCGGGCAGCAGGCCCATGATGACGAATTCGGTGGTGCCGATGCCGAACGCGGCAACAGCGAGGGCAAGCAAGGCGAGTGGCATGCGCAAGGTCTCTGTCGGTAGTCTTGACGCTTTGATCAGGCATACGCAGGCCGACGACCGCTTTCGAAAAGAGGCGGTGCAGGCAAGAGTTATTGGAATTTTTCTGTGCGCAACTGAGTGCGGCGTGGTCGCTTGCAGTATAAACAGCTGCTGACACATCGCGAATCAATAATCTGACTATTCGAATTATCGATTTTCACTGTAGGAGCTGCCGCAGGCTCGGGCCGCGTTCGGACGATCTTTTGATCATGTTGTTGAAAATCAGAATCAAAAGATCGCAGCCTGCGGCAGCTCCTACACGGGGACTCATAAAAATAAGAGGTGAAAGGTGCTGGCGACAGCTTTGGTATTGATGGCGGCGCTGTTGCATGCGACGTGGAATACGTTAATCAAGTTCAGCGCCGAGCGGCTGCTGGTGGTGGCGTGCATGGATACCGTGGCGCTGCTGGTCGTGGCCATCGCGTTGCCATTCGTGAGCTTGCCGCCCATGGAAATCTGGCCATGGATTCTGGCGTCGGCAGCCTTTGAGCTGCTGTATCGCTACCTGCTGATTCAGGCGTATCGGGTCGGCGATCTGGGCCTGGTTTATCCGTTGATGCGCGGACTGTCGCCATTGGTGGTGTTGGCGTTGACTCTGATCTTCGCCGGAGAGGTGCTCACCACCCAGCAGATATTCGGCATCATGCTGATCCCGTTGGGCATGGTTTGTCTGTTGTGGCAGGGCGGTGGCGGCAAGCATTTGCCATGGTCGATGCTGCCGGTGGTGGCACTGATCGGCCTGTGCATCGGTTGCTACACCTACATCGATGGCCAGGCACTGCGGCGCTGGTCGCATCCGCTCGATTACCTGGTCTGGGTCACGCTGCTCAGCGCCTGGCCGTTTCCGCTGCTGGCGTGGGTCGCCAAGCGTCCGGCGTTCATGCAGTTCTGGCGTGAGCAATGGAAGCTGGGGCTGGCGGTGGGCTTCTGCGTATTGGCCAGCTACGCTCTGGTGCTGTGGGCGATGCAGTTGGGCTCGATTGCAGAGGCGGCGGCATTGCGTGAAATCAGCGTGATTCTGGTGGTGCTGTTCGGTATGCGCTACCTCAAAGAACCTTTTGGCCGGCCGCGGCTCTTAGCCTGTGGGCTGGTGCTGATCGGCATGTTGGTGATGAAGTTCTGACCGCCCGCGAATTCTATAACTCGAAAAAAGGACGGCGTTATGACGGTGGCTCTGTGGTGTGTGTTGATTGCGATTTTTCTGCCGTATATCTGCACGGGGGTAGCCAAAGCCGTGGGCGGCTACCGGTTGAGTGACAACCATGATCCGCGCGACTTTCTCGAAAGCCTCAACGGTGTGGCGAGGCGTGCGCATGCCGCGCAGATGAACAGCTTTGAAGTGACCCCGGCGTTTGCCGCGGCGGTGATCGTCGCGCACCTGGTAGGGACGGCGGAGCTGGTGACGGTCAATGTGCTGGCGGTGCTGTTTATCACCAGTCGCCTGCTGTACATCATTTGCTATCTGGCGGACTGGGCGATCTTGCGGTCGCTGGTGTGGTTTGTGGGGATGGTGTTGATTGCTTCGTTCTTCTTCGTGTCGGTGTAAAAAGAGCAAGATCAAAAGATCGCAGCCTGCGGCAGCTCCTACAGAGGAATACATACTCCTGTAGGAGCTGCCGAAGGCTGCGATCTTTTGCTTTTTAAGGTTTGTCGGCCACCTGCGGCACTTGCGGCAATGCCGCACCTTTTGGCCAGAGCATCCAGATCTGCCCCTGCTGCTTCATGTCCCCGGCCAATTGCCCGGCCGCATCGCCGGTGCCCCAGAACAGATCCGCACGCACCTCGCCGGCAATCGCGCCGCCGGTGTCCTGTGCCGCGACCGGGCGGACCAGTGCAGTGCCATCCGGTTTAGTAGTTGATAGCCACAACAGGCTGCCCAACGGAATCACCTTGCGATCCACCGCCGCGCTGTAGCCGGCAGTTAGCGGTACGTTCAGCGAACCACGCGGGCCTTCGTTACTGTCCGGATTGCGGGTGAAGAACACATAACTAGGGTTGCTGCCCAACAGCTCCGGGATGCGCGACGGATTGGCCTTGGCCCAATTGCTGATCGCGTTCATGGTCACGTCTTCTTTCTTCAGCTCACCTTGCTCGACCAGCCAGCGGCCGATTGGGCGGTACGGGTGGCCGTTCTGATCGGCGTAGGCGATACGCAGCTGTTTACCGTCCTCGGTCTGAATGCGTCCGGAGCCTTGAATCTGCAGGAATTGCAGGTTCATCGGGTCGGTCAGGTAGGCAACCACCGGCGCTTTTACACCTTTGGATTCGATGGTTGCGGCATCGTCGTAAGGCTTGAGCACGCGGCCTTCGAGGCGACCGCGCAGGCGTTTGCCTTTGAGTTCGGGATAAATGCTGTCCAGCGAGACGATGATCATGTCCTCCGGCACGCCATACACCGGCACATTGGCCGTGTCGGTGGGCGTCAGGCTGCCGGGGTAGACCGGCTCGTAGTAGCCGGTGATCAAACCGTTGGGGTTGTCGTTTTCAGCGCGCAGGCCGTAGACATCGAGATTCTGTTTGAGGAACGCACGAATCTCTGCGGCGCTCTGCGGCACATTGGCCGCCGCTGCGCAGGTGCTGCCCCAGACCGCATCAGCCTTGAGCCGGGTGCACGCGCTGCGCCACGAACCGAAACCGGCAACCAGATCGCTGTCGGACACTGCTGGCAGGGCTTCCCAGGTAGCGCTGGAGTAAGTGGCCAGTGCGTGGGTTTTTGGCTTGGCGCTGTCGCCACCGGTGCAGCCGGCGAGAATTGCCAGCAGCGGCAGGGTTGCAATCAGCGGGTGACGCCAGGCCTTGAGACGGCTATTCATGGAGTAATTCCTGTGCCGGTTGCCGAGTGCTCCATGCGCTCGAACAACCCGTATTTTTAATAGGGCTATTGGTGTTTGGTGGTGACGCGAGGATACTGGCCGCCGAATTCCGTGACCTGAAGCCACCATGACTCTTAAAAGCATTTCTGTTGTATTGCTGGCCTGTCTGACCCTTTCCGCCTGTGGCGGTGTCGATCCGAATTCTCCGCTGGGCCAACGCAAAGCGATCTTCAAGCAAATGCTCAAAACCGGTGAAGACCTGGGTGGCATGTTGCGTGGGCGTATTCCGTTCGACGGGCCGAAGTTCGCCGACGGCGCGATCAAACTTGATGCCTTGTCCCATGAACCGTGGAAACATTTTCCGCAGGTTCGCGAAGAAGATCACACCAGCACCAAGGACGATGTCTGGCAGAAGCAGGCGCTGTTTCAGGAAATGGCCCGCAACCTTGAAGCCGCCACCGGTGAATTGGTAGTCGCCAGTCAGGTTCAGCCTTACAAGGCCAGCAATCTCGGGCCTGCGGTGCAGAAAGTTGAAGATGCCTGCAGCGCTTGCCATAAACAGTTTCGCGATCATTGATATTTAAAAGATCGCAGCCTGCGGCAGCTCCTGCATTGATCAGGGTAGGAGCTGCCGCAGGCTGCGATCTTTTGATTTTTACTTATCGATTTCGTCTAGCGCATCCTGCAGTTCTTTGCGCGATTCGGCGAGTTTGTCTTTGCGTTTGTTGATCTTCTCCGGGTCGCCTTTCTTCATGGCTTTGTCGAGATCAGCCTGGCGCTGGCTCACTTCGTGTTTGGCTTCGAGCACCTTGTTTTCGCGCTCTTTCTTCAGGCCGGCGTCGGTGCAGTGTTCGGTCACTTCACGCAAGGCCGTTTCCAGGCCTGCCTGCTGATCGGCGTTGCCGCGCGACTTGGCCTGTTCGATCTGATTCATGATGCCCTGCTTTTTGGCGGCGCAACCGGTCAGGCCCGGGGCGTCTTCGTCGGCCATGACAGGGGTGGCCATTACGCCGCAAAGGGTCAGCATGGCGAGCGGTGCGAGAAATTTCATAAAAGCTCCATGTGCAAAGGCAATCGGGTCAGGGCGGCACTGCGCTGTTGGAGCGCCGCGGCAGCCTTTGGGTTCCCGGCGCGCCGGGATTGCGTAGTCAGAAACCGTCGATTCCGGCGGCATGTAGGGTTTCGCTCAAGGCCAGTACCTGCGGATCGCGAAAGAATGCGCTTAATTGCGCTGCGCGTCCCGGGCCGATACCGGCTTCGGCCTGCCATTGTTCGGTGTCACGCTGCGCCAGCGCCTGCCACGAATCAGGCAGTTGGGCCTGACCGGTTGGCGGCAAGCCCAAGGCCTTGAGCCATTGCGCGAAGGGTCGCTGGCGGGCGCTGTGAAAACTGTGCATCAGGCGTTCGCTACTGCGCTCGCCGAAGCCGGCAATGTTAGCAAGCTCCGGCCCATCGAGGGTCAACCAATCCAGCAGGTTATTCACGCGGCCTGTTTCGAAAAGTTTCTCCCAGGTGCCGCGCCCGACATGCTGCATCGCCAGTCCTTGTTTGCCACTGAGCCAGGTCAAGCGGGCGAGAAACTGGCTTTCGCAACCGGGCGTGGGTTGCCAGCAGCTCAAACTGTGGAAGTCGTCGGCGTTGGGGATATTGATGTCTGCCCGCTCGGTAGCGCGCAGCACAACACTGTCGAGCCGTGGAATGGTCAGACCGGCGAGGCTGATCGCGATCTGATCGCCCGGGCGAATATCCAGCGCCTGCCAGCGCTTCAACGAACTGGCGCTGACGCGTTTGATCTCGCGGTCGTCGAGCCTAACGGGGATCAGCTCGATCACCGGTGTGATGCGCCCGGTGCGGCCGATCTTGAAGTTGACCTTGCGGACTTCGGCCAATGCCTGAGCAAACGGGTATTTCCAGGCGACTGCCCAGTAGGGTGAGCGCGCCTGCCAGCGATCTGCGGGAGGTCGCAGACTCTGGCGCAAAACCACGCCGTCAGTGGCAAACGGCAAAGGTGAGCGATACCAGTGATCGCGCCATTTTTGCGCCTCTGCCAAGTCGGCAACGGGTTGGCTGTACGGTTCAATTGTGACGAACCCCAGCGTTGCCAATCCGGATATGCGCTCGGGCAAGTCCAAAGGTCCTTGTGGCCAGTCCCAAACGAACAGCCCGATGCCGGTGGCCTGTTCTGCGCTCAGGAATTTGCGGCTCATCAATCCGGCCACGGTGGCGCGAGCGTTAACGCTGCCGGATCGAGCTTGCACGTGCTCGTTCACGCGCCAGTAGAGTTCACCCTGCACCAGCAGATCCAATGGTTGGGACAGGCGTTGAGGAATAGCGCCGATCTTCTGCGCTGATGGCGTCCAGTCTTGCCCGCGAACCCCGTCACCGCGACTGATGGCCTGATGCAAAACGCCGGCACGGTAAATCAGCGTCACTGCGACGCCGTCGACTTTGGGTTGTATCCAGACGTCCTTGCGATCACGTAGCCAGGCCCCCACGGCCTCATCTTTGTGGATTTTATCCAGGCCGGTATGGGCGATGGGGTGCGCGTTTGAGCCTGAAACTGTGCGCAAAGGATCGGGTGGCGAGGGCACGTTGAAACACGCTCGCCACTCGTTCAGTTTCGCAAGGGATTGGTCGTAGAGTTCATCGGCAATCATTGAGCGGCCTTCGCGGTGGTAGGCGTCGTCCCATTGGTCGATCTGTTTTTGCAGGGTAGCGATTTCGTTTTGTGCGGTGGGGGCAGGCCAGTCAGGGCAAGCGGCGTAAGCGATCAGGTGGGTGAAGCTCAGCAGAAGAGTTGAAAAAAGGCGCAGCGTGGCAAGCATGTTGAGCGTCCTTGCTCAGGGGAATGCTTGAAGGTTAGTCAGGATTCAGAGCAGCAACGGGTGGGTGTTTTGCATCGTGTTTCAGTTATGAAGATCAAAAGATCGCAGCCTTCGGCAGCTCCTACAGGAGGCGTGCGTTTCACTTGTAGGAGCTGCCGAAGGCTGCGATCTTTTGCTCTTTTCGAGGCATGAAAAAGCCCCGCACGGCGCGAACCGTGCGGGGCTTTTTGTGCAGCCGGGAAAGGCTTACAGACCAGCAGCAGAACGCAGAGCGTCGGCGCGGTCGGTTTTTTCCCAGGTGAACGTGGTGAAGGTGTCTTCGCCAACGGTCTTGGTCTCTGGCGCGCGACCGAAGTGGCCGTACGCTGCAGTTTCCTGGTACATCGGGTGCAGCAGATCGAGCATGGTGGTGATTGCGTATGGACGCAGGTCGAACACTTCACGCACCAGTTTGATGATCTTGTCATCGCTGATCTTGCCGGTGCCGAAGGTGTTCAGCGAGATCGAGGTAGGCTGAGCCACGCCGATCGCGTAGGAAACCTGGATCTCGCAACGCTCGGCCAGGCCGGCCGCGACGATGTTCTTGGCAACATAACGGCCAGCGTAGGCAGCCGAACGGTCAACCTTCGATGGATCTTTACCGGAGAACGCGCCGCCGCCGTGACGGGCCATGCCGCCGTAGCTGTCGACGATGATCTTGCGACCGGTCAGACCGCAGTCACCTACCGGGCCGCCAATGATGAACTGGCCGGTCGGGTTGATGTGGAACTGGGTGTCTTTGCTCAGCAATTCGGCAGGCAGCACGTGCTTGACGATCAGCTCCATCACGCCTTCGCGCAGGTCTTTGTACGACACTTCAGGGTTGTGCTGGGTCGACAGAACAACTGCGTCGATACCGACAACCTTGCCGCCTTCGTAACGGCAAGTCACTTGCGACTTGGCGTCCGGACGCAGCCAAGGCAGCAGACCCGATTTACGGGCTTCGGCCTGGCGCTGCACCAACTGGTGCGAGAAGGTGATCGGGGCTGGCATCAAAACGTCGGTTTCGTTGCTGGCGTAGCCGAACATCAGGCCCTGGTCGCCGGCGCCCTGATCTTCAGGCTTGGCACGGTCAACACCCTGGTTGATGTCTGGGGACTGCTTGCCGATGATGTTCATCACGCCGCAAGTCGCGCCGTCGAAGCCAACTTCGGAGCTGGTGTAGCCGATGTCGCAAATCACGTCACGAACGATCTGCTCCAGGTCGACCCAGGCGCTGGTGGTCACTTCACCGGCAACGATGGCCACGCCGGTCTTGACCAGAGTTTCCACAGCAACGCGTGCGTGTTTGTCCTGGGCAATAATGGCGTCCAGCACCGCATCGGAAATCTGGTCGGCGATTTTGTCCGGATGCCCTTCGGACACGGACTCGGAGGTGAAGAGGGAGTATTCGCTCATCTCGATGTTTTCCTGAATTTACCGATGGTGAGTGTCGCCAGCCGGTCGCTGAAAGTGGCGGACCTGGATCTGGAAACCATTACGTAAGCCTACATAGAGGCTTTCCCCGGGAACGAGTCCCGCAGCGGTGGCCCAACGGGCCAAATCGTCCTGTTCAAACCCCAACCACAGATCACCGCAGGCCTCCCTGGCCCAACTCTGGTTGTGGCTACATAACTCTGTCACGAGCAGGCTACCGCCCGGTTGCAGCAGGTCGGCCATGTGCTTGAGCGCATCGGCCGGCGCGGCGAAATGGTGCAACACCATGTTCAACACTACGCAATCGGCCATAAGGCTGGTGCCGTTCAATGCATCGGCCAATTGCAGGCTGACGTTAGCCAGCTGTTCACGTTCACATACCTGACGCGCCAGCTCGAGCATCGCCGGGCTGTTGTCCAGCGCGGTTACGGTGCCGAAGCGGCGGGCCAGTTCCGGCAGAAAAGCACCATCGCCGGGGCCGACTTCAATGGCCGTGGCAGCACCATTGAAGTTCAGTTTGTCGAGCAGGGCCAGCACGCTTTCGCGGTACTGCGGCAGGCCTGCGATCAAGTCTTGCTGGGCACGGAATTTCTCCGCCACCCGGGCGAAAAAGTCCTGACTGGCCGCGGCACGCTGGCCGTGAACCTGTTCGATGCGCGCCTGCACGTCGTCAGGCAGATCCAGGTTGTCGACTTCTTCTAACAGTGCCGCGTGCAGCTTGCCACCGAGCAGTTCGGTGTGGGGCAGGGCGCGGCGATAGAAAATCGCGTTGCCTTCACGGCGGGTTGCCACCAGATCAGCCTGGGCCAGTACCTTGAGGTGGTGGCTCATGCCGGACTGGCCAATGCCGAAAATTTGCGCCAGTTCCAGAACACCGAACGAATCGTTGGCCAATGCGCGCAGGACATTCAGCCGCAACGGATCGCCGCCGGCCTTGCACAGGGCCGCCAGCTCGTCGCAATCGTCATGGCGAATGGAAGGCACGCGTAAATTCATAGGGCCGCAGTCTAGAGACGGGGGGAATTCATCGCAAGGGCAATATCAAAAAGTTTTGATATTGCTCGATAAATGGCACTTCTCACCAGGCGGTTAACTCTACAAACGAGTAGCGGAAAGGTTTCACCAACAGAAAGCGCCGCTATCCATTGGAAAAACGCCCCCCGATGACTATCTGTCATTGCCCCGAGGCGCCCCGGTGAGGGAAAATGCCCTCCTTTTTTCCGTTTCGACTTACCAGAACCCAGGAGATCAGCGATGCCTAGCCGTCGTGAGCGTGCCAACGCCATTCGTGCCCTCAGCATGGATGCCGTGCAAAAAGCCAACAGCGGCCATCCCGGTGCCCCTATGGGTATGGCAGATATCGCCGAAGTGCTTTGGCGCGACTACCTCAAGCACAACCCGAGCAATCCATCGTTCGCCGACCGTGACCGCTTCGTGCTGTCCAACGGCCACGGCTCGATGTTGATCTACTCGCTGCTGCACCTGACCGGTTACGACCTGTCGATCGAAGACCTCAAGCAGTTCCGTCAACTGCACAGCCGCACCCCGGGCCACCCTGAATTCGGTTACACCCCGGGCGTTGAAACCACCACCGGCCCGCTGGGTCAGGGCCTGGCCAACGCCGTCGGTTTCGCTCTGGCAGAAAAAGTTCTGGCAGCGCAGTTCAACCGTCCAAACCACAACATCGTCGACCACCACACCTACGTGTTCCTGGGTGATGGCTGCATGATGGAAGGCATTTCCCACGAAGTCGCTTCCCTGGCCGGTACTCTGGGTCTGGGCAAGCTGATCGCTTTCTACGATGACAACGGCATCTCCATCGACGGCGAAGTCGAAGGCTGGTTCACCGATGACACGCCGAAGCGTTTCGAAGCCTACAACTGGCAAGTGATCCGTAACGTTGACGGTCACGATCCGGAAGAGATCAAGACCGCCATCGAGACCGCGCGCAAGAGCCCGCTGCCGACGCTGATCTGCTGCAAGACCACCATCGGTTTCGGCTCGCCGAACAAGCAGGGCAAAGAAGACTGCCACGGCGCCCCACTGGGTGACGCGGAAATCGCCCTGACCCGTCAGGCGCTGAACTGGAACCACGGTCCGTTCGAAATCCCGGCCGACATCTATGCCGAGTGGGATGCCAAGGAAAAAGGTCGCGCGGCCGAAGCCGAGTGGGATCAGCGTTTCGCTGCCTACTCCGCTGCATTCCCGACCGAAGCCAACGAACTGGTGCGTCGTCTGAGCGGTGAGCTGCCGGCCGATTTCTCCGAAAAAGCTTCGGCTTACATCGCTGAAGTTGCGGCCAAAGGCGAAACCATCGCCAGCCGTAAAGCCAGCCAGAACACCCTGAACGCGTTCGGCCCATTGCTCCCGGAACTGCTCGGCGGTTCGGCTGACCTGGCCGGTTCCAACCTGACCCTGTGGAAAGGTTGCAAGGGCGTCAGCGCTGAAGATGCCAGCGGCAACTACATGTACTACGGCGTGCGCGAGTTCGGCATGACCGCGATCATGAACGGCGTGACCCTGCACGGCGGTCTGGTGCCTTACGGCGCGACCTTCCTGATGTTCATGGAATACGCCCGCAACGCCGTGCGCATGTCGGCGCTGATGAAGAAGCAAGTGATCCACGTCTACACCCACGACTCCATCGGTCTGGGCGAAGACGGCCCGACGCACCAGCCGATCGAGCAACTGACCAGCCTGCGCACTACCCCGAACCTCGACACCTGGCGTCCAGCCGATGCCGTGGAATCGGCCGTGGCCTGGAAAAACGCTCTGGAGCGCAAGGACGGCCCATCGGCGCTGATCTTCTCGCGTCAGAACCTGCAGCACCAGGAACGCGATGCCGGCCAGATTGCCGACATCAGCCGTGGCGGTTACGTGCTGAAGGACTGCGCAGGCGAGCCTGAGCTGATCCTGATCGCCACCGGTTCGGAAGTCGGTCTGGCGGTTCAGGCCTTCGACAAACTGACCGAGCAAGGTCGCAAGGTGCGTGTGGTTTCCATGCCGTGCACCAGCGTGTTCGATGCTCAGGACGCCGGCTACAAGCAAGCCGTGCTGCCGTTGCAGGTCAGCGCACGTATCGCGATCGAAGCGGCTCACGCCGACTTCTGGTTCAAGTACGTGGGTCTGGAAGGTCGCGTGATCGGCATGACCACTTACGGCGAATCGGCTCCGGCTTCGGCACTGTTCGAAGAGTTCGGCTTCACCCTGGAAAACATCCTCGGTCAGGCTGAAGAGCTGCTGGAAGACTAAGCAGTACGAATGCGGTGGCCCCGGCCACCGCGTTCCCCTGTAGGAGCTGCCGAAGGCTGCGATCTTTTGATCTTGATCTTAAAAAACAGGATCAAAAGATCGCAGCCTTCGGCAGCTTCTACAGGGGGGTGTGTTGTAGCGAATACTATCGAGAACCCCATGCCTCAACCGCGTCCCTACAAAGTTGCACTCAACGGCTACGGCCGGATTGGTCGTTGCGTCTTGCGTGCGTTGTTTGAGCGAGGCGAAAAAGCCGGGTTTGAAATTGTCGCGATCAACGATCTGGCGGACATGGCCAGCATCGAATACCTGACACGCTTTGACTCCACCCACGGCCGTTTTCCCGGCGAAGTGCGAGTAGAAGGCGATTGTCTGCATATTAATGGCGACTGCGTGAAGGTCCTGCGCAGTGCCACCCCCGAAGGCATCGATTGGGCGTCGCTGGGCGTCGATCTGGTGCTTGAGTGTTCCGGTGCCTATAACACCCGTGAAGACGGTCAGCGCTTTCTCGACGCCGGCGCGCCACGTGTGTTGTTCTCGCAGCCAATGGCCAGCGAGGCGGATGTCGACGCCACCATCGTTTACGGCGTCAATCAGGATTGCCTGACCGGCGACGAACTGCTGGTGTCCAACGCCTCCTGCACCACCAACTGCGGCGTGCCGCTGTTGCGCTTGCTCGACAAGGCGATCGGCCTCGATTACGTGTCGATCACCACGATTCACTCGGCGATGAACGATCAGCCAGTGATCGACGCCTATCACCACGAAGACCTGCGCCGCACCCGTTCGGCGTTCCAGTCGGTGATCCCGGTGTCCACTGGTCTGGCGCGCGGTATCGAGCGCCTGCTGCCGGAACTTGCCGGGCGAATTCAGGCCAAAGCCGTACGCGTGCCGACGGTCAACGTGTCCTGCCTCGACATCACGATGCAGACTGCCACCGCGACTGACGCCAATGAGGTCAACCGGATCCTGCGCGAGGCTGCCACCAGTGGCCCGCTCAAAGGTCTGCTCGCCTATACCGAGCTGCCGCACGCCAGTTGTGATTTCAACCATGACCCACATTCGGCCATCGTCGATGCCAGTCAGACCCGTGTTTCCGGCCCCAAGCTGGTGAACATCCTGGCCTGGTTCGACAACGAGTGGGGTTTTGCCAACCGAATGCTGGACGTTGCAGAACACTATCTGCAAACAGCAACTTCAAAAAAACCGTAGGAAGTGCGACCCATGACCGTGTTGAAGATGTCCGACCTCGATCTGCAAGGTAAGCGCGTATTGATCCGCGAAGACCTCAACGTCCCAGTCAAGGACGGTGTTGTCACCAGCGACGCGCGTATCCTGGCTTCGCTGCCGACCATCAAGCTGGCCCTGGAGAAAGGCGCGGCCGTGATGGTTTGCTCGCACCTTGGCCGTCCGACCGAAGGCGAATTCTCCGCCGAGAACAGCCTCAAGCCAGTCGCTGACTACCTGAGCAAGGCCTTGGGCCGCGAAGTGCCGCTGGTGGCTGATTACCTGGGCGGCGTTGACGTCAAGGCCGGCGACATCGTGCTGTTCGAAAACGTGCGCTTCAACAAGGGCGAGAAAAAGAACGCTGACGAACTGGCCCAGCAATACGCCGCCCTGTGCGACGTGTTCGTGATGGACGCGTTCGGCACCGCTCACCGCGCCGAAGGGTCGACCCACGGCGTGGCCAAGTTCGCCAAAGTCGCCGCTGCTGGCCCACTGCTGGCCGCCGAACTGGATGCACTGGGCAAAGCCCTCGGCGCACCGGCTCAGCCAATGGCGGCCATTGTTGCCGGCTCCAAGGTGTCGACCAAACTCGACGTGCTGAACAGCCTGAGCCAGATCTGCGATCAACTGATCGTCGGCGGCGGCATCGCCAACACTTTCCTCGCGGCCGCCGGTCACCCGGTTGGCAAGTCGCTGTACGAACCGGATCTGCTCGACACCGCGCGCGCCATCGCTGCCAAAGTCAGCGTGCCGCTGCCGGTTGACGTGGTGGTTGCCAAAGAATTCGCTGAAACCGCTGAAGCGACCGTCAAGCTGATCGCTGACGTCGCGGCTGACGACATGATTCTGGACATCGGCCCGCAAACCGCAGCCAACTTCGCCGAACTGCTGAAGTCGTCGAAAACTATTCTGTGGAACGGTCCGGTCGGCGTGTTCGAATTCGACCAGTTCGGCAACGGCACCAAAGTGCTGGCCCAGGCCATTGCTGAAAGCTCGGCATTCTCGATTGCTGGCGGTGGCGACACCCTGGCCGCGATCGATAAATATGGCGTGGCTGAGCAAATCTCCTACATTTCCACCGGTGGCGGCGCGTTCCTCGAATTCGTCGAGGGCAAGGTGCTGCCAGCCGTTGAAGTCCTGGAAAGCCGGGCCAAGGCCTGAGGCCGCCCGTTTGGCCAGGCAAAGGAGTGTTTTCATGGTCAAGTCGTTAGCGCTGTTGTTGCTGACCGGTACGCTGGCGGCCTGCGGGAGTAACCCGAAGGCCGAAGCCACGCCGGCACCGAGCGAGTCGCAGAAGGGCTGTTATCAGGCCGACTGGCAGGCCGAAACCAACCCGGTGCTGAACAAGCGCTCGGGGCCGGACGGCCTGGACAAATACGAGACGCAAACCCCGGCCAAGGAACATGGTTGTCCTTGACGGGTCTGACTCTTTAACTCAGGGCTGGCGGCGTGTGCTGTCAGTCGAGGAACACGGATGAAAGGCTTGATCGCCATTGCGGCGTTGGCATTGTTGGGCGGTTGCGCGCAGTTGAACCTGTTTCAGTCGTCTGCTCCGGCGGATAACTGGACCACCTGGACCTGCGACAGCCAGGCCAAAGTGCTGTGGCGTTACGCTGATGCCGGCCAGAAGGAAGTCGACGTTCGACTGGGCGGCGGTGATCAGGTCTATCGCCTGAAAGAAGAGCCGGGCGCCTCGGGTACGCTGTACAGCGACGGCATGCTGGCGTTTCACGTCAAGGGAGAGGAAGGCCTGGTGTACTGGGTCGCCACCAATGACCTGATCGGCCGCGGCTGCAAAGCGCAGTAATTGACACACCACAGTTCTAATGTGGGAGCGAGCCTGCTCGCGAAAGCGGTTTGAAAGGCACTGCATCAGCGACTGCAAGATTGCTTTCGCGAGCAGGCTCGCTCCCACAGGGGTTCTGTGTAGCTCTCAGGATTTTGCTTTATCGAATCACCAGACCGGGCCTCAACCCCCGATCTGCAATCACTTGAATAGCCGCCGCCGCTCCGGCAGGCTGGCACGATTAACGACCCTCAACCGGGAGAGACACACACAATGGCACTTATCAGCATGCGCCAGATGTTGGACCACGCAGCCGAATTCGGCTACGGCGTTCCAGCTTTCAACGTCAACAACCTTGAGCAGATGCGCGCCATCATGGAAGCCGCTGACAAGACTGACTCCCCGGTGATCGTCCAGGCTTCGGCCGGCGCCCGTAAATACGCCGGCGCGCCATTCCTGCGTCACCTGATCCTCGCCGCGATCGAAGAGTTCCCGCACATCCCGGTGTGCATGCACCAGGACCACGGCACCAGCCCTGACGTCTGCCAGCGCTCGATCCAACTGGGCTTCAGCTCGGTGATGATGGACGGCTCCCTCGGCGAAGACGGCAAGACCCCGACCGACTACGACTACAACGTCCGCGTTACCCAACAAACCGTGGCCATGGCGCACGCCTGCGGCGTTTCGGTAGAAGGCGAGCTGGGCTGCCTGGGTTCGCTGGAAACCGGCATGGCCGGTGAAGAAGACGGCATCGGCGCCGAAGGCGTTCTGGATCACAGCCAAATGCTGACCGACCCGGAAGAAGCCGCTGACTTTGTTAAACGCACTCAGGTCGATGCCCTGGCCATCGCCATCGGCACCAGCCACGGCGCCTACAAGTTCACCAAGCCACCTACCGGTGACGTGCTGGCAATCGACCGCATCAAGGAAATCCACAAACGCATCCCGAACACCCACCTGGTGATGCACGGTTCCTCGTCGGTGCCACAAGAGTGGCTGGCGATCATCAACCAGTACGGCGGCGACATCAAAGAAACCTACGGCGTACCGGTTGAAGAAATCGTCGAAGGCATCAAGCACGGCGTGCGCAAGGTCAACATCGACACTGACCTGCGCCTGGCATCCACCGGCGCAATGCGTCGCCTGATGGCCACCAACCCGAGCGAATTCGACCCGCGTAAATTCTTCGGCGCGACTGTGACGGCGATGCGTGATGTGTGTATCGCTCGTTATGAAGCGTTCGGCACTGCCGGCAATGCTTCGAAGATCAAGCCGATCTCGCTGGAAGCGATGTATCAGCGTTATCTGAAGGGTGAGTTGAACGCGAAGGTTAACTAAGCCTGAGCGTTAGACAGCTTTGAAAGAAACCCGCCGTGAGGCGGGTTTTTTGTGGGTGAAATGTTTGGTAGCGATACTTGGAAATTCGCACTTGAAATGTCACCTATAGTGAACTTTAATGATTTTTATCAGCTTAAAGTCCCATATAGGTGACATTTTGATCCTTGATAATCCTGCGATTTTCGCCGAACGCATTCGTCAGCTGCGAAAAGCCAAGGGCTACAGTCAGCTAATGCTGGCGCATAAGGCCAAATGCAGTCGCAAGACCATTATCGATCTTGAGGCCGGTGAAAACGTCGCTTTTTATACCGTGTTCCGGGTGATTGCCGCGTTGGGCATGGCGCTCGAAATTGTCGACAACCGAATCGATCTCAAGTCGCTTGCCGATCTGGTAGAGCATGATGAATAAGGTAAAACGACTCAACGTCATGACGCCGCAAGGCTGCGCGGGCGAGCTATCCAAAGGTTCGCAGTTCTCGTTTGCCTACCAGACGGCAGAAGCGTCTCGGGAAGTCTCGTTGGTCATGCCCTATGACCCGACGCCCGCGGTGCGCAATGTGCTGCACCCGATCTTCGATATGAATGTGCCGGAGGGTTTTCTGGCCGATCAGATCAAGCGTCGGATGGCCAAGCATATGCAGGTCGATGAAATGCGGCTGCTATCGGTCATTGGCGGTAATCAGATTGGGCGCCTTACTTATGAAAATCCGACTGAGCCCTCTACCGCTGTGCGCGCACAGGTCGGTCTGCAAGACATTCTGTCTGCCGACGCCTCTCAGGGTGTTTTCAACTTTCTGGTTGAAACCTACTTCGAGTCGGGTATTTCCGGAGTGCAGCCCAAGGTACTAGTGCCTGACCTGGACAAACTCACCGGTAGCCGAAAAACCATGCTCAGCTCCGATCTTATCGTCAAATCAGGAGCCGAGGAGTATGAGCACTTGGCCCAGAACGAGTTTCTGTGTCTGGAGGCGGCGAGGCTGGCAGGATTGGAAACGCCACCGTTCTGGCTTTCCGAGAGCGGTGAGCTGTTTGTCATGGAGCGGTTTGACCTGACGTCGTCCGGCCGGCTCGGCTTCGAAGACATGGCGGTACTGTTGGGTCTTAACAAAGATCCTCACGACAATTACAAGTATTCGCAGAGCTATGAAACCCTCGCGGCTGTCATCCGCCAGGTATGTCGCCATGCCGAACCGATACGAGAGCTGGAGCGATACTTTTCCTCTGTCTGCCTTTCGGTGATGGTGCGCAATGGCGATGCACATTTGAAGAACTTCGGCGTGATATACACGCAGCCCGCGGCTCCAGAAACCGTGCAGTTGGCCCCGATTTACGATGTTACGACCACCACGGTCTATGAAAACTACAACCCGAAGTCCGGGCGGTCACTGGTTGACCGTACCCTGGCAATCAAAATGAATAAAACCAAAGACTACCCGGATCGCCAGCAACTTATTGAGTTCGGTCGCAAACACTGCGCGGTGGATAGGCCGGCATTGATCATTGATCGGATAGCTGAGGCAATGAGTCAGGCACTGGCTGCTCATCGGTTCCGAGTGGATGCTGAATTGTTTGTGGGGATGCAACGCGAATGGGATGCCGGGCGTACAGTTGCCTTGAATGATTCGGTTGGGTCGGGGTTGAAGCTTAAGCCTGTATTGGGAGATAGCAGCGTTTAGCTACGCTTTAGCGCTTATTGCTATTCAGGAACCCGCCGTGAGGCGGGTTTTTTGTGGGCGGTTATTCCTTCAGTTCGACATGATCCAGTGCCTGATTCACCGCCAGCTCGCCAAGCATGACCACTTGCGCAATGCCCAGCGCCGTCTTGCGGTGTGAGGTGTCGAGCATGGCGGCGAAGTTGTTGAGCATTTCGCTGGCTGAACCCAGGGTTTCGCTGGCGTTGGCCAGCAGGGATTCGGTGTTGTACTTCGGGTTGGCGAGGTACATGGGCTCGGGTTTATGCGTGCTGGCCATGATGAAGGCGGACGGTTTTAGGTAATGGTCGAGGGCGCGTTCTGCGGCGTCACTGAGTTTTTTTGAGTCGAGGGATTCGTAGGGGGATGCGGGATCTGTTTCTGGCGGGTGTGGCGTTGATTTGATCATTAGCTGAAAACTCCTGATGGAGCCGCTTCGTCTTCTCTACTAAAAGAAGGGTGGCAGCTGTGCGCAGGTTAGTAGACCGGGGAGTATTCAGCATTGACCGGCGCGCCGAAGCGCCCTGCACACAGCCACCATCAAGTCGGACAGCAATCACCGACGGATGCGCTTTGCACAAAACTGAAAAACACCACGGGCTACTAAACCCGATCACTGGAAATCAGTGACGCGAATCAAGTTACCGATGGCCCGCCAGGCGCACAAGCCGGCGGATTCTGGCGTAGTGGTAGGCAACGGCGCAAGCTGTTGTAGGCATCCGGAAGTGACGGCCGAGAAAACTAAACGTGTCGTTTAAATAAAGCGTCGCCTGGGTGTAATCCAAATTCGAGAGCGTTCAACCAAGTATCCAGTTTTTGGCTGGATAACTGATCAGGTTTGTTGATTAAGCTTCTAAAAAGACACTGGCTATATTTTTTAGGTATAAAAACCTGTCAGATCTTACAGGTGTGGAAAGTTTATTGGCGATCTATCGTGGGCGCTCAGTTATCTTTCAGGATGGAAAAAATGCAAAAGGACAAAAGAGTTACCAGTGTTGGTGTTGGCGACGTTCAAATGTTTCTGGCGATTCCCGGGGGGGAAAGCTTTACCGTCTCAATTCGTGGTAGAGAGTTTTTGGAACACAGTGGAGAATATTTTAATTTCAAATTTTTTCAGTATTTAGGCAGGAATGAGTTCTATATTGGTTCCTCCTTCCGCAAAAACCTTCCGCTTGACGAACCGCACAATTTGGGTGCCCCCGGCACAGCTGCCCACGTGCAGCTGGAGTTGGACGGGATTGATAACTCAAGGAGTGCCAAGGGCTTTGTTTGTTTGGAGCGAGGCGGAGATTATCCGAAGGGTGTGATCTATTGTGCTGAAGAAAAAGCGTTTTCTTTGATTGCGATGTTTGATTTTAAAAGTAGTTAATTTCATCTTTGCTGCGATATCAATGTCATGCGGCAGACTTGAGAAAGTCTGCCGATTTTGATTTTAAGTCATCGATAATTGATGCTCAGGTCAGTGTTATTTATCATGATCAATATCCAGCTTACTGAACGTCACCTGCCCGCCCTCACTCGTATACCCGGTGTTGTCCTGCACATAAACCCCAGCCTTGAAGTACAACGGCTTGTTGCGCCATGTCGCGCTGATCTGTGAGTCCCACTGATAACCCGCCGCACTGATGCCCAATGCGCCGCCGGGGCTTAAGTGGATGAGGTAGTTGAATTCGCGATCCAGTTTGATCCCGGTAGCCAGCGTGATGACACGGCTTTCGTCATCATCCGGGTGCATGCGCACTTTGATCACCAGATTGCCGGTTTCTGTTTTTGTCTTGTACTGATATTCAAGTTTGACCATCGGCTTCTGGCTTTCATAAGCATGAATCTGGCCGATGACGATCTTGCCCGAGCTGGGCACTTTGTTGACGGTGAGGGTCGCCCGCAGCAGGTTGTCGGCATCCGGGTAATACCAGTTGCGCAGGCTGCCGTTGCTGTAGGTCTCCCGCAGTTCGGTGCGCGGATAAATGGCATTTTCGGTTTTTGACCCGGTAACCGGTGACCAGAAGAACAAGGTGCCGGTGTCGGAATGGAAGTACTGATCTTTGAAGCCGTTCACCAGTTTGGAGGTTTCGACGGTGTATGGCGGGCTGCCAACGGGAACGCTGAGGTTCCAGGTTGCGAGATCGATCATGTCGGTTCTTCCACTCAAAATTCACTGCACGTACGTGCCAGAAGCTCTAGCCCGCACGTTTTGGGGCGGCCTTTATAAGCGTAGAGGGATTTTTTGTTAATGCCCGTTTGGCAGATGATTGACGTCAACATCCTGTCGAAATGCCATCTCTGCCGGTTTCCGGGGGTTACAGCGGTGACCGTTAGTCGGCAAATTCACGATTTGGTTAAATGATGGCCTGATGACAGCTTCTGCTTTCTTGGATCCAGTACTAGAGTGAAGGCTCAGTATGTGTGCGGTTTTTACCGGAAACCGACCGAAAGTCCCGACAAGAGAAGCAGCATGGAATGCGCGCAACCCCCGCCAGGTGAAGGCAGCTCTGTCCTTTTGATCGTTGATGATTACCCTGAAAATCTGATCAGCATGCGCGCGTTGCTGCAGCGACAGGATTGGCACGTCCTCACCGCAGCCTCCGGATTCGAAGCGCTCAATATTCTGCTCTCGCATGACGTCGATCTGGTGCTGCTGGATGTGCAGATGCCGGGCATGGACGGCTTTGAAGTGGCGCGGCTGATGCGCGGCAGTCAGCGCACGCGCCTGACGCCGATCATCTTTCTGACCGCCAACGAACAATCCCAGGACGCTGTGATCAAGGGCTATGCCAGTGGCGCGGTGGATTACCTGTTCAAGCCGTTCGACCCGCAGATACTCAAGCCCAAAGTGCAGGCGTTGCTGGAACACCAGCGCAATCGCCGGGCCTTGCAGCGCCTGAGTCATGACCTGGAAGTGGCACGCGCCTTCAATGCCTCGGTGCTGGATAACGCCGCCGAAGGCATTCTGGTGGTGGGCGAAGACGGTTTGATCCGTTTTGCCAATCCGGCGATTTCGCGGTTGTTGAATGCGCCGGTGAAGGAGCTGGAAGGTAAAGAGTTTCTCGATTTTCTACAGAAGCCGCACATTCCGCTGTGGGCCGATTCCGAGTTTTATGCCAGCTACAAGCGTGGCGAAACATTAAGACTGCACGATGCCTTGCTGCGCACCGCGCCCGGCCAGCAAGTGCCGGTGGCCTTGTCGTGTGCGGCGTTGCCTGCCGAGCAACACGCGATGGTGGTGACCGTGCTGGACATGTCGGTGGTGCGGCACTTGCACCAGCAACTCGAATTCCAAGCGGTGACCGATCCACTGACCGGGTTGCTCAACCGCCGCGGCTTTTACCAGACTGTTGAAAATCTGCTGTTGCGTGGTGAGCGCAGTGATAGCAGTTGGGTCTTGCTGTATCTGGATCTTGATGGCTTCAAACGGGTCAACGATTCGCTAGGCCACGATGCTGGTGATCGCGTGCTGCGCTGGGTCTCCGAGCAATTGAAAGCCTGTCTGCGGCCGTTCGACATTCTCGCGCGCATGGGCGGCGATGAATTTACCGCGCTGCTGGATCTGGAGTTTCCCGAGCAAGCGGCGAAGATTGCCGAAAAACTCATCGAGCGGGTGTCGATCTGTCAGCAGATCGAAGGGTTGGACATCGCTCTCGGCGCCAGCATCGGCATCGCCACTTACCCGGACTGCGGCTCGAACCTCGATGGATTGCTGCGTGCTTCCGACATCGCCATGTACGAGGCCAAACGTGCCGGACGTCAGCAATATCGTTTCTACGATCATGAAATGAATGGCCGGGCGCGCTCGCGGTTGATGCTCGAAGAGAGCGTGCGTGCCGCCATCGAGAATCGCGATTTCAATCTGGTCTATCAACCGCAAGTGGCTATCGACACGGGCCAGATTCGTGGCTTTGAAGCGTTGTTGCGCTGGCAGCACCCGAGCGTTGGCGATGTGCCGCCGGGGTTATTCTTGCCGCTGCTGGAAGAAGCGCGGCTGATCAGTCGCCTCGGCAGCTGGATCTATCATCGTGGCGCCGGCCAGCGCAAAGCCTGGGAAACCCTGTTTGCCGAAGATCTGGTGCTTGGCGTGAGTTTGAGCAACACCCAGTTCAGTCTGCCGAATCTGGTCACAGAGTTGCGGCAAGTCATGGAGCGACATGCCTTGCAGCCTCGGCAACTGGAGGTCGAGATCACCGAAGAAGCGCTGATGCAAAACCCCGATGAAACCCGCAAACAGCTGCGTTTGCTGCGCAATCTTGGGGTGCGGGTGGCGCTGGATGACTTCGGTTCCGGGCCGTGTTCGCTGGCGCATCTGCGCGATCTGGAGCTCGATACGCTGAAAATTGATCGCCATCTCATCGCGCGATTGCCGGACTCCAAACGCGACGCCTCGCTGGTCAGCACGGTCATCAGTCTGTGCAAGCAATACGGTTTGCTGGTGATCGCCGAGGGTGTGGAAACCATCGAGCAATACCAATGGCTGCAAGCCCACGGCTGTGAGTACGTGCAAGGCTTCCTCGTCGCGCGGCCATTGATGGCCGAGGACGCGGTCAGCTTCGCCGAACCGTTTGACTGGAGCGCGCTGCCCGGTTGAATTCGCTACACTGGCAGACCTTTTTTGAACCGTGTCGCTCGTCATGACTGTGTTGAAGTACCTTCAGGCCTATCCCGCGCAATTGCAGGACCAGGTGCGCCAACTGATCGCCGAAGGGCGTCTGGGTGAATACCTGAATCAACGCTATTCGGGGCGACACGATGTGCAAAGCGACAAGGCCTTGTACAACTACGCGCTGGACCTGAAGCAGGAATACCTGCGCAACGCCCCGGCCATCGACAAGGTGCTGTTCGACAACCGCCTCGACCTGACCCACCGCGCACTGGGTCTGCACACCACGGTGTCGCGGGTGCAGGGCGGCAAGCTCAAGGCCAAGAAAGAGATTCGTATCGCCTCGTTGTTCAAGGACGCCGCGCCGGACTTTCTGAAAATGATCGTGGTGCATGAACTGGCGCACTTCAAGGAGTCGGATCACAACAAGGCGTTCTATAAATTGTGCGAGCACATGCTGCCGGGGTATCACCAGGTCGAGTTTGATCTGCGCGTGTACCTGACGTGGCGCGATATGCAGGCTTAACAGTACGCAACCAGGAAGGTGTGGATGGACGTCAGCAAGACCAAAAGCAGTTTCTACCGCCGCTTGTATGTGGCGTACCTGATCGACAGCGGTCTGGCGCCGAGTGTGCCGACGCTGACCGAAGTGACCGGCATGCCAAGGCGCACGGCGCAGGACACGATTGCCGCGTTGGCCGATCTGGATATCGTCTGTGAGTTCGAGCAGGAAGAGGGCGCGCGCAACCATGCGGGGCGCTATCGGATTCGTGGGTGGGGAGCGATTGATCGCGGTTGGATCGAGCGTAATTTGCGGCAGATCAAGGCAGTTCTGGGATATCCCTGAAAAGCCCCTCATCGGAACGCCGCCCGCCCAGCCCTCTCCCCGAGGGAGAGGGGGCCGATTGGGGGATATTGGAGAGTTACGCCGACTTGAGCGAATTCCTCTGAATCCATAATCGACGCGGTTTTTCAGGTCGGCGGATAGTGCTGCACAACTCGGTCAGTCCCCTCTCCCTCTGGGAGAGGGCTAGGGTGAGGGGCTCTTCAGGAACGACGCATCCCGATATGCGGAATGTCATCCTCCAGATACTCCTCACCCGCCACAACAAACCCGTACTTGCCGTAGTACCCCTGCAAATGCGCCTGCGCCGACAGATAGATCGGCACTTGCGGCCAATGCTTCTCGGCCTGTTTCAGCGCCTGCTCCATCATTTCGTGCCCCAGCCCTTTGCCGCGCCCCTGCGGTGCGGTAATCACGCGGCCGATCACCACGTCGCCGCCCTGGGATTCCGGATCCAGCAGGCGCAGGTAGGCCATCAACTGGTCATCTTCCCAACCCATCAGGTGATAGGTATCGCCTTCCAGATCCTGACCGTCGAGGTCCGGATAAGCGCATTTCTGCTCGACGACGAACACGTCCGAGCGCAGCTTCAACAGCGCGTACAGCTGTTCCTTGCCCAGATCACTGTGATGTTTGCAGACCCATTCGATTGTCATTTGCCGATTCCTTGAACGTGTCGCCCGATACTAAGCGCCTGCGGCAAAGATGTCTTTATGGCGTAAGAGTCTGTGACAAAGGTCAAAATGCCATCATTCCTTTCTCGCAGCCTCGGCGACTTTGTGTAATCTGCTGGAGAGCCCTGTGCACTGGCTGCAATGAGCTAATGTTAGGGCCTGGGTTTTGCCGGTAAGGGGCCTTGGGGTTTTGACTGAAAACATGCTGGGCAACTCGCCCGCTAAGGATTTTCAAGCATGCCGCGTTTGCATCGAGCCTTTGCTTTGACCGGATTGCTCTTGCTGGCTCAGACCGCTGCAGCGGATAAGCTGCGGCTGGTGTTTGATATCTGGCCACCCTTTACCGACGACACGCTGGTCAACGGCGGACTGGCCACCGACATCGTCACAACTGCGCTGGCCCGGGCCGGTTATGCCAGCGGCTACGAGCAGGTGCCTTGGGCGCGGGCGCTGCTTGGCGTTGGCGAGGGCCGCTACGATGTATTGGTCAACGCTTGGTACAACGACGAACGGACCAGGCTCGGCCAGTTTTCCGGTGAATACCTGCTCAACCGCATCCGCTTTCTCAAGCGCAAAGACACGCCACTCGATTACTCAAATCTGCAGCAACTGCACACCTATCCGATTGCGGTGGTGCGCGGCTACGCCTATTCGGCGCCGTTCGATGCCGACACGGCGTTGCAGAAAGTCCCTGTGCATAACTTTGCCATGGCCGTGCGCATGCTTGCAGCGGATCGGGTCAAGCTGACGCTGGAAGATGAGTATGTGGCGAAGTATTACCTGGCGCGCGAATCAGCCAAGGTGCGCAATTCGGTGGAGTTTTTGCCCAAGCCGTTGAGTGAGAACAGCCTGCATATCTTGGTGAGCCTGAAGAATCCGCAGCATGAGCAGATTGTCGCGGGATTTGATAAGGCGATTGCGGCGATGAAGGCGGATGGGAGTTATGACAAGTTGTTGAGGCAGCATGGGATGTGAGTTTCTGATCTCAGAGTTGCGTTGTTGCTGATGGCCTCATCGCTGGCAAGTCGAATCGTCGCACCGCAGCTCCCACAGGTTTCGCGGTGTACACAAATCCTGTGGGAGCTGGCTTGCCAGCGATGAGGCCCGCCAAGGCAACTCAAACTTCGGAGGTGTCCTTGATCAGGTGCGCCGCCAACGTCCGCAAAGGCCCCAACTGCCGGCAGATCAACGCCAGTTGCGTCTGCACCAACCGCTGGCCTTCATCAATCTCATCAGGCATCTGCTCCAGCTCATTGGCCAGCGCTTCTTCTTCGTCACTCTGAATCGCCACAGGCTGCTTGTTCGCCAGCCCTTGGGCGATTTCATCAATGCTCGTCGCCAGTTTCACCCCGGCGCCATCAATCAAATGCTCACGCACATCGGCGGGTAACTGAGTTTCCCGATGCGCGCCAAGTCCTGACAGATAACTCAACAACGTGTGCGACAGCACCAGAAAGCGGAATCCGACATCCGCTTCCTTACGGAAATGCCCCGGCTCCATGAGCATGTTTGCCAGTGTCGTCGACAGCGCCGCATCAGCGTTGTGCGCATTGCGCCGGGCCAGCCGATACGCGAGATCGTCGCTCTTGCCCGCGGCGTATTGCTGCATGATCTGGCGCAGGTAGATGCTGTTGCAGGTCAGGGTGTTGGCCAGCACTTTGTTCAGGCGTCGACCCTGCCAGTCCGGCAGGAACAGGAACACCGTCAGGCCGGCAATCAGGCTGCCGAGCAAGGTATCGAACAACCGTGGCAGGAACAGTCCGTAACCGTCACCGACCTGGTTGAAGCAGAACAGCACCATGATGGTGATCGCCGCCGTCGCCAGGGTGTAGCGGGTGGTGCGGTTGGTAAAGAACACCACGCCGGCGGCGATGGCAAAGCACGACTGCACCAACGGACTTGGGAACAGATCGAACAGCGCCCACGCCACGGTGAGGCCGATAGCGGTGCCAAGGATCCGCTGGCCGAGCTTGCGCCGCGTGGCGCCGTAGTTTGGCTGGCAGACGAACAGCGTGGTGAGGATGATCCAGTAGCCTTGCGACGGGTGAATCAAGTGCACCATGCCGTAGCCGATGCTCAGCGCCAATGGCAGACGCAGGGCATGACGGAACAGCAAAGAGGTCGGCGTCAGCTGCGTGCGCAAACGAATCCAGACGTCTTTGAGGTTGCGCGGCGAGCGGTCGAGCAAGCTGCTGTCGGTCGCATCGGCCAAGGCATCCGGATTACTCGCGTCGCTGAGCAACCGGTCGAGGGTGCCAAGGTTCGCTGCCAGGGCACGCAGCGAGCGCAGCAATCCGCGCCACGCCGGGTTGCTCTGGATGCGCAGGTGCTCGAGGGAGGCGTCGAGGTCACTGAGGGCTTCGGCGAAACTGGCGTCGTAGATGAACGGCTGGCGCATCTGGATCGATTCGGCCAGCGCGCGGCAGGCCTTGCCCTGCTGGCGCAACAGGCGTTGGCAGCGGAACAGCACGTCACTGTGGAAGAACGCTTCGGCCAGCGCGTTGTACGGATAGTGCGAGGAGCTGGCGCGTTCGTGGATGTCTTGCGCGAGGAAGTACAGCTTCAGGTAACGGCTGACTTTCGAACCGGGACGGCCGTTGCCGACGCGGTGCAGGATGATTTCCTTGGCACTGTTCAGCGCCGCCACCACGCGACCGTTTTGCTGGGCCAGTTCCAGACGCCGGGCTTCGACGTCCATCTGCCGGATCGGCTCGAACAGCGAGGATTTCAGCTTCAGGTAAAAACCCAGTTCACGGAACAACCGCGCCAGACTCTGCTGCACCGGCTGATTGGAAAACAGCGCCTGCCACACCACCGAGAGCAAGCCGTACCACGCCGCACCGGCGACCAGCAGCATCGGTTCGTGCCAGAAATCGGTGACCGCACCGCCGCGCTGATCAACGCCGATCATCGTGTACACCGACAGAATCAGCGTCGCCGAGGCAATCGCGCCATAACGCTCGCCGAGCGCCCCGAGCATGGTCAGACCGAAACTGGCCAGCGCCAATGCAATGGCAAACACGATCGGGTAGGGGAAGAGCAATTCCACCGACAGCGCGGCGATGCTGAAACACACCAGCGTCACCGCGAGTGCATTGAGGCGGCCCTGCCAACTGTCGTCGGTCTCGGCCAGGGCGCTGGCGATAATCCCCAGGAACAACGGGATCAACAGGCCCATTTCATCCTGATACCAACACAGCGCCATGCTGCCGGTCAGGGCGATGAACACCCGCACGCTGTAGCTGAATTTATCCAGCGCCCACAGGCGCCGCAAAGACTGACGAAACGAGGTCGAGGACATGAAGTGCGAAGGCCTTCCGAGGCGATGCCGCTAAATTGAGCCAGTAATGACGCCGACGCAATGGCGCCGATCACATCTGACAGCAAAAAGTGTTCCTTTGAGATCTTGTGTAGAACTAAATCTTGAATTGGGCACGGAACCCTGTGGGAGCTGGCTTGCCAGCGATGGCTGCATGACAGTCAACAATGATGTTGGATCTGCCGGCCTCATCGCTGGCAAGCCAGCTCCCACAGGTTTTTGTATTTAGCTTTGAATTAAGCGTACTGCGCGGCGGCGTAGCCCGAGGCCCAGGCCCACTGGAAGTTGAAGCCGCCCAGATGCCCGGTGACGTCGAGGACTTCGCCGATGAAGTACAGGCCGGGGCTTTTCAGCGATTCCATGGTTTTCGACGACACTTCACGGGTATCAACGCCGCCGAGGGTCACTTCGGCGGTGCGATAACCTTCAGTCCCCGCCGGCACGACTTTCCAGTTGCCCAGCTTCTCGGCAATTTCCGCCAGTTCCGCGTGGGTGTACTGCTTCATCGGCTTGGACGCAAACCAGTTGTCCGCCAGCAGATTGGCCATCTTCTTGGTGAAGATCTCACCGAGCAGGGTTTTCAGCTCGCTGTTCGGGCGCTCGGCCACTTGCTGCTGCAACCAGCTCGCGGCGTCGTGATCCGGCAGCAGGTTGATCTCCACCGTGTCGCCGGATTCCCAGAACGAAGAAATCTGCAAAATCGCCGGGCCGCTGAGGCCACGGTGAGTGAAGAGGATGTTCTCGCGAAAGCTCTGATCGTTGCAGCTGACCAGACAATCCACTGACGTCCCGGACAACTCGGTGCAGAGCTCCTTGAGCTGATCGGTGATGGTGAATGGCACCAGACCGGCGCGGGTCGGCAGCAACTCATGGCCGAACTGTTTGGCGACCTGATAACCGAACCCGGTGGCGCCCAGCGTCGGGATCGACAGACCCCCGGTGGCGATCACCAGCGACTGGCACTGGATCTGGCCTAGGGTGGTGTCGAGCAGGTAACCGTTCTCGACTTTCTCGATGGTCTGGATCGACGTGTCCAGATGCAACTCGACGCCGGCCTGATCGCATTCGTCCAGCAGCATGCCAAGGATGTCGCTGGATTTGTTATCGCAGAACAACTGGCCGAGTTTTTTCTCGTGGTACGGCACGGCGTGCTTGCCGACCATGCCGATGAAATCCCACTGGGTGTAGCGCGCCAGTGCGGATTTGCAGAAATGCGGGTTCTGCGAGAGGAAATTGCTCGGCTCGGTGTACATGTTGGTGAAATTGCAGCGGCCACCGCCCGACATCAGGATTTTCTTGCCGGCCTTGTTCGCGTGGTCAAGCAGCAGCACCTGACGCCCACGCCCGGCGGCGGTCAGTGCACACATCAACCCAGCGGCGCCAGCGCCAATGATCACGACTTCGGTAGAGCGCAAAACGGTGTCCTCTGAAATATCACCACAAAACGAACTGTAGGAGCTGCCGCAGGCTGCGATCTTTTGATCTTGCTCTTAAAAAACAAAGTCAAAAGATCGCAGCCTGCGGCAGCTCCTACAGGGGAGTTACGTTGTTCTTACAGGATACGTACGCGCAGCGAGCGGCCCTTGATCTTGCCGTCGTTCAAACGCTGCAAGGCCTGCATGGCCACGGTGCGGTCCACGGCTACATAAGCCTGGAAGTCGAAGATCGCGATCTTGCCAACCTGCGCACCCGGAATACCGGCATCGCCAGTCAGTGCGCCCAGAATGTCGCCCGGGCGAACCTTGTCTTTACGGCCCGCGCCGATGCACAGCGTGGTCATCGGCGGTTGCAGCGGGGCGAGGCCCTGGGATTTGAGGTTATCGACCTGATCCCAGTTCAGCGGCGACTTCTGCAGTTGCTCGATGGCTTGTGCACGGTGCGCTTCACCCGGAGCAACCAGGCTGATCGCGATGCCTTTCTCGCCAGCACGACCGGTACGGCCAACGCGGTGAATGTGGATTTCCGAATCACGCGCCAGTTCGACGTTGATCACCATGTCCAGCGCATCGATGTCCAGACCACGGGCGGCGACGTCGGTGGCGACCAGTACCGACGTACTGCGGTTGGCGAACATCGCCAGCACCTGATCGCGGTCACGCTGTTCCAGATCGCCGTGCAGGCCGACCGCGGAAATGCCTTTGGCGGTCAGGTGATCGACGGTTTCCTGCACCTGCTGCTTGGTGAAGCAGAACGCCACGCAGGAAGCCGGACGGAAGTGGTGCAGGACTTTCGTCACCACGCCCATGCGATCTTCCGGGGAAATCTCGTAGAAACGCTGCTCGATCTGCGTGTCATCGTGGAACGCTTCGGCTTTCACCGTTTGCGGATCACGCATGAACTTCGAGGCCAGTTGCTTGATGCCCACCGGATACGTCGCGGAGAACAGCAGGGTCTGACGACGCTCCGGGGTCTTGATGATGATGTCTTCGATGGCGTCGTAGAAACCCATGTCGAGCATGCGGTCGGCTTCGTCGAGGATCAGCGTGTTCAGGCCATCGAGGACCAGCGAACCCTTGCGCAGGTGCTGCTGGATGCGGCCCGGGGTGCCGACGATGATGTGCGCGCCGTGTTCCAGCGAAGCAATCTGCGGGCCGAACGACACGCCGCCGCACAGGGTCAGGACCTTGATGTTGTCTTCGGCACGGGCCAGACGACGGATTTCCTTGGCGACCTGGTCGGCCAGTTCGCGCGTCGGGCAGATCACCAGTGCCTGGCAACCGAAGTAGCGCGGGTTGATCGGGTTCAGCAGGCCGATGCCGAATGCGGCGGTCTTGCCGCTGCCGGTCTTGGCCTGGGCGATCAGGTCCATCCCCTTGAGGATCACCGGCAAGCTCTGCGCCTGGATCGGCGTCATCTGGGCATAACCGAGGGATTCGAGGTTAGCCAGCATGGCGGCGGACAGCGGCAGAGTATTAAAAGCGGTGGCGATGGTGGTCACGGGACTGGCCTGCAAAACAAAATGTCGCGCAGTGTAGCAGCCCCGTGCCACTTTCTTCGAAAGTTCTGGACGAACAGCCCCAGAGTTTCTCTGACTGGAGATAAACGGGTGTGAGGGACCACATTCCCCTGTAGGAGCTGCCGAAGGCTGCGATCTTTTGATTTTGCTTAAAAAAACACAAGATCAAAAGATCGCAGCCTTCGGCAGCTCCTACAGGGAGTCCTTCAGCAGAATCAGTGTTCGATGTGTTCTTGTGGACGTTTGGCGCGCCGGCCGTCTTCTTTCGACAGTTGCGAGAAGATCGTCGCGGCGAGCATGGCCATGATCCCGACGGTGACGAAGGTCAGCTGGAAGGCGCCGAGCACGGTTTCCACGCCATCGTTACCGATCTCTGCGGTAAACCCGCCGAGCAACGCACCGGCGCACGCCACCCCGAGACTCAACGACAACTGCGCCACCACCGAGAGCAAGCTGTTGCCGCTGCTGGCGCTGGCATCGTCGAGATCAATCAGCGTCACGGTGTTCATCGCCGTAAATTGCAGAGAGTTGATCGCGCCGAGAATCGCCAGCAGGCACAGCAGCAGCCAGTACGGCGTCTGCTCGCTGACCAGGCCCATGCTCGCCAGCATGATCCCCAGCGCCAAGGTGTTGCCGGTGAGGACGATGCGATAGCCGAGCCGTTCGATCAGCGGTCGTGCCACCCACTTGGCGATCATCGCCGCCGCCGCCAGCGGCAGCATGCTCATCCCCGCTTGCGACGGCGAATAGCCCAGCGCCACTTGCAACAGCAACGGCACCAGAAACGGCAAAGCACCGCTGCCCAAACGCGCGAAGAGGTTGCCGAGAATGCCGACGGCAAAGGTGCGGGTCTTGAACAGCGACGGTGCGAACAGCGGATTTTCGATGTGTCCGGCGCGCAACCAGTACGCCGCCAGACAAGCCATGCCGCCGAACAGCAGCAACATCACGCGCAGGTGCGGCAAGTGCAGTTCGCCGAGGCCTTCCATGGCGATGGTGATCAGGATCATCGCCGCGCCGAACAGCAGGAAGCCGAGGCTATCGAAACGTGTGCGCTCGGTGCCGCGCAGTTCGGGAATGAATTTCCACACCGCGTAGCAACCGATGACGCCGACCGGCAGGTTGATCAGGAAGATCCAGTGCCACGTCAGGTACTCGACCATCCAGCCGCCCATGGTCGGGCCGATCAGCGGGCCGAGCAGGCCGGGAATGGTGATGAAACCCATGATCCGCACCAGTTCGGATCGCGGATAGGCGCGCAGCACCACCAGTCGCCCGACCGGCAGCATCAGTGCACCGCCCAGGCCCTGAATGACCCGGGCGCCAATCAGCATGCTCAGGCTGCTCGACAAGGCGCAGAGCAATGAGCCGAAACTGAACAGCAGAATCGCGCCGAAGAAGATTTTTTTGGTGCCGAAGCGGTCGGCGATCCAGCCCGAAGCCGGGATCAGCAAAGCCACGGTGAGCATGTAGGCGATGATCACGCCCTGCATGCGCAAGGGATCTTCGGCCAGATCGCGAGCCATGGCCGGCAGGGCGGTGTTGAGGATGGTCCCGTCGAGGGACTGCATGAAGAAAGCGATGGCGACGACCCACGGCAACCAGCGGGCGGTGATGGCGTCGAGAGGCGGGCGGTTGGGCATGGAACCTCTTGTCGTTGGAGTTAATGCATGATCGTTCCCACGCTCTGCGTGGGAAAGCCTCAATGGACGCTCCGCGTCCGCTTTTGGCTGGGACGCAGAGCGTCCCCGGCTGCATTCCCACGCGGAGCGTGGGAACAATCGCCGTCAGAGGGTCAAGGTCAAACGGCTGACCAACGCCCCCGGCAGTAACGCCGACGAGGTATTGCGCTGGCTATACGTACTCGCCGACAGCAGCAACTCGCGCTCGGCGGTCAACGCTTCCAGCTGCGAACCGAGCAGGCTGTAAGCGCTATCGTCGAAGCGCATGGTGCTCACCGGCGCCTGAATCTCGCCGTTCTCGACCCAGAAGGTCGCGAAACGGGTCATGCCAGTCATGCGCGCGGCCGGTTGATCCGAGTAGTTCAGGTACCACAGGTTGCTGATGTACAGCCCGGTGCCCAATTGCTTGAGGATCTCTGCTTGCGACAGATCACCCGCCGCCATGTTCAACGCACTTGGCATTTCACCGCCACCAGCACCGTTGGCGGCCAGGCCATATTCCGCCGCACTGCGCGAACCGACCAGTTGATCGCCAGCCTTGCCTTCGACGATCAGCCGCAAATCGCTGCGTGGATAACCTTCACCGGAAAACGCCGGGCTCAACGATTCGCTGACTTTCTCGTCCAGCGACACCAGCGGACTGAACGCCTGATCGCCGACATACAGCTTCTGTAACGGGCTGCTTTTGCTGGCGATTGACTGCGCCGAGAAACCGCCCCAGCTCAGCATGCCCATGATTTCTTCCAGCGCCGCCGGTGCCAGATAGGCTCGGTACTGCCCCGGCGCCAAGGTGCGCAGCGGGCGGCCGAGAAACTCCAGTTGCTCGCGTGCCTGACCGAAGCGCTTGGCGAAACCTTCGCTGCTCCAGTCATGCCCGGCGTAGCTGGCTTTCACCGCTTCGCCGTTGTCGTGGAACAAGCTGAAGTCGAAGTTGAAGCTGTTGGCCTGATGCCAGCCAAATGCGCCTGAAGAACTGGCGAAACCACGGCTGATCGGGCCGGCGGCATAGAAGCCAACCAAGTCCAGACCTTCAGCGGCAGCACAGATCTCATCGACAACCTGTTCAGTGTCCGGTAGCGGATGTTCCTGCACGTTCTGGCTCTGCCAGCCGTTGTGGTTGAGCAACAGATACGGATCCTGCGGCAGCAGCGGCAGGGTTTCGCGCAGTTGTTGCAGACCTTCGGCAAGCCGTTGCAGATCGCCTTCCTGATCACCGGACAGGGTGACTTGCAGATCGGCATGGCGACCATCGTTAATCAGCTTCAGGACGATATTGGCCTGCTGCACTTGCCCGGCCTGACGCACCTTGGCGTGATTGAAACGCACGAACGCCGAGGATTCGGCGGCAAAGCTGAGGGTGAACTGTTCCGGCTCGCGCACGCTGTCGCGCAGCCACTCGACCATGACCTTGAAGGCGTCGGACTGACTCTTCGAAATGCTCATCAGGCGTCTCCCCCAAACACATCAACGTTGCTGAATACGCAGGCCGGCGAAGCGTGGCCGACGCGGATCACCTGGTTCGGCTCGCCTTTGCCGCAGTTCGGCGTGCCCAGCACCTTGACGGTGTTGGCGTCGCCGACGGCGCGCAGGCTTTTCCAGAAGTGCGCGGAAATCGCCCGGTAGTTCGGGTTTTTTACCACGCCTTTCAGTTCGCCGTTTTCGATCAACTGGCCCCATTCACAGCCGAACTGGAATTTGTTGCGCGCATCGTCAATCGACCATGAGCGGTTGGTGCTCATCAGGATGCCGTGCTCGATGCCTTCGATCAGCTTGTTCAGCGGCTGATCGCCCGGCTCGATGTTGAGGTTGGCCATGCGGTCGATCGGCGGCCGGTTCCAGCCGCAGGCGCGGCTGTTGGCGACGCCATCGAGACCGGCGCGGAACTGCGACAGCGCCCCGCCCAGCGGACGCAGCAATAAACCATCGCGGATCAGAAATTGTTTGCTGGCCTTGCTGCCGTCGTCATCGTGGCCATAGCTGGCGAGTTCTTCGGGAATGCCCGGATCGAAGGTCACGTTGAGCAGTTTGGAGCCGTATTGCAGGCTGCCGAAGTCGCTGGCTTTGACGAAACTGGTGCCGGCGTAGTTGCGTTCGTCGCCGAGGATGCGGTCGAGTTCCAGCGGGTGGCCGATGGATTCGTGGATCTGCAGCATCATCTGGTCCGGCATCAACAGCAGGTCGCGCGGGCCTTGCGGGGTGTTCGGCGCGAGCAGCAGTTGCAAGGCCTGATCGGCGACTTGCGGGCCGGCGCCGATCAGACCGCAACGGCTGATCACGTCAGCGCCGCCCTGTTGGCCGAAGTTCTCGCGGCCGAGGCTACGGGTCTGACTGTCGTTGCCGTCGTAAGCGGTGACGTCGAGACCCGGGTAGACGAAGCGCTGGGCCTGGCGCAATTCAGCCCCGGCGCTGCTCAGGTAGATCTGCTCGACGTGGGTAATGCCAATGCTCACCTGCCAATTCACCAGGCGCTCATCCTTTGGCACCGAGGCGGATTCCGCGCCGAGCAGCTCGAAGCATTCGCTCAGGGACGGAAAGGCTTGTTCGAGATTGGGCGAAAAGTAATCAGCGCGATCGCTGGATACGGGCTGATCGCGCAGGTCGAGCAAGGCGTGCGGCTTGAGCCGGCGCGCTTGCTGCTCGGCGCGTTCGAGGGCGGCTTGCAGACCTTGTTGCGACAGGTCGTTGGTCGCCGCGTAAGCCTCAACGCCATTGACGCGCACGGTGAGCATCGCGCCTTCGTCACGGCTCAGGCTCGGCGGTTCGGCGACGTTCTTGCGTACCGACAGGTACTGGCCGGACTCACGTACATATCGCAGGGAAAAGAACTCAGCGCCCGTGCGCAAGGCAGCGAAGCGCTGCTTGAGCTGGGGGTGGAAATCGAACATTCGGGAACCTCCTTGTCAGGGGGAAGCGGTAGAGCAGCGGCGGGGAGGGGGTGAAACGGTTGCGCGAGGTCTAGAGTAGGCCTGCGTGGGGGTAGGATCAAGTGAAGAGGGGGTGTAGGGGGATTTACTGTGCAGCGGGGGAATTTGTGCTGAATGTGAGGGCCCCTTCGCGAGCAGGCTCGCTCCCACAGTAGATTTTCAGTGGACACAAAGTTTGTGAGCTACCAAAAACCAATGTGGGAGCGAGCCTGCTCGCGAAGGCCGCGCCTCGGTATTACTCAAGGGCCTCATCGCTGGCAAGCCAGGCTCCCACCGGTTTTTTGTTGAACACAATATTTGTGAACGACGCAAAACCCTGTGGGAGCTGGCTTGCCAGCGATTAGCCGTGACGCGGTGTAACGGAATTACTGAGCAGCAGGCGTGATATCACGCATCGGCTTGCCCTTCACCGGCGCATCGCCCGCTACATAGTAAGCGGCGGTGCTACGCGGCAGCGGCTGGCGACCACGGATCTTGTCGGCGATTTTCTCGGCGATCATGATCGTCGGCGCGTTCAGGTTGCCAGTGGTGATGATCGGCATGATCGAGGCATCGACCACACGCAGGCTTTGCATGCCGTGCACGCGACCTTCGCCATCAACCACGGCCATCTCGTCGGTGCCCATCTTGCACGAGCAGGACGGGTGGAACGCGGTTTCGGCGTGCTCGCGGATGAACTTGTCCAACTGCTCATCGGTTTGCACTTCAATGCCCGGGCTGATTTCACGGCCACGGAAAGCGTCCAGCGCAGGCTGCTGCATGATTTCACGGGTCAGGCGGATGCCGTCACGGAATTCCTGCCAGTCCTGCTCGGTAGCCATGTAGTTGAACAGGATGCTCGGGTGCTGGCGCGGGTCTTTCGACTTGGCCTGGATGCGACCACGGCTTGGCGAACGCATGGAACCCATGTGCGCCTGGAAGCCGTGCTCTTTCACACCGTTGCTGCCGTTGTAGTTAATCGCTACCGGCAGGAAGTGGTACTGGATGTTCGGCCATTCGAATTCCGGACGCGAACGGATGAAACCGCCGGCTTCGAACTGGTTGCTGGCGCCGATACCGGTGCCGTTGAACAGCCACTCGGCACCGATGGCTGGCTGGTTGTACCAGAGCAGCGACGGGTACAGCGAAACTGGCTGAGTGCAGGCGTATTGCAGGTACAGCTCAAGGTGATCCTGCAGGTTTTCACCGACGCCCGGCAGGTCGTGAACCACCGGAATGTCGAGGGATTTCAGCAGTTCGGCAGGGCCGACACCGGAACGCTGCAGAATCTGTGGCGAAGCGATGGCGCCGGAGCACAGCAGGACTTCTTTGCGCGCTTTGGCTTCAACGCGCTCTTCGGCGTCGCCGACCAGATAACGCACGCCAACCGCACGCTTGCCTTCGAACAGAATCTTGTCGGTCAGGGCGTGGGTGACGATGGTCAGGGTCGAACGCTTTTTAGCGGTGTCGAGGTAGCCACGGGCGGTGGAAGCACGACGGCCGTTCGGCGTCACGGTACGGTCCATCGGGCCGAAGCCTTCCTGCTGGTAACCGTTCAGGTCTTCGGTGCGTGGGTAACCGGCCTGCACGCCGGCTTCAACCATGGCGTGGAACAGCGGGTTGTTGCCCGCCTTCGGCGTGGTCACGCTGACCGGGCCTTCGCCACCGTGGTAATCGTTCGGGCCGATGTCGCGGGTTTCGGCTTTGCGGAAGTACGGCAGGCAGTCGAGGTACGACCAGTTTTCCAGGCCCGGCAGTTTCGCCCAGCCGTCGTAGTCCATCGCGTTGCCGCGGATGTAGCACATGCCGTTGATCAGCGAAGAGCCGCCGAGGCCTTTGCCGCGACCGCATTCCATCCGGCGACCGTCCATGTGTGGCTCTGGATCGGTTTCGTACGCCCAGTTGTAACGACGACCTTGCAGCGGGAATGCCAGTGCAGCCGGCATTTGCGTGCGGAAGTCGAGACGGTAGTCAGGGCCGCCGGCTTCGAGCAGCAGAACGGTGACGCCGGCGTCTTCAGTCAGACGGGTCGCCAAAGTGTTACCGGCCGAGCCGGCACCGATGATGATGTAATCGAATTCTTGGGACATTGAATGCACCCTCTTTGATAGTGGTCAGGTCGGACCTTGGCGAGTGCTGTGCACTCGAATCGCTGGCAAGCCAGCTCCCACAGGGATTGGGGGCTGCCACAAATTGGATGGACGACTCCAAACCTGTGGGAGCGGGCTTGCCCGCGAAGAGGCCTTCGCGGGCAACGCAAATCTCGGGTCTTAGAACACCGAAACGTAATCGCCCAGCTCGACCTGTACCGATTTGATGCGGGTGAAGTTGTTCAGCGAGCTGATGCCATTCTCACGGCCGACACCCGACTGCTTGTAACCGCCGACCGGCATTTTTGCGTCGGACTCGCCCCAGGCGTTGATCCAGCAGATACCGGCTTCCAGTTGATGAATCACGCGGTGCGCGCGGTTCAGGTCTTTGGTGACGATACCGGCGGCCAGACCGAAGTCGGTGTCGTTGGCGCGGCGGATCACTTCTTCTTCGGTTTCGTAGGAGAGGATCGCCATCACCGGGCCAAAGATTTCTTCACGAACGATGGTCATGTCGTCGGTGCAATCGGTGAACACGGTCGGCGCCACGAATGCGCCTTTGGCGAATTCGCCGTCGGTCAGACGGTCGCCGCCGCACAGTACGCGTGCGCCTTGTTCTTTACCTTTGGCGATGTAACCCAGCACGCTTTCCATGTGCGCGAAGCTGACCAGCGGGCCGAAGTTGGTGTTTTCGTCTTCCGGGTTGCCAACGCGGATGCGTGCAACGCGCTCGACGATCTTGGCTTCGAAAGCGGCTTTCAGGTGCGCCGGAACGAACACGCGAGTGCCGTTGGTGCAGACCTGACCGGAGCTGTAGAAGTTGGCCATCATCGCGGTGTCGGCAGCGCGATCGAGGTCGGCGTCGTCGCAGATGATCAGCGGGGACTTGCCGCCCAGTTCCATGGTCACGTCTTTCAGCGACGAAGCCGAAGCGCTGGCCATTACCTTCTTGCCAGTGTCGGTGCCGCCGGTGAAGGAGATTTTTTCGATGCGCGGGTGCTCGGTCAGCCATGTGCCGACTTCACGGCCGCTGCCGGTCAGTACGTTGAACACGCCATTCGGTACGCCGGCTTCGGTGTAGATCTCGGCCAGTTTCAGGGTGGTCAGCGAGGTCACTTCGCTTGGCTTGAAGATCATCGCGTTACCAGCGGCCAGCGCTGGAGCGGATTTCCACAGGGCGATCTGGATCGGGTAGTTCCAGGCGCCGATACCGGCGACAACGCCCAGCGGCTCGCGACGGGTGTAGACGAACGAAGTGTCGCGCAGTGGAATCTGCTCGCCTTCGATGGCCGGTACCAGGCCTGCGTAGTATTCCAGCACGTCAGCGCCGGTAACGATGTCGACGTATTTGGTTTCGGAGAAGGATTTGCCGGTGTCCAGGGTTTCCAGAGCAGCCAGTTCATCGTTGCGCTCGCGCAGGATGTCGACGGCACGACGCAGGATGCGCGAACGCTCCATGGCGGTCATCGCGGCCCAGATTTTCTGGCCCTTTTCGGCGCTGACCACGGCGCGCTCGACGTCTTCCTTGGTCGCACGTTGCACCAGTGCGAGGACTTCACCGTTAGCCGGGTTGATGGCTTCGAAGGTGGCATCGCTGCCGGCGTCGGAGTACGCGCCATCGATGTAAAGTTTTTGCAGTTCGAAACGGGCCATAGTGTCCTCGCAAGTGCATTGGTGGTTGGCGTTGACCACCGCGGTGAGGCTGCGGTGGCGTTCAGGGGCCGAGCGTTTTCTGTGTGCTCTAGCTCACCTTCTTGGCCAATTGGAAATCCATGTATTCGTAAGCGATCTGTTGGGCCTGCGCTGTGTCGAAAGCGTCTCCCGACAAAGCGCCGCGCAACCACAAGCCGTCAATCAACGCTGCCAGGCCACGCGCTGCGCTGCGCGCATCTTCGAGCGGCAACACACGGCGGAACTCGCAGCACAGGTTGGAATACAGACGGTGATCGTTGATCCGCTGCAACCTGTGCAAAGACGGCTGGTGCATGCTGGTGGCCCAGAAGGCCAGCCAGGTTTTCATTGCCGGGCCATTGACCTGGCTGGCGTCGAAGTTGCCCTCGATGATCACCTGCAAATGCGCCCGTGGGCTGTCATCTGCCAGCGCCTGCCGGCGCGCGGTGACGTTCTCGCTGAGGACGTTCATCAGATACCGCATCGTGGCGGCAATCAGGCCGTTCTTGTCCTGAAAGTAATGACTGATGATGCCATTCGAGACACCGGCCAAACGGGCGATCAGCGCAATGCTGGCGTCCCCCATTCCGACCTGATCGACCGCCTGCAAAGTGGCTTCGATCAGTTGTTGGCGGCGGATGGGTTGCATACCGACCTTGGGCATCTTGCACATCTCCTTAGGCCTTCCGAGCGGCGAATCACGCCTATCGGATTGACGGCCAGTCTATTTTGTTTTGATTGAACGTTCAATCAACAAAGAATAAGATCTGCGACAAATCGTCGCTGCCTACAGATTTTTCCTACGTGTAAGTGGCGATAAAACCGACATCCGAAACAGCTCGAAACCTGCGTGGGGCATGGCGCGGTTCGCGATTCGATGGACGTGTTGAAAGGGCAAGACGCTCAGGGCCAGGTTTCGGATGAACGTCCGTCCACCTTCGGCCACGAAAGCGATTCGCAGCGCCATTTCGGCAGGTTCGGGCATTTTTCGGGGTGTCTTTATATCACCCGCCGGTCGGCTGCCAACTAACCGATTGGTCGGGTTCCGTGTTGCCTTGTGTTCTTCTCTCGCACTGCCTGGAGCATTTGTGCCATGAGTTCTGCCTCGCTTATAAAGACCCCGCCCGAGAAGGTGACGGTCAACGGTTGGGTGTTTTACACCTCTACCGCGCTGATTCTGTTGTTGACCGCCATTCTGATTATCGCCCCGCAAGAGGCCGGCAGACTGTTGGGTATCGCTCAGGCCTGGTTGTCGCGCAGCTTCGGCTGGTACTACATGGTGGTGATCGCCGCCTACCTGGTATTCGTCGTCGGTCTGGCGTTTTCCTCGTACGGCAAACTCAAACTGGGCAGCAAGGACGACACCCCGGATTTCAGTTACGGCGCCTGGGCGGGGATGCTGTTCTCGTCGGGTATCGGTATTTCGCTGCTGTACTTCGGCGCATCCGAGCCACTGGATCACTACTTCAATCCGCCGGAAGGCGCATCGGCCAGCAACATGGCCGCGCGTCAGGCTGTACAGCTGACTTTCTTGCATTGGGGCCTGCACGGCTGGGCGATCTATGCGCTGGTCGGTCTGGCCGTGGCGTACTTCGCTTACCGTCATAACCAGCCGCTGGCGTTGCGTTCGGCGCTGTATCCGCTGGTCGGCGAGCGTTGGGTCAAAGGCGCGGCCGGTCACGCGGTGGACGGCTTCGGCATGTTCGTGACCCTGCTGGGTCTGGTGACGAACCTGGGGATTGGTTCGCTGCAAGTGTCGTCGGGGCTGGAAAACCTGTTCGGCATGGAACACAGCAACACTAACCTTTTGATCGTGATCATCGTGATGAGCACCGTGGCGACCATCGCTGCCGTGTCCGGCGTAGAGAACGGCATCCGTCGTCTGTCCAACCTGAACATCGTGCTGTTCAGCGGTCTGCTGATTTTCGTATTGCTGTTTGGCCCGACTCTGCACTTGCTTAACGGCTTCGTACAGAACATCGGTGACTACCTCAATGGCATCGTGCTGAAAACCTTCGACCTTTATGTGTACGAGGGCGACAACGCCAAGTCCGAGCGCTGGATGGGCCTGTGGACCCTGTTCTACTGGGCCTGGTGGATTTCCTGGGCGCCATTCGTCGGCATGTTCATCGCACGTATTTCCCGTGGTCGTACCGTGCGTGAACTGGTGGCTGGCGTGCTGCTGATTCCACTGGGCTTTACCTTGGCCTGGCTGTCGATCTTCGGTAACTCGGCGCTGGATCTGGTGATGAACCATGGGGCGGTGGAGTTGGGCAAGACGGCGCTGGAACAGCCGTCGATGGCGATCTATCAGTTGCTTGAACACTACCCGGCGTCGAAAGTCGTCATCGGTGTGTCGATCTTTGTCGGTTTCGTGCTGTTCCTGACCCCGGCCGACTCCGGCGCGGTGATGATGGCGAATCTGTCCTGCAAGGGCGGCAACGTCGACGAAGATGCGCCGCACTGGCTGCGGATCTTCTGGTCGGTGGTAATCACCCTGGTGACCATCGGGCTGTTGTTTGCCGGTAACTTCGAAGCCATGCAAACCATGGTCGTGCTGGCCGGTCTGCCGTTCTCGGTGGTGCTGGTGTTCTTCATGTTCGGCCTGCACAAGGCCATGCGTCAGGACGTGCAGATCGAACAGGAGCAGGCGCAACTGGCGGAGCGCGGTCGTCGTGGTTTCAGCGAGCGTCTGACGCAACTGGATCTGCAGCCGAGCCAATCGGTGGTGCAGCGCTTTATGGACAAGCAGGTCAGCCCGGCGCTGGAAGATGCCACCGCGCAGATGCGTGCCCAGGGTCTGGAAGTGCAGACGTTGTTGGGTAAATCCAAGCGCTGCATGGGTGTGCGCGTCGAGATGGAAGAGGGCAACCCTTTCGTTTACGAAGTGAGCCTGGATGGCTATCTGGCGACCCCGACCGAATCGGCGCAGTCCGATGAAGCGCGCCAGCGTTACTACCGCGCTGAGGTGTATTTGCACAACGGCAGCCAGGATTACGACCTGATGGGCTTCACGCAGGATCAGATCACGCGGGATGTGCTCGATCAGTTTGAAAGCCATCGGCAGCTCCTTGGCCGGGTGTACAGCTAAAGTCAAAAGCCCCCTCACCCCAGCCCTCTCCCTAAGGGAGAGGGGGAAAGGGAGCAGATCGGGGGCTTTTCAATACCTGAGTTCGACTCGATTTCTCAGGTCGATGTAGCTTGAAAGTACAACTCGGTAGGTTCCTTCTCCCTCTGGGAGAGGGCTAGGGTGAGGGGCTTTTTTCCTGACCCAATAAAAAAGGGATCGCTCACCGCGATCCCTTTTTTTATCCCGCCTTAACCGAGGTTCTTGCCCAGCAACGCGTGATACAACTCGCTGTCGCCCAGAATCCCCACCACATGATTGTCATCGTGCAGCACCAGTTTGTTGCCGGTCTGATAACGAATCTGCAACGCATCGCGCATGCCGATGTTCGAGTCCACCAGCGTCGGCTTGCGCTCCAGGCCCTCGACCGCTTGCCCCGGTGCCCAGTTCTGCAGGTTCAGCACCGAGCCGTTCTGCCGCGCGCCTTTGATGGTGTTGCCTTCGGCCAGGTCCAGCCACGAATCACCGCCCGGATCGAGACACACCGAACCGTTGATGCGTTTGCACTTGTCCAGCGTGCGCATCAGGCTGCGACCACAGAGCACGTTGAGCGGATTGGTGTGCGCGACGAAGGTGCGCACATAGTCGTCCGCCGGGTTCAACACGATCTCTTCCGGCACGCTGTACTGGATGATCCGGCCGTCTTTCATGATCGCGATGCGGCTACCGAGTTTCAGCGCCTCGTCGAGGTCGTGGCTCACGAACACGATGGTCTTGCTCAGCTTGCGTTGCAGTTCCAGCAGTTCATCCTGCAGACCCTGACGGATCAGCGGGTCGAGGGCCGAGAACGGTTCGTCCATCAATAGAATGTCGGCGTCCATCGCCAGCGCTCGTGCCAGACCGACACGCTGCTGCATGCCGCCGGAGAGTTCATCAGGCTTCTTGTTGCGCCATTGGGTCAGGCCGACCAGTTCGAGTTTTTCATCGACGAGTTTCTTGCGTTCCTTCTCCGGTCGACCCTGCATTTCCAGACCGAAACTGATGTTCTCGCGCACCGTCAGCCACGGCATCAGGGCGAACTTCTGGAACACCATGGCGATGCGTTTGGTGCGCATCATTTTCAGCTCGGCGGGGGTGCAGGAGGCGATGTCGATCTGACGGTTTTCATGCTCGACGAACAGTTTGCCGCGGCTCACGGTGTTGAGGCCGTTGATGCAGCGCAGCAGGCTCGACTTGCCTGAACCGGACAAGCCCATCAGCACGCAGATCTCGCCTTTGTTGATGTCCAGCGTGGCTTTTTCCACGCCGACAATCTGTCCGGTCTTCTTCAGGATTTCATTGCGGGTCATGCCCTGATCGAGCAGCTTGAGTGCTTCGCGTGGATCCTTGGAGAAGATTACGTCGACGTCTTCGAAGCGAATTATGCTCATGCGTCACCCCCTACTTTGGCGTCGGGTTGTTTGCAGATACGGTCGAGCATGATCGCCAGCAGTACGATCGCCAGGCCCGCTTCGAAGCCCAGGGCGATATCAGCAGTGTTCAGTGCGTTGACCACCGGTTTGCCGAGTCCGTCGGCGCCTACCAGTGCCGCGATCACCACCATCGACAACGACAGCATGATGCACTGGGTGATACCGGCCGCGATGCTCGGCATGGCGTGCGGCAGTTCGATCCGTGAGAGCAGTTGGCGACGCGAGCAGCCGAAGGCTTTGCCGGCGTCCATTAGTTCTTGCGGGACATCGCGGATGCCCAGGTAGGTCAGGCGGATCGGCGCAGCGATGGCGAACACCACCGTGGAGATCAGGCCCGGGACCACACCCAGCCCGAAGAGGGTCAGGGTCGGAATGAGGTAAACGAAGGTCGGTACGGTCTGCATCAGATCGAGTACCGGACGCATTACAGTGTAGAACATCGGTTTGTGTGCGGCGACGATGCCCAGCGGCACGCCGATGACCACGCAGACCAGGGTCGCGAACATGACCTGGGCGAGGGTTTCCATGGTCTCCTGCCAGTAGCCCAGATTGAGGATCAGCAGGAAGGAGGCGATCACGAAAGCGGTCAATCCCCATTTGCGCTGGATCAGGTGCGCGAGCAGGGCGATCAGGCCAATCAAGACCAGTGGGTTGAACCAGGTCAGCGCAAACGTCACGCCGTGGATCATCGTTTCCAGTGTCACGGCGATTGCGTCGAAGGTGTTGGCGCCGTGTTGCGTCAACCATTCAACGAAGCCCGCGATGTACTGGCCTAAAGGTATTTTCTGATCAATCAGCATGGTAGTGAACGTCCGCATGCAAGGAAATAAACAGCCCGGGCGGGCGAACCCACCCGGCATAAGCGATTACTGAAGCTTGGCTTTCACGGCCTCCAGGCCAGGTTTACCGTCAATGGTGGTCACGCCAGCGAGCCAGGTATCGAGCACTTGTGGATTCTTTTTCAGCCAGGCCTTGGCGGCCGCGTCAGGCTTCATCTTGTCGTCGAGGATGTTGCCCATCAGTTCGCTTTCCATGTCGACGGTGAACTCCAGGTTCTTCAGCAACTGACCGACGTTGCTGCATTCCGTGGCGTAACCCTTGCGGGTGTTGGTCGCCACGGTCGCTGCACCGAAATCGGGGCCGAAGAAATCATCGCCACCGGTCAGGTATTGAATCTTGAAGCGCTTGTTCATCGGGTGCGGCGCCCAGCCGAGGAAGACCACGGCGGTGTCGCGTTTCTGCGCGCGATCCACTTGCGAGAGCATGCCCGCTTCTGACGATTCGACGACTTTGAAACCGGCGGTTTTCAGGCCGAAAGCGTCCTTGTCGATCATGCTCTGGATCAGACGGTTGCCGTCATTGCCAGGCTCGATGCCGTAGATCTTGCCGTCGAGCTCTTTCTTGAATTTGGCGATGTCGGCGAAGTCATGCAGACCTTTGTCATACAGGGCTTGCGGCACGGCGAGGGTGTACTTGGCGCCCTTGAGGTTGGTGCGCACGGTTTCCACGGTGCCGGCGTCGCGGTAGGCCTTGATGTCGTTTTCCATGGTCGGCATCCAGTTGCCGAGGAACACGTCCATGTTCTTGCCGTCGGCCAGCGACTTGTAGGTCACCGGCACGGAGATCATGGTGGTCTTGGTCTTGTAGCCGAGGGCGTTGAGAACGACGGAGGTGGTGGCGGTGGTGGCGGTAATGTCGGTCCAGCCGACATCGGAGAAATTAACGGTACTGCACTGTGCCGGTTCTGCAGCTTGCGCCAGTAACGGCAGACTCAGCATGGCGGCCAACAACAACGACGGGGAACCTTTCATGGATGGACTCCTTGGTGTTTTTTTTGGCAGTGTTCCGACTGTGGACCACCGCACTTATAGGTTGCGGTTGGATGGCGTTCTGGAGACAGCTCTACCACGGCGCCTTGCAATCGAGTCATAACGATCATGTACCAGTGAAAATCTGACGCCTACAGGGGGGGTCGTATCCAGTACAGGGATGGTCGCATCCAGTGTCAGTGACGTCGTTTACAGCTTTTTTCAGCCCCGAATGGCCCTCTGAACCGTACAAAAACGTCGAAAAACCTGGGCGAAAACGGCGCGGCGCTGGTGGACATGAGTGCGTCGGTGTCAGACGCCGTGCGTCCCGACAAAAGCCTGATGATGCGGGCATTCCGGCGGATCGCAGCTTGAGCGTAGCAGCTCCGCCAGCGGGCGCTTCACGCCCCGGACCGGCATCCTCAGGAGCTCTGCAGCAATGGCTATCAGCGTTTTCGACCTGTTCAAAATCGGCATCGGCCCTTCCAGTTCCCACACCGTCGGGCCGATGCGCGCGGCGGCGTTGTTCGTCGAGTCGCTACGGGACAAGCATCAGCTGGAGCAGGTGCGTCGTATAGAAGTGCAATTGTTCGGATCGCTGTCCGCCACGGGCATTGGTCACGGCAGCGACAACGCGGTGATCATGGGGTTGATGGGCGAGTGGCCGGACGCAATCGACCCGTCGCAGATCGGCCCGCGCATTCAGGCCCTGCGTGAAACTCATACCCTGCTATTGGATGGTCGTTTGTCGGTGCCGTTTGTCTGGGCACGGGACATGCGTCTGATCGACGAGAACCTGCCGTTCCATCCCAATGCGATGACGATTGTTGCCGAGGGCGATCACGGCGAGCTGCATCGCGACACCTACTATTCGGTGGGTGGCGGTTTTGTCGTGGATCAAGCGCAGGCGTCCAGCGGCGTCGTTGATCTGGATCGCACTGAGTTGCCCTACGACTTTTCCAGTGCGGTTGAACTGCTGGAGTTGTGCAAGAAAAACAACCTGCGCGTCGCCGAATTGATGATGGCCAACGAAAAGGTCTGGCGCAGCGAGGAAGAGATTCGCGCCGGGCTGATGAAGCTGTGGCGGGCGATGCAGGAATGCGTCGAGCAGGGTTTGAAACACGAAGGCATCCTGCCCGGCGGATTGAATGTGCGTCGGCGCGCGGCGAAGTTGCATCGCAGTCTTCAGGAATTGGGTAAGCCCAATGTGATCGGCTCGACGCTGAGTGCGATGGAGTGGGTCAACCTGTTCGCCCTGGCAGTTAATGAAGAAAACGCGGCGGGCGGGCGCATGGTCACGGCGCCGACCAATGGCGCGGCGGGGATCATCCCGGCGGTGTTGCACTACTTTATGAAGTTCAGCGAAGCGGTGACGGACGCCAACGTGGTCGACTACTTCCTCGGTGCGGCGGCGGTGGGGATTCTGTGCAAGAAGAATGCTTCGATCTCGGGCGCTGAGGTTGGCTGTCAGGGTGAAGTCGGCTCTGCGTGCGCGATGGCGGCGGCGGGGCTGGCGGAGATTCTTGGCGCTACGCCGGAGCAGTTGTGCAACGCGGCGGAGATTGGCCTGGAACATAACCTTGGGCTGACCTGCGATCCGGTCGGCGGCCTGGTGCAAGTGCCGTGCATCGAGCGCAATGCGATTGCGGCGGTGAAGGCGATCAACGCGGCGCAGATGGCCTTGCGGGGGGATGGTCAGCACTTTATCTCGCTGGATCGGGTGATTCGCACCATGCGTGATACCGGCGCGGATATGCATGACAAATATAAAGAGACCTCGCGGGGTGGGTTGGCGGTTAGCGCGGTTGAGTGCTGAGACCGCGTTGCCCCCATCGCTGGCAAGCCAGCTCCCACAGGTTCCGAGGTGATACAGATATCTTGATCACACTGAAAATCCATGTGGGAGCTGCGGTGCGACGATTCGACTTGCCAGCGATGGGCCAGACCAGTCAAAACTGCTCACCAAGTGAACACGGACAATAAATCACGCCACCTTTTAGCGCGTCGCAAACAGATAAGAGTCTTTCCCACCTGTTACATACGATCCGCCCCCCTACCGTCCGTCACCCGTGCCTGCGGTGACACTCCCCACAAACTGCGCGCAGGCCAGTTCCCACAAGTGCTACCGATTTGCTCACACCCCTGAGGGCAGGGCGCTCAGCAACACTAATGGCACTTCGAAATACCTTTCGTCGGACGTCTCGTATAGACACGTCGCGACGTCGTTTTCAGGAGTTATTGAACGGCCATCCAATTTTAGGCATGGCAATTGCTCTGTCATAACAAAGCCCGTCTCCCACGCGAGAACGCTGGCAATAACAAGAGCCTCCGCCTGAGGCCATCACCCGCTTTGTGTGAGGAGATACCGCGATGACGTCGTTCAACTCCGGGGCCCAACCCCAGAACCGTGCGCCTCAATCCATCGGCTTTCTGCTGCTGGACAATTTCACGCTGATTTCTCTGGCGTCCGCAGTAGAACCCCTGCGCATGGCCAACCAATTGTCCGGTCGCGAGCTGTATCGCTGGAGCACCCTCACCGTCGATGGCGGCCAGGTGTGGGCCAGTGACGGTCTGCAAATCACTCCCGACGCTTCCATGCACAAAGCCCCGCCGCTGGACACCGTGATTGTCTGCGGTGGCATCGGTATCCAACGCACTGTCACCCGCGAACACGTTTCCTGGCTGCAAAGCCAGGCGCGTCAGTCCAAGCGTCTCGGCGCCGTGTGCACCGGCAGTTGGGCACTGGCCTGCGCTGGTCTGCTCGACGGTTTCGATTGCAGCGTGCACTGGGAATGTCTGGCGGCGATGCAGGAAGCTTTCCCGCGCGTGGCCATGAGCACTCGCTTGTTCACCCTCGACCGTAACCGTTTCACCAGCTCTGGCGGTACCGCGCCGCTGGACATGATGCTGCACCTGATCAGCCGCGATCATGGCCGTGAACTCTCCGCCGCGATCTCGGAAATGTTCGTCTACGAACGCATCCGCAACGAGCAGGATCACCAGCGCGTGCCGCTCAAGCACATGCTCGGTACCAATCAGCCGAAACTGCAGGAAATCGTCGCGCTGATGGAAGCCAACCTCGAAGAGCCGATCGACCTGGATGAGCTGGCGGTGTACGTCGCGGTGTCGCGTCGACAGCTGGAGCGCCTGTTCCAGAAATACCTGCACTGCTCGCCGTCGCGCTATTACTTGAAGCTGCGTCTGATCCGCGCCCGGCAGTTGCTCAAGCAAACGCCGATGTCGATCATCGAAGTGGCGTCGGTGTGTGGTTTCGTCTCGACGCCGCACTTCTCCAAGTGCTACCGCGAGTACTTCGGCATTCCGCCGCGTGACGAGCGCGTAGGCTCCAACACCACCCAGCAAGTGGCGATGCTGCCGCTGCCACAAGCCATCGTGATGTCGCCGCTGTCGGGGCCGATGTCGGCGTTGAGTCAGGCGCGCAATGAGTCGACGTTTGCCAGCGTAAGGCTGTAAGGCAAAAGATCGCAGCCTGCGGCAGCTCCTACAGGGATATGCGTTCCAATGTAGGAGCTGCCGAAGGCTGCGATCTTTTGATCTGCTGTCAGGCGCTATGGCTTTGCTGATAGTCCGCCAATGCCGGCAGTAATTGTTTGTCGATCGCCTGCCGCACCGCCGGCTGGATACTGGCGCCGCTGGTGTACATGTCCTTGACCATCTTGCGCAGTTCAAACGCGCGCACATTATCCAGACCGCGCACTGCGCACTCGCAGGCCTGATCGGCGGTCGTGCCACTGGGTACTTGAATACCCAACGCCTTGAGCTGGCCCAACAAATCTTCCTGATCGATCAAATCGGCATACATCATGACGCGCATCCTTCTTCAATAACGGAGGTCGTGGCTCGATTCTGGTAGCCACGCCGGGGCACGGCAAGGGCGTTTTGTCGCAGTGGCTGCGACGGCTATGAACAGGTCGTTTTCGGCTAACTTGCCGCTCAAGGGAGTGGGCACACTGAACTCAGCTTGCAACACGAAGGTTTGGTCACCCTCGCTTGGCAGCTCCTCAACAGTACCCTCTGCCCCGATCCTGTCACGGCTTGCATCGGGGCTTTTTTTGCCTGCTTATAAAAGCAAAGATCGCAGCCTTCGGCAGCTCCTACAGGGAACGCATTCCAATGTAGGAGCTGCCGAAGGCTGCGATCTTTTTAAGGTCTAGCGTTGCAACACCAAAATCCGCGACAACAACTCATCCCGATCGACATAGCAGCCCTGAAAATGCCGCCCTCCCGTAGCTGGGTCAAAGGCATTGCGCGCATGCAACGTGCGGCGATTATCGAAGCACCACAACTCACCGGGGTTGAGCCGTTGCATCAGCCGAAACCGTGGCTCGCGAGTCATCGCAATGAAGCGTCGATACGCCCGATATAACCGTGGCATCTGCTCCACCGAGGTATCAAACGCCCCGCGCAGAAAGTTCGCCATGCGGATTTCCGCCACGCGCCCCAACGCATCCAAAGCAATGATCGGCGCCAGGCAGCGATAGTCGCTATGCCGATCCTTGTTGCGAAATTCCACGGGGATTTCACACAGCGCCTGAAACGACGCCGGGTCTTCACTGCGCAACGCATCGGCAATCGCAAAACCGTCGACAAAAATACTCTCGCCACCCTCGGCGTCATTCACCAGGCAATGCAGAAATTGCAGCCCCGGTTGCAGCTCGCGGGTGGGCAGGTCGGTGTGCAACGGCAGGTTGAAAGCAGTGTAGGCGTTACTGTCGGCGTCGGCCTTGGATTGCACGTTGAACAGCACACCGAAGTTGCTCTCGCGGATAAAGGAAATACGTTGCGCGATGAGCTTCAGCGAACCGGGTTCAGTGGGCACACCGCGCACTTGCGTCAGGCCGATGTCGCGTACCGCAATCAGCCATTGCAGCAGCGCGGCGTTGTCATTCATCAGTGCCGAATAGTCGAACACCGGCAACTGCAAATCGCTGCGCCACAGGTAAGGTTTGGGTTTGCCCGCCAGACGCTCGGCGCGGGAATCATCGTCGTAGGCGTGTGCGCGTAACCAACCGGGATCGAAGCGGCTGAGGTGGCCGTCCTGCCAGTCGATGCGCAGGCAGCCGTCGGTGTCGATATGCACGGCGGCAGGCTTGAGATCTTCAGCGGCATCGACACTCTCGAAAACCTGCTCGCGGGTAACGTTGTAGACGCACTGCGGACATGGGCAGTTGTCCCGCAACCAGACATGGTGGAACGGGCTGATGCGCCCGTCAGCCCATTCAATGGCAACACGATCCGCCAGGCTCTGCACGCCACCGAGCGCGCTGATCAACGGATAAGTACGGAAATCGGCAACAGCGGCAGCGGTGTTCATGGCGGCTCCTTGCGATCGATGGATTTACCTTGCAGGCGGCAGCGCGATGATGCGGCCGATGTAAGCGGGAGCGGGCAGGTCTTTCTGTTCGGCGACGATGCTTTGCAGGCGGCTCAGGGTGTCCGCGCTGAACGGCGCCGAACGCGGGCCGGCGAGATCGACGTGCAAGAGCATTTGTTCATTGCCGGCCAGTTCCTGATCCTCACCGACCTTGTGCAGGCTGTGATAGAGGTGCAGGCGTTTGCTGTCGTGGGCGATGATTTGCGTGCGTACTTCGACCTTGGTGTCGAGCTTCACTTCGTGCAGATAATTGAGGTGCAGTTCGAGGGTGAACAGGGAGTTGCCACTGGCTTCGCGATTGTTGCTGTCCATGCCGAGGCGGTCCATCAGGGCGTCGGTGGCGTAGCTGAAAATCAGCAGGTAGAAGGCATCGCGCAGGTGGCCGTTGTAGTCGACCCAGTCGGGGATGATTGTGGTTTGGTAGGTGGTGAGAGTGGGCATGATTGGGTTCCGGCAGTGGGCGGGTCTTTAAGATCAAGAGCTACCCCCTCACCCCAGCCCTCTCCCCCAGGGGGGCGAGGGGGAAAGGGAGCAGATCGCGGGCCTTTCAAAACTTGAGTTCGGCTAGGTGGTGCAAGTCGGCGTCACTCGAACAATCAACGCGATCAGTCCCCTCTCCCTCAGGGGGCGAGGGGGAAAGGGAGCAGATCGGGGGCCTTTCAAAACTTGAGTTCGGCTCGGTGGTGCAGGTCGGCGTAGCTCGAACATTCAACTCGGTCAGTCCCCTCTACCCCTGGGAGAGGGCTAGGGTGAGGGCAGCGGTTTGACGCGAACGCATCACTCGCTGAACGCCATCCCATGTTTTTCCTTGGTGCTCTTCACCGCCTCAAGCACAGCCAGCAAGCAATCATCACGATAGCGCTCCAGCGCCGAAATGCTGTGACGGCCAAGCTGATCACTGGTGCCATCCACCACATCATCAATCAACTTGTCAGTCAGCTCCGGCGCCGGCAGATAGGTCCACGGCAACTGCAACGCCGGGCCGAATTGCGACATGAAGTGGCGCATGCCCGCATCGCCACCAGCCAAGGTGTAAGTCAGGAACGTGCCCATGAACGACCAGCGCAAACCAGCGCCAAAGCGAATTGCATCATCGATCTCGCCAGTGGTCGCGACACCGTCGTTGACCAGGTGCAGCGCCTCACGCCACAGCGCTTCAAGCAAGCGGTCGGCGATAAACCCCGGCACTTCTTTGCGCACATGCAACGGCCGCATGCCGAGAGATTCGTAGACTTTCATCGCTGCTTGCACAGCTTCCGGCGCGGTGTTCTTGCCACCGACCACTTCCACCAGCGGCAGTAGATAGACAGGGTTGAACGGGTGGCCGACCACGCAGCGTTCCGGGTGCGTCGAACTCTCGTAAAACTCGCTCGGCAGCAAGCCCGATGTACTCGAACCGATCAACGCATCGGGCTTGGCCGCGGCGCTGATTTTGCTGTGCAGATCGAGTTTCAGTTCGAGACGTTCCGGGGCGCTTTCCTGAATGAAATCGGCATCGCGCACACACTCTTCGATGGTCGCGACAAAGCGCAGACGATCCTGCGAAGCACCCGGCGCCAGACCGTTTTTCTCCAGCGCACCCCAGGCGTTGGCCACGCGTTTGCGCAGCGCCGCTTCAGCGCCAGGAGCCGGGTCCCAAGCGACCACGTCGAGGCCGTGGGCGAGGGCGCGGGCAACCCAGCCACTGCCGATGACACCACTGCCCAGCGCGGCGAAGGTTTTGATTTCGGTGATAAAGCTCATTGGATTTTTCCCGAGTAAGGTGATCCCTGTAGGAGCTGCCGAAGGCTGCGATCTTTTGATCTTGCTTCTAAAAATCAAAGTCAAAAGATCGCAGCCTTCGGCAGCTCCTACAGGTGAGATTGGGGGCAGTCAGAGCCCATTCTTTGAGCTGAGGGTCAGCCGCGCTGGGTCAGGCCCATTTTCTTGCGGCCCTCTGCCGGGGTCAGCACGCGGGCGCCGAGGCGGCTGAGGATCTCGGTGGCGCGTTCGACCAATTGGCCGTTGGTCGCCAGCACACCCTTGTCCAGCCACAGGTTGTCTTCCAGCCCGACCCGCACGTTGCCGCCCAATAGCACCGCTTGCGCCGCCATCGGCATCTGCATCCGGCCAATCCCGAAACCGGCCCACACCGCATCCGCCGGCAAGTTATCGACCATGGCTTTCATCGTGGTGGTGTCTGCCGGCGCACCCCATGGAATCCCCAGACACAGCTGGAACAACGGGTTATCGAGCAAACCTTCCTTGATCATCTGCTTGGCAAACCACAGGTGCCCAGTGTCGAAAATCTCCAGTTCGGCCTTCACGCCCAATTCGGTGATGCGCTTGGCACCGGCACGCAGTTGCGCCGGGGTGGAGACGTAAATGGTGTCGCCATCGCCGAAGTTCAGCGTGCCGCAATCGAGGGTGCAGATTTCCGGCAACAACTCTTCAACGTGGGCGAGACGGGTCAGCGGGCCGACCAGATCGGTGTTCGGACCGAACTCCATCGGGTTCTCGCCGGCGCCGATTTCCAGGTCGCCGCCCATACCAGCGGTGAGGTTGACGATGATGTCGACGTCCGCCTCGCGAATGCGCTCCATCACTTCGCGGTACAGCGCCACGTCACGGCTGAACTTGCCGGTCTGCGGATCGCGCACATGGCAGTGCACAACCGTGGCGCCGGCCTTGGCCGCTTCCACCGCAGCAGCAGCAATTTGTTTCGGGGTGACCGGCACGTGCGGGCTCTTGGCGGTCGTGTCGCCAGCACCGGTGAGTGCGCAGGTGATGATGACGTCGTGGTTCATGGTGCGGTTTCCTTCAGGCGTGATGGGTCTGTCCGCAGCCCGTTTCGGGGCTGCGAGCTTCGTCCGGTTCCCTCTCCCTTTGGGAGAGGGCTAGGGTGAGGGGCTTTTAAATGAGAGGGTTATTTGCTGGTCAGCTGCAGGTTCTCAGCGGCCGGTTTGCCATCGAAGGTGGTCACACCTTCCAGCCAGCGCTGCTTGTCTTCCGGGTGATCCTTGAGCCATTGCTTGGCCGATTCGAAAGCGTCCTTGTGATCGAGCAGCGGCTGCATCATCCGGCTCTCGTCCTCGGCGGTGAAGGTCAGGTTGGTCAGCAAGCGACCAATGTTCGGGCACTGTTCGGCGTATTTCGGCGCGGTGACGGTCCACACGGTGGCCATGCCTTCGTTCGGGCCGAGGGCGTCGTCGCTGCCGGTCAGGTAAGTCATCTTCACATTGACGTTCATCGGGTGCGGCGCCCAGCCGAAGAACACCACGGCCTCTTTGCGGCGTACGGCGCGGTCGACGGCGGCGAGCATGCCAGCCTCACTGGATTCGACCAGTTGGAACTTGCCGAGGCCGAACTGGTTCTTGGCGATCATCGCCTTGATCTGCGTGTTGGCGCCCGAGCCTGGCTCGATGCCGTAAATCTTGCCGCCCAGTTCTTTTTCAAACTTGGCAATATCGGCGAAGGTTTTCAGGCCTTTGTCGGCCAGATAAGTCGGCACCGCGAGGGTGGCGCGGGCATCTTTCAGGCTCGGTGCATCAAGGACTTTGACCTGATTGGCGACGACGAACGGGGTAATGGTCTGGGTCATCAACGGGTTCCAGTAACCGAGGAACAGGTCCAGGCGCTGATCGCGGATCCCGGCGAAGATGATTTGCTGGGACGCGCTGGTCTGTTTGGTGTTGTAGCCGAGGCCGTCGAGCAGGACCTGGGTCATGGCACTGGTGGCGATCACGTCGGTCCAGTTGACCACGCCCATGCGCACGTTCTGGCACGAGGCGGGTTCGGCCGCCATGACGCTGGCGCTCAAGAAAGCGGTACCGCTGAGTGCAAGAACACAGCTGCTGATCAGTCGTTTCATGTCGGGTTCCTCGGCAGGTCGTTTATTGTGGTTCCCGGCGTCTGATGCGCCGGTGATGCCAAGTTACGCAGCTATGCCCCCGTAAAAGCGCACTGCGGCGACTGGCATTTGCACTGTAGCGACCTGTGCGCTTGAACGCCGACGACAATCGGCGTATCAACGAGCCACGCTACCCGTCGACCGAGGGCGCCATGTCTCAGGATTTCTACTTTTTGCTGATGCCGGGGTTCTCCGCCATTGGCTTTATTTCCGCAATCGAACCGCTACGCGTGGCCAACCGCTTTCGTGGCGAGCTGTATCGTTGGCATGTGCTCAGCGCCGACGGCGGGGCGGTGCTGGCGAGCAATGGCATGTCGGTCAACGCCGACGCGGCACTGGAGCCGCTGAAGAAAGGCGCGACGTTGTTGGTGGTGGCCGGGTTTGAACCGCTGAAGTTCGCCACGCCAACCCTTGAACACTGGTTGCGGCGGCTGGATAACGAAGGCGTCACACTTGGCGCCATCGACACTGGCAGTTTTGTCCTCGCTGAAGCCGGTTTGCTCGAGGGCCATCGCCTGACCCTGCACTGGGAAGCCATTGACGCCTTCAAGGAATCTTATCCACAGCTCAGCGTGACGCAGGAGCTGTTCGAGATCGACCGCCGGCGCATCACTTCAGCGGGCGGCACGGCCTCCATCGATTTAATGCTCGATCTGATCGCCCAGGCCCATGGCCCGCAACTGGCGATTCAGGTCAGTGAACAATTCGTGCTGGGCCGCATTCGTCCGCGCAAAGACCACCAGCGTATGGAAGTCGCCACGCGTTACGGGATCAACAACAAGAAACTGGTGCAGGTCATCGGCGAGATGGAGCAACACAGCGAACCGCCGCTGACCACGCTGCAATTGGCGGAATCGATCAAAGTGACACGGCGGCAACTGGAACGCTTGTTTCGGTTGCACCTGAACGATACGCCGAGCAATTTCTATCTACGGTTGAGGCTGGAAAAGGCCCGGCAACTGTTGCGCCAGACCGACATGAGCGTGCTCGAAGTCAGCATCGCCTGCGGCTTCGAATCACCGTCGTACTTCACCCGCAGCTACCGCGCAAAATTCGCCCGCTGCCCGCGCGAAGACCGGCGTACCGCCCAGGCATAAAATCAAAAGATCGCAGCCTTCGGCAGCTCCTACAGGGAAATGCATTCCAATGTAGGAGCTGCCGAAGGCTGCGATCTTTTGATCTTGCTGTTGGTTACTTCTTCACCAACGCCGAACACGCGGCTTTATAAGCCTCATGCTGATACTTGTTCAACGTCCCCGGCAGCTCGAAATTATGCTTTTTCGCCTGCGCATTGATCGTCTGCGGCGACAACAACGTCACCTCACAGCCATCGAGCAACTGCAAAACCCCCTCAATCTTGAAAGTGGTCGGCCCACCGGCAAACTCACCCTTCTTGCTGCGCTTCTTGATCGCAATCCGGTCAACCGAATTCTCCCGCACAAACGACGCCACCTGCGCCGCGAACAGCTTCACGTTGGCCGCGTCGTCATCGTCTTCGAGGGCGATCTTCTTGGTGGCGAGGGGAATGTGGCTCAAGGCCGAACCGTCGAGAGCGGCCACGGCGATGATCGCTTCGCTGCCTTTGATTTCGATGCCGCAGATGTTCATGGGGAATTCCTTGAAGTGAAGAGGGCAGCTTACAGCTCTAGCTGATTGGCGGTGATGCCGAACGCGGACGCAATTTTCTCGCGAGTGGCCTTGCGTGGCTTGGCGACTGTTTCCTGCTGGGCAAACGCCGGTTGCGAAATGCCCATGCGTTTAGCGACTTCTTCCTGAGTCAGGTTTAGATATTCGCGCCAGGCACGGATCGGTGTCGCTCCGTCGACCATCCGACTGACCACTTCATGGGGAATCAGATCGGGCTGCATTTTCTGCGCGACGTACTGCGCGTAGGGAATGACGACGAAGGCGGGGTTGCCCTCGGCGTCGTTGATGATTTGGATGTCAGTAGGTGCGTTCATCGCGTTTCTTGACCTCTTTAATACTGACCACTTTGATTGCGCCATCCCAGTCGAACATGACTCGATAATTACCGACACGCAGGCGGTAGGCGTAGTCATGGCCAATCAGTGCTTTGACATTGCCCACATCAGGCATGTCGGCAAGCGCCGTAACGGCATCTCGAACCTGTACCTGATGCACAGAGTGCAATTTCAAGAGTTGCTTAACGGCCTTTCGTGTCCAGTGGATGCTGTTCATGGAAGAATATAAGTCTTTTATAAGATTCGCGAATCTTTACTTATATTTTTAAGGTGGCCAATCAAGAACAGTTGTCAGGATATTGCGTGAAGCGCCCGTAGATCGGGGCTTTCACGCAATAGGTGTAGGCGAAGTCGGCATGTGCCGTAAGAAGAAGAGATTCACGAGGCAATTGCAGAAAGCAGTGCCAATTTTCCTTCAAATTTTGAGGACTATTCCTGCCCAATCGACTCCAAAAACTCCGACCGTTCATCACTCATCCGCGCCACGCAGTCATTCTGCGCAATCGTGAAGGCCTTGCTGCCCGCCGTCGCCGGGAACGCTTCCACCGCGCAATCCGCGTCCCGCGTCTTCAGCCATTGTTGCTGGGCGGTCTTGAGCTTGGCGGTGATATCCGCCAGTTGCGTGGCGTTTTTGCCGTACGCAGTCTGCATGCGTTCGTTGAGGCTGGCGTAGTTGTCCTTGAGCAGGTCTTCGGCGGTGCTGCGGCTGTACGTTGAGCATTCCAGGGTCTGGATGTCGTTTTCCACCGCGTCGCACGGGTTGTTGTCGGACTCTTCGGCGGCGTGTACGCCGGTCACAATCAGGGCCAGGGCCAGGAAGATCGATTTCATTGCACCGCCACCTTTTCCAATGTGTCTAAAAATGAAGCGAATTCTGTCTCATGAGAGAGGTTATGAACAGAGAGCTTTAAGGGACATGTGCCTGTCGCTTGGTTTCGATGGGAGAGTTGGCGCCATCTTAGAGTTCTTTGAATGGTTTTCTCAGTATTCTTGCGGAGAAAAAGGATGGCGTCCACTTGTGCTGAGAGTCCAACGCATAGTTCATGTTGATACGGGGTTTTGGATTAAATAATTTTCTCCAGGTCTCTATCAAATTGATTGTGCAGGTCTGCATACATTTTTCCTAATAAATAAGATTTGTATTTCATTTTGTCAAAGCGAAGTAATCGCGTTCTTAGTGTCAGATTTTTGAAGTCAAGTTTGTCGCCAGAACCTTTTCGTCCACTAAGTGTTTGGTTACCAAGCAGCGATTCAATCTGTAGGTGAGTGGCTATGAAGTCTGTCCCCTCCTGACGTAAACGACTATAGCGCTGTTCCAGGCGGAACAGCGAAAGGCTATTTTGAGTTGTGCAGCAGTGTTTCGGTGCATTAAGTTTAATTTTTAGATAGGGCTTTATTCTTTCAAAATTTCCGATGATTTCTACAATATCCAGTTTTTCGTGACAGCATTCGAATGTGATAACTTCCTTATCGAAGTAAGGATGTAAGTGTGAAATTTTGAAAAAGTCGACGTCACCCTTCAGGGAGGAATTACAGGCGTTGCAGCTAGGGATCAGATTGGCCAGTGAAAGTGCAAGGTGTGGGTAAATCGATTTAGGGTAAAAGTGATCAAGAGTCGGTCTTAATACGCCGTCTTTTCCTTTGAATAGAGTCATGGCATAACTGTAATTGCAGTATGGGCAGGTGCGTAGTTTGGAGTGCTCGCATAATTTGTAAGCGTCCCATTTTATTTTTTTCTTTTCTGAGAAGGCCTTGTAATTGAAGACCGAATTTAGATCATTTATAAGGCGTCGATAATCTTTTGTGGTGATTTTGCTTTTTATATCGTTGAGTTCACTTATGGACCATAAATATTGATTCTGACTGCTAGATAATATTGATTTTTTGGTGAGTTCGATGAAAGGTTTGCTATGCTTGCTTTTGGCAGGTGGTGTGTTGTTGTCAAGAAAGTCTTCAATTTTATCTTTTAGAAACTGCTCGTGTATGGACTCTGCGGTTTTCCAGTTGTCCGGCATAGATATAATCATGAATGATCCCCGTTGGGAATCATTGATTGAAGCTCACGCTTGATAATAGGGTCGTCAACAATGGAAATTAAATATCTGTCCCGAGCAGTAAATTGTCCGGATTTCAAGTTTTTTATAGTTTTGTTGATCGTTCTCGTAGCGAACTCACCAATCGTACTGGATTCAAAAGCGAGGTTTAGTATGGCATGTATGGGCGCTGCAAATGAGGGTGATTGTGAAGGAGGGCCTCCCCCAAATACGTCCTCATTAGCGGCCTCAGGTTGTTTTTTCTCAATATCGGAAAAAAAAATGTTGTCTTCAGGCTCTTCTAATTCACAGACGAACTCTCGAGGTATGTCCGACATTAGCAGCGGTGAGTGAGTGGCTATAATAAGTTGCAAGTTTTCTATTTCGAGCTCTTTTTTGCACTGGCTGAGGAAACTATTCATCTGCCAGATATACCTCCGCTGCCAAGCCAAGTGTAGGAAAGCATCGCCTTCATCAATCATGAGTAAGATGTTGCGTTTTTCTTTCGTTTTTTTAAGTGCGCTATAGATCGAATTTATTTGAGTGATAATTGCCTCTTGACCTGAACTCATGCCCGGGAGTCGAATAGTGAAAATTGGCGTCATTGCTGACTGTTCAAAAAGTTTTCTGTGCTTCACAGGATTTATCGCGCTGGCGCAGTGAAGGGGCTCGTGCTTATCTTCTATGAAGGGAAGAGTGCGCAATATCTGGAGTACGTTTAAAAGTAAGAGGTTGCTATCGTTGATGTCTTCATTCGGGTAAGAGTGTGAGTCTATAAGCTTGGAGTGAATGTGTGCGGTTGCAAATGCGACTATTTTTTGAATGGAATGTGTTTTTTGTTCAATCATATGTTGAACGACTGAAAGGACAGCAGTCAGAAACTGTGTTCCATTTTTTGCGCGCCTATTTGCAGATTTTTCAAAATCGAGGCGTAATTGGTTTGCTAATTCATTTAGTAAAGTAAAATGTCTGTTTTCAATTTCTTCAACTTGCTTCTGGTTTGCATCGAAGTCAGAAATATTCTTTCTCTTAATTATTGTGTCACTCAGCATCTTTACGATTGGATGGTGAGCTATTTCTTTATGCAGGAATTTTCTGTTGTCGGCTACAGCGATGGAGAATAGCTCCATGATTTTTTGCACGTTTGGGCGAAGTTCGGCAAAAAGTTTAACCTCTAGGCCGAATCCTTCAAGTATTTTATTGTGTTTTATTAGATCAAACAGGTTTGTGTTTTTTTCAAATGATGCGTTTGTGAAGTTGAGTTGATCCCTGAATTCTGTTCGAAGTGGGAGTGGGTTGAAATAAACCAGGCTCCATTTTTCAGAAAACTGTCTGGGATTTGTTCGGGGTTTGAAGTCGATACTTAGCCGGCAATTTTTGGAAGGAGTTGGTGCGTCGTCTACGAGAAAACTTTCAATAGTGCGCTGCAGAAAGCGAGTTTTTCCCGAACCATTAGGTCCGATCAATAGTGACATCGAATCGATATCGAAGAGGTTTGTGCATGTTTTCGTTTTAAGATGAAGCGTTTTTCCATCCTGATGGATTGAGGTCAGCATCCAGCGCGTCCTTTGAGAAAGAATGTGTTCGGGCACTTCAATGTAATGAATTCTCGCGCATGGGGAAGGTAAATGACAGGTGCTCATGGCACCTCGCTATCTTGACCCTTTGTCGCGGATTGACGCTTTCGGCAATTCCCCTGTCGTTTTTGCACCCGGTCGCCCCGGCACCGAGGCATATGCTGGCCCCAAAGCGCCGGCAGACGATTCGGCGCATGAATCGCCAATAAGGGGACGCCTGATGAGCCCAGCCGAATTACACGCCGACAGCATCGTTATCGACGGTCTGATCATTGCCAAATGGAACCGCGAGCTGTTTGAAGACATGCGCAAGGGCGGTCTGACGGCGGCCAACTGCACGGTGTCGGTGTGGGAAGGCTTTCAGGCGACCGTGAACAACATCGCTGCCAGCCAGAAGCTGATCCGCGAAAACAGCGACCTGGTGATGCCAGTGCGCACCACTGCCGACATCCGTCGCGCCAAGGAACAAGGCAAGACCGGCATCCTCTTCGGCTTCCAGAATGCTCACGCGTTTGAAGACCAGATCGGCTATGTCGAGGTGTTCAAGCAGCTCGGCGTCGGCATCGTGCAGATGTGCTACAACACCCAGAACCTGGTCGGCACCGGTTGCTACGAGCGTGACGGCGGCCTGTCGGGTTTCGGTCGCGAAATCGTCGCCGAGATGAACCGCGTTGGCGTCATGTGCGACCTGTCCCACGTCGGCTCGAAGACGTCCGAAGAAGTCATCCTCGAATCGAAAAAACCGGTCTGCTATTCCCACTGCCTGCCGTCGGGTCTTAAAGAGCACCCGCGCAACAAGTCCGATGAAGAACTGAAGTTCATTGCCGATCACGGCGGTTTTGTCGGCGTGACCATGTTCGCGCCGTTCCTCGCCAAGGGCATCGATTCGACCATCGACGACTACGCCGAAGCGATCGAATACGTGATGAACATCGTCGGCGAAGACGCCATCGGTATCGGCACCGACTTCACCCAAGGCCATGGCCAGGACTTCTTCGAATACCTGACCCACGACAAGGGCTACGCCCGCCGTCTGACCAGCTTCGGCAAGATCATCAACCCGCTGGGTATCCGCACCGTCGGCGAGTTCCCGAACCTGACCGAAACCCTGCTCAAGCGCGGCCATTCCGAGCGCGTGGTGCGCAAGATCATGGGCGAAAACTGGGTGAACGTCCTCAAAGACGTCTGGGGCGAGTAACGCTGACTCAAGACCGCCGCCGATCTGCCCCCTCTCCTGTGGGAGAGGGCTGGGGTGAGGGCAGCGGTCACCACTGAATCCACTATTTTTCTGGAGTTAAGTTTCCATGGCCAAGATCGCCCCGCAATTGCCAATCGAAGTCGACAGCGAGACCGGTGTCTGGACCTCTGACGCCCTGCCGATGCTGTACGTACCGCGTCACTTCTTCGTCAACAACCACATGGGCATCGAGGAAGTTTTGGGCGCTGATGCCTACGCCGAGATCCTCTACAAGGCCGGCTACAAATCCGCCTGGCACTGGTGCGAGAAAGAAGCTGAATGCCACGGCCTGGAAGGCGTCGCGGTGTTCGAGCACTACATGAAGCGTCTGTCGCAACGCGGCTGGGGCCTGTTCAAGATCCAGGACATCGACCTCGACAAAGGCACCGCCAGCGTCAAGCTCGAACACTCGGCATTCGTCTATGTGTACGGCAAGGTCGGGCGCAAGGTCGATTACATGTTCACCGGTTGGTTTGCCGGGGCCATGGATCAGATTCTTGAGGCGCGCGGCAGCAAGATTCGCACCGTCGCCGAGCAAGTCTACGGTGGCTCCGAAGAAGGCCACGACGACGGCCTGTTCACCGTCAAGCCGTTGTAAGTCGAGGAACCCGCCATGGCTTTCGAAGCAATGTTCCAGCCGATCCAGATCGGCAAACTGACCATCCGCAACCGCGTGCTCAGCACCGCGCACGCTGAGGTCTACGCGACGGACGGTGGCATGACCACCGACCGCTACGTCAAGTATTACGAAGAGAAAGCCAAGGGCGGCATCGGCCTGGCGATCTGTGGTGGCTCCTCTGTGGTCGCCATCGACAGCCCGCAGGAATGGTGGAGCTCGGTGAATTTGTCCACCGACCGCATCATTCCACATTTCCAGAATCTGGCCGACGCCATGCACAAGCATGGCGCCAAGATCATGATTCAGATTACCCACATGGGCCGGCGCTCGCGCTGGGACGGCTTCAACTGGCCGACGCTGATGTCGCCGTCTGGCATCCGTGAACCGGTGCACCGCGCCACCTGCAAAACCATCGAGCCGGAAGAAATCTGGCGGGTGATCGGCAACTACGCCCAGGCCGCGCGGCGGGCCAAGGCCGGTGGCCTCGACGGCGTTGAGCTGTCGGCAGTGCACCAGCACATGATCGACCAGTTCTGGAGTCCGCGCGTCAACAAGCGTACTGACGAATGGGGCGGCACCTTCGAAGGCCGGATGAAGTTCGGTCTGGAAGTACTGAAAGCCGTGCGCGCCGAGGTCGGTGACGACTTCTGCGTGGGCATGCGTCTGTGCGGTGACGAGTTCCACCCGGACGGCTTGTCCCACGAGGACATGAAGCAGATCGCCAAGTATTACGACGACACTGGCATGCTCGATTTCATCGGCGTCGTCGGCTCGGGTTGTGACACCCACAACACCCTGGCCAACGTGATTCCGAACATGAGTTATCCACCGGAGCCGTTCCTGCATCTGGCCGCCGGGATCAAGGAAGTGGTCAAGGTGCCGGTGCTGCACGCACAGAACATCAAGGACCCGAACCAGGCCACGCGGATTCTTGAAGGCGGTTACGTCGACATGGTCGGCATGACCCGCGCGCACATCGCTGACCCGCACCTGATCGCCAAGATCAAGATGGGCCAGATCGACCAGATCAAACAGTGCGTCGGCGCCAACTATTGCATCGACCGCCAGTATCAGGGGCTCGACGTGTTGTGCATCCAGAACGCCGCAACGTCCCGTGAATACATGGGCGTGCCGCACATCATCGAGAAATCCACCGGGCCGAAACGCAAGGTGGTCATCGTCGGTGCCGGCCCTGCCGGGATGGAAGCGGCACGGGTTGCTGCCGAGCGTGGCCACGACGTGACCCTGTTCGAGAAGAAGGAATTCATCGGCGGGCAGATCACCACCGCATCGAAAGCGCCGCAGCGTGACCAGATCGCCGGTATTACCCGTTGGTTCCAACTGGAACTGGCGCGGCTGAAAGTCGATTTGCGCCTGGGCACGGCAGCTGATGCCGACACCATCATGGATCTGCGTCCAGACGTGGTGGTGCTGGCGGTCGGCGGGCATCCGTACCTGGAGCAGAACGAACACTGGGGTGCCGCTGAAGGGCTGGTGGTCAGCAGCTGGGACGTGCTCGACGGCAAGGTCGCGCCGGGCAAGAACGTGCTGGTCTACGACACCATTTGCGAGTTCACCGGGATGTCGGTTGCTGACTTCCTCGCCGACAAAGGCAGCCAGGTCGAGATTGTCACCGACGACATCAAACCGGGCGTGGCCATCGGCGGTACGTCGTTCCCGACCTACTACCGCAGCATGTACCCGAAAGAAGTGATCATGACCGGCGACATGATGCTGGAAAAGGTCTACCGCGAAGGCGACAAACTGGTCGCGGTACTGGAGAACGAATACACCGGCGCGAAAGAGGAGCGGGTGGTCGATCAGGTGGTGGTGGAAAACGGCGTGCGTCCGGATGAGGAAATCTACTACGCGCTCAAAGAGGGTTCGCGCAACAAGGGCCAGATCGACGTCGAAGCGTTGTTCGCGATCCAGCCGCAACCTTCGCTGAGCGAGGCGGGCGACGGCTACTTGCTGTTCCGCATCGGCGACTGCGTGGCGCAGCGCAACACGCACGCCGCGATTTACGACGCCCTGCGGCTCTGCAAGGATTTCTAAGGGCTAGTGAACCGATCGTTCCCGCGCTCTGCGTGGGAATGCCGCAATGGACGCTCTGCGTCCGCTTGGGACGCGGAGCGTCCCGGGATGCATTCCCACGCAGAGCGTGGGAACGATCATTGAACGCCGTGTTTCTCCAGGTTGTACTGGTGGGAGCTTCACCATGTTGAACACCCTTCTTCCAATCCTGTTGTTCGCAGCTATCGGCCTTGGTGTCCTCGGCGCGTTGCGGCGGGTAGCGATGTGGCGTCGGGGCCGGGCCTCGAAGGTCGATCTGATCGGCGGCCTGTTGGCCATGCCCAAGCGCTACATGGTCGATTTGCACCATGTCGTGGCGCGGGACAAATACATCGCCAACACCCACGTGGCCACGGCCGGCGGTGCGGTGGCGTCGATTGTGCTGGCGCTGCTGGTGCACGGTTTCGGCCTGCACAACCGTATCCTCGGTTACGCCTTGCTGCTGATGACGGCAGTGATGTTCGTCGGCGCGATCTTCGTTTATCTGCGTCGGCGCAACCCGCCCGCGCGGCTGTCGAAAGGCCCGTGGATGCGCCTGCCGAAAAGCCTGCTGGCGTTCTCGGCGTCGTTCTTTCTGCTGACCTTGCCGGTGGCCGGGATTCTGCCGGAGAACTTCGGCGGCTGGGTACTCGCGGTCATTCTCGGGATTGGCGTGCTGTGGGGCGTGTCGGAGCTGTTTTTCGGCATGACCTGGGGCGGGCCGATGAAACACGCCTTCGCCGGTGCGTTGCATTTGGCTTGGCACCGCCGCGCCGAGCGTTTTGGCGGTGGTCGTTCCACGGGTTTGAAACCTTTGGATCTGAACGATCCGAGTGCTCCGCTGGGTGTTGAGAAACCCAAGGATTTCACCTGGAACCAGTTGCTCGGTTTCGACGCCTGCGTGCAGTGCGGCAAGTGCGAAGCGGCGTGCCCGGCCTTCGCTGCCGGCCAGCCACTGAACCCGAAAAAGCTGATTCAGGACATGGTCGTCGGCCTCGCTGGCGGTACCGATGCCAAGTTCGCCGGCAGCCCGTATCCGGGCAAACCTGTAGGCGAACATAGCGGTAATCCACATCAACCGATCGTCAACGGCTTGGTCGACGCCGAAACCCTGTGGTCGTGCACTACCTGCCGTGCCTGCGTTGAGGAATGTCCGATGATGATCGAGCACGTCGACGCCATCGTCGACATGCGCCGTCACCTGACCCTGGAAAAAGGCGCGACGCCGAACAAGGGCGCCGAAGTCCTCGAAAATCTGATTGCCACCGACAACCCTGGCGGATTTGCACCGGGCGGGCGGATGAACTGGGCGGCGGACCTGAACCTCAACCTGCTCAGTGAAAAGAAATCCACCGACGTGCTGTTCTGGGTCGGCGACGGCGCATTCGACATGCGCAACCAGCGCACCTTGCGCGCGTTCGTCAAAGTGCTGAAAGCGGCGAAAATCGACTTCGCCGTGCTCGGTCTCGAAGAGCGTGACAGCGGCGACGTGGCCCGTCGTCTGGGCGATGAAGCGACCTTCCAGTTGCTCGCCAAGCGCAACATCCAGACCCTGGCCAAATACAGCTTCAACCGCATCGTTACCTGCGATCCGCATAGCTTCCATGTGTTGAAAAACGAGTACGGCGCGTTCGACGGCAACTACCTGGTGCAGCACCACAGCACCTACATGGCAGAAATCATCCAGGCCGGCGCGCTCAACCTCGGGCAGCACAAAGGCAACAGCGTGACCTATCACGATCCGTGCTACCTCGGCCGCTACAACGGCGAGTATGAGGCGCCGCGTGAAGTACTGCGTGCGCTCGGTATTGAAGTCAAAGAGATGCAACGTTCCGGCTTCCGTTCGCGCTGCTGCGGCGGCGGTGGCGGGGCGCCGATCACCGACATTCCGGGCAAGCAGCGGATTCCTGATATGCGCATGGAAGACATTCGCGAGACCGGCGCCGAACTGGTGGCGGTGGGTTGTCCACAGTGCACGGCAATGCTCGAAGGCGTGGTCGAACCGCGTCCGCTGATCAAGGACATCGCCGAACTGGTGGCCGACGCGCTGCTCGAAGACGCCGCGCCGAACAAGCCTGCCACCCCGGCCAAACGTGAACCTGCGGAGGCCCACTGATGAGCGACATTATCCGCCGCGACCCACGCGCCGAATGGATTGCGCGTAACCGCCTGCACCCGCTGCACGCGGCCATGCAACCGGCGCAACACAGCTGGATGGGGCCCAACGGCATCATCCGCAAGAACCTGCATGGCATCGGTTTTATCGGCCCCAACGGCATCAAGCGTATTGACCGCAGCGGCGCGCAACAGGGCGGGGCGGTCAAACGTTCGGCTGCTGTGGAAGTGCAACTGCCGCTGCATCAAGTGCCGGCCCCGGCGTTCTATATCACCGTGGTGCCGGACATGGTCGGCGGCCGCTTGAGCAGTCACGACCGTGATTTGCTCGGCCTCGCCCATCAACTCGCCGGCCAGGACGGTGCGGTGTTGGCGGTGGTCTTTGGCGAGCACAAGGAAAACGCTTTCGCGACCGCTGGCGTCGATCGCTTGCTGGTACTCGAAGGCGAGGAATTCAGCGGTTATGCACCGGAGCAACGGGTGCAAGGTTTGCGCGCTGTGGATAACCAGTTCAATCCGCGCCATTGGCTGCTGCCCGACAGCCGCAGCGGTGGCGGTGAACTCGGCCGGCGCTTTGCCGCGGCACTGGGTGAACGCCCGGCGACAAGGGTCTGGCAGGTCAAGGATCAGGAATGTATTGGCCGCGCAGGCGCGGGCTTGCAAGACCTCGCACGTCCGGTCGCGCGGTTGATTCTGGCGGCCGCCGAATGCGCCGAGCCGGTCAGCGAAACCCGACATGAAGCGTTGCCGGTGGAGTTATCCACAAGCGTTGCGCGCAGCTTGTCGCGGATCGAAGATCTTGGCGCTGTGGCGGTCGACCCGGCAGCGATTCCGATGGCCGAAGCCGAATTCATTTTCTCCGGCGGCAACGGCGTCAAGGACTGGGCATTGTTCCACGAAACGGCCGCTGTACTTGGCGCGACCGAAGGCGCTTCGCGGGTCGCCGTCGACGATGGCTTCATGGCGCGTGATCGCCAGGTCGGCGCGTCCGGCACCTGGGTCACCGCACGGGTTTATGTGGCTGTGGGTATCTCTGGTGCGATCCAGCACCTGCAAGGTATTGGTGCTTGCGACAAGGTGGTGGCGATCAATCTCGACCCGGGCTGCGACATGATCAAGCGCGCCGACCTCTCGGTAATTGGAGAAAGCGCAGAGATTCTGCAAGCGTTGATCGAGGCGGTGGCGGCTTACCGCAACGAAGCCAAGCGCGATGCGGCTTAAGGAAACGCTATGAACACGAAAGTTATCAGTCTGGTTTCCATCGGCGCTCACCCGACTTCCGGGCGGCCACGCCGTGCTGATCAGGACGCGCGCGCCGTGGAACTCGGTTTGCAATTGGCGGGGGATAACCTGCAAGTGCTGCATGCCGGGGACATTGCGGAACCGGCGTTGCGCGCCTATCTGGGTATGGGTCTTGAGCAGATGCATGTGCTGGAGCAACCGGCTGGCGCCGATGCGCTGCCAGCGCTGACCGCGTATCTGCGCGATGCCGGTGCGCAGGTGGTGCTGACCGGCAGCCAGGCGGAAACCGGCGAAGGTTCGGGGATGCTGCCGTTTTTGCTCGCCGAAGGTCTGGGCTGGCCGTTGGTAGTGGGGCTGGCGCAGGTCGAGTCGATCAATGACGGTTCGGCGTTGGTGCTGCAAGCGTTGCCGCGTGGGCAGCGGCGGCGGTTGAAGGTGAAACTGCCGTTTCTGGCGACTGTGGATAACGCTGCGCCGAAACCTCGGCAGAGTGCTTATGGACCGGCGCGACGGGGTGTTTTGCAGGCTGAAGATGTCGAAGTGGTGGACGATGAGTTGCTCGCGGTTGCCACCTTGCAAGCGGCCAAGCCGCGGCCGAAACGCTTGAAGGTGATCAAGGCCAAAAGCGGGGCAGACCGGATGAAGGCCGCGACGGCCAAGGCCAGTGGCGGCGGAGGGCAGGTGCTCAAAGGTGTTACTGCACAGGCCGGGGCTGAAGCGATTCTCAAGTTGCTGATTGAAGAAGGTGTGGTTCGCTGAAAAGCCCCTCACCCTAGCCCTCTCCCAGAGGGAGAGGGGATCTACGGTGGCGTACTCAAGCGTTACATCGACCTGAAAGATCTGCGCGAACTCAGGTTTGGCCAAGCTAAGGACACCGCATAAGTCGCATGTCGCTGCATATTTCCAATACACCTGGGTCGGCTCCCTCTCCCGGAGGGAGAGGGCTGGGGTGAGGGGGGCTGTTTACCCACAATCCCTGTTGGCGGATCTGTGGATAACATGTTCGCCCCTCTCTAGACCCCACGCCCATCAAGCCCTACAGCCATCCGATCAAAAAACAACCAGACTAAGTCACGGATTTTCAGAGCTTTTTCGGCAGGATAACTGAACAAGTTGCCCCCAATCTCTGTTGGCGCTTCTGTGGATAAGATGTTCGCTATCGTCTGAAAGCCATACAAAACGTGGCTTGCGAAGATGTGATCAAAAAACAGTCAATTCGTCAGTTTCCGCACTTAATTCCCGCGCAAACCTCGATTTCACACAGCCTCCAACGCTTTTCCACAGATACGGCAAAGTTACCCCCGATCTCTGTTGGCGCTTCTGTGGATAACGTGTTTGCCATCCTCTGCAAGCCACGAAAAACGTGGCTTACAAAGATGTGATCAAAAAACAACCAATGCGCCTTGCAAACCGTCCTTCTGGATAAGTCACGATTTTTCTTCACAAATCAGCGAGTTATTTTCCCAGTCATCCACAGTTACCCCCATTTGCTGTGGGTGGCTATGTGGATAACTTGTTTGCCAAACCCTGCAAGCCCCGCCCGCCATAGTCCAAACGGCACTTGATCAGATTTCATACAGTTCTAAGGCATTGCCTTGACTTCGATTCCTGCGCTGTCTTCACTGCAATGGCACAAGGACAGCCGTCACTTATCCACATCTGGTTCTGGGAGAACGCATGATGGATAGCCAGCCGCACCGCCCCCCGCCCTCGCCACCCAAGCGCACGTTCCGGCGCGCCGCCAATCAGCACGCTCGCCTGTAGCGCGCCACACCCGCCAGACCGCTGTGCTGTCGCCGGACTTGATCCGGTGGCCAGGTGCCCGTCCGCCCATTGATTGCAGGCAACCGCAGAGTTGCCCCATCTGCCTGATTAGAGGAATCACCTCATGACACGGATCGCAACGCCCATCAGCGAGATCAAGGAACACTACGATGTGATCGTTATCGGCTCAGGCTACGGCGGCGGCATTGCTGCCTCGCGCCTGTCCCGTGCCGGCAAACGTGTGTGCCTGCTCGAACGCGGTCGGGAAATCCAGCCCGGCGAATACCCCAACACCATGATCGCCGCGACTGAAGAACTGCAGGTGCATGACCCGGATGGCCATATCGGCTCGCGCACCGGGCTGTTCGATTTACATGTGAATGCCCAGCAGAACGTCGTGGTCGGTTGCGGCCTCGGTGGTACTTCGCTGATCAATGCCAACGTTGCCCTCGAACCTGAGCCCGGTGTGTTCGACGATCCGCGCTGGCCGCAAGCCGTGCGTGAACACCGCGACACGCTGCTCAAGGACGGTTATGCCCGCGCCCGGGAAATGCTCAAACCCAATCCTTACCCGAACGCTGCTCCGAACCTGCCCAAACTCGATGCCAACAAGAAATCGGCGGATTACCTCAAGCAAGGCGCGCATTTCTACAAGCCGCCGATCAACGTGACCTTCGACAAACTGCCGAACAACCTCAACCACGTCGGTGTCGAGCAACTGCCGTGCAACCAGTGCGGCGACTGCGTGTCGGGCTGTAACAACAAGGCCAAGAACACCACGCTGATGAACTACCTGCCGGATGCCTGGAACCACGGCGCGGAGATTTTCTGTCAGGCCGAAGTGCGGCACCTGGAGCGCGATGGTGATGGCTGGATCGTGCACTTTCAGTATCTGGACAGCGGCCGCGAGAAGTTCTCTGCGCCAACGTTGTTCGTGAAGGCTGACATTGTCGTGGTCTCCGCCGGCACGCTCGGCTCGACCGAAATCCTTCTGCGCTCACGCGATAAAGGCGTGGTGATGTCCGGCCAGCTCGGCGAGAACATGAGCGGCAACGGCGACATCCTCGGCTTCGGCCACAACTGCGAGCAGACCATCAACGGCATCGGTTTCGGCGCGCACCCGGCCAAGGAACTGCACCCGGTCGGCCCGTGCATCACCTCGGTCATCGACATGCGCACCGAAGGCGACTGGCGCAGCCGCATGGTCATCGAGGAAGGCTCGATCCCCGGTGCCCTCGGTCGGCCGATGGTGCCGGCGATGGCCGGGTTTGCCGAGATGATCGGCGTGGCCACCGATGACAGCTTCAGCGGCAAGGTGAAATACAAGGAGCGTGAAGCGGAAAGCTTTCTGCGCGGCCCGTATTACGGCGCACTGCACAACATGCAGACTTACCTGATCATGAGCCATGACAGCGGCCAGGGGCGGATGATCCTCGACAGCAAGGATCAACTGCGCATCGATTGGCCAGGCGTTGGCGAGCAGGAGAACTTCAAGCTCGGCAACGAACGTTTGCAGCAGAGCACCAAGGCCTTGGGCGGCGTCTGGGTGGAGAATCCGATCTGGACCAAACTGCTCAAGCACAGCATCGTCTCAGTGCACCCGTTGGGCGGTTGCGTGATGGGCGAAGACGCGGCGCAAGGCGTGGTCAATCACAAGGGCCAGGTGTTCAGCGGTGCCAGCGGCACGGATGTTTACGCTAATTTGTACGTGACTGACGGCGCGGTAATTCCGACGTCGCTGGCGGTCAACCCGCTGTTGACCATCTCCGCGGTGAGTGAGCGCAACATGGGCCTGCTCGCCGCCGACCGAGGCTGGCAGATCGACTACACGCTGCCTTCTGCGCCGCGCAAACAGGTGGCGCCGCCAACCCTCGGCGTGCAGTTCACCGAAACCATGAAGGGCTATTTCTCCAGGGCCTTCACTGCGGCGCAAAGCACTGATCTGAAAGTCTACGAAGCGGCGGCTAAACGCGGCGAGGCGGACAATTCGCCGATTGATTTCACCCTGACCATCACCGCCAACGACCTCAACCGGATGATCAAGGAACCTGAGCATGCGGCCACGATTGTCGGCACGGTGATCGCTCCGGCGCTTTCAGCGCAGCCGCTGACCGCCAGCAACGGCGTGTTCAATCTGTTCGAGCAATTCGAGCAACAGGTTGATACCCGTCACATGAAATACGACATGAAACTGACCGCCGAGGACGGCAACGACTATTTCTTCAGCGCCTTCAAAACTGTGCCGGAAGACAACGGCGTGCTGAACATCTGGCACGACACCAGCACGCTCTACGTGACGCTGTATCGCGGGCCGGACAAGACCGGTGAGGTGATCGGCTCCGGGGTGATGCACATTCATCCGACCGATTTCGCCAAGCAGATGACCACCATGAAAGTGCTCAATGCGCGCAACGAACGCGAGCGCATCGAAGGGCTGGCACGGTTCGGCAAGTTCTTCGCCGGGATTCTCTGGGAAAGCTACGGCGGGGTGTTTGCCGGCGATATCTACTTCAACCCCGACGCGCCGCCACGCTTGAAACGGCCGCTGGATGCGCCGACGCCGGCGGTGCATTTCTTCCCTACCGAGGACGGCGTGGAACTGCGCCTGACCCGCTACCAGGCCGGGAGCAAAGGCCCGGTGATGCTGGTGCATGGTTTGGGCGTGGGCTCGAATATCTTTTCCACCGACACCATCCAGACCAACCTGCTCGAATTCCTGTGCAAACACGACTACGACGTGTGGTTGCTGGATTTTCGCGTGAGCATTCTGTTGCCGGCGAGCAAGAAGGAATGGAACGGCGACCAGATTGCCCAGTACGACTTCAAGGCTGCCATCGCGCAGATTCAGCAGGAAACCCAGGCCAAGGATGTGCAATGCGTGGTGCATTGCTACGGTGCGACGACCTTCTTCATGTCGTTGCTCGCCGGTTTGCAGGGCGTGCGTTCGGTGGTCTGCTCGCAGATTGCTGCGGACACCGTGGTCGCCACGGCGACGGGGTTGAAAGCCGGATTGCACTTGCCGGGCATGCTCGACGCCATTGGCGTCAAGTCGATGACCGCTTACGCCGACAGCAAGGAAAACTGGTTCAACAAACTCTACGACAAGGCCCTCAACGGCTACGCGCGGATCGAGGCGCAGGGCTATTGCACCAATCCGGTGTGCCACCGCATCACCTTCATGTACGCGTCGCTGTATCGCCACGACACCCTCAACGAAACCCTGCACGACAACCTGCATGAGTTGTTCGGTGAGTCGAACATCGAGACCTTCGAGCACCTGGCGCTGATCGTGCGCAAAGGGCACCTGGTGGATTTCAAAGGCAACGATGTGTACATGCCGCACTTTGATCGACTGACCATGCCGATCTGTTTTATCAGCGGTGCCGACAACCAGTGCTACCTGCCGGAAAGCACCCTCAAGACCTATCAGCGTTTGTGCGACATGCACGGGCCCGAACGCTACAGCCGGCAAGTGGTGCCGGGCTACGGTCACATCGACTGCATGTTCGGCAAGAACGCGGTGGTCGATGTCTATCCGATCATCCTTGAACACCTTGAGAAAACCGCCCTCGGGTAGTCACTGATCGTTCCCACGCTCCGCGTGGGAATGCCGCCATGGACGCTCTGCGTCCGCTTGTGTGACGCAGAGCGTCACGGGATGCATTCCCACGCAGAGCGTGGGAACGATCAGGGGAACTGACATGGACAGCTACATCCGCTGGTTTCAACGCTTCATCTGGATAGGCATTGCGATGAACATGGTGTTCGCCATCCCCGCGCTGTTCGCGCCGGGCTTGCTGACATCGGTGGTCGGGCTGCCGCCGCAACTCTCTGACCCGTGGCTGGAAAACGCCGGCATGCTGCTGGTCGGCATCAGCGTGTTTTACATGCCGTCGGGTTTCAACGCACCGCGCTACGTGGTGCATTCCTGGCTGTGTGTGCTGACGCGGTTGATCGCGGTGATCTTCTGGATCTACCTGATCAACACCAGCAGCCAGGGCTCGGTGTTCGTACCGATGCTGATGGGCGATCTGAGCTTCTTTCTGATCCTCGGCATTTTGCTCTACCTCGGCACCTCGCCGGAGAACCGGCCATGGGCGCTGCTCTGCGATGGCTGGCGCGAATGGCGCGCGGCATGGCAGCGGCAATGGCAGAGTCACGCCTTCAAGGTCGGCACGCTGGTGGTGGTCGCGGTGCTCGGCTTCATCGGTTACGAAACCTGGTATCAGATGCTGCGGGTGGTGCCGGAGCAGGAATACGCCTCTGACGAAGACCACTACAAGTACGCCGCCATTGGCCTCGGCATTGAGGCGCGCATCCCGTATTACCTGTTCGCCGTGCTGCCGCAGATGTGCCCGGAGAAAATGCCCAAACGCGGTGGCTGGGAAGTCTTTGGCTTCCTCTTCGAAAACGGCAAGGACCTGCCGATCGGCATGGCCAAACGGCAGATCGGCTACCCGACCGTTGAGCCGAACTGCGCGCTGTGCCACACCGGCTCCTACCGCGCGAATGCCAGCGACGTCGCCGTCAATGTGCCGAGCGCGCCGGCCAACACCCTGCAACTGCAAGCCTTCCAGTGGTTCGCCTACGATTGCGCCAGCGATCCGAAATTCACCACCGACGCGGTGATGGCGGCGATCAACAGCAAGTTCCAGTTGGGCTTCTTCGAGAAGCTCTACAACCGCTACCTGATCATGCCGATGGCCAAAAGCGCACTGCTCAAGCAGAAGCAAGCCTACGCCTGGCAGAAGCTGCGTCCGCAACAAGGCCCGGGCCGCACCGACACCTTCAACCCGACGAAAATGGTCGTGTTCGGCTTCCCGGATGACTCGACCATCGGCACCGTCGATCTGCCGCAAGTGTGGAACCAGAAACCGCGCGAATCGATGTACCTGCACTGGGACGGCAATAACAACAAGATCCACGAACGCAACTACGCCGCCGCGATGGCCGTGGGTGCGACGCCGGAATCGGTACTGCCGCCGAGCTTCAACCGCGTGACCAACTGGCTGCTCGGGCACAAGGCGCCGGCGTGGCCGTGGACGCTGGATCAGGCCAAGGTCGCCCAAGGCAAACCGATCTGGGACGCCAACTGCGCGGCTTGTCATGACTTCGGACGCGCCGATACCGGGCAGGTCACGACCAACATCGATCAGCTCGGCACTGATCCGCACCGGCTCGACTCGTTCACCACGGGGCTGGTCACCGCGTTCCACACCTTCAAAAAACCGCCGTTCGACTTCGGCGCGTATCGCAAGACCCAGAGCTACAGCAACACGCCCACCGACGGCGTCTGGCTACGCGCGCCGTACCTGCACAACGGCTCGGTGCCGACGCTGTGGGACTTGCTGCAACCGCCGGAAAAACGTCCGCAGGTGTTCATCACCGGCTCGGATATTTACGACCCGGTCAACGTCGGTTTCGTCACCAGCGGCGCACAGGCCAAAGCCTCGGCGGACTTCAAATACGACACGCGGCTGGAGGGCAACCACAACAGCGGTCACCTGTACGGCACGACGCTGTCGGACGACGACAAGCGTGCATTGATCGAATTCATGAAAACCCTGTGAACCTTACGGAAAGAGGATTACGCCATGTCACTGGTCAGTCATTGGGAACACGAGTACGACAAGGTCAAAGTGCGCATTCACGGCTTGTTCACGCGCATGGAAATGGCCTGGATGAAACTCATCAGCGAACTGGAGCCGCAGGAGTTTCAGGCGATCATCAAGCTGTTGCAGCGCGGGCATGATCAAGCGCAATACGTGCTGAAAAATGGCGACTTGCCGGACGATGAGCCGGGCGTGCCGTGGGAGTTGTCGCACGGCTTGTCGATCCTGCGCATCGGCAATGCCACGCCGCTGCCGCAATCGCCCGATCAACTGGCGACCCGCGTGCTGAAGGACGGCACCCTGCTCGGCTGTCGCAAGTGGGAACTGCTTGATCTGTTGTGGAGTGAGGCATTGCTCAAGTGGATCGAGAACCTGCGGCATCATGCGACGTTCGGTACCGATCCTGCGGTGGTGCAAATGGATCGCGAGGTGACCCTGGCGATCGCCGGCGACTGGGGCACCGGGCCGTTCGACAGCCATGCGCCGGCGGTGTCGGTGGCCAATCAGATGCAACTGGCTCAGGCGGATTTCACCATTCACCTCGGCGATGTGTATTACGCCGGCAGTCATTCTCAGGAAGACGTCGACATGGCCGGTTGGCCGATGGGTACGCACGGCTCGTTCACCCTCAATTCCAACCACGAGATGTACAGCGGCGCTCACGGTTATTTCAAGGAACTGGCCAAGCGTTTTCCGGGGCAGCAGGGCACCAGTTACTTCGCCTTGATCAACGATGACTGGCTGGTGGTCGGGCTGGATTCTGCCTACGCGTCGGACGCGATGAACCTGTACATGGACGGCACCTTGAACGAGCCGCAGATCCAGTGGATGAAAGGCCTGCCGAAACGCAAGAAACTCATGGTGCTCAGCCATCATCAGGGCTTCGATATTTCCGGGCACAACAAGACCGCGTTATATCAACCGGTGTGCGATGCGCTGGGACGCGAGCCCGATTACTGGTATTGGGGGCATCTGCATAACGGCATCGTTTATGCGCAGCAGGGCGGTCTGCATGCGCGCTGTGCCGGGCACGGGGCGATTCCCTATGGCAATGCCAGCGAGCTGAACGGGCATTCGCGGGTGTTGTGGTCAGAGACGCAGGATGCCAACGACCCGGCGTATCCGCTGCGGGTGTTGAACGGGTACGCGAAGATCCGCTTGGTGGGGGAGGAGATATTTGAGGAGTTTATTGGTGAGGATGGATCGGTGAGGTGGTCATCGAAGTGATGCGGTGACTGTTGACTGATCGTTCCCACGCTCTGCGTGGGAACGCCTCAACGGACGCTCCGCGTTCGGCCTTTTGGGACGCAGAGCGTCCCGGGCTGCATTCCCACGCAGAGCGTGGGAACGATCAAGCAGAAGACATCAGCCCTGGACCGGGACACCTTTTAGGTACGGCGCAGGCTCGGCGCCGAGGTTGCTCAACAGGCGCTCGCTGTACCAGTCGACGAAGTTAACCACGCCAAACTCATAGGTCTTGGAGTAAGGCCCGGGCTGGTAGGCGGTGGAGTTGATCCCGCGCTGGTTCTCTTCCGCCAGTCGGCGATCCTGATCGTTGGTCGCATCCCAGACCTGACGCATGCGCTCGACGTCGTAATCCACGCCTTCAACCGCGTCCTTGTGCACGATCCACTTGGTGGTGACCATGGTTTCCTGCGCGCTGATCGGCCACACGGTGAAGACGATGATGTGATCGCCCATGCAGTGGTTCCACGAGTGCGGCAGGTGCAGGATGCGCATCGAACCCAGATCCGGGTTCTTGATCCGGCCCATCAGTTTCGCGCAGCCCTGTTTGCCGTCGAGGGTCATCGACACGGTACCTTTGAGCAGCGGCATGCGCACGATGCGGTTACGCAGGCCGAAACTGGCGTGGGCGTAAGGGATCTTCTCGGCTTCCCAGGCAGCGGCGGAGGCGGCGACGTGATCCTTGAACGCCTGATCGGCGCGCGGGTCGGTGACGTCGTCCCATTCCAGCAAGGTTTTCAGCAGTTCCGGGTGCGACGCGTTGCAGTGGTAGCACTCGCGATTGTTTTCCAGCACCAGTTTCCAGTTGGCCTTTTCCATCAAGGTGGTGGTAATCGCCACCTTGGTGTTCTCCATGTCGTACGGTTCCATGTAGTGGTTCAGCGTCGACAGGAAGTCATCGATGGCCGGCGGGTTCTCGGCCAGGCTGATGAAGATGTAGCCGCCGGCAGTCTTCACGTTCACCGGTTTCAGGCCGTACTGCTTCATGTCGAAGTCGGCGCCCATTTCGGTACCGGCGAACAGCAGGCGCCCGTCCAGCTCATAGGTCCACTGATGGTAGTGGCAGACCAGTTTGGCGACCTTGCCTTTTTCACTGGTGCACAGACGCGAGCCACGGTGGCGGCAGACGTTGTGGAACGCATGCACGACGCCTTCGGCGCCACGAATGACGATGATCGGGTTCTTGCCGACCTGCAGGGTCAGGTAGTTGCCCTTGGCCGGGATCTCGCAGGTCATGCCGGCGATCAACCACTCTTTCTGGAAGATCTCCTGCATGTCGATATCGAACAGCCGCTCATCGCTGTAGAACGGTTGTGGCAGCGAAAACGTCCGCTCGCGCTCCTGGAGCATTTGTGCGGTGGCCTTGCGTGCGGGTTCCAGCGGATCGCCCAGGCTGATTTTTGCGGTGACGTCCATCGATGTGATCCTCATGGCCATCTGCGTGGCCGGCGAAAAGTGGCTGATCAGGTGTGCTGCTAACGGTTGCTACGCAAGGTGTAAAGAAGCTGTCTTGGTGTTGGGGCGAGTGTGGGGCCGGCGCGGGGCGGAACCTTATCCATGGGCGACATGGTGCAATCTGTTCCCGACGCGCAACCCCCGGTGGTTGGGGGCTGGTCGCGATAAGTATGCCGATGTCGCGGATAGGTAAACGGGCGGTTCGCGCTATACGCAGAATCGCCGACATGAGGCCGACAGTCGGCCGTGGAGAACAGCATGTCCAACAGCTTCCTGAATCCGGTCACCACCCAGACCTGGGCCAATGGCCGACACATCGTCCGTTGCGTCAAAGTCATCCAGGAAACCTGGGACGTGCGCACCTTCTGCTTCATGGCTGATCAGCCGATCCTGTTCTTCTTCAAACCCGGGCAATTCGTGACCCTGGAGCTGGAAATCGAAGGCCAGCCGATCATGCGCTCGTACACGATCTCCAGTTCGCCGTCGGTGCCGTACAGCTTTTCGGTGACGATCAAGCGGGTGCCGGGCGGTAAGGTCTCGAACTGGCTGCACGACACCCTGCATGAAGGCCAGGAGCTGGCGGTGCACGGGCCGGTCGGGTTGTTCAACGCGATCGACTTTCCGAGCCCGAAAGTGCTGTATCTGAGCGGCGGCGTCGGCATCACGCCGTGCATGTCGATGGCGCGCTGGTTCTACGACACCAACGCCAACGTCGACATGACCTTTATCCACAGCGCGCGCTCGCCGAAAGACATCATTTACCACCGCGAGCTGGAGCACATGGCGTCGCGGATCGACAACTTCAGCCTGCACCTGATTTGCGAGAAGCATGGCTTGGGTGAACCGTGGGCCGGGTATCGCGGCTACCTCAATCACAAAATGCTCGAGTTGATGGTGCCGGACTTCCTCGAGCGCGAAGTGTTCTGCTGCGGCCCGACGCCATACATGAACGCGGTCAAACGCCTGCTGGAAGTGGCCGGTTATGATATGTCGCGTTATCACGAGGAATCGTTTGGTGCGACGCCACCGGAAGCACGTGCCGATGCGGTGGAGCAGGCCGAGCAAGCAGCCGATGCACCGGAAATCGATGCAGCGGATCTGCATCAGGTCGAGTTCACTTCGTCGGGCAAGAGCATTCGTGTGGCACCGGGTGAAACCGTGCATGCGGCGGCGGCCAAGCTGGGGCTGATGATTCCGAAAGCGTGCGGGATGGGGATTTGCGGGACGTGCAAGGTGCTCAAGCTGGGTGGTGAAGTGGAGATGGAGCACAACGGCGGGATTACCGAGGATGACGAGGCTGAAGGGTTTATCTTGTCGTGCTGCAGCGTGCCGAAGGGGGATGTGCGAATCGATTTTTGAGTGGTTCGAATTTTTGCGCACGGCTTGCCCCTCACCCCAGCCCTCTCCCAGAGGGAGAGGGGGCCGACGGAGGTGTCTGGCGTTCTACATCGACCTGAAAGACCTTATCGACTATAGATTCGGTAAAGCAGTTTCAGGTCGGCGTAACTCTCGAATATCCCCCAATCAGTCCCCTCTCCCTCTGGGAGAGGGCTAGGGTGAGGGGCTTTTCAGTCGATAAACAAATCCGGCATGAGTGCCGCGTCGCTTTCTCGATCAAAGCGATATTGACCGAACTCCGTCACACCGCTCTCACGCAAAATTTCCTCATCAATCAACAACCGCCCGGTAATCTGCCGTCCACCGCTATCCAAAATCACATGCGCCGCATCCGCCATGATCGAAGGCAGGCGCGCCTGCTTGAACGACTCGCGATTACCCAGCTGAAACTCAATCGCCGCCGTGGCAATCATCGTTTGCGGCCACAGTGAGTTGACGCTGATCCCGTAACTGGCAAATTCCTCACTCATCCCCAGCGTCAGCATGCTCATGCCGTACTTGGTCACCGTGTACGGGCTGAATTGCGCAAACCACTTGCTCGCCAGATTCAGCGGCGGCGACAGGTTGAGAATGTGCCCGCCGGACTTTTTCAGATAGGGCAGGGCCGCCTGGCTGCACAGCAGCACCGCGCGGGTGTTGATCTGGTGCATCAGGTCGAAACGCTTGAGTTCGATGTGTTGCACACCGGTGAGCTTGATCGCCCCGGCGTTGTTCACCAGCGCATCGATGCCGCCGAAGTGTTCATTGGCCTGCGCGAGCGCTTTGCGCACAGCTTCTTCATCACGCACATCCACTTGCAGGGCCAGAGCCTTGCCGCCCGCCGCCTCCACTTCGGCGGCGACGCTGTGGATGGTGCCGGGCAGTTTGGCGTGGGGTTCGGCGCTTTTCGCCGCAATAACGATATTGGCCCCGTCCCTCGCTGCACGCAGCGCGATCTCACGGCCAATGCCACGGCTGGCGCCGGTGATGAACAGGGTTTTGCCTTGTAACGACATGCCGATGCTCCTGCTTATTGTTATATGAGCGGAGGGCTCGACAGACAATGTAGACCAAGTCTTTCAGGGCAGAAGGAAGGCGTTTGATCGTTCCCACGCTCCGCGTAGGAATGCAGCCGTCGACGCTCCGCGTCATAGCGGTGTTAAACATGTCGACAGTGGTGAGGCTGGAACGCGGAGCGTTCGGAGAGGCATTCCCACGCGGAGCGTGGGAATGATCAGTGGGGTGGAGTCGGATCTGATCGTTCCTACGCTCTGCGTGGGAATGCAGCCCGGGACGCTCCGCGTCCCATTTCAATACCAGCACTGAACCTCAATCAGCCCCGGCATTCCCGTGTAGTTTCTGGCACTCGAATAACGCCAATGCTCTGGCAAATCCACATACCCGCGTTTCACCGGGTTGTTGTGGATGTATTCAAGCTTCTGGCGCATGACCGATTCGCTATAAACCATCTCTGCGTGGGAGCCTTCCTGCCACAACTGGTAAACCCGGTCTTGCTTGTGCGCACGTTTGCTAAAGCGCAGACGTTGCAGGGCTTTGTCTGCACCTTTGCTTTGCAGATCATCGATGATTTGTCGCGCGGTGAAAGATTTGAACTGGCTGAGGCATTTACTCAGGTCGGGCGCCTGAGCGACGAAGTGAAGATGGTTTTCCAGAATCACGTAGCCGTACAGCTTCAAGTCACGGTGGGTCTGTTGATAACGCCAGCAGTTGAGCAGGTGGTCGACGATGTAGGGACGGATGAACAGCGGCAACCACTCCATGACCGTGCAGGTCAGAAAATGTGGCTTGTCGGTTTCGGTAAGGGTGTAGCGGCTGCGGCCCATGGGATTCTTCCTTGAATCTTGCGGTGCATTGGAGATGGAACGCGGAGCGTCCCGGGATGCGTTACCACGCGGAGCGTGGGAACGATCAGGATGAGGCGGGTGGCATGTTCTCGCTAGAAGAGAAGTCTGGTGTTGCGGTGGGAAAAATCATTCCCGATCGAAGATCGTTCCCACGCTCTGCGTGGGAATGCAGCCGTCGACGCTCTGCGTCATAGCGATGTTAAGCATGTCGACAGTGGTGAGGCGGGAACGCGGAGCGTCCCGGGAGGCATTCCCACGCGGAGCGTGGGAACGATCAGTGCAGGGGGATCAGGCGGACATGACTTCGCGGATGTCGCGCGCCAGTTCGCGGACGCGTTCTTCTTCGGTGTCCCACGAGCACATGAAGCGCGCGCCGCCCTTGCCGATGAAGGTGTAGAAGCGCCAGTTCTTTGCGGTCAGCGCGGCGATGGCCGGTTCCGAGAGTTGCAGGAACACGCCGTTGGCCTGCACCGGGAACATCAGTTCGACGCCCGGAATGTCGCTGACCAGTTCCGCGAGCAATTGCGCGCAGTGGTTGGCGTGGCGGGCGTATTTGAGCCAGGCGTCGTTTTCGAGGATGCCGACCCACGGTGCCGAGAGGAAGCGCATTTTCGACGCCAACTGACCGGCCTGCTTGCAGCGGTAGTCGAAGTCTTCCGCCAGTTTGTGGTTGAAGAACAGGATCGCTTCACCCACGGCCATGCCGTTTTTCGTGCCGCCGAAGCACAGCACATCGACACCGGCCTTCCAAGTCAGATCCGCTGGCGAGCAGCCAAGGAATGCGCAGGCGTTGGAGAAGCGTGCGCCGTCCATGTGCAGGTGCAGGCCCAGCTCTTTGCAAGTCGCGCTGATGGCGCGAACTTCTTCCGGGGTGTAGACGCTGCCGACTTCAGTGGCTTGGGTCAGCGTGACCACACGCGGTTTCGGATAGTGAATATCCTGACGCTTGAGCGCGACTTCGCGGATCGACTGCGGGGTGATCTTGCCGTTTTCAGTGCCTGCGATCAGCAGTTTCGAGCCGTTGGAGAAAAATTCCGGGGCGCCGCATTCGTCGGTTTCGACGTGGGCGGTTTCCGAGCAGATCACGCTGTGGTAACTCTGGCACAGCGACGACAGGGCCAGCGAGTTGGCGGCGGTGCCGTTGAAGGCGAAGAACACTTCGCAGTCGGTTTCGAACAGTTGGCGGAAATGGTCGGACGCGCGTGCGGTCCATTCATCGTCGCCGTACGCGCGCTGGTGGCCGTGGTTGGCCTGTTCCATCGCAGCCCAGGCTTCAGGGCAGATTCCGGAATAGTTGTCGCTGGCGAATTGTTGGCTCTTGTCGGTCATGGCCGGCTTCCGTGGTCGAGACTCTTGTGAAGGCTCGTGGTCAATGAGGGTGCGCACTTTACCGAAGATCTTCCGGGGAGCACACGGGATGTCACATTCAGGAAATTACCAGTTTGTAGGACGATTATGCACCTGAGCAAACGCGACGGCGCACTGGATCTGCTCAAGTGGCTGGCGCTGCTGTGCATGTTGCTCGATCACCTGCGATATGCCGGGTTCTCCGCCGATTGGCTGTACGTGCCGGGGCGGCTGGCGTTTCCGTGGTTTTGTCTGGCGATGGCGGCGAATCTGGCGCGTGATGGTTCGCGGAGGATGGAGTGGCGGTATCTGGGCTGGTTGTTGCTGTTCAGTGCGGTGAGTGAAATTCCTTACCGGTTGTACATTCCAGAGCCCGACACGTTGAACGTGATGCCGACGCTGGCGTTGGGTTTGCTAGTGGCGCGGGGGTGGCAGGATCCCTCGATCATGTCGCGATTGCTGGGCGTTGCTGCGCTGGTGTTGGCGATAGTTTTCCCGGAGCGACTGATGTTCGGGTTCTTCGGCGTTTTGCTGCCGCTGGCGATGCTGCTGGTATTTCGCCGTCCGTGGTATTTCAGCTCGCTGCCGGGATTGATCTGTCTCGCTGCCAATCAATGGCAAGTGCTGTACGACTCGGCAAGGTTCGGTAACAGCGTCGCCATTCTCGGTATTGCGACATGCCTGTTTGCGCCAATGCTAGGAATGTTCCTGTTGCGACATGGACGACATCTCCAGCCACCGCCTATGCGCCGCTGGGCCTACGCCCTGTATCCCGCGCATTTTCTCCTCTTGCTACTTATCCGCCAGGTCGCCGCATAACCCTGTGGGAGCTGGCTTGCCAGCGATAGCGGTGGGTCAGCCACCATCAATGCCGGATGTGCCGCCGCCATCGCTGGCAAGCCAGCTCCCACAAGGTTCTCCAGTGTTTTCGAGATCGAGTCTGGCAATGGCATTTCCAGCCATGTCGTAAACGCACCTTTGCGTGGCGCGCGCAGGCATTTGAGCTGTCTGCGCCGGTCATACCATCGGCATCAAAGGGCACTGCCTTCATTGCCAGTGCCTTACCGAGACGAATGGCGCACAGATGCCGCTGGGAGAGACGCGATGTTCAGCAAGCAAGACCAGATCCAGGGTTACGACGATGCACTGCTGGCGGCGATGAATGCCGAGGAGCAACGTCAGGAAGATCACATCGAGCTGATCGCGTCGGAGAACTACACCAGCAAACGCGTGATGCAAGCGCAAGGCAGCGGCCTGACCAACAAATACGCCGAAGGCTACCCGGGCAAGCGCTACTACGGTGGCTGCGAGCATGTGGATAAAGTCGAAGCGCTGGCCATCGAACGCGCCAAGCAACTGTTCGGCGCCGATTACGCCAACGTTCAGCCGCACTCCGGTTCTTCGGCCAACAGCGCCGTGTACCTGGCGCTGATCCAGCCGGGCGACACCATCCTCGGCATGAGCCTGGCTCACGGCGGTCACCTGACCCACGGCGCCAAGGTGTCGTCCTCGGGCAAGCTCTACAACGCCGTGCAGTACGGCATCAACACCGACACCGGTTTGATCGATTACGACGAAGTCGAGCGTCTCGCCGTCGAATCCAAGCCGAAAATGATCGTCGCCGGTTTCTCCGCTTACTCGAAGACCCTCGACTTCCCGCGCTTTCGTCAGATCGCTGACAAAGTCGGTGCGCTGCTGTTCGTCGACATGGCCCACGTCGCTGGTCTGGTCGCTGCCGGTCTGTACCCGAACCCGCTGCCGTACGCCGACGTTGTCACCACCACCACGCACAAAACCCTGCGTGGCCCACGTGGCGGGCTGATCCTGGCCAAGTCCAACGAAGAGATCGAGAAGAAGCTCAACGCTGCCGTGTTCCCCGGCGCTCAGGGCGGCCCGCTGATGCACGTCATCGCCGGTAAAGCCGTGTGCTTCAAAGAAGCGCTGGAGCCGGGCTTCAAGGCTTATCAGCAACAAGTGATCGACAACGCTCAGGCGATGGCCAGCGTATTTATCAAACGTGGCTACGATGTAGTGTCCGGCGGCACCGACAATCACTTGTTCCTGGTCAGCCTGATCCGTCAGGGCCTGACCGGCAAAGACGCCGACGCCGCCCTTGGCCGTGCACACATCACCGTGAACAAGAACGCCGTGCCGAACGACCCGCAATCGCCGTTCGTGACCTCGGGCCTGCGCATCGGCACCCCGGCTGTCACCACTCGCGGCTTCAAAGTGACCCAGTGCGAAGTGTTGGCTGGCTGGATCTGCGACATCCTCGACAACCTCGGCGATGCCGATGTCGAGGCCAATGTCGCCCAGCAAGTGTCGGCCCTGTGCGCTGACTTCCCGGTTTACCGCTGAGCGTTCTGGAGTAAATGACTATGCAACGCTATTCGGGCTTCGGCCTCTTCAAACACTCCCTCAGCCACCACGAAAACTGGCAGCGCATGTGGCGCACGCCAACGCCGAAAAAGGTCTACGACGTGGTCATCGTCGGCGGCGGCGGGCACGGTCTGGCGACGGCCTACTATCTGGCCAAAGAACACGGCATCACCAACGTCGCCGTGGTCGAGAAGGGCTGGCTGGGCGGCGGTAACACCGCGCGCAACACCACCATCGTGCGCTCCAACTACCTGTGGGACGAGTCGGCGCACCTCTACGAACATGCGATGAAATTGTGGGAAGGCCTGTCGCAGGACCTCAACTACAACGTGATGTTCTCCCAGCGTGGCGTCTACAACCTGTGCCACACCCTGCAGGACATTCGTGATTCCGAGCGTCGGGTCAGCGCCAACCGCCTCAATGGCGTCGATGGCGAACTGCTCAACGCCAAGCAAGTCGCTGACGAGATTCCGTACCTCGACTGCTCGAAAAACACCCGCTATCCAGTGATGGGCGCCACCGTGCAGCGTCGCGGCGGCGTTGCCCGTCACGATGCCGTGGCCTGGGGCTTTGCCCGTGCCGCCGACGCCTTGGGCGTGGACTTGATCCAGCAGACCGAAGTGATCGGTTTCCGTAAGGAAAACGGCGTGTGCATCGGTGTCGAAACCAACAAGGGTTTCATTGGCGCCAAGCGCGTCGGCGTGGTCACTGCGGGTAACTCCGGGCACATGGCCAAACTCGCCGGTTTCCGTCTGCCGATCGAATCGCACCCGCTGCAAGCGCTGGTGTCCGAGCCGATCAAACCGATTATCGACAGCGTGATCATGTCCAACGCCGTGCACGGTTACATCAGCCAGTCCGACAAGGGCGACCTGGTGATCGGTGCCGGTATCGACGGTTACAACGGCTACGGCCAGCGCGGTTCGTACCCGGTGATCGAGCACACCATTCAAGCGATCGTCGAGATGTTCCCGGTGCTGTCGCGGGTACGCATGAACCGTCAGTGGGGCGGCATCGTCGACACCACGCCGGACGCTTGCCCGATCATTTCGAAAACCCCGGTCCCGAACATGTTCTTCAACTGCGGTTGGGGCACCGGTGGCTTCAAGGCGACTCCTGGCTCGGGCAACGTGTTTGCCGCGAGTCTGGCCAAGGGTGAAATGCACCCGTTGGCCGCACCTTTCTCCATCGACCGTTTCCACAACGGTGCGTTGATCGATGAACACGGCGCTGCTGCGGTTGCCCACTAACAGGAGAAATCCCCATGTTGCATATCTTCTGTCCTCACTGCGGCGAGTTGCGCTCCGAAGAGGAATTCCACGCATCCGGCCAGGCGCACATTCCGCGCCCGCTCGATCCAGGCGCCTGCACCGACGAGGAGTGGGGCGACTACATGTTCTTCCGCGATAACCCGCGCGGACTGCACCACGAACTGTGGGATCACGTCGCCGGTTGCCGCCAGTACTTCAACGTCACCCGCGACACCGTGACTTACGAGATTCTCGAAACCTACAAGATCGGCACCAAGCCGCAATTCACCGACAAGGCTGATTCGGCGAAAACAGCCACGACGGCGCTGGGAGAGAAGGTATGAGCCAGACCAATCGCCTGTCCAACGGTGGACGGATCGACCGCAACAAAGTGCTGAGCTTCACCTTCAACGGTCAGAGCTACAAAGGCTTCGAGGGTGACTCGCTGGCCGCCGCACTGATCGCCAACGGCGTCGATATCATCGGCCGCAGCTTCAAGTATTCGCGTCCGCGCGGGATTTTCGCTGCTGGTGCCGAAGAGCCGAACGCGGTGCTGCAGATCGGTGCTACCGAAGCCACGCAGATTCCCAACGTGCGCGCCACGCAACAGGCGTTGTATCAAGGCCTGGTTGCGACCAGCACCAACGGCTGGCCGAGCGTCAACAACGACATGATGGGTATTCTCGGCAAGGTCGGCGGCAAGCTGATGCCGCCGGGTTTCTACTACAAAACCTTCATGTACCCGCAGTCGTTCTGGATGACCTACGAGAAGTACATTCGCAAGGCTGCCGGTCTGGGCCGTTCGCCGACCGAGAATGATCCGGACACCTACGACTACATGAACCAGCACTGCGACGTGCTGATCGTCGGCGCTGGCCCGGCCGGTCTGGCCGCTGCCCTGGCCGCTGCGCGCAGCGGTGCCCGAGTGATTCTGGCCGATGAGCAGGAAGAGTTCGGTGGCAGCCTGCTCGATTCCCGCGAAAGCCTCGACGGCAAACCGGCGATGGACTGGGTCGCCAGCGTCATCACGGAACTGAAGAACACCCCGGACGTGCTGCTGTTGCCGCGCGCCACGGTCAACGGTTACCACGACCACAACTTCCTGACCATTCACGAACGCCTTACCGATCACCTCGGCGACCGTGCGCCCATCGGTCAGGTGCGTCAGCGTATTCACCGTGTTCGCGCCAAGCGTGTCGTGCTGGCGACCGGTGCTTGCGAGCGTCCGCTGGTTTACGGCAACAACGATGTGCCGGGCAACATGCTTGCCGGTGCGGTGTCGACTTACGTGCGTCGCTACGGCGTGGCACCGGGCAAGAAACTTGTCCTCAGCACCAACAACGATCACGCCTACCGCGTTGCTCTGGATTGGCTCGACGCCAGTCTGCAAGTGGTGGCCATCGCCGATGCGCGCAGCAATCCGCGTGGTGCACTGGTAGAAGAAGCCCGTGCCAAAGGTATCCGCATCCTCACCGGCAGCGCCGTGATCGAAGCCCGTGGCAGCAAGCGCGTGACTGCTGCCCGCGTGGCGGCGATTGATGTTAAAGCGCACGCCGTGACCAGTCCTGGCGAGTGGCTCGACTGCGATGTGGTTGCCAGTTCCGGCGGTTACAGCCCGGTCGTTCACTTGGCTTCGCACCTTGGTGGCAAGCCGACCTGGCGCGAAGACATCCTCGGCTTCGTACCGGGCGAAGCACCGCAGAAACGCGTGTGCGTCGGTGGCATCAACGGCGTTTACGGTCTCGGCGATTCGTTGGCTGACGGTTTTGAAGGTGGCGTGCGTGCTGCAGCTGAAGCCGGTTTCCAGACCGTCGAAGGCGTGCTGCCGAAAGCCCTGAGCCGTCACGAAGAACCGACGCTGGCGCTGTTCCAGGTGCCACATGAAAAGAACACCGCACGGGCACCGAAGCAATTCGTCGACCTGCAGAACGACGTGACCGCCGCCGCCATCGAACTGGCGACCCGCGAGGGTTTCGAGTCGGTCGAGCACGTCAAACGCTACACCGCGCTGGGCTTCGGCACCGATCAGGGCAAGCTCGGCAACGTCAACGGTCTGGCCATTGCCGCCCGTTCGCTGAACGTGACCATCCCGCAGATGGGCACCACGATGTTCCGCCCGAACTACACGCCGGTGACCTTCGGCGCGGTGGCCGGTCGTCACTGTGGGCACATCTTTGAGCCGGTGCGTCACACCGCGCTGCATGCCTGGCATGTGAAGAATGGCGCCGAGTTTGAAGACGTCGGTCAGTGGAAGCGCCCTTGGTACTTCCCGAAAAACGGTGAAGACCTGCATACCGCTGTGAAGCGCGAATGCAAAGCCGTGCGCGACAGCGTCGGCCTGCTCGACGCCTCGACCCTCGGCAAGATCGACATTCAAGGCCCGGATGCACGCGAGTTCCTCAACCGCGTGTACACCAACGCCTGGACCAAGCTCGACGTGGGCAAGGCTCGCTACGGTTTGATGTGCAAAGAAGACGGCATGGTCTTCGACGACGGTGTGACGGCGTGTCTGGCCGACAACCATTTCGTCATGACCACCACCACGGGCGGCGCCGCACGCGTGCTGCAGTGGCTGGAGCTGTACCACCAGACCGAATGGCCGGACATGAAGGTTTACTTCACTTCCGTCACCGACCACTGGGCAACCATGACCCTGTCCGGGCCGAACAGCCGCAAGCTGCTCAGCGCCGTGACCGACATTGATCTGAGCAACGAAGCCTTCCCGTTCATGACCTGGAAAGAAGGTCAGGTCGGTGGCGTGCCGGCGCGGGTGTTCCGCATCTCGTTTACCGGTGAGTTGTCGTACGAAGTCAACGTCCAGGCCGACTACGCGATGGGCGTGCTGGAGAAAATCGTCGAGGCCGGCAAGCAATACAACCTGACCCCGTACGGCACTGAAACCATGCACGTCCTGCGCGCCGAGAAGGGTTTCATCATCGTCGGTCAGGATACGGACGGCTCGATGACTCCGGACGATTTGAACATGGGCTGGTGCGTCGGTCGCACCAAACCGTTCTCGTGGATCGGCCAGCGTGGCATGAACCGTGAAGACTGCGTGAAGGATCAGCGTAAGCAACTGGTCGGGTTGAAGCCGATCGATCCGAACGTGTGGCTGCCGGAAGGCGCGCAGTTGGTGTTCAACGCCAAGCAGGCGATTCCGATGACCATGGTCGGCCACGTGACCTCCAGCTACGCGCACAACTCCCTCGGTTATTCGTTTGCCATGGGTGTGGTCAAGGGCGGTTTGAAGCGCCTCGGTGAGCGGGTGTTTGCACCGCTGGCCGATGGCAGCGTGATCGAGGCGGAGATTGTTTCTTCGGTGTTCTTCGATCCGAAGGGTGATCGCCAGAACATCTGACACTGATCGTTCCCACGCTCTGCGTGGGAATGCATCCCGGGACGCTCTGCGTCCCAAGAGCGGACGCAGAGCGTCCATGGCGGCATTCCCACGCAGAGCGTGGGAACGATCAAGAATTCAGGAAGGTGCTTTATGACCACAGCCAATGTTTACCAACAACGCCCGACCACCGGGGCCAAGGCCGAGTCGTCGCTGCACCATGCCGACCTCGCCAGCCTGGTCGGCAAGGGTCGCAAGAACGCCGGCGTGATCGTGCGGGAAAAGAAACTCCTCGGTCACCTGACCATTCGTGGCGATGGCCACGATGCCGCGTTCGCTGCCGGTGTGCACAAAGCCCTGGGCATTGAATTGCCCGGCGCTCTGAGCGTCATCGTCAAAGGCGAAACCAGCCTGCAATGGATGGGCCCGGACGAGTGGCTGCTGATCGTGCCAAGCGGTGAAGAGTTCGCCGCCGAACAGCAACTGCGTGAAGCGCTGGGCGATCTGCACATCGCGATCGTCAACGTCAGCGGCGGCCAGCAAGTGCTCGAACTGAGCGGGCCGAACGTGCGTCAGGTGCTGATGAAGTCGACCAGCTACGACGTGCACCCGAACAACTTCCCGGTCGGTAAAGCGGTCGGCACGGTGTTCGCCAAATCGCAGTTGATGATTCGCCATACCGCTGAAGACACTTGGGAACTGCTGATTCGTCGCAGCTTTTCGGATTACTGGTGGTTGTGGTTGCAGGATGCTTCGGCTGAGTACGGGTTGAGCGTTCAGGCCTGACAGATCAAGAGCTACCCCCTCACCCCAGCCCTCTCCCCCTGGGGGAGAGGGGGGAAGGGAGCCGATCTCGGGTGTTTTTGTGATCTATATTCACCCGCGATATTTCAGGTCGGCGTAGCTCGAAACAACACCTCGGTCAGTCCCCTCTACCTCCGGGAGAGGGCTAGGGTGAGGGAAAAACCTGACACCCCGCACAAAGAACAGGAGTCACCGCACCATGAGCCGCGCCCCAGACACATGGATTCTGACCGCCGACTGCCCCAGCGTCCTCGGCACCGTGGACGCGGTCACGCGTTTTCTGTTCGAGCAGGGCTGCTACGTCACCGAGCACCACTCGTTCGATGACCGCCTCTCCGGGCGTTTCTTCATTCGCGTGGAATTCCGCCAGCCCGACGGCTTCGACGAACAGTCCTTCCGCGCAGGCCTGGCCGAACGCGGTCAGGCCTTCGGCATGATCTTCGAGCTGACCGCACCGAACTACCGGCCGAAAGTGGTGATCATGGTTTCCAAGGCCGATCACTGCCTCAACGATTTGCTTTATCGCCAGCGCATCGGCCAGTTGTCGATGGACGTCGCAGCGGTGGTCTCCAATCACCCGGATCTCAAGCCATTGGCCGACTGGCACCAGATTCCCTACTACCATTTCCCCCTCGACCCCAACGACAAGCCGTCGCAGGAGCGTCAGGTGTGGCAGGTGATCGAAGAGTCCGGCGCCGAACTGGTGATCCTCGCGCGCTATATGCAGGTGCTGTCGCCGGAACTGTGCCGCAAGCTCGATGGCAAGGCGATCAACATTCATCACTCGCTGCTGCCGGGCTTCAAAGGCGCCAAGCCGTATCACCAGGCGTACAACAAGGGCGTGAAACTGGTGGGCGCGACGGCGCATTACATCAATAACGACCTCGACGAAGGGCCGATCATTGCCCAAGGCGTCGAGGCGGTGGATCACAGTCATTACCCTGAGGACCTGATTGCCAAGGGGCGCGATATCGAAGGCCTGACGTTGGCGCGGGCGGTTGGGTATCACATTGAAAGAAGGGTGTTTCTCAACGCCAATCGCACGGTCGTTCTCTAGTCCGCTAAAAGATCGCAGCCTTCGGCAGCTCCTACAGGGGGATGCGATTCATGTAGGAGCTGCCGAAGGCTGCGATCTTTTGATTTACCGAGCACTCAACGCGCTGCCTGCCTGGGCAACGCGGTTCCATAAAAACAACAGCGAGGTGAAAGCATGTCTGGCAATCGTGGTGTGGTGTATCTCGGCGCTGGCAAGGTCGAAGTACAGAAAATCGACTATCCGAAAATGCAGGACCCGCGCGGTCGCAAGATCGAGCACGGGGTCATTCTCAAAGTGGTTTCCACCAATATCTGCGGCTCCGACCAACACATGGTGCGCGGCCGTACCACGGCGCAGACCGGTCTGGTGCTGGGCCACGAGATTACCGGCGAGGTGATCGAAAAAGGCTCCGACGTCGAAAACCTGAAAATCGGTGATCTGGTCTCCGTACCGTTCAACGTGGCGTGCGGGCGCTGCCGTTCCTGCAAAGAGCAACACACAGGCGTGTGCCTGACCGTTAACCCCGCCCGTGCTGGTGGCGCTTACGGTTATGTCGACATGGGCGACTGGACCGGTGGCCAAGCCGAATACGTGCTGGTGCCATACGCCGACTTCAACCTGCTGAAATTGCCGGACCGCGACAAGGCCATGGAGAAAATCCGCGACCTGACCTGCCTCTCCGACATCCTCCCGACCGGTTATCACGGCGCCGTCACTGCCGGCGTTGGCCCGGGCAGCACCGTTTACATTGCCGGCGCCGGCCCGGTCGGTCTGGCCGCTGCCGCTTCCGCACGTTTGCTCGGTGCGGCGGTGGTGATCGTCGGTGACGTCAACACCATCCGCCTGGCACACGCCAAGGCGCAGGGTTTTGAAGTGGTCGACCTGTCGCAAGACACCCCGCTGCACGAACAGATCGCCGCACTGCTGGGCGAACCGGAAGTGGATTGCGCGGTGGACTGTGTTGGTTTCGAAGCTCGCGGCCATGGTCACGACGGCGTAAAAGCCGAAGCGCCGGCCACCGTGCTCAACTCGCTGATGGGCGTGGTGCGTGTGGCCGGCAAGATCGGTATTCCCGGCCTGTACGTCACTGAAGATCCGGGTGCTGTGGATGCCGCCGCGAAAATGGGCAGCCTGAGCATTCGCTTCGGTCTGGGCTGGGCCAAGTCGCACAGCTTCCACACCGGCCAGACCCCAGTGATGAAGTACAACCGCCAACTGATGCAGGCGATCATGTGGGATCGCATCAATATCGCCGAAGTGGTGGGCGTGCAGGTGATCAGCCTCGATCAGGCGCCGGAAGGGTATGGCGAGTTCGATGCAGGCGTGCCGAAGAAGTTTGTGATTGATCCGCATAAGTTGTTTAGTGCGGCGTAAGGCTTAAGCGCAATACAAAACGGCGACCTCAGGGTCGCCGTTTTTTGTTGAAATCCAAGGTAAAAAGCTACCCTCACCCCAGCCCTCTCCCTAAGGGAGAGGGGGGAAAGGGAGCAGATTTGCGTTGTTATCGGGCCCGAGTTCGGCTCGGTACTTCAGGTCGATGAAAATCGAGAGAACACCACGGTCAGTCCCCTCTCCCTCTGGGAGAGGGCTAGGGTGAGGGGCTTTGCTTTACAGCGCCGCCAACGTCCCTTGATACAGCACCGGCCCAGTCGGCTGCCCAGTTGGCGAACCACCTTTAGGTTCAAGACTTACCGCCAGCGCAATCGGTTTGCCGATCAAGGCTTTCTGCGCCTCACTCAACTCAACCTTGCCTTTGCCCCCCGCCGGAATCACACCCAGCGAAATCGGCTTGCCATCCGCCGGAATCACCCACAACTCCAGGCTATGATCCGCATCAACGGCCGCCAACGTCAGCGGCTCAACTTGCAGATAATCCGCATGCGCCTCGACCTTCAGCGCCGGTTGCGCATTGGCGGTCAGCAGGGTGGCGTGGTAGCGGGTGTCGTCGCGGTTGTACAGCGAGCCGAGGAAGACCAGCACCACGATTGAACACAGCGCAGCGGTGACGCGCAGCCAGTTCCAGAACGGTCGCTTCTCGGGCACATGCAGCACTTGCGGTTCGATTCGCGCGGTGATGCCATGCCAGACGCGATCGGGCACCGGAAGCTCCGGCAGAGATTCGGTGAGACTCACCAGCGATTCCTGCCATTGCGCCAGTTCAGCCCTCAACGCCGCGTCATCCAGCAACAACTGTTCAAACCTTCGCCGCGCTGCCTCAGGCATCAACCCGATCGCGTAATCGGCAGCAAGGGCGCGGCGCAGGGCAGGGGTCTGGTAGTTCATGATTCAAGGCACCGGCGCAGACGTTCCAGGCCACGGCGGATCCACGATTTCACCGTTCCCAGTGGCGTGGCGAGATGTTCGGCGAGTTCCGTGCACGACAACCCCTGAAAGTAGGCCACGGTGATCGACTGGCGCTGCATACTTTCAAGGGTGTCCAGACAGCGGTTCAACGTCTGAGCCTCGCGAGCGCTGTTCAACTGATCATGCGCTGAAGGACTTTCGTCCGGCAGGGCGTCCTGTTCGAGGTCAGTCAGCGGTCGGTCACGGTGTTTGCGCAACTGATCGATAGCCTGATTGCGGGTGATGTTGATCATCCAGGTCAGCGGCGCTGACAGGTGCGCTTCGTAGCGCGACGCGTTGTTCCAGATGCGCACGAAGGCTTCCTGCAGCACTTCCTCGGCCAGATCCGCACGCCCCATGAAACGCAGGGCGACGCCATGCAGACGCGGGCCGACGCTGCGATAGAGCGTTTCGAAGGCGCGACGATCACCCAGTGAACACTGGGCCAACAACTGTCGCAGCTGATCGGCGTCGGCGATGGAAATGACAACTCTCCAGGCAAGAGTGAGCGCGCGAGGGCGAGACTCGGACTGTTCACAGGCTAGTTCAGCGACAGCGGTTGTGCCATTCATCGCGAGGGTGTCCGGGATTTCACGTTTTATATACGCGGGCCGGATGAAAATGGATGCGCCGCGCCGGAACATGCCGGCAGATACCCGGTCAAACCGGCAGTTTCACTGCCCGTTCAATGGGCGGTTTTCACAGCGCAAGAGGATGTCTGAATGAAGATTTCACGCGGTATTGCCATGGCTTCGCTGATGACCCTTGCGGCCAGCCCGGTGTTCGCCGGCTTCAGTCTCGATGATGTGACCAAGGCGGCTTCGAGCATGCAGGGCGGCAATGCTGCCACCGCCGCCGCGCCGACCTCGGAAACAGCGGGTCTGCTGCAAGCCGTCACCGGTCTGGGTGTGACGCCGCAGCAAGCGGTCGGCGGCACCAGCGCCATGCTTGGCCTGGCCAAGAACCAATTGAGCAGCACCGATTATTCGCAGTTGGCCAAAGAAGTGCCGGGCATCGACAAGCTGTCGGGCGGTAGCGGCAACCTGGCTGCGTTGAGCGGTTTGCTCGGTCAGTCCGGTAAGTCCGCCGGTCTGGAAAACGCTCTGGGTAATGTCAAGGACACCAATGATCTGAACAACGCCTTCGGCGCGTTGGGTATGGACAGCGGCATGGTCGGCCAGTTTGCCCCGGTGCTGCTCAAGTATCTGGGTGACCAAGGCGTCGGCGGCCCGCTGCTGCAAAGCCTGGGCAGCATCTGGGGCGCCGGCACCGGTAGCTGATTCAGCCGCGCTCGCTGCGCAGTTCGGTGATGCGCTGATCCTTCTCGTTCCAGAGCTGGTTGACCCAGCTCTGGACCGTCTGGCGAAACGCCGGATCATTCTCGTAATCGCCCTGCCATAGCGCTGGGTCGAGTTCACGGGTCTTGATGTCGATGATCACCCGCGGCACGTTGCCGCTGATCAAATCCCAGAAACCCGGAATTCGCTCCTGTGGATAAACCACGGTGACGTCGAGAATCGCATCCAACTGTTCACCCATCGCCGCCAACACAAACGCCACGCCCCCGGCCTTGGGCTTGAGCAAGTGGCTAAACGGTGATTGCTGCTGCGCGCTTTTCGCAGCGGTGTAGCGGGTGCCTTCCAGATAATTCACCACGGTCACCGGCTGCCGCTTGAACAGCTCGCAGGCCTGTCTGGTGATTTCCAGATCCTTGCCGGCCAGCTCCGGGTGCTTCGCCAGAAACGCTTTTGTGTAGCGCTTCATGAACGGGTAATCCAGCGCCCACCACGCCAGCCCCAGAAACGGCACCCAGATCAGTTCTTTCTTGAGGAAGAACTTGAAGAACGGCGTGCGCCGGTTGAGCGTCTGGATCAGTGCCGGAATGTCGACCCACGACTGGTGATTGCTGACCACCAGGTACGAGGTGTCGCCACGCAGATCCTCGCCGCCGCGAATGTCCCATTGGGTGGGGATGCACAGACGGAAAATCAGCTTGTCGATTTCGGCCCAGGTCTCGGCGATCCACATCACCGCCCCCGACGCATAGTCGCGCCAGCGGCCCGGGGCGACCAGTTTGAGCAGAGCGAAAACCAGCAACGGCCCGATCAGAATCAGGGTGTTGAACAACAGCAGCAGGGTGACGAAACAGCCGGTGAGCAGGCGGCGCATAAGCAACTCTTTGCAAACGGATGGGCGCGCCATGATAAGCAGCTTCGCGCGACAGGCCAAATGTGCGCTGACGAATGTTTCACTTTTGTACCGCTATGCTGCGGGTTGGATGATCGCTCCCACGCTCTGCGTGGGAACGCCGCCCGGGACGCTCCGCGTCCCTTTGACGCAGAGCGTCACTGGATGCATGCCCACGCAGAGCGTGGGAACGATCGGGTGGAACAAGGTCTAAAATCTCGCGTCTGCCGCCCTCATTTTCCAAGGAAGCCCCTTACGTGAAATCCCTCCTTGCACTGTTTGCCCTCGTCGCCCTGCCGGTCATGGCCGCCGAGCCGACCCTGTACGGGCGCTATGAATACATCGCGCTGCCGGAAATCGGCGGTGAAGTGCTCAAGGCCAAGATGGACACCGGCGCACTGACCGCTTCGCTGTCGGCCAAGGACATCGAGACCTTCACCCGTGATGGCGATGAATGGGTGCGCTTCCGCCTCGGCACCAAAGACGCCAGCAACAAGGTTTATGAACACAAGGTCGCGCGGATCAGCAAGATCAAGAGCCGTTCGGATGAAGAGGACGAGGGCGAAAACAGCGAAGTCGCCAAGCGCCCGGTGGTCGATCTGGAGCTGTGTCTGGGCAACGTCAAGCGTACCGTTGAGGTCAACCTGACCGACCGCAGCAACTTCAACTATCCGCTGCTGATCGGTGCCAAGGCCTTGCGCGAGTTCGGCGCGGCAGTGAACCCGGCGCGTCGTTTTACGGCCGACAAGCCGGACTGCTAAGTGGTCTCATTGACGTAAGGTCAGGCTTGGGGCACCGTTCGCGCACTTAACCCACGGGCTCGGACGCCATGCCTCATATCCTGATTGTCGAAGACGAAGCGGCGATTGCCGACACGCTGATTTTCGCCCTGCAAGGCGAGGGCTTTAGCACGACGTGGCTGAGCCTCGGCGTGGCGGCGCTGGAGCATCAGCGGCAGACGCCGGCCGATCTGATCATCCTCGACATTGGCCTGCCGGACATCAGCGGTTTCGAGACCTGCAAGCAACTGCGGCGCTTCAGCGAAGTGCCGGTGCTGTTCCTCAGCGCCCGCGATGCCGAGATCGATCGTGTGGTCGGGCTGGAGATTGGCGCCGACGACTACGTGGTCAAGCCGTTCAGCCCGCGTGAAGTCGCGGCGCGGGTCAAGGCCATCCTCAAGCGCATGGCGCCGCGTCCAGTGATTGAAGCCACTTCGGCGCTGTTTCGCATCGATCCCGAGCGTGTACAAATCAGCTATCGAGGCCAGACGTTAAGCCTGACCCGCCACGAATTCCGCCTGTTGCAATGCCTCCTCGAACAACCCGAGCGGGTGTTCAGTCGCGAACAACTGCTTGATGCGTTGGGCGTGGCGGCCGACGCCGGTTACGAGCGCAGCATCGACAGCCACATCAAAAGCGTGCGCGCCAAACTGCGTCTGGTGCGTGCCGACGCCGAGCCGATCCAGACCCATCGCGGTCTCGGTTACAGCTACAGCCCGGGGCACAGCTGATGTCTTTGGGGCTGCGGATCTTTCTGGTGTATGTGCTGTTTGTCGGCCTCACCGGGTATTTCGTGCTCAACACGGTGATGGAAGAAATCCGCCCCGGCGTGCGCCAGTCCACCGAAGAAACCCTGGTCGATACCGCCAACCTGATGGCGGAAATCCTCCGTGACGATTTCAAGGCTGGCACTCTTAGCGAGAACCGCTGGCCGGAGTTGCTGCGCGCGTATGGTGATCGTCAGCCGCAAGCAACCATTTGGGGCTTACCGAAAAATCAGGTCAACCATCGCATCTACGTCACCGACGCCAAAGGCATCGTCGTGCTCGATTCCAGTGGTGTCGCGGTCGGTCAGGATTACTCGCGCTGGAACGACGTCTACCTGACCCTGCGCGGTGAATATGGCGCGCGTTCGAGCCGTAGCGATCCGAATGACGCGAGTTCGTCAGTGATGCACGTCGGCGCGCCGATCCGTGACAACGGCCAGATCATCGGCGTGGTCACCGTGGCCAAGCCCAACAGCTCATTGCAGCCTTATGTCGATCGCACCGAACGGCGCTTGCTGTTTTACGGCGCCGGATTGATCGGCCTCGGTCTGCTGTTCGGCGCGCTGTTGTCGTGGTGGCTGAGCCGCGCGCTGCACCGTTTGACCGGTTATGCCCAAGCGGTGAGCGAAGGGCGGCGGGTGGAAGTGCCGCATTACCGGGGTGGTGAACTGGAACAGCTCGCCTCGGCGGTTGAGCAGATGCGCACACAACTAGAGGGCAAGGCTTACGTTGAGCGCTATGTGCACACGCTGACCCATGAACTGAAAAGTCCGCTGGCGGCAATTCGTGGTGCGGCGGAGTTGCTGCAAGGTGACATGCCGCCGGTTCAGCGACTGCGCTTTGTCGGCAACATCGACAGCGAAAGTGCGCGGATGCAGCAGTTGATCGAACGGTTGTTGAATCTGGCGCAGGTCGAGCAACGTCAGGGACTGGAAGAACGGGTCGCTGTGCCGCTGGCGGTTTTGGTTGATGAGCTGTTGCAAGGGCAGGCGGCGCGGATTGAAGGAAAACAGTTGCGGGTCGAGCAGACGATCGCGCCGGATCTGCTGCTGATTGGCGAGCCGTTTCTGTTGCGTCAGGCGTTGGGTAATCTGCTGGAAAATGCGCTGGATTTCACCCCGCGTCAGGGCTTGTTGCGCTTCAGTGCCCAGCGCGAAGAGGAGCAGATTGTTTACCGGCTCTTCAATGAAACCGCGCCGATTCCCGATTACGCCTTGCCGCGATTGACTGAGCGTTTCTACTCGTTGCCGCGACCGGACAGTGGGCGGAAAAGCACGGGGCTGGGGCTTAACTTCGTCGAAGAGGTGGTCAAGTTGCATGGTGGGTCGATGCAGATTCGTAATGTCGAAAGTGGTGTTGAGGTGACATTGCGCTTGCCTTGATTCCGTCAAAAGATCGCAGCCTTCGGCAGCTCCTACATAGGGTTGCGTACACCTGTAGGAGCTGCCGAAGGCTGCGATCTTTTGATTTTTCCACACAATCTCCACATTCCCCCCACAAAACCCCCACACCCACTCAGCAGACTCTGCCCATCCAAACAGGGAGAGTCCCATGAACAAGAATCTGACGATAAAGCTCGGCGCCATCGCCGTGCTCATCCTGCTGTTGCTGATCCCGTTGCTGATGATCGACGGCGTCATCGACGACCGCCAACAGTTGCGCGACGGCGTGCTCGAAGACATCGCCCGCAGTTCCAGCTACAGCCAGCAACTCAGCGGGCCGGTAATGGTGGTGCCGTATCGCAAAGTGATTCACAACTGGAAAACCAACGATAAAACCAACCAGCGTTACGACGAACCGGGCGAAGAACGCGGGCGTTTGTACTTCCTGCCGGAACGATTTGAACTGGACGGCCAGGTGCAAACCGAACTGCGTGCGCGGGGCATTTATGAGGCGCGGCTGTTCCACGCCGATAACCGCATCAACGGCCATTTCTCATTGCCGGCGCAATTGGGCATCAAGGAAGACTTCAGCGACTACCAGTTCGATGCACCGTTTCTCGCGGTCGGTATCAGCGATATTCGCGGTATCGAAAATGCGCTGAAACTGGAGCTCGATGGCCAGCGCCTCGATTTCGTTCCGGGTACGCAAGTCGGTTGGCTCGGTGAAGGTGTGCGGGTCACGCTGCCGTTGCTCGACACCAGTAAAACCACGGAACTGAGCTTCGGCTTCGACCTGCGTCTGCAAGGCACTGGTTCATTGCAGGTGCTGCCGGTGGGCAAGAGCAGCAGCGTCAGCCTCACTGCCAACTGGCCGCATCCAAGCTTTGTCGGCAACTTCCTGCCGGGCAAACGTGAAATCAATGATCAAGGTTTCAGCGCCGATTGGCAGACCACGTTTTTCTCCACCAACCTGCAAGACGCCATGAGCCGTTGCGTGAGCAGCAATGATTGCGAGGCGTTCAACGGTCGTAGCTTCGGTGTGAGCTTTATCGATCCGGTGGATCAATATCTGAAGAGTGACCGGGCGATCAAGTATGCGCTGCTGTTCATCGTCCTGACATTCGCTGGTTTCTTCTTGTTCGAAGTACTCAAGAGCCTGGCCGTGCACCCGGTGCAATACGCGCTGGTCGGTGTGGCGCTGGCGTTCTTTTATCTGTTGCTGCTGTCGCTGTCGGAACACATCGGCTTCGCCCTGGCGTATCTGTTGTCGGCCAGTGCTTGTGTGCTGTTGATCGGGTTTTATGTCTGCCATGTGCTACGCAGTGTGCGTCATGGTTTGAGCTTTTCGGCAGGGCTGGCGGCGTTGTATGGCCTGCTCTATGGCTTGCTGAGCGCCGAGGATTACGCGTTGTTGATGGGTTCGTTGCTGCTGTTCGGTCTGCTCGGTGTGTTCATGGTGCTGACGCGCAAACTGGATTGGTACGGGATTGGGCAGAAGCCGGCGAAGCCGTTGGAGTTTGATGTCGGGGCGATGCAATGAGCCGGTCGCTGGGGTTGCGTGAGGATCAGTGCTGGAAGGATGAATTGGTGACGCGGATTATCGGGTATTTGCCTGTGGAACCGAGGTGGTGCCATCGCTGGCAAGCCAGCTCCCACAATGAGTTCGGTGATGACATAAATCTCCGATCTACCACAAATCCTGTGGGAGCTGGCTTGCCAGCGAAGAGGCCGGAACAGGCGCCGCCGATTTAAGGCTTGGGCATCGTGGCGATCATGGACGGTCGCTGACTCACCTCAAAGTACCAGTTGGCCAGTTGCGGGTTGGCATCACGCCAGCCCAGATCGGGGAAGCGCAAGTCGAGATAACCCAAGGCACACGCCACGCTGATCGCCGCGACATCGAAATGGCTGGTCAGCTCGGCAATCGCATCCTTTTCCAGTACAGCGAGGGCGCGGCGGATCTTGTCGCGCTGCGCTTCGAGCCATTCATCCCAATGTTTTTCCGGCGCGCGCAAAACCAGTTCATAACGCACCATCACCGACGCGTCCATGATCCCGTCGGCCATCGAAGCCAGGGTCAGACGGCGCCAGCGGGCCGCGCCTTCGCGCGGGATCAGCGGATTGCCGACGTGTTGTTGGTCGAGGTATTCGAGGATCACACGGCTGTCATGGATGACATTGCCGTCGGCCAGACGCAGGGCGGGAATCTTGCCCAGCGGGTTATCGGCATTGAGCTCGGCGCTCGGGCTGACCGGGCTGAGCACACAGTCTTGCAAGGCGACGCGATCCTGCTGGCCGGTTTCGTGCAGCAACACCATCACTTTGCGCACAAACGGGGAGAGCGTGTTGTGGTACAGGGTCATGCTGGGGGCGGACATTGGCAAACCTCGGTGATCGTCGAAGAGCAGGTGGTTAGCCTAGTCAGAACCGCGATGGCTGGCGAGGGAATTTATGGCGCCCATCCGGCCGCCATCGCTGGCAAGCCAGCTCCCACAGGTTTTTGCAGTGAACACACATTTCAGGCCCAGCAGAGATCCTTGTGGGAGCTGGCTTGCCAACGATGAGGCCATCACCGACAGCACAAAAACTACCTGCGCAGCAACAATCCCCTGATCGCTAGAAAGGCCGGAACACCCAGTCCGACCCAGCTCAGCGCATCCCAAATCCCATCCCCCAGCAACGCCGCAAACAACCCCGCCGCACTGAGCAGCGCAATCACGATCGGCGTGCTGAACACTTTCCAGAAATTCGACTGACGCGGCTTCATGCAGACGCCTCCGCCGTTTCCAGCAGGGGTTTGGCCGCTTTGCGCCGCACCACCCACAGATACACGCCACTGCCGAGCACGATGATCGTCAACACATCGAGAGTGGCCCAGAGGATTTTCATCGGCATGCCGCCATAGTCACCAAAGTGCAACGGCTGCGACATGCCCATGGCGTCCATGTACCACGGTCGTTCGGCCACCGCAGTGACCTGCAGCGTGGTGGCGTCGATCAGTACCGGCGTCAACAGATGCGAAGTCAGGTGCGTGCCGCCCTTCATGAACACCGAGTAATGGTGTTCGCTGGAAAAGCGTGTGCCGGGAAAGGCAATGAAGTCCGGTTTCATCTCCGGCGCAACTTCAGCAGCGATATCGAGCAAACGCGTGGCCGGCGCCAGGTGCGTCAGCGGTGGCGCATCGCGGTACGGTTCGATCAGCGCAGTCAGTGCGTCATTGCGCCAGGCAGCGATCAGCAGGTCGGCGCAGGCGCTGATCACACCGGTCACGCCGACCACCAGCGCCCAGGTCAGGGTGACAACACCGATCAGGTTATGCAGGTCGAGCCAGCGCAGCCGTGTCGACTTGTCCTGACGCACCGTGCCGAACTTCAAACGGCGCATGAACGGCAGGTACAGCACCGTCCCGGATACGATGGCCACGACAAACAGCAGCCCCATGAACGCCAGTAGTAATTTGCCCGGCAGCCCGGCGAACATGTCGACGTGCAGACGCAGGATAAACAGCATCAAGCCGCCATTGGCCGATGGGGTTTCCAGCGCTTCACCGGTACGTGCGTCGAGCATGAAGGTGTGCGAGGAGTTCGGTTCGGTGCCGGCGGTTTTCGCCATGATCGTCAGCACGGCGTTCGGTTCGTCGTCGTCGAAGCCAAAGTACTGCACGACGTCATCCGGGCGATGTTTTTCCGCTGCCTCGACCAGTTGCGCCAGATTCAGCCGCGGGGTGTCGGCCGGCATCTCGCGCACTTCGGGGGCATCGCCGAGCAGATGTTCGATCTCGTGATGGAAAATCAGCGGCAGACCGGTCAAGGCCAGCATCAGCAGAAACACAGTGCAAACCAGGCTGGTCCAGGTGTGGATGAACGACCAGCGGCGGATTGTTTTACTTTTCATTTCATGACCTTCAAAAACACCAAAGCCGTCCACGAGGGACGGCCAGGTAACAGGGCCTGTTTCAGCTCAATCGCTTACCACTTGTAAGTGGCGCTGGCGACGACACTGCGCGTGTCGCCGTAGTAGCAGTAGAAGCTGTCGCAGGTGGAAATGTATTCCTTGTCGAACAGGTTGGTCGCGTTGACGGCCAGCGACGCGCCATTGAGGCTGTTGACCAGACGACCGAGGTCGTAGTGCACGCTCGCGTCGAACACGGTGTAGGCGTCCGCCTTGCCCAGCCAGGTATTGGCCTTGTCGCCGTAGGTGTTGCCGGTGTAACGCACGCCACCGCCAATGCCGAAGCCGTCGAGGACGCCGGCGTGCCAGGTGTAATCGGTCCACAACGACGCTTGCTGGTTCGGCATCAGTTGCAGGCGATTGCCCTTGTCGACGCCATTCTGCACTTCCGATTTGGCCAGGGTGTAGGCAGCGATGACTTTCAGGTTGTCGGTGACGTCGGAAACCGCTTCCAGCTCCAGGCCTTTGACTTTCACTTCGCCGGTCTGACTGGTGATCGACACGTTGTTGACGAAGGTGTTGACCGAAACGTTCTTCTGGGTGAGGTCATACACGGCGGCGGTCAGCAGGGTTTTGCTGCCCGGTGGCTGGTACTTGATGCCCAGTTCCCACTGCTTGCCTTCGGTCGGTTTGAGCGAACCGGTCGAGGTGGCGTCGGCGCCTGTGGTCGGCTGGAAGGATTCGGCGTACGACAGGTACGGCACGAAACCGTTGTCGAAGACGTAGCTGAGCGCTGCGTTGCCGCTGAAGGCCTTGTCGCGCTGAGTGTTGGTGGCATCGCCCTTGTTGATGAATTTTGTGCTGGTGTGCACCCAGTCTTCACGGCCGCCGAGGGTCAGGCGCCACTGGTCGAGGGCCATCTGGTCCTGGATGTACAGGCCGGTCTGGTAGGTCTTCTGGTTGTAATCGTAAAACGCCGTGGAACGCGCCGGGCGCACGATCGGTTGACCGTAGATCGGCGTGATGACGTTGGTGGGCAGACCGTCACCGAAGATCGAGGTGTAGTTGGTGTTACTGCGCTGGTGGTCCAGACCCAGCAGCAGGGTGTGGCGGATGTCGCCGGTGGCGAAGTCGGCCTGGAAGTTGTTGTCGACGGCGAACTGGCTGATGTCTTCGTCGACGCTGGTGCTGGTGCGGTTCACATTGCCCTGAGCATCGACTTGCGCGAACGGGTAGGAGCCCGGTGTCAGCGACTGGAACGACAGATCCGACTTGGTGTAGCGCAGGTTCTGCTTGAATTGCCAGACATCGTTCAGACGATGTTCGAAGGCATAGCCCAGCGCGTAGTAGGTGCGATCGTAATATTCCCAGTCCGGATCACCCAGATTCTTGTGGTGGGAAATATCACCGAGCGGCGACTTGATCTTGGTGCCCTGCACCGGCAGGAACTGGCTGGTGATGCCGGTATCGTCGCGGGTGAACTGGCTCAGCAGGGTGAATTTGGTGTCGTCGTCGATGTTCCAGGTCAGGCTTGGTGCGATGTTGTAGCGCTTGTTGTCGACGTGATCGACCTGGGTGCCACTGTCGCGCACCACACCGCTGAGACCGTAGAGAAACTGGCCGGCGTCATCGATCTTGCCGGTGCTGGCGAAGTTGATCTGGCGGTGGTTGTCACTGCCGTATTGCAGCTGGATTTCATTGCTGGCTTCAGCGCTTGGACGACGGCTGACCATGTCCAGCAAACCGCCCGGCGGGGTCTGGCCGTAAACCGAGGAGGCTGGGCCGCGCAGCAGGGCGAGGCGGTCGAGGTTCCAGGTTTCCTGTTTCGGGTTGGCGTACACGCCTTTCGGCAGCGGCAGGCCGTCGAGGAACTGGGTCGGTTCGAAGCCGCGCACACGCAGCCAGTCGGCGCGGGTGTCGCTGCCGTAGCTGCTGGCGGTGATGCCCGGCATGTAGCGCACCGCGTCGTCGAGGCTGTGCACGCTGCGGTCGTCCATTTGCTGACGGGTCGCTACCGAGATCGAACGCGGCGCTTCGACTAGTGCGGTGTCGGTCTTGGTGCCGGCGGCGGTGCGGGTGGCGGTGTAGCCTTCAACCGGGCCCCAGGCGCTTTCGAAGTTTTCCACACCGATGACGGAAGTTTCCGGCAGGGCCAGCGTTCCTTCAGGCACGGCGACCAGGGTGTAGGTGCCGGTGCTGCTTTGTTCCAGTTGCAGACCGGTGCCGCGCAGCGCCGCGCGCAGAGCGTCTGCCGCATCGTACTGGCCGTTCACCGGTGCCGAGGTCTTGCCCGCCGCCAGCGCCGGATTCAGCGACAACGCAATACCGCCCTGGCTGGCGATCTGGTTCAGGGTGGTCGACAGCGGCGCCGCCGGCAGGTTGTAGGCGCGCGCGCTGGACGCTTGTTCAGCGGCAAGCAACGGACTGCTGATCAGCGGCGCACTGAGCGCGATGGCGACGGCCAGCAGACTGGGGCGCAACAAGGTGTCTAGCGAACGGGACATACGGCGGCTCCTGAATGGAAATATTTCTCAATTGCCTGTGTGCCGGATGAAAAGCAAAAAGTGATAGGGCTGGATGAAAATAATTTCGATTAACTGAAAGTGGAGGCTGTAGGGGCCTCATCGCTGGCAAGCCAGCTCCCACAGGTTTCAGTGCTGTTCACAAAATTGCTGCTCACCGCAGATCCCTGTGGGAGCTGGCTTGCCAGCGATGGCGGCCGCTCAGACACCACATTACTCAGGCTTGATATCGGCCTTTGCGACAGTGACCCAATACGGTGTATGCCGCTCGATCTGCACCGGCAAGGTCGGCAGCAATGCGCTCAAGGCTTTGTCGGTGTCATGCAGCGGGAAGCTGCCGGTAATCCGCAAATCCGCCACTTCCGGCGCCACACCCAAGTGCCCGCGACGATAACGCCCCAGCTCATGCACCAGATCGCCGAGTCGCGCGTTATCCACCACCAGCATGCCGCGGGTCCAGGCATCAGCGCCGGGATTGAGCGCGACAATCGAGCCCAGCCCGTCACTGCGTAGCAGCACTTGCTGGCCTTCATGGAGGATTTGCTCTTCAGGGTTGGATAGCGGGTGCGCCGCGACCGCCGACTGCAACACGCTCAGGCGCGTGCCTGCTTCTTCACGCTTGACCAGAAACCGCGTACCCAAGGCGCGCATGCTGCCTTCGCGGGTTTCAACGATGAACGGGCGCGCATCGCCATGACCGGTCTCGACGAGAATTTCGCCTTCCTGCAGGACGATCAATCGGCGCTGGTCATCGAACCGCACATCCACCGCACTGTGGGTATTGAGATTCAGCACAGTGCCGTCCGCCAGGCGCACGGTGCGCTGTTCGCCCGTAGCAGTGCGTTGATCGGCGAGCCAGTAATCCAGCGGCATGAACCGTTCGCTGGCGAACAGCCCCAGACCGACAAGCACCACAACGCTGGCCAGTCCACTGCCCAGTCTGCGCACCCGCCGGCGAATGCCCTCGCGTGATTGCAGCAGCGCACTGCGCGCCGGCCCTTTGGCCACACTGAAACGCTGATCGAGCATGCCCAGTTGCCGCCACGCGCGGGCGTGTTCTTCATGGGCCGCATGCCATTTGGCGAACTCTTCGCGCTCCAGCGGACTGCTCGAGTCGAGGGTCAGTTGCCAGGCAATCGCCGCATCCAGCACATGCGCCGGCACCGGTCTGGAACTGGCCGGGCTCACGTCGGCTCACCGTACAGGGCGATGTAGCACTGGCGTATGCCTTGCGCGAGATACTGGCGTACGCGCGGCACCGAGACGCCGAGCTTGTCGGCGATCTCGGCATGGCTGAGGCCATCGAGACGGTTATAAAGGAAAGCGGCGCGGGCCTTGGTCGACAGTTTGCCAAGCAAGCGGTCGATGGCTTTGAGGTCTTCGAGGATCATTTGCTGTTCTTCCACCGACGGTTGCTCGCCTTCGGGGATCAGCATCAACTCGGTGAGGTAGGCCTGTTCCAGGGCCGCGCGACGGAAGTAGTCGAACAGCAGACCTTTGGCGATCGCCACCAGAAAGGCCCGCGGCTCGCGCGGTGTCAGCAGGGTTTCGCGACCGAGCAGACGGACGAAGGTGTCCTGGCTCAGGTCCTCGGCGCGTTGTGGACACGTCACATTGCGTCGCAGCCATGCCAACAGCCAACCACGATGGTCGCGATACATCGCACCGACGAGCTCACTGTTAGGGCTTTGGACTGACGACACCGGACATCACCGATTGGGAAATGTTAACTAACGCGAATTGTTCGCGATTGTGGCAGAGGTGGGAATGGTTAGCAATTGGCCACTGGTCAGGTGGGCATGTAAAGGCAGACCCCTTCACCCTAGCCCTCTCCCGGGGGAGAGGGGACCGATTGGGGGATATTCAGGAGATACACCGACCTGAACGATTTTCAGTGAATCCACAATCAACTCGGTCTTTCAGGTCGATGAAAAGCCCGAGACACCTCGGTCGGCTCCCTCTCCCTCTGGGAGAGGGCTGGGGTGAGGGCGATGGATCTTGGACTTGACTCAACTTCAGAACGATGGCGCCTGCTGCCTACGCTTCCACTGACTCAACCGCTGCTGCAAATTCAACGGACTATGAATCTGCTGCCCCCGCGCCCGGCTGAACAGAATCAGCGCCAGTTCCGCCGTCGCCAGCGCATCGGCACTCGCGTTATGCCGCTCGAACACCTCAAGCTTGAACCAGTCGATCCATTCATCCAGCCCGGCCTCACGAATATTCGCTTGCGGACAGACCAGCGGTGCAATGTCGGCGACATCCAGAAACACCTGCTGCAACTTGTGCCCCAGATGCTCCTTCAACGCGCGCCCGAGCATGTGCTGATCGAACGGCGCATGAAACGCCAGCACCGGGCTGTCACCGACAAACTCCATGAACTCCAACAATGCTTCGGCCGGCTCACTGCCCGCCGCAATCGCATTCGGCCCCAATCCGTGAATCAACACGCTGGGGCTGAGCTTCAATTCGCGACATTGCAACGTGCGTTCGAACTGCTGACTGAAATCGATCGCGCCATCTTCGATCACTACCGCGCCAATCGACAGCACACGATCCTTGCTCAGGTTGAGTCCGGTGGTTTCCAGATCCAGCACGACCCAACGTTGTTCGCGCAACGTGCATTCGCTGAGCGGTGTAATCGTCGGCAACTGAGCCAGACGCTGCTGCAAATCCGCCGGCACCACCGCACTCGCCGGGCGCAGCCACGAGAACAGGCTCATAGCTGATACCGCAAGGTCAGGCTGCTTTGCAGGCGCTGGGCCTGGCGCAGGGATTCACGCAGGATGCGCCGGTCGAGGTGATTGAGGCTGTCCGGGTCGACACGGTTGGAGTAGGGCAGGTTCTCCCGCGTCTGCAGTTGATGCTGTTGCATGCGCGTCTGCTGAATGAAGTGATAGGCCTCTTCATACGCCGCGCCATCCAGTCGCTCGATGACTTCTTTCTCGACCAGCTGCCGGAAGCGCTCAAGGGTGTTGTTGGCGTCGATGCCGTTGGCCAGCGCGAGCAGTCGCGCGCCATCCACGAACGGCGTCAGCCCCTGCACCTTGAGATCCAGCGTGGCTTTCTCGCCGTTCTTGCGCGCCAGCACAAACTCGCGGAAACGCCCCACCGGTGGACGGTTGCGCAGGGCGTTCTCAGCCATCATGCGCTGGAACAAACGGTTGTCGCCGACCTGATCGAGAATGCCCCGGCGCAGTTGTTCACAGCCTTGTTCATCACCCCAGACCACGCGCAGGTCGAAATAAATGCTCGACCCGAGCAGATTCTCCGGCGTCGCCTCACGAATAAAAGCCGCAAAGCGCCGTGCCCATTCTGCCCGCGACAGACACAGCTCGGGGTTGCCGGCCATGATGTTGCCCTTGCACAGGGTGAAGCCGCACAGCGCCAGACTCTGGTTGATCTGCTGGGCAATCGGCAGCAGCTTGCCGCGAATCTCTGCCGCATGTGCTGCGTCCCGCGCGTCGAACAGAATGCCGTTGTCCTGATCGGTGTGCAGGGTCTGCTCGCGCCGGCCTTCGCTGCCGAAACACAGCCAACTGAACGGCACGCCGGGATCGCCTTTTTCGGCGAGGGTCAGTTCGATCACCCGGCACACGGTGTGGTCGTTGAGCAGGGTGATGATGTGGGTGATCTGCGTCGAAGAAGCACCGTGGGCGAGCATGCGTTCGACCAGTTGGCCGATCTCGCCGCGCAGGCTGACCAATTGTTCGACGCGCTGGGCGCTGCGAATCGTCCGGGCCAGATGCACCAGGTCGACTCGTTGCAGCGAGAACAGATCGCGCTCGGAGACCACGCCACACAGGCGCTGATCCTTGACCAGGCAGACATGCGCGATGTGCCGTTCGGTCATGGCAATCGCTGCATCGAACGCACTGTGATCCGGCGACAGATAGAAGGGCGCGCGAGTCATGTGGCGCTCGATGGCCTCGCTGAAATCGCCGATGCCTTCAGCCACGACATGGCGCAAATCGCGCAGGGTGAAAATCCCCAGCGGCGCCTTGTGCTCATCCACCGCGACGATGCTGCCGACCTGCTGCTCGTGCATCAGCTTCACCGCTTCACGCAATGGCGTGTCCGGGCTGCACGTCACCGGGTGCCGCATCGCCAGTTCGCCCAGTCGGGTGTTCAGCGAATATTGCGTACCGAGGGTTTCCACGGCTTTCTGCTGCACTTGCTGGTTGACCTGATCCAGCAGGCTGCTGACGCCGCGCAAGGCGAAGTCGCGGAAGGTGCTGGAGAGGGCGAACAGTTTGATGAACGCCAGTTTGTTCAGTTGCAGGCAGAACGTATCTTCGCCGGCCAGGTGTTCGGTGCGGGTCGCGCGTTCACCGAGCAGTGCGGCCAACGGAAAACATTCGCCGGTGGTGATTTCAAACGTGGTCTCGGTGCCGGGTTTGGTGATGTGCTGGCGTTCGCCAACCACCCGACCTTGTTTGACGATATAGAAATGTTCGACCGGGCCGTCGGCGGGTTTGATGATGCTCTCGCCCTGGCCGTAGAAACGCAGCTGACATTGCTCCACCAGATAAGCCAGGTGGGCGTGTTCCATCTGATTGAAGGGCGGGAAGCGCTGAAGGAATTGCAGGGTGCCCTGAATGTTCTGCAATACCGCGGTTTTCCCTGCCTGGGTGAAGGCGTCCGCTTTACTCATAACCATTACCGCAGTCTTTTTCGAATTGTTGTTGTCGGATCGTTCTGGCCATGGTCGACCCCTGCGGGCGGGGTGCCCATTGGACGTAAGTCTAGGTTTGCCATGCCGTTCGGCACATTTGGGAAGTGCCCTACAAAAACAGTCGGAAATTCGCCCTCCAGCCTCTTGGAAAAAAATCCGACGAAGTGCACATTGAAGCTCTGCTTAGCGATGTCTGACGACTGTGCCAGGTGATTGATTTGAAAACGTAGAGAACGCCATGTCCGACCACGATATTTTGAGCGACGCCGAGCGTGAAGCGCTCAGCGCTGTAATGCTCGAACCCGATTTGCCGCCGCAGCGTGTACTGATCGTCGATGACGATAAGGACGCCCGGGAGCTGTTGTCGGAGATACTCGCGTTGGATGGCATTCGTTGCATGACCGCAGCCAGTGGCGAAACGGCGCTGAAGATGCTGGAGGAGAAACCTTCGATCGGGCTGGTGATCACCGATCTGCGCATGGGGCATGTCGGTGGGCTTGAGTTGATCCGCCAGGTGCGCGAGTCAGTAAGGGCGGCGATGCCGATCATTATTGTGTCCGGCGATGCCGATGTGAAAGACGCGATTGCGGCGATGCATTTGAGCGTGGTGGATTTTCTGCTCAAGCCGATTGATACGGGCAAGTTGCTCGGTCTGGTCAAACACGAGTTGGGTATCGATCCTTAAAAGCCCCTCACCCTAGCCCTCCCGAAACGTCGGACCGCCCACAGGGAGAGGGGACTGACCGCGGTGGATGTGCAAGGTACACCGACCTGAAATTCCTCAGTCGAACTCCGGTTTTGAAAAGCACAGAGATCGGCTCCCTTTCCCCCTCTACCCCTTGGGGGAGAGGGCTGGGGTGAGGGGGATCGATCTTAAGCCCTCCACAAATACCAGCCCACACCGCACTAACAAAAAAGCCCTGATCTCTCGATCAGGGCTTTTTCATGTCCGGCATTCAGCGCAAGTTACAGGCCGTTGGCCTTTTTGAACTCGCGACGACGACGGTGCAATACCGGCTCGGTGTAACCATTCGGCTGTTTGGTGCCCTCGATCACCAGTTCGACCGCCGCCTGGAAGGCGATGTTGCTGTCGAAGTTCGGTGCCAGCGGACGGTACAGCGGATCGTTGGCGTTTTGACGATCCACCACCGGCGCCATGCGCTTGAGGCTTTCCATCACTTGCGCTTCGGTGACCACACCGTGGCGCAGCCAGTTGGCGATGTGCTGGCTGGAGATACGCAGCGTGGCACGGTCTTCCATCAGGCCGACGTCATTGATGTCCGGTACTTTCGAGCAGCCAACACCCTGGTCGATCCAACGCACCACGTAACCGAGAATGCCCTGGGCATTGTTGTCCAGTTCGTTCTTGATCTGCTCCGGCGTCCAGTTCGGATTGACCGCCAGCGGAATGGTCAGGATGTCGTCTACCGAAGCGCGAGCACGTTTGGCCAATTCGGCCTGGCGGGCGAACACGTCGACCTTGTGGTAGTGCAGCGCGTGCAGCGCAGCAGCAGTCGGCGATGGCACCCAAGCGGTGTTGGCGCCGGCCAGAGGGTGCGCGATTTTCTGCTCAAGCATCGCGGCCATCAGGTCGGGCATTGCCCACATGCCTTTACCGATTTGCGCACGACCTTGCAGGCCGGTGCTCAGACCGATATCGACGTTCCAGTTTTCGTAGGCGCCGATCCACTTCTCAGCCTTCATGTCAGCCTTGCGCACAACCGGGCCTGCTTCCATGGAGGTGTGGATTTCGTCGCCGGTGCGGTCGAGGAAACCGGTGTTGATGAACACCACGCGCTCGCTGGCTGCCTTGATGCAGGCCTTGAGGTTGACCGTGGTACGGCGCTCCTCGTCCATGATCCCGACTTTCAGAGTGTTGCGCGTAAGGCCCAGCACGTCTTCGATGCGGCCGAAGAGTTCGTTGGTGAACGCTGCTTCTTCCGGGCCGTGCATCTTCGGTTTAACGATGTAGACCGAACCGGTGCGGGTGTTGCGGCGCGAGGTGTTGCCATTGAGGTTGTGCATCGCCGCGAGGCAAGTGACCAGACCGTCGAGGATGCCTTCCGGCACTTCGTTACCTTGACTGTCGAGGATCGCGTCGATGGTCATCAGGTGACCAACGTTGCGCACGAACAACAGCGAACGACCGTGCAGCGTCACTTCACCGCCATTCGGCGCGGTGTAGGTGCGATCCGGGTTCATGGTGCGGGTGAAGGTCTGGCCACCCTTGGACACGGATTCCGCCAGGTCGCCCTTCATCAGGCCGAGCCAGTTGCGGTAGATCACCACTTTGTCGTCGGCATCGACGGCGGCCACGGAGTCTTCGCAGTCCATGATGGTGGTCAGCGCCGCTTCCATCAGGATGTCTTTGACGCCGGCGGCGTCGGTCTGGCCAACCGGAGTGGTGGCGTCGACCTGGATCTCGAAGTGCAGACCGTTGTGTTTCAGCAGGATGGCGATCGGCGCATTGGCGTCGCCCTGGAAACCGATCAGTTGCGCGTCATCGCGCAGGCCAGTGTTGCTGCCGCCCTTGAGGGTGACCAGCAGTTTGCCGTCAGCGATTTTGTAGGCGGTCGAATCGACATGGGAGCCAGCAGCCAATGGCGCAGCTTCGTCGAGGAAGGCTCGGGCGAAGGCGATGACTTTGTCGCCACGCACCTTGTTGTAGCCTTTGCCTTTTTCCGCGCCACCGTCTTCGCTGATCGCGTCGGTGCCGTAGAGGGCGTCATACAGCGAACCCCAGCGGGCGTTCGAGGCATTGAGAGCGAAGCGGGCGTTCATCACCGGCACCACGAGTTGCGGGCCGGCGGTACGGGCGATTTCATCATCGACGTTTTGTGTCGTTGCCTGGAAATCAGCCGCTTCTGGCAGCAGATAACCGATTTCTTGCAGGAAGGCTTTATAGGCCACGGCGTCGTGCGCCTGACCGTTGCGTTCCTGGTGCCAGGCATCGATACGAGCCTGGAAGTCATCGCGTTTGGCGAGTAGGGCTTTGTTCTTCGGCGCCAGGTCATGAATGACCTTGTCGGCACCTTCCCAGAATTTGTCGGCGGTGAGGCCGGTACCGGGAATGGCTTCGTTGTTCACGAAGTCGAACAGGACTTTGGCGACCTGCAGGCCACCGACTTGAACGTGTTCAGTCATTGCTTGCCTCACTCTGCTCAGCTATTTCGCTTTTCAGCTCTTCAATTTGACAATGAAGCCTCTGGCCATTTAAACCACAAACCTGCCGACCAGTACATGCCATTGCGGGCGGCTGGGCTGGGACCAATCAACGGCTTGGGGCCTTGCTGACGGGGCTTTCAGGGTTGCGAACAGGCCTTGGGCAGACATCGATCCAGCGTTATGTAGTGCGCGCTGCGGCATACTACATGATGAGTTGCGCTTGTGAAAATCAGACTAATTACGTCGTTCTGCGACCTCATGTCGCATTGCGGTCACATCGCGGAACGGGATGTTCTCAAAAAACCATTGGATTGTTCCAGCTAAATATAAAAAGTTGTACACATAAATGCTATTTGGCTGCTATGGCAGCGGTTTATGTGGGAGCGAGCCTGCTCGCGAAAGCGTCGGTCGCCTCAACGCAAATTCGACCCTTGCCTATACTTCCCCTTCTATAACAAAAGTCATGACAAGAGGGCGACGCCATGGACCATCTCGTACTCACTGTTTTCGCCCCGGACAAGCCCGGACAGGTCGAGCGCATCGCCCAATGCATCGCCGAGCATGGCGGTAACTGGCTGGAAAGCCGAATGTCGAGGATGGCCGGGCAGTTCGCGGGGATTCTTCGGGTGGGCGTGCCGGCGGAGGCTTACGACGAATTAGTCGATTCCCTACAAGCGCTGTCAGCTCACGGCATCCGCGTGTTGATTGCCGAAAGTGGTATCGAGCAGTCCTGCACCTGGAAACCGATTGCCATGGAACTGGTGGGCAATGATCGGCCCGGCATTGTCCGCGACATCACCCGGCTGTTGAGCGAGCAGGGCGTCAACCTTGAGCGACTGGTGACGGAAGTGCGTCCGGCACCGATGAGCAGCGAGCCGCTGTTTCACGCCGAAGCGATTCTTGCGGTGCCGCTGACCTTGTCGCTCGACGTCTTGCAGTCGCGCCTGGAAACCCTGGCCGACGATCTGATGGTCGAACTGGTGTTACGCACAGACGTTTAAGCGCTGAGCGGGTTATCCAGTTTTAACGTGCACCTGCCTGTGGATAACCTGTAGAGACCGGGCGCAGCGTCAAGCCGGCCGGGGCTTTCACGGAACTGATCAAAAAACCGCCAACATTCAGTGACTTGCACACAAACGGCGGGGATCACGCTGTGGATAACCTTGGGAAGGAACGATGCAGGCCACGAGAATCGCGGCCTGCGAGGGTTTGTGCGTTTTTTGATCAGCTGCGCCGACGCAAACTGATCACCGCATCGACGCTGTAAACGGCCAGACCGGCCCAGATGAAGATAAACGCGACCAGCGTGCTCGACGACAAGTGCTCGCCGAACAGCAGTACGGCTTGCAACAGCACCAGGGTCGGCGCCAGGTATTGCAGGAAACCGATCGTGGTGTACGGCAAGTGGCGCGTGGCGGCGTTGAAGCACACCAGCGGCACCAACGTCACCGGACCGGCCGCCACCAGCCACCAGGCTTGGGACGTGGTCCAGAACTCCGGTTGCGCGCTGGTTGCGGTCTGGTTGAACAGCAGCCAGGCGATGGCAATCGGCACCAGCATCCAGGTTTCCACCACCAGCCCCGGCAACGCCTTGACCGGTGCCTGCTTACGGATCAGACCGTAGAAGCCGAACGTCAGCGCCAGCACCAGCGACACCCACGGCAGACTGCCGACCTGCCACACCTGCTGCGCCACACCGACCGCCGCCAGGCCGACCGCGATCCACTGCATCCGGCGCAAGCGTTCGCCGAGAATCAACATGCCCAAGAGCACGTTTACCAACGGGTTGATGTAGTAACCGAGGCTCGCTTCGAGCATGCGCCCGTTATTCACCGACCACACGTAGGTCAGCCAGTTAGCCGCGATCAACGTGCCGCTCAGCGCCAGAATCGCCAAGCGTTTGGGATTGTCGAGCAGTTCGCGCAACCAGCCCGGGTGTTTCCACACCATCAGCAGCAGCGCACCGAACAGCGCCGACCACAGCACCCGATGGATGATGATCTCGACGGCCGGCACTTCGGCGATAGCTTTGAAGTAGATCGGGAACAGGCCCCAGATGATGTAGGCACTCAGGCCCAGAATGTACCCGCGACGCGGGTTGGCGGCTTGCATGCAGAATCCTTGCTTAGGCAGCTAACAAAGGAGGGATTGTAAGGAGGTTGTATAGATGTGTCGTGTCAGAACGCAAAAAGATCGCAGCCTTCGGCAGCTCCTACAGGGGAATGTATTCCAGGGTAGGAGCTGCCGAAGGCTGCGATCTTTTGATCTTTGATCAGAAGAGTTTCAGCGGTTCTTCGTTGAGCGCGGACAATTGCTCACGCAACGCCAACACCTGATCGCCCCAATAACGTTCGGTGCCGAACCACGGAAAGCTGTGCGGGAACGCCGGGTCATCCCAGCGCCGCGCTAGCCAGGCGCTGTAGTGCATCAGGCGCAAGGCGCGCAGCGGCTCGATCAGTGCCAGTTCGCGCGGGTCGAAATCGTGGAACTCGTTGTAGCCATCCATCAATTCCGACAACTGCCCGAGACATTCCTGGCGGTCGCCGGCGAGCATCATCCAGATGTCTTGCACCGCCGGGCCCATGCGGCAGTCGTCGAGGTCGACGATGTGGAACATTTCGTCGCGGCACATCATGTTGCCGGGGTGGCAATCGCCGTGCATGCGGATGTTCTGGTGCGGTGTGTTGGCGTAAGCATCTTCCACGCGCTTGAGCAGGTCGCGGGCGACGGACTCGTAGGCCGGCAGCAGGCTTTTCGGAATGAAGTTGCCTTCGAGCAAGGTGTTCAGCGAGGCGTGGCCGAAGTTCTGCACGGCGAGCGCTTCACGGTGTTCGAACGGCTTGGTCGCGCCGACCGCGTGAATCCGCCCGAGCAACTGGCCGAGGCGATACAGCTGATCGAGATTACCCGGCTCAGGTGCACGACCGCCACGACGCGGGAACAGAGTGAAGCGGAAGCCGGCATGCTCGTGCAGGGTTTCGCCGTTGTGGATCAGCGGTGCCACGACCGGAATTTCAACGTCGGCCAGCTCGAAGGTGAACTTGTGTTCTTCGAGAATCGCTTCGTTGGTCCAGCGCTGCGGACGGTAGAACTTGGCAATCAGCGGTTCGGAGTCTTCGATGCCGACCTGATAAACGCGGTTTTCGTAGCTGTTGAGCGCCAGAATGCGCGCATCGCTGAGGAAGCCGATGCTTTCAACGGCATCGAGCACGAGGTCGGGGGTGAGGGTTTCAAACGGGTGGGCCATGCTGACTCCTGCGCGCAGCAGGCTGCCGCGTCCGGCCCAGCATGGTAGCGCAGATGGCAGGCCCTTAGGGGTTTGGTGTCTGTGCTGACGCTATCGCGAGCAGGCTCACTCCTACAGGGGATCGCATTCCCAATGTGGGAGCGAGCCTGCTCGCGAAGGCGGTCTGTCAGGCGCCCACGACCCCGCCGTCCTCACGGGTAATCGCCATCACCGAGGAGCGCGGCTTGCCATTCGGCAGATGCTCAGGGAACGTCGACCCGCCGTTCTCCCCCGGATGCTGAATCCCGACAAACAGGGTTTTCTGATCCGGCGAGAAGCTGATCCCCGTCACCTCACAACCAATCGGCCCGACCATGAAGCGGCGAATCTCACCGGTCTTGGGGTCGGCGCAAAGCATCTGGTTGTTGCCCATCCCGGCAAAGTCCCCAGCATTGCTCGAATCACCGTCGGTGAGAATCCACAAACGCCCGGCCTTGTCGAAGCCCAAACCATCCGGGCTGTTGAACATGTTCTGCGGGGTGATGTTTTTCGAGCCACCTTTCGGCGTCCCGGCGTGCACGCCTGGGTTGCCAGCGACCACAAACAGGTCCCAGGCAAACGTCTTCGACGCGTGATCGTCACGGTCGGTGCGCCAGCGCAGGATCTGCCCGTAAACGTTCTTCTCACGCGGGTTCGGTCCGCCCACTGGTTGCCCGTCTTCGCCGCGCTTGGCGTTGTTGGTCAGGGTGCAATAGACCTGGCCGTCCTTCGGACTGACGACGATCCATTCCGGGCGGTCCATGCGCGTTGCGCCGACTACGCTGGCGGCGAGGCGCGCATGGATCAGCACTTCGGCCTGATCGGCAAAACCACTGCTGGCGTCGATGCCGTTTTTGCCGTGGGTCAGCTCGATCCACTGGCCCTGGCCTTTCGGGTGATCGGGGTTGCTGTCGCCAGCATCGAACTTGGCCACGTACAGGGTGCCGTGGTCGAGGATGTCGCGGTTAGCCTTGGCGTTGCGGTGGTTGATGCGGTCGCGGCTGACAAACTTGTAGATGAACTCGCCACGCTCGTCGTCGCCCATGTACACCACGGCGCGACCGTCGTCGGTCTCGGCCAGGGCGGCGTTTTCATGCTTGAAGCGGCCCAGCGCGGTGCGTTTGACCGGGGTCGATTGCGGATCGAACGGATCGATCTCGACCACCCAGCCGTGACGGTTGAGTTCGTTGGGGTTTTTCGCCATGTCGAAGCGCGGGTCGTACGGGTGCCAGTTGATTTCGCGGCTGGCGACCGTGACGCCGTAGCGCTTTTGCGCCGGGTCGAACTGCTGCTGGGCGTTGCTGCTGCCGAAGCAGTCGGTGAAGTTTTCTTCGCAGGTCAGGTAAGTGCCCCACGGCGTTTTACCGTTGGCGCAGTTCTGGAAGGTGCCGAGGACTTTTTTGCCGTGTTTGTCGGCGGCGGTTTTCATCAATTCGTGACCGGCTGCCGGGCCGCTGATGCGCAGCGGCGAGTTGCCGTGAATGCGGCGGTTGTAGCGCGAACCCTGAACGAACTGCCACTGACCGTTCTTGCGCTGCACTTCAATCACCGACACGCCTTCGCAGGCCAGTGCCTTGCGCACGTCTTCGGCCGATTGCGGCATGCCGCCGTGCGGGTAGAGGTAGCGGTAGTTGGTGTATTCGTTGTTGATCGCCATCAACGCGCGATTGCGGTCGTCGGGGAAGGCGAACAGGCTCATGCCGTCGTTGTTGTCGCCGAATTGCACTTCCTGTGCGGCGGCGGTGCCGTTACCGCTAGGGTCGAAGGCCGGGCCGTTTTTCTGCAATGGCTGGCCCCAACTGATCAGCACAGAAGACTTGTAGCCTTTGGGCAGCGTGATGACATCGGTGGTCGCAGCGGGAATGCTCTCGAAACCGAGCAGGCGGCTGTTGCCGGCGCTGACGCCGGTGGCCAGCGCGCTGCGACTCAACAGACTACCGCCGAGGAACATTGCCGCGCCACACAGTGCGCCGGCGCCGATGAAACCGCGACGGCTGAGGCCGACCATTTTTTCCAGGTCAGTGGATTGGTTTTCTTCTAATAGGCTCACATCAGGCTCCCTGCTTGGTTTTGGCAGCTACCTTAATGAGCGTCGATGACGCTTTCGTTGCAGCGCCTGATTACAGCGGTGTGCCGATCAGCACATTGGACGGCGAAAACTGCACCTGCACCGGTTGCTCGACGGTCAGCCCGCGAGTGCGCAAATCGAGCGGCTCAGCCAAGGCGCAGAGGGTATGGCCGTTGGGCAGGGTAATGCGCACTTCGCTAGGGCCGTCCTCGGCGTCGAGAATCGCTTCGATAGTGCCCTTCAGAAGATTGTGACCAGACGTTGCAGATTGCTCGGTGCCGAGCAATTCCAGCCAGCCAGCCTTGATCAGCGCCACCACTTCGGTACCGCTTTGCAGCTCCAGATGCACGGTGCTGTCGTGGGTGATCTGCGCGTCGAGGCACAGCCCTTCGGCCAGTTCGAGACGGATCAGGTCATTGCGGCCCTGCGCTTCGATCGCCACGACTTTGCCGTGCAACTGGTTGCGCGCGCTGGTTCTGAGCATCAAACGACCGAGCAGATCCAGATCGCTGGCATCTTCCGCCGCCTCCAGCACTTGGGCCTGCAAGGCTTGCAGCTTCTGATACAGGCGCAAAACGCGCTCGCCTTCGCTGGACAGTTTCGCACCGCCGCCACCCTTGCCACCGACGGCACGCTCGACCAATGGTTTTTGCGCCAGGTTGTTCAACTCATCGATGGCGTCCCACGCCGCCTTGTAGCTCAGGCCTGCGCTCTTCGCGGCGCGGGTGATCGAACCCTGCTCGGCGATGTGTTGCAGCAAGGCGATGCGCTGCGGACGGCGGACGATGTGCTGGGACAACAGGGAAGGCATGGACATGGATGGGGTGCTTTTTTGCTGTGGCGGTGGGGGAGGAAGTTGGCCGCTCGCAACGCGAGAGTCAAGCCTGACGCAGAACCCTGTGGGAGCGAGCCTGCTCGCGAAAGCGTAGTGTCAGCCAACATTGATTTTGAATGTGCTGGCCACTTCGCGAGCAGGCTCGCTCCCACAGGGGATTGTTCAATATTCAGGCTCCGGGCTTTGGCGTGCGCGCCAGACAATAGACATCGACCCGGGCGGCGCCAGCGTTTATCAGCAACCGGGCGAGAGCCTGTGCGGTCGCGCCAGTGGTCAATACGTCGTCAACCAGTGCGAGATGTCGGTCTTTTATCTGCGTATCCGGCATGAGGTTGAAAGCATTACGCAGATTGCGTTTACGCGCCTTGGCGTCGAGATCCTGCTGTGCGTCCGTCTCCTTGACTCGCCGCAGAACCTGTTCTTCGCACGGCAGATCCAGTGACTGACTCAACCACCGCGCCAGCATCGCAGCCTGATTGAATCCGCGTTGGCGCAGACGTTTACCCGCCAGCGGCACCGGCAACAACGCCTCCGGCCTTGGCAAACCCTCATCGAAGCGATGTTGCAGGTATTGCCCGAGAACGTCGGCGAGCAGGTGGCCAAACGGCCATTTTGCGTTGTGTTTAAAGCGCGTAATCAAACTGTCTACAGGGAAGCCATACTGCCATGGCACCACCACCTGTTCGAACGCCGGCGGCTCTAGCAGGCACTCGCCGCAGGTCAGGCCCGCGGCGAGGAGTGGCAAGGCGCAGGTCTGGCAGTGGTCGCCGAGCCAGGGCAGATCGGTTTCGCAGGCCACGCAGATTGGCATTTCTGCTTCTGCCGGCTCATCGCAAAGCAGGCAGGGCTGTATATTATTTAAACAGATGTAAACCTGTCCTTTGTGTCGTGGTTGACAGCGCATGACTCTTCCTTAAATATGCCGAACATCCGTGTCGCGCCTGTGGGTATTCCATTCCCGCAGCCGCCAGCCAAGCATAACCAAGGAACTACCCATGAGCGCGAGCACCACCGCCACCCTGCGTCACGACTGGTCTCTGGCCGAAGTCAGAGCACTCTTCGTACAGCCTTTCAACGACTTGCTGTTCCAGGCGCAAACGGTGCACCGCGCACATTTCAACGCCAACCGCGTGCAAGTCTCGACCCTGCTGTCGATCAAGACCGGCGCCTGCCCGGAAGACTGCAAGTACTGCCCGCAGTCCGGTCACTACAACACCGGCCTTGAAAAAGAAAAACTGATGGAAGTGCAGAAGGTCCTCGAAGAGGCTGCCCGCGCCAAGGCCATCGGTTCGACACGGTTCTGCATGGGCGCGGCGTGGAAGCACCCGTCGGCGAAAGACATGCCGTACGTGCTGAAAATGGTTGAAGGCGTAAAGGCCATGGGCCTGGAGACCTGCATGACCCTCGGTCGTCTCGATCAGGATCAGACCGAAGCGCTGGCCAAGGCCGGTCTCGATTACTACAACCACAACCTCGACACGTCGCCCGAGTTCTACGGCAGCATCATCACTACCCGTACTTACAGCGAGCGCCTGCAGACGCTGGCCTACGTGCGTGAGTCGGGGATGAAAATCTGCTCCGGCGGCATCCTCGGCATGGGCGAGTCGCTGGACGACCGCGCCAATCTGCTGATCCAGTTGGCCAACCTGCCGGAGCATCCGGAATCGGTGCCGATCAACATGCTGGTGAAAGTCGCCGGTACGCCACTGGAAAACGCCGAAGATGTCGATCCGTTCGACTTCATCCGCATGCTCGCCGTGGCTCGCATACTCATGCCGCAATCTCACGTGCGCCTGTCCGCCGGCCGCGAAGCGATGAACGAGCAGATGCAGGCCCTCGCCTTCTTCGCCGGTGCCAACTCGATTTTCTACGGCGACAAACTGCTGACCACCGCCAACCCGCAGGCGGACAAGGACATGCAACTGTTTGCGCGTTTGGGTATTCAGCCGGAAGCCCGTGAAGAGCATTCCGATGAGGTGCACCAAGCCGCGATCGAGCAGGCATTGGTTGAGCAGAAGAGCAGCGAGCAGTTCTATAACGCCGCCGTCTGATCGCCATACGGATTCCATGTAGGAGCTGCCGAAGGCTGCGATCTTTTGATCTTGTCTTTAAAAAACAACATCAAAAGTTCGCAGCCTTCGGCAGCTCCTACACAGTCATTTTTCAGATGTGAGGCCTGCATGTCTTTCGATCTCGCCGCACGCCTTGCTGCCCGTCGTGCCGAAAACCTCTATCGCCAGCGACCGCTGCTCGAGTCCCCGCAAGGCCCGCAAGTGGTGGTCGACGGCAAACCGTTGCTTGCCTTCTGTAACAACGATTACCTCGGCCTGGCCAATCACCCGCAAGTGATCGAAGCCTGGCGCGCCGGTGCTGAACGCTGGGGCGTCGGTGGTGGCGCCTCGCATCTGGTGATCGGCCACAGCGGCCCGCATCACGCACTGGAAGAAGCGTTGGCTGACCTCACTGGCCGCCCGCGTGCGCTGCTGTTCACCACTGGTTACATGGCCAATCTCGGTGCGGTCACGGCGCTGGTCGGGCAGGGCGATACGGTGCTGGAAGATCGCCTCAATCACGCTTCGTTATTGGATGCGGGTCTGTTGTCTGGCGCGCGTTTCAATCGTTATTTGCACAACGATGCGGTGAGCCTGGCCAAAAGGCTGGAGAAAGCCACCGGCAATACGTTGGTGGTAACCGACGGTGTGTTCAGCATGGACGGCGACCTCGCGGATCTGCCGGCGCTGGCCTGTGAAGCCAAGGCCAAAGGTGCGTGGTTGATGGTCGATGACGCTCACGGTTTCGGGCCGCTGGGTGCGAACGGCGGCGGCATCGTCGAGCATTTCGGTTTGAGTCAGGAGGATGTGCCGGTACTGGTCGGCACCCTCGGCAAAGCGTTCGGCACGGCGGGGGCATTTGTCGCTGGCAGCGAAGAGTTGATCGAAAGTCTGATCCAGTTCGCCCGCCCGTACATCTACACCACCAGCCAGCCACCGGCACTGGCCTGCGCGACGCTGAAAAGTCTGGAGCTGCTGCGCACTGAACACTGGCGTCGTGAACATCTGCAGACGCTGATTCGCCAATTCCGCCAGGGCGCCGAGCAGATCGGTCTGGAGCTGATGGACAGTTTTACGCCGATCCAGCCGATCATGATCGGTGATGCCGGGCGCGCGGTGCGGTTGTCGCAGATGTTGCGCGAGCGCGGACTGATGGTCACCGCGATTCGTCCGCCGACCGTGCCTGCCGGCAGCGCCCGTTTGCGCGTGACCCTGACCGCCGCCCACAGCGAGGCGCAGGTGCAGCTATTGTTAGAGGGACTGGCCGATTGCTTTGCCCAACTGTCGTCGGAGCCAAGCCATGCGTAATCGCCTGATTCTGCTGCCCGGCTGGGGCCTCGGCGTGTCGCCGATGGAGCCTCTGGCTGCGGCGTTGCAAGGGCTCGATGAACATCTGAAAGTCGATATCGAGCCGCTGCCGGAACTGGATTCCAGCGACCTGCAGGACTGGCTCGACGAACTTGATGAAAGCATTCCTCAGGACGTCTGGCTGGGTGGCTGGTCGTTGGGCGGCATGCTCGCGTCCGAGCTGGCGGCACGGCGTGGCGAGCGTTGCTGCGGTTTGCTGACGCTGGCGAGCAATCCTTCTTTCGTTGCCCATGAGCAGTGGCCGAACGCGATGCCCGGCGAGACTTTCGACGTGTTTCTCGCCGGTTGCCAGGCCGATCCGCGCACAACTCTCAAACGCTTCTCGCTGCTCTGTGCTCAAGGCGCGCAAGATCCGCGCGGCTTGTCGAGATTGTTGTTGGGCGGCGCGCCGAATACCGCGCCGGCGGCGCTGATGGCGGGACTGGAACTGCTCGCACAACTGGACACCCGCGAAGCATTGCAGGCGTTTCGTGGCCCGCAGTTTCATTTGTTCGCCGGGCAGGACGGTCTGGTCCCGGCGGAAGCGGCGGGGGCATTGTTCGCCCTGTTGCCGGATATCGAAATAGGTCTGATCGAACAGGCCTGTCATGCGTTTCTTCTGGAAGACCCCCACGGACTGGCGGGCGCTATCCAGGCTTTTTTACATGAGTGCGGTGATGACTGATTTGTCTCTTGTGCTGCCTGGCGGCTTGCCTGACAAGCGTCAGGTCGCGGCCTCTTTTTCTCGCGCGGCGGCCAGTTACGACAGCGTCGCCGAGTTGCAACGTGATGTTGGTACACAGTTGGTTGAGCGTTTGCCGCAGGAATTTGTGCCTGCGTGTTGGCTGGATCTGGGTTGTGGCACGGGTTATTTCACCCGCGCGTTGGCTTCGCGGTTTGCCGAGGGTCACGGTCTGGCGCTGGATATCGCTGAAGGCATGCTTGAGCACGCGCGGCCATTGGGTGGTGCCGAGCATTTCATTGCCGGCGATGCGGAGCGTCTGCCGTTGCAGGACTCGACTTGCGACCTGATCTTCTCCAGTCTTGCGGTGCAGTGGTGCGCGGACTTTGATGCAGTGCTCAGCGAAGCTTTTCGCGTGCTGAAACCGGGTGGGGTCTTCGCGTTTGCTAGTCTTTGTGTAGGGACGCTGTTTGAGTTGCGCGACAGCTGGCGGCAGGTCGACGGGATGGTGCACGTCAATCGCTTCCGCGAGTTCGCCCGCTATGAACAATTGTGTGCGGCCAGTGGCTTGCGCACGTTGAGTCTGGAGAATCAGCCGCACGTGTTGCACTACCCGGATGTGCGCAGTTTGACCCATGAGTTGAAAGCCTTGGGTGCGCACAATCTGAATCCCGGGCGCCCGGGCGGTTTGACCGGGCGCGCGCGGCTTCTCGGGCTGGTCGACGCTTACGAGCAGTTCCGTGAGGCCTCGGGATTGCCGGCGACTTATCAGGTGGTCTACGCCGTGTTGGAGAAACCCGTATGAGCGCAGCCTATTTCATCACCGGCACGGACACCGATGTCGGCAAGACCACGGTCGCCGCCGGGTTGCTGCACGCGGCGCGCTCTGCCGGGCTAAGTACAGCGGCGGGCAAACCGGTGGCGTCAGGATGCGAAGTGACGCCCAAGGGGCTGCGCAATTCCGATGCATTGGCGCTGTTGGCCGAATGTTCGCTGCCGCTGACTTATCAACAGGTCAATCCGGTGGCGTTCGAGCCGGCGATTGCTCCGCATCTGGCGGCGCGTGAAGCGGGTGTGGCCTTGACCGTGCAATCGCTGCTGGCGCCGATGCGCGAGATTCTGGCGATGAATGCCGATTTCACCCTGATCGAAGGCGCGGGAGGCTGGCGGGTGCCATTGGCCGATCAGGATAATCTGTCGGATCTGGCGATTGCGCTGAAGTTGCCGGTGATTCTGGTAGTGGGAGTGCGGCTGGGTTGCATCAGTCATGCCTTGCTGACGGCGGAAGCGATTGCCCGTGATGGTCTGCAGTTGGCCGGGTGGGTGGCGAATATCATCGATCCGAAGACGTCGCGGCTGGAAGAAAACCTCGCGACATTGGCCGAGCGGATTCCGGCGCCGTGTCTGGGGCGCGTGCCGAAACTCAAGACCTTGAGCGCGGAAGCGGTGGCGGATCATTTGCAACTGGATCTGCTCGACTAAGCTTTTCTCTATGGGCAGGCACTGTGCCATTAGTGTTTTTGACGGGTGTTTTTCTGGCGCCTCTGCTTCAATGGCAGCCATTGATCCTTCCCAGGGATGAGAACCGTTATGGAAATCTCCGGTAACACAGCTTTTTATGCAGGTCTGAGCTCGATTCAGAGCGGGCAGAACCGCGTCGATCAGGCTGCCAGCCAGATTGCCAACAATACGATTGAGCGTTCGGTGACCAGCCAGTCGTCCGAAGTGCAGATTGATCGTCTGCGTGGTGTTGATCGTGCCCAGCAATCGGATCTGGCCAGCAATATGGTCGAGATGTCCCAAGGCAAAATTCAGGCTGAGCTGGGCGTGAAGGTCGTCAAGGCGTCGGATGAAGTACTCGGTACGATCATCGATACGTTCGCCTGAGTTATTCCAGTCTGCATGCAGAACGCCGCGCCTTGTCGCGGCGTTTTTCGTTGTAAGTCCTTCTCCCTCAACTAATCTTTTTTCAGCGTCCGTGACTCGTTCGAGCTCATGGCGGATTGCCGTGGGCGGCGTTTGAAAATTCTGATGACGAACGGCAAAAGATCGACGCTTGACAAGATTTCGGCGTAAACGTATGTTTCAAACAACTGTTTGACCGTCACAACAAATCAACACGGTCGTTCATTCCCGGTTACATCAGCAGAGGTTTATCGCTATGCCTGACTACAAGGCCCCCTTGCGTGATATTCGCTTCGTTCGTGACGAACTGCTCGGCTACGAAGCGCACTATCAGAGCCTTCCGGCTTGCGCAGACGCAACTCCGGACATGGTTGACGCCATTCTCGAAGAAGGCGCCAAGTTTTGTGAGCAGGTACTGGCACCGCTGAACCGCGTGGGCGACCTCGAAGGTTGCACCTGGAGCGAGTCCGGCGTGAAAACCCCGACGGGCTTCAAAGAGGCTTACAAGCAATTCGTTGAAGGCGGCTGGCCAAGCCTGGCGCACGATGTTGAGCACGGCGGCCAAGGCCTGCCGGAGTCGTTGGGTCTGGCCGTGAGCGAAATGGTTGGCGAAGCCAACTGGTCGTGGGGCATGTACCCAGGCCTGTCGCACGGCGCGATGAACACCATCTCCGAGCACGGCACCCCAGAGCAGCAAGAAGCCTATCTGACCAAACTGGTTTCCGGCGAATGGACCGGCACCATGTGCCTGACCGAACCGCACTGCGGCACCGACCTGGGCATGTTGCGCACCAAGGCCGAACCTCAGGCTGATGGTTCCTACAAAGTTTCCGGCACCAAGATCTTCATCTCGGCCGGCGAACACGACATGGCCGACAACATCGTCCACATCGTGCTGGCCCGCCTGCCGGACGCACCGGCTGGCACCAAAGGCATCTCGCTGTTCATCGTTCCGAAGTTCATGCCCAATGCTGATGGTACCGTCGGTGCACGCAACGCAGTGAGCTGCGGTTCGCTGGAACACAAGATGGGCATCCACGGCAACGCTACCTGCGTGATGAACTTCGACGGCGCCACCGGTTTCCTGATCGGTCCGGCGAACAAAGGCCTGAACTGCATGTTCACCTTTATGAACACCGCACGTCTGGGTACCGCACTGCAGGGTCTGGCCCACGCCGAGATCGGTTTCCAGGGCGGCCTGAAATACGCTCGCGATCGTCTGCAAATGCGCTCGCTGACTGGCCCGAAAGCGCCGGAAAAAGCCGCTGACCCGATCATCGTGCACCCGGATGTACGCCGCATGCTGTTGACCATGAAGGCGTTCGCCGAAGGCAACCGTGCGATGGTGTACTTCACCGCCAAACAGGTCGACATCGTCAAGTACGGCGTCGATGAAGAAGAGAAAAAGAAAGCCGACGCACTGCTGGCCTTCATGACTCCGATCGCCAAAGCGTTCATGACCGAAGTCGGTTTCGAATCCGCTAACCACGGCGTTCAGATCTACGGCGGCCACGGCTTCATCGCCGAGTGGGGCATGGAGCAGAACGTTCGCGACAGCCGCATTTCGATGCTGTACGAAGGCACCACCGGTATCCAGGCACTCGACCTGCTGGGCCGTAAAGTGCTGATGACTCAAGGCGAAGCTCTGAAGGGCTTCACCAAGATCGTCCACAAGTTCTGCCAGAACAACGAAGGCAACGAAGCCGTTGCAGAGTTCGTCGCACCGTTGGCGGCAATCAACAAGGAATGGGGCGAGCTGACCATGAAGGTCGGTATGGCCGCCATGAAAGATCGCGAAGAAGTCGGCGCGGCTTCCGTGGACTACCTGATGTACTCCGGTTATGCCTGCCTGGCTTACTTCTGGGCCGACATGGCGCGTCTGGCTGCTGAAAAGCTGGCAGAAGGCACCGGCGACGCAGCGTTCTACACCGCCAAGCTGCAAACTGCGCGCTTCTACTTCCAGCGCATCCTGCCGCGTACCCGCACGCACGTGGCCACCATGCTGTCGGGCGCCAACAACCTGATGGACATGAAAGAAGAAGACTTCGCACTGGGCTACTAAGCCTTAGCGCAGTCTTTTGAAAAACCGCTGCTCCTTTGGGGGCGGCGGTTTTTTTTGTTCTGGATTTATCCCCAACACTGGGGACGGTTCCCCAGCAGAAACGGTGAGCTGACAGCGCGCCTTTCTCGTGTTTATTGATTCAAAATGTTTCTCGAAAGGATGGCCAATTAATTGCACTGCGCAGATTAACCGGCGCTCACGAGAAATCCTGTGCTGTTCCACGACGCCTCTCGCCCGGCAAAACGCATAACAACAACGTCAGGGTGAAGCACATGAACATCTGCCGACTTGTCTGGTTAATCCTCGCACTTGTTGCCTCCAGTGCCATGGCGGCAGATCCCGCAGAGGTGGATCCGCCGGTACCGGAAGTGCCAAGCCTGCAGTCCTTGCGTGGCATGCTGCCGCCCGATCCCTCCGGAACCGAGGGCGGACGCAAGGTCGACCTGATGACCGACTACGTGCTCAACCGCTCCGCCGCTATCCTGCTGGGCAAGGCGTTGTTCTGGGACATGGAAGTCGGCAGCGATGGCGCCACCGCGTGCGCGTCCTGCCACTATCACGCTGGCGTCGATCACCGCATCACCAACCAACTCAACCCCGGCCAGGCGCACACCAATGCCAACGTCGCCTCGATCTTCAACAAACCTTTTGTCGCTTCGGACATTCCCGGTGACGTGGCGTCCTACGCGACACTGTCTGGTGGCAAGGGCGGGCCGAACTACACACTGAAGAAAACCGATTTCCCGACCCATGTGCTGAGCAACCCGCTGGAACGCAACTCGCCGATCGTTTACTCGAGCGATGACGTGGTTGGTTCACAAGGCGTGTTCGACGCCAACTTCGTCAAACCCAATCAACCGCGCTTCGACAAATGCACCCAACAACCGGACGGCATTTTCCAGGTCGGCGGCATTAACGTACGTCGCAGCACTGGGCGTAACGCGCCTTCGGTGATCAACGCTGCGTTCAACGTGCGCAACTTCTGGGATGGCCGCGCCAACAACGTTTTCAACGGTTTCTCGCCGTTTGGCAATCGTGACCCCGATGCGGGCATTTATGTGACCAGCGAGCGCAACACCGTGGCAAGCAAAGTCCGGCTGGCACTCAACGACGCATCTGCCGCGTCGCAAGCGGTGGGCCCGCCGGGTAGCGGGGTGGAAATGTCCTGCGGCGGCCGCACTTTCGCCGACATCGGTCGGCGCATGCTTGATCAGTTGATGCTCAAGCAACAGCGGATTTCTTCCAGCGACTCGGTGCTCGCTTCGGTATCCGGCGCACGGCGTCCGACCTATCGCGAATTGATAAAAAACGCCTTCCAGCCACGCCTGTGGAACGCCACGCAAAATGTGCTGGTGGGCGGTGCGCCGTATACGCAGATGGAAGCCAACTTCCCGCTGTTCTTCGGGTTGGCGATTCAGATGTACGAATCCACCCTGATCTCTGACCAGGCGCCGATTGATGCCTATCTGCAAGGCGATTCAACCGCCATGAACGCGCAGCAGGTCCAGGGCATGAACCTGTTCCTCGGCAAGGGCAAGTGCGTCAATTGCCACGGCGGTCCGGAGCTGACCAATGCTGCCAGCCGTTTGCTGATGCACCCGCGTGAACGCATCGAGCGGATGGTCATGGCCGATAACCTGATCACCCTTTACGACAACGGTTTCTATAACACCGGTGTGCGTCCGACCTCAGAAGACCTCGCACTCGGTGGCTCGGATGCCTGGGGTAACCCATGGTCGTTCAGCCGCCAGTACAACAAGCTGTTGCAAGGCGGCAGCATTCCCGATCCGCTGGACGTCGATGTCTGTACCTTCGAGGCACCGCTGAGCGCAGCGATTCCTTGCGATGCCACGCTTAAACCCAACGTCAACTTCCGTGATTCGGTCGACGGCGCCTTCAAGACGCCGACCTTGCGCAACATCGCGCTGACCGGCCCGTACTTCCACAACGGCAGCCGCGCGACGCTCAAACAGGTGATGGAGTTCTACAACCGTGGCGGCGACCGTCGCGGCGAGGACGCCAACAACACCAGCGGTTTCGAGCATCCTTCGGCGAATCAGCACAACACCTCGAACCTCGATCCGGACATGACCAATCTCAACCTGACGCCTGAAGAAATCGACGCGCTGGTGAAATTCATGGAAGTCGGCCTGACCGATCCGCGTGTGGCCTGGGAACGGGCGCCGTTCGATCATCCGTCACTGGTCATCCCGCAGGGCCATATCGGTGATGAAAACGCGGTGACCCAGCGTCCGGCCAGTCCGAGAGTCACCACCCGGCAAGCGACGGATGCGTTGTTCTCGCTCAAGCCCTACGGCGCCGAAGGACGCAGCCCTGCGGAGGGGCCGTTGCTACCGTTCTACAACGATCTGTGAGGAATAACTCCAGGCCTGGCCATCAGTGATGATGGCCAGCGGCTCGCGGATGGCAAAAAACTTGGCAAAACGCTCAGATAGTCAGGTTTTCTGCCGTTAAAGAGACTGCGTGTGATCTGGATCACATTGTGTGTGCTTAACTGCACGCATTGCAGGCACAATGCCATCTCTTTGCCATGACGGGTCGGAGCTTTACCCTTGCCGCGTTCTTCCGCTGTACGTTTCAGCCATTTCCTACCTTCACTGCTGTTGTTACTTGCGGGGTTGGCGGCTGCGTACGTCAAAGACCTCAGCGTGTTCTTCACTTCGCTGTTCAATGTGTTGCCGACCCTGGTGCTGCTGTTGGGTGGCGCTTATTGCGCGGTTTACCGGCGTCAGCGCGAACTGTTTCTGATGCTCACGGTGTACATCGCCTACTTTTTGCTCGATACCCAGACCGACTATTACCGCGACAACGGCAAGGTCCGCGAAGACGCTGCGGTGGTCTTCCACCTCGTCTGTTTACTGCTGCCGCTGCTGTTTGGCCTGTTCGCGGCGTGGCAGGAACGCACGCATCTGTTTCAGGACATGGTTGCGCGCTTCGCCGTGTTGCTGGCTTTTGGCAGTGTCGCGTTGGGCCTTGAGCAGAGTTATCCCCAGGCATTGCTGATCTGGCTTTCGGAAATCCGCTGGCCGGCGCTGCACGGCGCATGGATGAGCCTGATCCAGCTGTCCTACCCGGTGTTTATCTCGGCATTCCTGTTGCTCGCCTGGCAATACTGGCGTAATCCGCGCCCGCTGCATGCGGCGCAACTGGTCGGCCTGCTCGGCGTGTTCTGGATGCTGCCGAAAACCTTCATCCTGCCGTTCACCCTGAACATCATGTGCAGTCAGGTGATGTTGATGATCGCCGCTGCCGTTGCGCACGAGGCTTATCAAATGGCCTTCCGCGACGAGCTCACCGGTCTGCCGGGACGTCGTGCGCTCAACGAGCGCATGCAGCGTCTCGGGCGCAATTACGTGCTGGCGATGAGCGACGTTGACCACTTCAAGAAATTCAACGACACCCACGGCCATGATGTTGGTGACCAAGTGTTGCGCCTGGTCGCCAGCAAACTGTCGAAGATCAGCGGTGGCGGTAGGGCGTATCGCTATGGCGGTGAGGAATTTGCCTTGGTGTTCGCCGGCAAAACCCTTGAGGAGTGCATGCCACACCTTGAAGTGATCCGCGAGTCGATTGCGTCCTACAACATTCAACTGCGCAATCAGGAAAACCGTCCGCAGGATGATCAGCAAGGTCGTCAGCGCCGCGCCGGTTCCGGTGCTTCCAGCGTTTCGGTCACGGTGAGCATCGGCGTCGCCGAGCGAGTGGAGCAACGCAACCCGGAACAGGTGCTGAAGTCCGCCGACGAGGCGCTCTACGCCGCTAAAGGCGCGGGGCGTAACTGCGTGGTTGCGTTCGGCCAGAACCGTCGCGGCGCGGTGCGCATGGATACGGCCGCAGGTTGAGTGATGACGGCGCATTCAGCGCCTGCACAATGATTGTGGGGCGTGGTGGCCGGCAGTAGGTTGGAGAAATCTGCTGACGGAGAAGCCACCATGCCTGAGTACAAAGCTCCCCTGCGCGACATGCGCTTTCTGATCGACCACGTCTTCGACTTTCACAGCAACTACGCCGCCCTCGGCGCCCACGACGCCAGCCCGGACATGATCAACGCGATCCTCGAAGAGGGCGCGAAGTTCTGCGAGAACGTTCTGGCGCCGCTTAATCGCAGCGGTGACGAAGAGGGCTGCCATTTCGACAACGGTGTGGTGACAACGCCTACAGGCTTCAAGCAGGCATTCGCACAATATGTCGAAGGTGGCTGGCATGGTCTGGCGGCAGATCCGAGCTACGGCGGCCAAGGGCTGCCAAGTTCGCTGGGGCTGGTGATCAGCGAGATGGTCGGCTCCAGCAATACCTCCTGGGGTATGTACCCGGGCCTGACCCACGGCGCGATGTCGGCGATCCACGCCCACGGCAGCGCTGAGCAAAAAGACACCTACCTGAGCAAACTCACCGCCGGTCAGTGGACCGGCACCATGTGCCTGACCGAAGCCCATTGCGGCACCGACCTGGGCATCATCAAGACCCGCGCCGTGCCTCAGGCTGACGGCAGTTATGCGGTCACCGGCAGCAAGATTTTCATCTCCGCCGGCGAGCACGACATGAGCGATAACATCATCCATCTGGTGTTGGCCAAGTTGCCGGATGCGCCGGCCGGGACCAAAGGGATTTCGCTGTTTATCGTGCCGAAATTCTTGCCGGATGCGGCGGGTGAGGCAGGCGAGCGCAACGGCGTTTCCTGCGGTTCGATCGAACACAAGATGGGCATCAAGGCCTCGGCCACTTGCGTGCTCAACTTCGACAGCGCCAAGGGTTACCTGATCGGCGAGCCGAACAAGGGCCTGAACTGCATGTTCACCATGATGAACCACGCACGGCTCGGCACCGGGATGCAGGGTTTGTGTCTGGGTGAAGCGAGTTTCCAGGGCGCGATCAAATACGCCAACGACCGTTTGCAGATGCGTTCACTGACGGGCGCCAAAGCCCCGGACAAAGCCGCCGATCCGATCATCGTTCACCCGGACGTGCGGCGCATGCTGCTGACCATGAAAGCCTTCAACGAAGGCAACCGTGCGCTGACCTACTTCACCGCACAGTTGCTCGATGTCGCGCATCTGAACAGCGATGCCGAGGCGCGTCAGGAGGCCGAAGATCTGTTGGCGTTCCTCACGCCAATCTGCAAGGCGTTCATGACCGACACCGGGCTGGAAGTGACTAACCACGGCATGCAGGTGTTTGGCGGCCACGGTTTCATTCGCGAATGGGGTATGGAGCAACTGGTGCGCGATTGCCGGATTGCACCGATCTATGAAGGCACCAACGGCATTCAGGCGCTGGACCTGCTCGGACGCAAGGTGCTGGGCAGTCAGGGCAAGTTGCTGCGCGGTTTTACCAAAATCGTCCATAAGTTCTGCGCGGCCAACGCTGAGCACCCGCAGTTGGGCAGTTTCGTTGCGCAGCTCAATGAACTGAACCAGCAGTGGGGCGACTTGACCATGAAAGTCGGGATGGCGGCGATGAAGAACCCGGATGAGGTGGGCGCGGCGTCTGTGGATTATCTGATGTACAGCGGTTACATCATCCTCGGTTATCTGTGGTTGCGGATGGCATTGGTGGCGCAGGCGCAACTGGACGCGGGCGAGGGGGAGGCGGATTACCTGCGGGGCAAGTTGGCGACCTGCGAGTTTTACTTCAAGCGCTTGTTGCCGCGTACGGCGGCGCATCGGGCGGCGATCGAGGCAGGGAGTGATTGTTTGATGAAGTTGCCGGCGGAAATGTTTGCGCTTTAAGCAAGATCAAAAGATCGTCCGATCGCGGCCCGAGCCTTCGGCAGCTCCTACATGGGACCGAGTTTTATCTGTAGGAGCTGCCGCAGGCTGCGATCTTTTTGTGGTGACTAAAAATAACAAAACAGTCACCGGTTGACCCTATGTGTCGCAAAAGTTGTTGAGGTACACTCCGGCTCAACGAAAACACCATTCCACGAATCACCTGTTTAGATCTTGCGAGGTTTGCCATGGCTGACTACAAAGCGCCGCTGCGCGATATGCGCTTCGTCCTCAATGAAGTGTTCGAAGTCGCCAAACTCTGGGCCGAACTGCCGGCACTGGCCGAGACCGTCGACGCCGAAACCGTTGAAGCCATTCTCGAAGAGGCCGGCAAGGTCACCAGCAAAAGCATCGCGCCATTGAGCCGCGCCGCTGACGAAGAAGGCTGTCACTGGGCTGATGGCGCCGTCACCACTCCAGCCGGTTTCCCACAGGCTTATCAGACTTATGCCGAAGGCGGCTGGGTCGGCGTCGGTGGCGATCCGCAATACGGCGGCATGGGCATGCCCAAAGCCGTGTCGGCGCAGGTTGAAGAGATGGTCAACTCCGCCAGCCTGTCCTTCGGTCTGTACCCGATGCTGACCGCCGGTGCCTGCCTGTCTATCAACGCCCACGCCAGCGAAGAGCTGAAAGCCGCCTACCTGCCGAATATGTATGCCGGCGTCTGGGCCGGTTCCATGTGCCTGACCGAGCCGCACGCCGGCACCGACCTGGGGATTATTCGCACCAAGGCCGAGCCTCAGGCCGACGGGTCGTACAAAGTCAGCGGCACCAAGATCTTCATCACCGGTGGCGAACACGACCTCACCGAAAACATCATTCATCTGGTGCTGGCGAAACTGCCGGACGCCCCCGCGGGGCCAAAAGGCATTTCGCTGTTCCTGGTGCCGAAGTTCATGGTCAATGCCGACGGCAGCCTGGGCGCGCGTAACCCGGCGAACTGTGGTTCGATCGAACACAAGATGGGCATCCAGGCGTCCGCTACCTGCGTGATGAACTTCGACGAAGCCGTCGGTTATCTGGTCGGCGAGCCGAACAAAGGCCTGGCCGCGATGTTCACCATGATGAACTACGAGCGTTTAGGCGTCGGCATTCAAGGCCTGGCCACCGGCGAGCGTTCGTATCAGAACGCCGTTGAATACGCCCGCGACCGTCTGCAAAGCCGTTCGCCGACCGGCGCGCAGAACAAGGACAAAGTCGCTGATCCGATCATCGTCCACCCGGACGTACGTCGCATGCTGCTGACCATGAAAGCCTCGAATGAAGGTGGCCGTGCGTTCTCCACTTACGTGGCGATGCAACTCGACACCGCCAAGTTCAGCGAAGATGCCACCACCCGCAAACGTGCGGAAGATCTGGTCGCGTTGCTGACCCCGGTGGCCAAGGCTTTCCTCACCGATCTGGGTCTGGAAACCACCGTGCACGGCCAGCAGATTTTCGGCGGCCACGGCTACATCCGCGAGTGGGGTCAGGAGCAACTGGTGCGTGATGTGCGCATCACCCAGATCTACGAAGGCACCAACGGCATTCAGGCACTGGACCTGGTCGGTCGCAAGATCGTCGGCAGCGGCGGCGCGTTCTATAAGCTGTTCGCTGACGAGATCCGCCATTTCACCGCGACGGCCAGCGCCGATCTGGGTGAATTCACCAAGCCGCTGAACGATGCCGTCAATACCCTCGATGAGCTGACGTCGTGGTTGCTGGATCGGGCGAAAAACAACCCGAACGAAATTGGCGCGGCTTCGGTCGAATATCTGCAAGCATTCGGTTACGTTGCCTACGCCTACATGTGGGCGTTGATGGCCAAAGCCTCGTTGGGCAAAGAAGCGCAGGACGATTTCTATGCCAGCAAGCTGGGCACCGCACGCTTCTACTTCGCCCGTTTGCTGCCGCGTATTCACTCGTTGAGCGCGTCGGTGAAGGCCGGTAGCGAGTCGCTGTTCCTGCTGGATGCAGCGCAATTCTGATGCGATAGCGTCATGTAAGCATTCTCTTACATGACGTGCTGCTGTTCTCCCATATGCGTAAATTGGATCCACGGCTAATCTACATTTCATGGACGTCGCGCAGGAAGCGCAAAGCAACAACACGGACACGTAGGATTCTGCCAGGGTGGCGGAGTGAAATGGATTTCAGGGAAACAGTCTGCAAAGCCCCGCTTCGGCGGGGTTTTCTTTTGCCTGAAGAAAAGTATTCAGGCCAGTGGATCCAGCGCTGGTTTCACCTCTCGCTCCATCACTTCCTCCAGCAAAGTCCGCAGTAGCGCCAAAGACGCTTGCTGGCGTTGCACATCGCGACACACCAGACCCACCTTCAGCGGTACCCGTGGTTCGCTCAGCGGTTTCCACAGCAGATCCTGATCGTCGTACTCCTTTTGCGAACGCCCCGGCAGCACCGTCGCCAGTTTGGTGTGTGGCAGGCTGTCGAGAATCCCCACCATATTGTTCAGCTCGGCCTGCACCTGCGGGCGACGTCCGAGGGCGGTCAATTGCGCCTGCCAGATCTGGCGGATCTGAAACTCTTCGCCCAACAACAACATGGGCAATTCAGCCGCCTGGCGCATCGAGACTTTCTTGAATTCACGCAAGGGGTGATCCGCCGGGATCACTAGCGTCAATTCATCTTCGTACAACATCACGCCATGCAGGCCCGGTTGGCGCGGCGGCAGGTAACTGATGCCAATGTCCAACGACCCATTGAGCAAGCGCCGCTCGATCTCAAGCCCGGTCAATTCATAAATCTGCACCACCAGATGCGGCTGCGCCTTGCGCACCCGTTCGAGCATTTGCGGCACCAGACTGGTGTGCACCGTTTGCAGCACGCCGATTGCCAGCGTGCGCAGGGCTTGGCCCTTGAAGTTGCCCAACGCCTCACGCGCTCGTTGCAGTCCGTCGAGCAGCGGCACCGCGTGGTTGTATAACGTGTGCGCGGCCAGGGTTGGCAGCAAGCGCTTGCTGCTGCGCTCGAACAGGGTGACGTCGAGGTTCTGCTCGAGCTGGCGGATCTGCTGTGACAACGCCGGTTGCGAGATCGACAGGCGTTCAGCGGCGCGGCCAACATGACCTTCTTCGTAGACCGCGACGAAATAACGCAGTTGTTTAAAATCCATAAGTAATGCTTATCGAAAATGCTGGTAAATCGAAATGGCCCGAAGCCGTCAGTAAGCCTAGTCTAACCGCATTCACAAGGCTTACAGGGCCAGAAAGCGCGATGAATAGCGTTCGCTTCGACAGTGTTTACATAGGCAGTTCAAAACACTTCAAACGAGGTGTTTTTCAATGAATCTGTTCAGTTTGCGGCGCCAGACGCCGAGTCTTGATGACCTCGCTTTCGAGGCCAACCCTTCAGACATCAGCGAAAGTCTCAGCGCCGAGCGCCTGATGCCCAGCGTCGAAAGGCCGCAACAGGTGTTCGTCCGTGGTCAGGGGTCGTGGCTGTGGGACAGTAACGACCGCGCATACCTCGATTTTTCCCAGGCCGGTGGCGCCAATAGTCTTGGTCACAGTCCTTCGGCATTGGTCAAAGCCATCAGCAGTCAGGCGCAGGCGCTGATCAATCCCGGCTTCAATCTGCACAATCGAGGCATGCTCAGCCTCGCCGAACGTCTGTGCGCCAGCACCGGCAGCGATCAGGCTTACCTGCTCAACAGTGGCAGCGAAGCCTGTGAAGCGGCGATCAAACTGGCGCGCAAATGGGGCCAACTGCATCGCGGCGGCGCCTCGCGGATCATTGTCGCGAAGCAGGGTTGTCACGGTCGCAGTCTGGCGACGATTTCCGCCTCCGACAGCTGCAACCTGCACAACCGTTTTGCGCCGTTGCTGCCGGGGTTTGATCTGGTGCCGTTCAACGACTTGCCGGCCCTGCACGCCGCGGTCGATGCGCAAACCGTCGCGATCATGCTGGAGCCGATTCAAAGCGATGCCGGCGTTATTCCGGCCACTGAACATTACCTCAAGGGTGTCGAACGACTCTGTCGTGAACTGGGCATTCTCTTGATCCTCGACGAAGTGCAAACCGGTATCGGCCGCTGCGGCACTCTGCTCGCGGAACAGTCCTACGGCGTGCGCGGCGATATCGTCGTGCTCGGTAAAGGGCTTGGCGGCGGTGTGCCATTGGCGGCGCTGTTGGCGCGGGGCAAAGCATGCTGTTTCGAGGCCGGCGAATTGGGCGGCACGCATCACGGCAATGCATTGATGACGGCGGCCGGTCTGGTAGTGCTCGACAGCGTGCACGACCGCAGCTTCCTCCAGCAGATCAACGATAACGGCCAGCACCTGCGCGAAGGTCTGCTCCGATTGGCACACCGCTACGACCACGGCGAACTGCGCGGCCAGGGCCTGTTCTACGGATTGACCCTATCAGACGATTCCGCCGAGGCCGTGGTCCACGCCGCCCTGCACGAAGGCCTGCTGCTCAACGCCCCGCAAGCCAACTGCCTGCGTTTCACCCCGGCACTCACCGTGAGTAAAACCAATATCGACGAAATGCTCCTGCGCCTGGGCCGCGCCTTCTCGCGAGTGCGAACCGCACAACTGCAATGTCGCAAGGGGATTGCCGTCTGAACTGAAGTTTCCTACCCGATTTCCAGAACCGTCTCGCGGTATAACGCACGCCCCACGCCTGATTCTTTTGGCGTGGGGCGTTTTTTTGTCGGTGGTGGCGATGAAATGGCAGTTGCACTGAACCCTGACGAACGGCGCAGGTCGATTAGCTTGTATGGCTCAAGTGAGCCAACCCCCATACAGGAGCTGCCCCATGGATTTCATTCGCATCATCATCGCTATTCTGTTGCCACCACTGGGCGTGTTTCTGCAGGTCGGGTTTGGTGGGGCGTTCTGGTTGAACATTCTGCTGACGTTGTGCGGGTATATTCCGGGGATCGTGCATGCGGTTTACATCATCGCCAAGCGCTGAGTCAGCGGCATAAACCTGTAGGACCTGCGGCACGCTGCGATCTTTTGATTTTAATTCGAGGATCAGGATCAAAAGATCGCAGCGTGCCGCAGCTCCTACAGGAAGAGGGTTTCAGTCTGTAAATCCCATCACCCGCCGATAGAACTTCCACTCCTGCTCCAGCGCATGCGCCTGATTGGCGGCGCGGCGGAAGCCGTGGCGTTCGTCGGGGTAGTAATGCGCTTCGACCGGGACGCCGTTTTGCTCCAGCGCCGAGACCATGTCGCGGGTTTGTTGCGGGACAACCACGGCGTCCAGCTCACCCTGAAAGAAAATCACCGGCACGCGGATGTTGTTTGCGTGCAACAACGGTGTACGGGCGGCGTAGCGTTCGGCGTCTTGCTCGGGATCGCCGATCAGCCAGTCCAGATAATCACCCTCGAATTTGTGCGTTGCCCGAGCCAATGCAATCGGGTCGCTAACACCGTACAAACTCGCTCCGGCGCGGAAGACGTGTTTGAACGCCAGCGCACATAACGTGGTGTAGCCGCCTGCGCTGCCACCTCGAATGAATGCGCGTTCACCGTCGATCAAACCCTGTTCGGCGAGATAACTCACCACCGCACAAGCATCCTCGACATCCACCTCGCCCCAGCTCAGATGCAGTGCCTGTCGATACTCCCGGCCATAACCGCTGCTGCCGCGATAGTTGAGATCGGCGACGGCGAAGCCGCGTTGTGTCCAGTACTGGATGCGTGGGTCGAGCATCGGGTAGCAGGCTGATGTCGGGCCGCCGTGGATAAACACCACCAGCGGCGGTTTTGGCTCGCCGCTCATCGCCGGATAAAAGAAGCCGTGAGCTTCGCCCGAACCGCTTGGGTAGCGCAGGGTTTGCGGACGGCTGATGCGTTCGGCGGGCAAGGGTGCCACGCCGCCGGCCAGCACGTTCACTTCACGCGTCGCTCGATCGATGGCGATGACCGCAGAAGGACTGATCGGCGAGGCGGCAATGCAGTAGATAAATTGCGCATCCAAAGCCAAATGCCGGAAACGGCTGTAGTCACCGGTGAAGTCGTCATCGCCTAATGTCAGACGGCCGAAACCGCCTTCACTCCAACTGGCTAAAACCGAATTTTCAACAGGCAACCAAGTGCAGCCGCCCAGTTGCCACGGTGCTGGCGCGTGATCGGCTTGCGCAGCAGGTAATGGCTCCAAACCGTCGGAAGTCTCAGCCCACGGCTGCCAGAATCCACCACGATCGGTCAGGCAATAAAGGCGATTGTCGGCATCGAATCGCGGTTGTTGGATGGACTCTTCAAACTCGGCGCCGGCAACGCATCGCGGCGAACCAAAAGCGCTATTGGTCGAACGCTCAGCCACCATCAACCGGGTCGACGTCCACGGCTGATGCGGGCGACTCCACTCGATCCAGGCCAAACGCTGGCCATCCACACTAAGGATTGGCGCCGCATAAAAATCCGCTCCCTCAGCCAGCAAATGCCGTGCACCGTCAGCCAGATCAATGGCGACGAGCCGATGCTGATCTTGCTGTTCTTCGACCGCCAGCACTTGGCCGAAAGCAAAATGCAGATCGCCATAACGGCACTCGCCCGACGTCAATGCTTCAGGCTCGCCATCGAGGTTTTGGCGATACAACTGCTGATCCGTCTCAGCAACGAATACCACCCCATCCGGCGTCAGACAAAACGCGCCACCGCCATATTCGTACACCCGACTGCGCACGCTGAAACCGTTCGGTGTCAGACATTTCGCCACACCATCGCGCGAATGCCAGATCCGGCACGCGGCATCCTCCGGTCGATACTCATTCCAGAACAGCCCGTTGGCACCGAGCTGCAGTTCGGCAAAGTCCATCCCGGCAGCGACGGCTTGCGAGGCGCTGAAAGGCTCAGCCTTTAGCGATGAGGCGCGAGTTTCGTTCATTGCGGAAGGCCAATTGTTCGATGGTTTGAGTGGCGGTCTCGGCTTCTTCGCGGGCCTTGAGGATCACGCCGTGATGTTCGGATTTGCTGCACACCGGGTCGGCATTGCTCGCATCACCAGTGAGCATGAACGCCTGGCAGCGGCAGCCGCCGAAGTCTTTTTCTTTCTCGTCGCAGGAGCGGCACGGCTCGGGCATCCAGTCGTAACCACGGAAGCGGTTGAAGCCGAACGAGTCGTACCAGATGTGCTGCATGCTGTGATCGCGCACATTGGGAAATTGCACCGGCATCTGCCGGGCACCGTGGCAGGGCAGGGCGGTGCCGTCCGGAGTGACCGTCAGAAAAATGCTGCCCCAGCCGTTCATGCAGGCTTTCGGGCGTTCTTCGTAGTAATCCGGGGTGACGAAAATCAGCTTGCACGGATGCCCTTCGGCTTCCAGCTTGGCGCGGTATTCGTTGGTAATGCGTTCGGCGCGCACCAGTTGCTCTTTGGTTGGCAACAGGCCGACACGATTGAGCTGCGCCCAACCGTAGAACTGGCAGGTGGCGAGTTCAACGAAGTCGGCTTCCAGCGCAATGCACAGCTCGATGATGCGGTCGATCTTGTCGATGTTGTGCCGATGGGTGACGAAGTTCAGCACCATCGGATAGCCGTGGGCCTTCACCGCCCGAGCCATTTCCAGCTTCTGCGCGAAAGCCTTTTTCGAGCCGGCCAGCAGGTTGTTCACTTGCTCATCGCTGGCCTGAAAACTGATCTGGATGTGATCGAGCCCGGCCTTCTTGAAGTCGCTGATTTTCTGCTCGGTCAGGCCGATGCCAGAGGTGATCAGGTTGGTGTAGAAACCCAACTGCCGTGCTTCATGAATCAGCTCGGCGAGATCCTGACGCACCAGCGGCTCGCCGCCGGAAAAGCCCAGTTGCGCCGCGCCCATCTCCCGCGCCTCGCGGAACACCTTGATCCACTGCTCGGTGCTCAGCTCTTTGCCCTGCTCGGCGAAATCCAGTGGATTGGAGCAGTACGGGCATTGCAGCGGGCAGCGGTAGGTCAGCTCGGCGAGCAGCCACAGCGGCAGGCCGACTTCAGGCTTGGGCGGCAGATCAGGCAAGTTCGATCCAGTGCTGCGCACGGGCAACCTCCATGAATTGCTCAATGTCGTCACCGAGCTCAGGCACGCCGGGGAACTGCTCATCGAGTTTGGCGATGATCGCCGCGACATCGCGCTCACCGTCAATCAAACCACCGATCAGCGCGGCGCTGTCGTTGAGTTTGATCATGCCTTCGGGGTAGAGCAGCACATGGCCTTTCTGCGCCGGTTCGTACTGGAAGCGGTAGCCGGGACGCCAGGTCGGGACTTTGCTGCGGTCGAAACTCATAAGGTGATTCCTTTATGCCAGACGCGTTGTTCGGTCACGCTGTGATACGGCGGGCGGTTCAGTTCGTAGGCCATGCTCATGGCATCGAGCATGCTCCAAAGAATGTCCAGTTTGAACTGGAGAATTTCCAGCATGCGCTCCTGGCCTTCGCGGGTCTTGTAGTGCTCCAGCGTGATTGCCAGACCGTGCTCGACATCGCGTCGCGCCTGACCGAGGCGGGTGCGGAAGTATTCGTAACCGGCCGGATCGATCCACGGATAATGCTGCGGCCAGCTGTCGAGGCGCGACTGGTGGATCTGCGGCGCGAACAGTTCGGTCAACGAACTGCTGGCGGCTTCCTGCCAACTGGCGCGGCGGGCGAAGTTGACGTAGGCGTCGACGGCGAAACGCACGCCGGGCAGCACCAGTTCCTGGGAGCGCAGTTGATCCGGGTCGAGACCGACCGCTTGGCCGAGACGCAGCCAGGCCTCGATGCCGCCGTCTTCACCGGGGGCGCCGTCGTGGTCGAGCAGGCGCTGGATCCATTCGCGGCGGATTTCCCGATCCGGGCAATTAGCGAGGATCGCCGCGTCCTTCAGGGGAATGTTCACCTGATAGTAGAAGCGGTTGGCGACCCAGCCCTGAATCTGCTCGCGGGTGGCGCGGCCTTCATACATCGCCACGTGATAGGGGTGGTAGATGTGGTAGAAGGCGCCTTTGGCGCGCAGGGCCGCTTCGAATTCGGTGGGGGACATTGGCGTGTCAGTCATGTCTGTTCTCCGGGAACAACCGTTGGATTCTGTGGTGTCTGTCAGGACGTCATCGCTGGCAAGCCAGCTCCCACAGGTTTTGTGTACGCCACAGAACCTTGTGGGAGCTGGCTTGCCAGCGATGGGGCCATCCGCTACAACACAATACTCATGCCATCGAACGCCACTTCAACATTGCGCCGCGCCAGTTCGGCACGCTCCGGCGAATCTTCATCGAGAATCGGATTGGTATTGTTGATGTGGATAAGTACCTTGCGCTGCTCAGGCAACTGCTCCAGCACTTCGAGCATGCCGCCAGGCCCGTTCTGCGCCAAATGCCCCATCTCACGACCGGTGCGGGTGCCGACACCACGGCGCTGCATTTCATCGTCGTCCCACATCGTGCCGTCGACCAGCAGGCAATCGCTCCCCGCCATGATCTCCAGCAGCGGCGCATCGACCTTGCCCAGGCCCGGCGCATAGAACAATTTGCCGCCGGTCTTCAAGTCTTCAACGATCAAACCGATGTTGTCGCCCGGGTGCGGATCGAAGCGGTGCAGCGAGTACGGCGGCGCGGCGCTGCGCAACGGCAGCGGGGTGAAGCGCAGGTTCGGGCATGCGGCCACGGTGAAGCTCTGGTCGAGTTCGATGCGGTTCCAGTCCAGTCCACCATTCCAGTGCGTGAGCATCTTGAACAACGGGAAACCGGTGCTGAGGTCTTCGTGAACCATGTCCGTGCACCAGACCTGATGCGGGCAGCCTTCGCGCAGGCTGAGCAGGCCGGTGGTGTGGTCGATCTGGCTGTCCATCAGAATGATCGCGCTGATGCCAGTGTCACGCAGGGCGCGGCCCGGTTGCATCGGGGCGAAGCTTTGCAGCTGCGCGCGGATGTCCGGCGAGGCGTTGCACAACACCCAGTTCACGCCGTCATCGGAGATCGCGATGGACGATTGGGTGCGGGCCTTGGCATTCAGGCTGCCGTCGCGAAAGCCTGCGCAATTGACGCAGTTGCAGTTCCACTGCGGAAAACCGCCACCGGCGGCCGAACCCAGAATCTGGACGAACATGAACGCTCCATCATTTCAACGCGGAAAATAAAACGCCCCGGCGAGCCGAGGCGTTGCACTGCAATTCTACGTAAGCAGAACTCAGCGGCTGGCGAAGTACATGGTGACTTCGAAGCCGATACGCAGGTCGGTGTAAGCCGGTTTTGTCCAGGACATGGGTGTCTCCTTCAGGGTGGGTGGGATAGCGCTGTCCATAGTTATAGTCCACGGCAGCGCAGAGATGTTCCAAATAGTTAGGCTGCTATGTTACTCAAAATTTCACAGGGTTTGCCCGTGAATCTTTGAGAAAGCTCCTTGCAGCCTCGGTAATGATCAATTTGTCGTTCGTCATAGGGTTTCGGGCGCGGGATCGCTGGCGAGGCAGAGCCAGCCGCCTTCGGCGTTGATTAAACGCTGAGCAGCCGCGAGCAATGTCTGTCGATCCAGGCGGCCGATGGCGGCAAGCAGTTGCTCAAGATAATCCGACGAGTGGCCGGCGAGCTTCGCCTGCCAGAGTAGTTCGGCGGCATCTTTGCTGGACAGATTGGCGTCGTCGAATTGTTCGGCGAGGCTTTTAAGATGTTGGCTGAGGCTGAACTCATCAAGCTGTTCAATCAGGGCGGGAATGCCGCTGAGGAACTGTTGAATGTGCTTGAGCACTTCCACAGGTCTGGCACTCGGCGATTGCACGCCGAACAGGATGACGGTTTGGCCCTGCATCTGGCGCAGCGCACTGAACACCGCGTAACCCAATTGCAACTCGACTCGCAGACGTTGATAGAACGGCGTCTGGCACAGCTGCGCGAGCAGGCGCCATGCGGCTTCGTCGGCGATGTTTTGGCCGGCGGTCGGGCAGCACAACAGCAAAGCGTGTTCGCTGGAGGCGCTATCGATGTGGCTCCAGTGTTTTTGCGCGGTGATCGTCGCCGGTGCCGGCAACTGATTGTCCGCAACCCCGGGAATGCGGCTAAGGGCCAGGCCCATGGCAGACTGTGTCTGTTGATTCAGACCCAGGGCGAGGCCGTCCCAGCGCGAAGTTGTCCACAGGTGTTTGGCGTCATCGCCGCTGTGGGCATATTGCAGAACATGTTCCGGTAACGCTTTAAGCAGTTGCCGAATAGGGATCAGCGGGGTTTCTGGCTCACTACGTGGCGAATCCGCATCAACTTGCGTCAGGCTTTTCAGCGCGTGCTCCAGGATGCCGGGCATCGATTCCTGAAGACCGGTGAGCTTCAGTAGCCATTGAGTACCGGTGGTGTTGAAAGACAACTCGACCCCGGCTTCGCGCGCGTCCTGCTGCGTTTGCCGAAGACTGCGTTGCAATCTTGAGTGCAGATCAGCAGTGGCTGCAGCCTCCATGTGCCAACGCAGATAGATTGCGCCTTCATCGCCGCTGTCCGGCAGCGCCTGGCTGAACTGCATCGGCGAGCGTTCGCGCCGGCCGCGCGAGCGATCCTGAGCAAACGTGCGCAGACCACGGTGGGCGCTGGTCTGGCCGCGAATCAGCCCGGCGTTGGCCAGAGGCTCGCTGACTCGCAGAAAAGGATTGGCAGCGGGCAGGTGCCAGTGCTCGCTGAAGTTATCCACAGTGCCGATTTCACCGAGGATCTGCCTGAGGGCTGCAACGCCGGAATCGGTCAGGCGGTTTTCCAACGGCTCACTGTCGAGCCGCGCCAGTTGCAGCGCGCCACTGACCTGCTGCTGACGTTGAAGCAGGGCGGCGTATTCCTCGCGCAGTGGTGCCCAGTCCTGGCGAGCAAAGAAGCTCAACCAATCGAGCAGATGTTCGCGAATGGCTTTCAACGATTCGCATGGCGCAGTGAATTGCAGATGCAGCAATGCTTGCCCGGCGAAGTGATAAATCGGCGTGGCTGTTAATCCGTCTGCCAGTTTTTGCTGCTGCAAATGCGCGAGCAATCCGCCGGGCTTGGCGCTGTTCAACCAATGGCAAAGAAACGCCAACGCCTCGCTGGACGATTCAGGCAGAGCCTCAAACGCAAACAACAGATTGCTGCGTCGTTCATCGACCTGTTGATAACTTTTCACCGCTAACGGCAGTGGCATAGCCTGCGCAACTTTATCCCCAGCCGGTAAAGTCGCTGCGAACTTCTGGGCCAGGGCTTTCAACTCATCAAGACTCTGCGGTCCGACCAGACTCAGCGTCATCTGCCCAGTTTGATAAAACTGCTGGTGGAAGTCTTTCAAGGCTTGTTGAAACGTAGCTTGCTCGACTTGCAGGCTGTCCCGATTCCCGGCGTGAAAGCCGCGCAACGAATGCTCTGCCGGTAATCCTTCGTACAAGGCAAACTGCTGCTGCGCTGCAGGATCTTGTGACCAGGCGACAAATTCCGCCTGCAACACCTCACGTTCCCGCAGCTGATCGTCCAGGTTCATACGCGGGTTGGCGAGCATGTCTGACAGACGCTCCAGCCCAGCGCTGAATGCTTGTGTCGGCAACTCAAAGAAAAAATCAGTGGTGCGTTCGCGAGTGCTGGCATTCACCTGGCCACCGTGACCTTGCACGAAAGCCATCAACCCTTGATTCGCCGGGAAACGCTCGGTGCCGAGAAACAGCAAATGTTCCAGAAAATGCGCCAGCCCCGGCCACGCCAACGGCACGTCATGGCTACCGGCAGCCACGCGCAATGCAGCGGCACTGCGCTTCAGACCGGGCGCATGACGCAGGGTCACGCGCAAGCCGTTGGCCAGGGTTTCAGTGTGAGGGCGGGGGTGAGTCGGCGCAGGCATGGGCACTTCCAGAACAGTGAAGTGCCAATGCTAGCGGATTAGCGCTGGTTCAGCGCGCCGTAAAGCTCCGGACGGCGGTCGCTGAGGTAGCGATTGGCCGCGCGCGAGTCGAGCATCAGCTGCCGATCCAGTTCACCGACGATCAGCGCTTCGTCGAGACCGGCCTGTGCGATGCGGCTGCCGTCCGGTGCAGCGATGCTGCTTTGCCCGCAATAGTGGATCTCGCCTTCGTTGCCGCAATAGTTGGCGTAGGCCACGTAGCACTGGTTTTCGAAGGCGCGTGAACGCACGGTGACGTCGGCGACGAAATCGAACGGAATCATGTTCGCCGTTGGCACCAGAATCAGCTCGGCGCCGGCGAGTGCCAGGCGTCGGGTGTTTTCCGGAAACTCCAGGTCGTAGCAGATCAGGAAACCGAGCTTCCAGCCGTTGAGTTCGACGATGGGAAAATCATCATTGCCGGGGCTGAACATCGAGCGATCCAGATCACCGAACAGATGCGTTTTGCGGTAGTTGCACAGGCGCTCACCGCTCGAATCGATCAGCTGCACGGCGTTGTAGATCTGCCCATCGGCAGTCCGCTCCGGGTAGCCATAAACAATCGCCAGACCGGCAGCCTTGGCGATCCGCCCGATCTGCTGCGCCCATTCACCGTTGTAGACCTCGGCCAAGGTGCTCACCGCTTCGGCGCCGATGTTGTAGCCGGTCATGAACATCTCCGGCAGCACCAACAGGTCGGCGCCCTTGGCCTCCATCGCCAGTTGATGCAGGCGTTGCAGGTTGGCGGCGGGGTCCAGAGGCAGCGGCGGACATTGGTAAAGGGCTACACGCATCAGGGATTCCTCTTACTCGGGCAAGGCGATAGGGCCGATGTCTTTGAACACATCACCGGGGCCCGGGTTCGCTTTATGTGTCGACCCGCCGAAATGCTTCATGATCCCCCACACCGCGTTGAGCGAGGTTTGCACTGCGCCTTCGACCCACGCCGGTGTCCACGAAACGTCGTCGCCAGCGATAAAAATTCCGCGCTGTTCGGCCGGCATCTCGTCCTGCATGAAGTGCGCGTACATGCGCTGGTTGTAGCGATAGTGGCCCGGCAGTGCACCTTTGAAGGCGCCGAGGAAGTACGGGTCGGCTTCCCACGACACGGTGATCGGATCGCCAATGATCCGCGCAGCGATGTCGACTTTCGGGTAGATCTTTTTCAGCGCGTTCAACGCCAGCTCAACGCGCTTTTCCACAGGGTGCGGGAGCATTTTCAACGCATCGCTCATCCACGAGTACGACAGGCAGATCACGCCCGGCTTGTCGTCACCGTTGTCGAACAGATAGGTGCCACGGGTCAGGCGATCGGTGAGGGTCATGCTCATCAGGTCGCGACCGGTTTCCGGGTCCTTGTCCTTCCAGAACGGCCGGTCGACCATCACGAAAGTTTTCGATGACTGCATGTAGCGGGTGCGGTCGAGGGCCATCCACATCTTCTGCGAGAACAGGCTTTCGTCGCATTCGATCTGGGTGGTCAGCAACCAGCTCTGGCAGGTAGTCAGCACGGCGGCGTATTCGCGGGTGTCGCCGTTGTTGTCGGTGACGGCGAAACGGCCATCCGGTGCGTGAGCGATTTTCTTCACGCCGGAACGCGGCGCGCCACGGTGCAGGGATTTCAGGCTGGTGCCTTCGGGCCAGTGCACGCAGCGCTCCGGCACATGCCGCCAGATGCCTTGCGGCACTTGCTCGACGCCGCCGACCACCAGGTGCTGGTGATCGTCGCAATTGGTCATCACCACACGAAAGATTTCCAGCATCGAGTTGGGGAAGTCCGAATCCCAGCCGCCGGTGCCGAAACCGACCTGACCGAACACTTCGCGATGATGGAACGACAGTTTGGCGAAGGCCTCGGACGTGGCGACGAAGTCATAGAAGGTGCGGTCGTCCCACAACGGCACCAGCGTGTTCCACAGCTCTTTCAGACGTGGCACATCACGGTCGCGGATGGCTTGCTGGATATCGGCGAACTGCGAGCCGGCCTCCAGCGCATCCGCCCAGGCGTCAGCCACTTCCTGAAACAGTGCAGGAAGATCCGCCAGTTTTTGTGCGTAATGGGTTTTGCCTTCGAGGTCGATCACCGTGCTGCCGGAGGCTGGCGTCAGCGGGTTCGGGAACGGTTTGGTTTCCAGGCCGAGCTTGTCGACGTAGTGATAGAACGCGGTGGAGGACACCGGAAAACGCATGCCGCCCAGTTCAGCGACGATGCCGTCAGTGCCGTTGAACGCTTGCGAGCGCAAACGACCGCCAAGCTTCGACGCCTCATAAACCACTGGTTTCAAACCGAGTTTCATCAGCTCATAGGCGGCCACCAGCCCGGCGATGCCCGCGCCGACAATCGCCACTTCGGCGCCGTGATTATGTTCAGGAATAGTGCCGAGACCGGCCGGGTGTTCGATCCAGTCGTCAAACGCGAACGGAAAGTCCGGGCCGAAAATGGTGACTGGTTTCTTACCGTCTGCAGGATGGCGATTGTTCTTGTTCATGGCTGACCTTGCTGGCGACCCGACGTGGGATGCGCGTCTGAGTATAGGAAAAGATGCCAGCCATTCTAGGGAGCGTAGAACACGTTAATAAGACGCAAAGTGTCGTCGTTTTGCCAATTCATCGATCAATATGACGAGGCGCGACTACACACCGACCAAAATGTGGGAGCGAGCCTGCTCGCGAAGAGGTCCTGAAATCCACCCGAGAAGCCCGATCAAAATCTTAAACCGGCTGCCCGCGATCAATCTTGCTGCTCAAAATGATCGAAGTCGTGGTCTTCTCAACCCCATCCACGCTGCCAATCTGATCCAGCAACTGATCCAGTTGCTCTGGCGAATCAGTGCGCAACCACGCCACATAATCAAACTCGCCACTCACGGCACAAAGCTGCTGCACCTGCGCCATCGCACTTAACCGACGCAACACCTCTTTGCCGGAACGCGGCTGTACCTTGATCCCGACGTAGGCCTGCAGCCCACCATCGACCACGCGCTGACCCAGGCGCACGCCATAGCCGGTGATCACTCTCGCCTTTTCCAGCCGTGCCAGCCGCGACGTCACGGTGGTGCGCGCAATGCCTAATTGCCGGGCGAGCATGGCCACGCTCTCGCGGGCGTTGATTTGCAGGGCGGCGATCAGCTGACGGTCGATTTCATCGAGCACGGGCGGGCGGGTGTCTGGCAAGGGGCGGCTCCGGTGTGTGTGGGGGGGCGATGAGTGGTGCATGTTACAGGCACTACAAGCGACACGCTGCGGGTGATGTTGGAGCGGTTCACCCAAGCGTCGACGCTAACGGTGCGCTGAAACAAAACATCGGATATTTGATTTGACTTGCCTGGCCTATTTATCAAGAATGCCAGCAAGAGCGCGAAATCTGCTGCCTTGCAGGGCATTAGCGGACGTAGGTACCTCAGCGATGCTGCAACATCGGTGTAAGGTGAGACCTCTTCATCCCATTTCCTGAGGATGCAAATATCAGGATTCAAACATCAAGGGCAGCCGCATGGCTGCCCTTTTCTTTGTCTTCAAGAATGTACCGCTTGAACAAAAGCTCGCCTTGGCGGTGTTTGTTCATCGCTCTGGCCGGTGCGTGCATGAAGTTCCAGAGGACATGCCCGTTTCGCACATCGACCACGACAAGCATGTCGTTTTTTGCCTCATAGGCATTGATGAATGCCATTCGGTGACCGCCATTATCGTAAAGGACTTTCCAGACTTCGAAAGGTCCCGTGAGCGTATCGATGGCATGTCGAACATAGCGCTCTCGGGAGTCTGGACGTTTCTCAACGATATGAGCCAGTTTGTCTCTCATGACTGCCACCCTCCCAATGGGTGTGAGGATAGTGACGGTCAGTACGGACTCGTCGAGAAACCCAAATTGATCCAGAAGGATTTTGAGGGCGTCTTCTGCGTTGTCAGCCCTTTTTATCTCGTCGATTGCCGCTGACCGAAGTTCTCTCGATAACGTTCTCAGATCAGGTAAAGCAAGGTTGATCCCAGGTTGGTTGGTCGGCTGCTTCCTTTATCAGTGGCGCAGCAATCACGAGCATAAAAACAATCCTGGACGGGCGGTGGCGTCCGGAGATTACTCGTCTGTAGAAACGGTCAACAACACGCGGGGAGGAGAGAAAACATAATTTGGGAACATTCCTACAGATCTTGCGGTTGTATTCCTAACAATGCGCTTCCGAATATTGTGCTCGCCAAGACTTCGAGCCCTAATCCATCACCCAAAAAAAAGCCGCGCAATGCGCGGCTTTCAATTTGGTGGGCCCACACGGACTTGAACCGTGGACCAAAGGATTATGAGTCCTCTGCTCTAACCAACTGAGCTATAGGCCCTCAGTAGGTCGCGGATTATAGCGACGGTTTCTCGGCTGTGCTATCCGAATAATCCGATACGGTTACACGAAGAAACGTCGCGGCGAATTCTTCTGGCGGCAGCGGCAGGCTGACGATGTAGCCCTGGATCTGTTCGCAGCCTTCGGCAGCGAGAAATTGTTGTTGTGCCTGGGTTTCCACGCCCTCGGCGATAACCGTGAATTGCATGCTCCGGCCCAGCGCGATGATGGCCCGCACAATGGCCGCGTCGTGGGGGTCATCGGGCAATCCGCGGACGAACGACTGGTCGATTTTGAGGATATCCAGCGGCAGGCGTTTGAGGTAACTGAGCGAAGAATAACCCGTACCGAAGTCATCAATCGCCAATTGAACGCCGAGGTGTTTGAGTTGGTGCAGCACGGCCAGCGCCTCTTCGGCCTGACTCATGATGAAATTCTCGGTAATTTCCAGTTGCAGTAAATCCGGCTGCAGGTGGTTGTCGTTGAGCAGTTGTTCGATGCGCCCGAGCAGATTCGGCTGACGCAGTTGCGCGCCGGCGAGGTTCACCGACAGCGGGCCGAGGCTGTCGTAGATCTGATTCCATTCGAACATTTGCCGGCATGCGGTCTCGAGCACCCAATCACCGATCTGCAGGATCATGCCGTTTTCTTCGGCCAGCGGAATGAAGTGCTCCGGCGGTACGTCGCCGAAGGTAGGGTGACGCCAGCGGATCAGGGCTTCAGCACCGACCAGGCGATGGTCGTCGAGGCTGATTTTCGGTTGGTAGTAGAGAAACAGTTCATCGCGCTCGATAGCCCGGCGCAGTTCGTGTTCCAGCGCGATGCGCTCGCTGGCCTGGGCGGTGAGGTCGCGGGTATAACTCTCGACACGGTTGCGGCCCTTGGCCTTGGAGCGGTACATGGCCGCGTCGGCGTTTTTCACCAGGGTCGCGACATCGCAACCGTCCCGTGGATAGAGGCTGGTGCCGATGCTGGCGCTGATGAAGAACTCATGCTCGCCGGCCTGGAATGGCGCACCAAAGCAGTTGAGCAGTTTGGTGGCAATGTTGTCGGCATCACTGGCCTGTTGCAGGCCGGGCAGCAGAATGATGAATTCGTCACCGCCCAGACGCGCCACGGTATCGATGTCGCGCAGTTGCTCTTTCAGGCGCACGGCGATGCCCTTGAGCAGCAGGTCGCCGACCGGATGGCCGAGGCTGTCGTTGATGTGTTTGAAACGGTCGAGATCGAGAAACAGCACGGCGCCCTGACCGCCGTTTTCCTGCTGACTGTTCAGCGCCATCAACAAACGGTTTTCGAACAGCGTGCGGTTCGGCAGACCAGTGAGCGGGTCGTGGTGCGCCTGATAGTCGAGTTTGGCTTGCGCATGCTTGAGACTGGAGATGTCGGCAAACACCGCGACAAAGTGGGTAATGAACCTGTCGCGATTGCGCACGGCACTGATGGTCAGCCAGCTCGGGTACAACTCGCCGTTCTTGCGCCGGTTGGAGATCTCGCCTTGCCAGTGACCTTCGTCGGTCAACTGGTGCCACATTGCCGCGTAAAACGCGCTGTCGTGCAGGCCGGAGGCAAGCAGGCGCGGTGTGTGTCCGAGGGCCTCGCTTTCGCTGTAGCCGGTGATTTCGGTGAAGGCGCGGTTGACTGCGCTGATGTGCTGTTGGGTGTCGGTAATCAGCACGCCTTCGGCAGTGCTTTCGAACACGGTGGCGGCCTGTTGCAGTTTTTCCTGCATCAGATGGCGCTCGGTGATGTCGCGGGCGATGGTCAACATGCAGTCTTCTTCGCCAATCGGCAGCGGACGGCTGGAGACTTCGCAGAGGCGAATCTGCCCGTCACTGCGGCGAATATGACAGGTGAAGTCACGCACAAAGCCGTCGCGGTGCAACAGGTCGAGCATCTGTTTGCGCTCGTTGAGATTGACCCATATCCCCAGGTCCAGCGCCGAACGATCCACCGACATGGCGCTATTGAAACCGGTGATACGGCTGAAACCTTCGTTGACCTCCAATAGCAGGCCATCGCTCTGGCGTGATAACAACAAACCGTCCGGTGAGGCATGGAAGGCTTTGGCGAACTTCTCCTCGGAGGTTTGCAGTTGCTGCTGGGTTTCCTTGAGCTGGGTGATATCACGCACAACGACCACCAGGGCTGGCGTGGTGTCCAGATCGAACGGCTCGGCGGAAATCAGGCCAGTGAACAGTTGGCCGTTGTTGCGGCGAAAGGGCATCTCCAGGTTGCGAATGCTGCCCGCCTGCAAACGTTGCAGCAGTCCCGGACCAACGCCGGGAATGCCCCAGATATTCAGGTCGGTCGCCGTCTGGCCAAGGACTTCCTCGGCTTTCAGCCCGATCTGTTCTTCAAACGCTTCGTTGACCTCCAGCAGGCAACCGTCGGACAGTCGTGCAATCACCAGAATGTCCGGGCACTGCTGGAAGACCGAGGCGAACTTTTGCTCCGAGAGCTGCAGTGCTTCTTCAGTGCGCTTGATTTCGCTGATGTCGATCATCAAACCGCGCATCACCGGCTCGTGGCCATGTTCGATCAGGCTGACGATGTCGCGTACCCACAAACAGCGGCCATCCGCGGTGATCACGCGATAATCGACGATGTGATCGCGACCCTCGCGCAGTGCTTCTTTGCAGTAACTCTGCGTGCGGGTCAGATCGGCCGGGTGAATGATGTTGTGCCAGAAGCCGGGGATCAGCCAGTGCGATTGTGGATAGCCGAGCAAGTCCTCGGCGTGGGGCGAGACATAGCTGTAGGTGAAGTCGCTTATCCGCGCTTCCCAGGCAATGGCCGACAGGCTCTCGACCAGGCCGCGATAGTGATATTCGCTGCTGCGCAGTTCCTGTTCGAGGTCGATGCGACGGGCGATTTCCGAACTCAGGCGACGGTTGATGCGGATCACCACGGCGAGAATCGTCACCAACAACAATAGCCCCGGTAAACCGTAGATCAGCAGATCCGACCAGAATGTCCGATGATCAAGGACGTTGCCGACCCAGTGCTCCTGAATGCTGCTGATTTCATCTGGGCTCATGTCCGCGAGCACTTTGTCGAGAATCCCCACCAGCATCTTGTTATCGCGGGGCACGGCCATTGCCAGTTGGTAGCGATAGGGGGTTTCGCCACTGACGTACAGGCCGTCGAGCTTGAGCTGGCGCAGGCTCCAGACGCTGGATGCGAGGTCGCCGACCACGGCGTCCACTTCGTCGGTCGCTAACGCCTGCAGCGCCGAACTGACATTGGGCATGGCCACCAGATTCAGATCGGGGTGGTGGGTGCGCAGCAGTTCGTGGGGCGCGTAGTTTTCCACCACGGCGATTTTCAAACCGTACAGGTCGTCAAGTTTGCGCGGTTGCGCGCCGCCGATGTGGGCAAGGATGACAATCGGGAAATCAAGATAAGGGCGGGTGAACGATAGGTAGGTCTGGCGTTCGGGGGTGGACATGATGCCGGGCAGGAGGTCGATCTTGCCCGATTTGACCTGTTCGAGCACCACCGTCCAGCTCACCGGTTCGATGGGTGTCAATTTGATTGCCAGGCGTTGGCGAATCACGTCGATATAGTCCGCCGCCAGGCCCTGATAACGGTTCTGGTCATCGCGAAATTCAAAGGGCGGCCACGACGCATCGACACCCAGGCGCAAGTCCGGGTGAGCCGCCAGCCAGCTACGTTCTTCATCGGTCAGAGTCAGCGCGTCAGCCGTTGCGGTCCAGATCATCAGTGACAGCAAAAAAAGCACGGACGCCAATCTGGGCATAACGCTCTCGTTATGGCTCGGGGATGATTGTTTCGAGTGTAGACGGGGTATGCGGGGGAGGGGCGTTGCGGAGGATTTAATCTGCCATATAAACAAAACCCCCGGCCTGGGCCGGGGGTTCTGGTATCACTCGTCGAGGAAGGAGCGCAGATGCTCGCTTCGCGTCGGGTGGCGCAGCTTGCGCAGCGCCTTGGCTTCGATCTGACGGATCCGCTCACGCGTTACGTCAAACTGTTTGCCCACTTCTTCGAGTGTGTGGTCGGTGTTCATGTCGATACCGAAACGCATGCGCAGTACTTTGGCTTCACGGGCAGTGAGGCCGGACAGCACTTCGCGAGTCGCTTCTTTGAGGCTCTCAACAGTGGCGACATCGATTGGCGACTGCATGGTCGAGTCTTCGATGAAGTCACCCAGATGGGAGTCTTCGTCATCACCGATCGGGGTTTCCATGGAGATCGGCTCTTTAGCGATTTTCAATACCTTACGGATCTTGTCCTCAGGCATTTCCATGCGTTCGCCCAGCTCTTCCGGGGTCGGTTCTCGACCCATTTCCTGCAACATCTGCCGGGAAATGCGGTTGAGCTTGTTGATCGTCTCGATCATGTGCACCGGAATACGGATGGTGCGGGCCTGGTCGGCGATCGAGCGAGTGATCGCCTGACGGATCCACCAGGTGGCATAAGTCGAGAACTTGTAACCACGACGGTATTCGAACTTGTCTACCGCTTTCATCAGACCGATGTTGCCTTCCTGGATCAGATCGAGGAATTGCAGGCCACGGTTGGTGTACTTCTTGGCGATCGAGATCACCAGACGCAGGTTGGCTTCAACCATCTCTTTCTTCGCGCGGCGGGCCTTGGCCTCACCGATCGACATGCGACGGTTGATGTCCTTGATTTCTGCGATGGTCAGACCGGTTTCGGTTTCCAGCGCGATCAGTTTCTGCTGGCAACGAATGATGTCCGGCTGCACGCGACCGATGGCTTCGGCGTACTTGCTCTTGCCTTTAGCCAGGGCGTCGGACCAGCTTTCGTCGACTTCGTTGCTCGGGAACTGACGCAGGAAATCGGCGCGTGGCATACGTGCATCACGTACACACAGTTGCATGATCGCGCGCTCTTGCTGACGCAGACGATCCAGGGCACTGCGAACACGCTCGACCAGGCCTTCGAATTGCTTCGGTACCAGTTTGATCGGCATGAACAGCTCGGCCAGTGCCAGCAACTCGGCAATCGCTGCCTTGTTGTTGCGACCGTGCTTTTTCAGGGCCTTGCGGGTGATTTCCATCTGGTCAGCCACGGCGCCGAAACGCTGGGCAGCGATGACCGGATCCGGACCGCTTTCGGCTTCTTCTTCGTCATCGGAAGATTCGGCTTCATCGTCGTCGGTGTCGTCGTCGGCTTTCGCCACTTTCGCTTCGACAGGCGGCGGCACTTCGGCAGGCGGCGCAATGCCGTCGTCCGGGTCGATATAACCGCTCAGAACGTCGGACAGGCGACCACCTTCGGTGGTGACGCGGGTGTACTCGGAGAGAATGTGGTCAACCGTGCCAGGGAAGTGCGCGATTGCGCTCATCACTTCACGGATGCCCTCTTCGATACGCTTGGCGATTTCGATTTCGCCTTCACGAGTCAGAAGCTCGACCGTACCCATTTCACGCATGTACATGCGCACTGGGTCAGTGGTGCGACCGATATCGGTCTCCACCGCTGCCAACGCGGCGGCTGCTTCTTCCGCAGCGGCCTCGTCGGTATCGGCGTCGGCCAACATAAGGGCGTCCGCATCCGGAGCACTCTCGTGTACGGGGATCCCCATGTCGTTAATCATGCGGATGATGTCTTCCACCTGCTCAGGATCTGAAATATCCTCGGGCAGGTGGTCGTTGACCTCGGCGTAAGTCAGATACTTCTGCTCACGACCCAGTTTGATCAACTCAATAATACGAGACTGCTGTTGCGCTTTTCCGGACATAACACCCTATCCACTGAAGGTCTTGGCGGGCAAAAAACAAGCCGAGGATTATACCTGAGCTATGACCTCACGCGCCAGTTGAGGTCGGGTTTGATGCGGAAACATTGCGACTTAATAGGTCGCGCAGTTGGTTTTTCTCTTCAATGCTCAGTTCGCTTTGACGCGCTTTCCTGAGCAACTGTTCCAGATTTCGCTCGCGTTGGCGGGCTGACAAGCTAGTAATGGTGTCGAAAAACTGTTGTTCAAGGTTATCTCCGTCAATCAGCCATTCCTTTTCTGCCAGTGCCTTGAGCAGGCGACCCTGTTCAGTGCCGTGCCATCGCGCGATCAACTGAAATGAGTTTAGCTTGGGATTCTTCTGTACGGCTTCGAGCAGCGCCACAAGCAGCTGGGCGTTGGTCTGATTCTCGTCCGCTATGTGCCCGGCGTCTTCGACGCGCTCGGCCAATTGCGGGTGATGGAGCAGAGTGCGCAGGGCGGTGAGGGTCGGCGACTCGACGCCAATCGGGGTGCGCGGGCGTTGCTGATCGCGATCACCGCCACGCTTGCCGTTTTTGTCCCAGGGCTTCTTGTCCCACTTTTTGCCGCCAGCGCCGGGTTTCTTCGGTGTCCACTCCTGCTGCGGCACATACATGTCCTGTGCCTGCGGCTGATGGTAGTCGCTGTAGTCCGGCATTGCGTCGTAATCGATGCCCGGATCGTAGGCGGGCGGCGCTTCCTGCGGCGCGCTTTGTGCGAGCTGGCTGACGGTCTCGCTGCTCAGGCCGGTAATTTCTGTCAGGCGTTGACGCATCAGGATGCGCAGGTTGGCGCCCGGCACTTTGTCGATCAGCGGTGCGGCGAGGGTGGCCATGTGCGCCTTGCCTTCGAGCGAGCGCGGGTCGGCCTCTTCGGTCAGTTGCTGGAAGAAATAATCGGCCAGCGGCTGAGCGTGCTGATTGATTCGGGCCTTGAAGGCGTCAGTGCCTTCGGCGCGCACCAGGGTATCCGGGTCTTCGCCTTCAGGCAGAAACAGAAAACGCGCCCGGCGGCCGTCCTGCAGGCTCGATAGCGTTGCTTCCAGGGCGCGCCAAGCGGCGTTGCGGCCGGCCTGGTCGCCGTCGAAACAGAACAAAACGTTCGGTACGACACGGAACAGGCGCTTCAAATGTTCTTCACTGGTCGCGGTGCCCAGCGTCGCTACGGCGTTCTTCAGACCTTGCTGGGCGAGGGCGATGACGTCCATATACCCTTCGACGACAATGATTTCGTCGAGGTTGCGGTTGTTCTTGCGCGCTTCATAAAGGCCGTAGAGCTCCTGGCCTTTATGGAATACCGGGGTTTCCGGTGAGTTCAGGTATTTCGGCTTGTCGTCGCCGAGCACGCGGCCGCCGAAGGCGATGATGCGCCCACGGGTGTCGCGAATCGGGAACATCACGCGATCGCGGAAGCGGTCATAACGTTTGCCGGTTTCGGCGTTCTCGATCAGCAGGCCGGCGTCGATCATGGCTTTCTGCTGAAGCGTGTCGCTGCTCAAGTGTTTGAACAGGTTGTCCCAGCCGGGCGGCGCGAAGCCGAGCCCGAAATCCCGGGCGATCTCGCCAGTCAGGCCGCGGCCCTTGAGGTAATCCACGGCAGCCTTGCGGGCGGGGTGGCTCTTGAGCGCCTGCTTGTAAAAGTCAGCGGCGGCGGTGAGCAGCGGGTAGAGCGGCGAATCAGTCGGTTGCCGTGGCTTGCGCTCGCGGCCGCTTTCTTCGCGAGGGATTTCCATGCCGGCAGCTTTCGCCAGATCCTCGACGGCCTGGGGGAAATCCAGGTTGTCGTGATCCATGAGAAAGCCGAGGGCATTGCCGCCGGCGCCGCAGCCGAAGCAATAGTAGAACTGCTTGTCGGGGCTGACGCTGAAAGACGGGGTTTTTTCTTTGTGAAACGGGCAACAGGCGGTGTAGTTCTTGCCGGCCTTCTTCAATTGCACGCGCGAACTGACCACGTCGACAATGTCGGTGCGGTTCAGCAGGTCGTCAATGAAGCTCTGGGGAATCAGCCCGGCCATGGCGTACTCGTCGTCTGCGCTGTAATAAGTCCGATGCGAAATGCTGCCGAACGCGGGTCATTGTTTGAAGCGCGCAAAATGTGCGGCTCGACCGGTGTCGTCTGCGTAATCGCTGTCGGGAAGTGTATCTGCCGAAAATCCACTGACGTTAGTACTCATCAGTCTTCGACTATCTGAAAGTGTTGCGCTGAATCCGCTGACGGCCGGTTAATGGCCTCGGATAGCTCAATAAAGCGGGCACGCATGCAGGTGCCTTGGGCTGATCGTCGTGAGAGGAATCAGTGGGTGTGCTCGTCAGTAGCCTTGAAAGGCTCGTCAGAAAAGACGTGCACCGCTGGCAAAAGAGCCAGGTCTGACGCGTGAAGCAGATTTGTCTCGGTCGCGTGTGCGGCTTCGACGGTGAAGCATCAAGCGTTTTACGCAAATGCCATTAGCCCGGCTGAGAGCCGGGCTTAGGCAAGAAGCTTGCTACGAACGTCTGTGTATTAGTACAGACGAACGGCGCGGCGCTGTTCGCGCTGAACTTTCTTGGCGTGACGCTTAACAGCGGCTGCTGCTTTGCGCTTACGCTCAGAAGTTGGCTTCTCGTAAAATTCGCGGCTACGAACTTCAGCCAGTACACCGGCTTTTTCGCAGGAGCGCTTGAAACGACGCAGAGCTACGTCGAAGGGTTCGTTCTCTTTAACTTTGACGGCTGGCATCCAGAGCTACCTTCATTCATTACCGGGGTCAACATCCTCGCGGCAAAAGAGCACTTGAAGACGTCGGTTTTTAAGGGTTGCGGATGTTAACCCCTCATCGCTCGGAATGCAAAGCCTCTGATCGAAAACCGCTGGTCGGGGCATCACGCGGCGACTATTATGCGCGCCTTCGAATTCAGCCTAAACAAGGCGCAAACCCATGCTAGTACTGGGATTAGAAACCTCCTGCGACGAAACCGGCGTCGCATTATATGACAGTGAACGCGGCCTGCTGGCCGACGCGCTGTTCAGCCAGATCGACCTGCACCGCGCTTATGGCGGGGTTGTGCCGGAGCTGGCCTCGCGTGACCACGTCAAGCGCATGCTGCCCCTGATCCGTCAGGTCTTGGCCGAGGCGGACTGCGTGCCCACCGAGATCGATGCGATCGCCTATACCGCGGGTCCTGGCCTGGTTGGTGCGCTGCTGGTTGGTGCTTCCTGCGCTCAGGCGCTGGCGTTTGCCTGGGGCATTCCAGCGCTCGGCGTGCACCACATGGAAGGGCATTTGCTCGCACCGATGCTGGAGCCAAAACCGCCGGAATTCCCGTTCGTCGCTTTGTTGGTTTCGGGCGGTCATACGCAGCTGGTTCAGGTCGATGGTATCGGCCAATACGCCTTGCTCGGCGAGACACTCGACGACGCTGCGGGCGAAGCATTCGACAAAACCGCGAAGATGATGGGCCTGAATTATCCGGGCGGGCCGGAAATTGCCAAGTTGGCGGAGAAGGGCGTTGCAGGACGTTTCACCTTTCCGCGTCCGATGTGCGATCGCCCGGGTCTGCAATTCAGCTTCAGTGGTCTGAAAACCTCTGCGCTCAACGCTTGGCAGCAGTGCGTCAGCGCCGGGGACGACAACGAGCAAGCCCGTTGCGACATCGCGCTGGCGTTCCAGCAGGCCGTGGTGGAGACTTTGACCATCAAGTGCAAGCGTGCCCTGAAACAGGCCGGCATGAAGCGTCTGGTGATCGCTGGCGGCGTCAGTGCCAACAAGGCCTTGCGCGTTTCGCTGGAAAAGATGCTCGGCGATATGAAGGGTGATGTGTTCTACGCCCGTCCCGAGTTCTGCACCGACAACGGCGCGATGATCGCGTTTGCCGGTTGCCAGCGTTTGCAGGCCGGTCAGCAGGAAAGTCTGGCGATCAGCGTGCAGGCGCGCTGGCCGATGGAGCAATTGTCGGCGTTGTGATGAGCGGCGCTCATGGGCGGTATTTAAAAATGCCGTTCGCGCCCGGCAAACAGGTCGCGTAGATTGCCGCGATGGCGCCAGACGATCAGCAGTGTCAGCGCGCTCATTGGCAACAGCGCCTCCGGTTCCTGCCAGGCCAGCAACGGCAGGGTCAGCGGCGTGGCAATCAGCGCGGCCAGCGAGCTGGTACGGGTCAGGTAGAACGTCAGCAGCCAGGCGCACACGGCCAACAGCGCAGCGGGCGGATACAGGCCCAGCAGCATCCCGGCGGCGGTGGCAACACCTTTGCCGCCACGGAAGCGGAAATACAGCGGGAACAGGTGACCGATCACGGCATACACGCCGATCCAGGCTTGATCCTGCAACGAAAGGCCCACAGCCGAGGCGATCAGCACCGGCACCAGGCCTTTGCACAGATCACCCAACAGGGTCAGGATCGCCAGTTTGCGACCGGCCAGGCGCAGCATGTTGGTGGCACCGGCATTGCCCGAGCCACTCATTCGCGGATCCGGGTTACCGGTCAGGCGGCTGAGCAAAATGGCGAAGGACAGCGAGCCGAGCAGGTAGGCGAAAGTCGCCAGTAACCAAAACATGCTAACTATTCCGGGCGAGGACGCCCTGATTCTAACGGCGCATTGCGCCCTTGTCGTGCAGCGGAGAAAAGTGCTTGGACAGAGTGTTTATCGAGGGCCTGGAAGTCGACACCGTCATTGGTGCCTACGACTGGGAGCGCGGCATCCGACAGTGCTTGCGACTTGATCTGAGCTTCGCTTGGGACAATCGCCCGGCCGCCGCCGGTGACGACCTGACCCTGGCGCTCGACTACGCCAGCGTTTCCACGCGGATTCAGGCTTTTGCCGAGCAGGCGCAGTTTCAGCTGGTCGAGACCTTTGCCGAACGTCTGGTCGAAGTGCTGATGAGCGAATTCAAAATCACGTGGGTGCGTCTGAAGCTGACCAAGCCTGGCGCCGTTCCGGCTGCCAAGGGCGGCGTGGGTGTGGAGATCGAGCGCGGATGTCGCTGACTCAGGTCTACCTCGGGCTCGGTAGCAATATCGAGCGTGAAACCCATTTGCGCGCCGGTCTTGATGCTTTGGCGACGTTTCTGGTGGATATCCGCTGTTCGGCGGTGTTCGAGAGCGCGCCTGTGGGGATCAAAAGCGGGCCGTTCTTCAACTTCGTGGTGTCGGCGTATACCGATCTGTCGTTGATGGAGCTGGATCGCCGCTTGAAATTCATTGAGGCGGATAACGGACGTTACGCGCCGGATCGCAAGGGCTTGCCGCTGGATATCGATGTGCTGTTGTACGGCGATCAGGTGGGGAATTTCGACGGACTGGTTCTGCCGCGCGCGGAAATCCTGAAAAATGCTTTTGTGCTGTGGCCGTTGTCACTGATTGCGCCGGATCGCGTGCATCCGGGTGTGGGAAAAAGCTTCGCGACATTGTGGGCTGAAGCGCAGATTGATCAGGTGCTGGCACCGGTTGCGTTCGAATGGCGTGGCGCGCAGTTGACCCCGCAGAATCTTTAAAAGCAAAAGATCGCAGCCTGCGGTAGCTCCTACAGAGAAACGCATGTTCCCGTGTAGGAGCTGCCGCAGGCTGCGCTCTTTTGATCTTGCTTTAGCTGTTTTCCTTGTAAGCCTTCAACGCTTTCAGGCGCTCACGCTTCAGCGCTTCGCCCAGTTCCGGGCCTTTGAATCCCTTCTCCAGCAACGGCTGCACCGCGACTTCCCGTGCAGCCTTGGCAGCGCCGCGTAAATATTCGGCCTGTGGATAACTTCTCTGCTCCAGCCCTTTACGGCCTCGGGCGTCCATTTCGCATGCGGCGATAAACTCTTCAAACCGCTGCGGTCGGCGATACACATCAAAGCTCTGCAACAACTCCAGCAGCGTCGAGGCCTTCAACTCCAGCGCCCGGTGGCTGTGGGTGTGGTACTTGCCGACGAGCAAGGCCAACTCCTGACAATCCTTCGGTGCCTTGAAGCGTTCGTTGACCGCTTTGATCAGCTTCAACCCGGTGTGTTCATGGGCGATATGTCGTGGCCACTGTTCTTCCGGGGTCAGGCCTTTGCCGAGGTCATGCAGCAGACAAGCCCAGCGTACCGTCAGCGGTTGTTTGTGCAGCGCTGATTGCTCCAGAACGCTGAGCGTGTGCAGGCCAGTGTCGATTTCCGGGTGATGCGCTTCCGGTTGTGGCACGCCAAAAAGCGCGTCGACTTCCGGCATCAACACTTTCAGTGCGCCACAGTCGCGCAGCACCTGAATGAATACCTGCGGCTGGTCTTCCATCAATGCGCGGGAGATTTCTTTCCAGCTGCGTTCGGCGGTCAGCACTTCCAGTTCGCCGGATTCGCTGAGCTGTCGCATCAATTCCAGCGTCTCTGGCGCAACGGTAAAACCCAATCCGGCATAACGCGCGGCAAAGCGCGCAACGCGTAGAACTCGCAGTGGATCTTCGGCGAACGCCGGAGAAACGTGGCGCAGGATTCGAGCTTCCAGATCGCGCTGACCCTGGTACGGATCGGTCAGATTCTGCTGATCGTCTTCCGCCATGGCGTTGATGGTCAGATCGCGGCGGATCAGGTCTTCTTCAAGCGTCACTTCCGGGCTGGCATGGAAGGTGAAGCCGCCATAACCGCGCCCGCTTTTGCGCTCGGTGCGGGCGAGGGCGTATTCCTCGCCGCTTTTGGGGTGAAGAAATACCGGGAAATCCGCACCGACCGGGCGATAACCCTTGGCGAGCATTTCTTCGGTGGTAGCGCCGACCACGACCCAATCGATGTCAGTGACCGGTTTGCCCAGCAAGCGATCACGTACTGCGCCGCCAACCTTGAAAATCTGCATAAAAAACCTCCGTTAGCCCGACAGGATAACCCTTGCGTCAGACTTTCGGAGGCCGGAACCGGATCAAAGATGAATGACGGCCAGATCAAGCCGACCGTAATCCCCTTCGCTGTGTTCGCTGCGTGGCGGAACGTGATGGGTTTTCATGATCTGATCGCCTTGCAAGGTTTCCAGGTGAATGTCGAAACCCCACAAACGATGCAGGTGTTTAAGTACCTCTTCAGTGGAATCGCCCAGCGGTTTGCGGTCGTGCTGTTGGTGACGCAAGGTCAGTGAGCGATCACCGCGTCGATCGATGCTGTAGATCTGCACGTTCGGCTCACGATTGCCGAGGTTGTACTGCGCAGCAAGGGTTTCGCGAATGATCCGGTAGCCGGGTTCGTCATGAATCGCAGGCACCAGCAAGTCGTCCTTCTGATCGTCATCCATGATGCTGAACAGTTTCAGATCGCGGATCACTTTCGGTGACAGGTACTGCAGGATGAAGCTCTCATCCTTGAAGCTGCTCATGGCGAATTTGATGGTCGACAGCCAGTCGCTCCCGGCAATTTCCGGGAACCAGTGACGATCTTCTTCAGTAGGTTCTTCACACATGCGCCGAATGTCGCGGTACATGGCGAAGCCCAAGGCGTACGGGTTGATGCCGCTGTAATAAGGGCTGTCGAAGCCTGGCTGGAAGACCACGCTGGTGTGCGATGTCAGGAACTCCATCATGAAGCCGTCGGTGACCAGCCCTTCGTCGTACAGGTCGTTCATCAGCGTGTAGTGCCAGAACGTCGCCCAGCCCTCGTTCATCACCTGGGTCTGGCGTTGTGGATAGAAATACTGGGCGATCTTGCGCACGATCCGCACGATCTCGCGCTGCCATGGTTCGAGCAACGGCGCGTGTTTCTCGATGAAGTACAGGATGTTTTCCTGTGGCTCGGCCGGGAAGCGTGCGTTGTCCCTGTCGCTGTACTTGTCCGCGCCTTTGGGAATGGTGCGCCACAGATCGTTGATCTGCTTCTGCAGGTGCTCTTCGCGATCTTTCTGCCGGCGCCGCTCCTCTTCGGCGGATATCGGGTACGGCCGCTTGTAACGGTCGACGCCGTAGTTCATCAGGGCATGGCAGGAGTCGAGCAAGTCTTCCACGGCATCGATGCCGTGGCGCTCCTCGCACTGCATGATGTACTGCTTGGCAAACACCAGGTAATCGATGATCGAGCTGGCATCGGTCCAGGTGCGGAACAGGTAGTTGCCCTTGAAGAAACTGTTGTGGCCGTAGCACGCATGCGCCACCACCAACGCCTGCATGCAGATGGTGTTTTCTTCCATCAGATAGGCAATGCACGGATCGGAGTTGATCACGATTTCATAGGCCAGGCCCATCTGCCCGCGACTGTAGGACTTTTCGGTGCTGAGGAAGTGTTTACCGTAGGACCAGTGGTGGTAACCCAGCGGCATGCCGACCGAGGCATAGGCGTCCATCATCTGCTCGGCGGTGATCACTTCGATCTGATTGGGGTAGGTATCCAGCGCATAGCGGGCCGCGATCCGGGCGATTTCGCGGTCGTAGGTCTGAATCAGCTCGAACGTCCATTCAGAGCCGGTGGAAATGGGTTGGCGCTTCTGCTCTTTGGCGGTCATGTCACTAACCTGCGCTGGAAGAGTTCACGGAAGACCGGATAGATATCTCCGGCCGAGACCAGTTGCTGCTGGGCAAAAGTGTCAGAAAAGGCTTCGGCGATGCGTTCGTACTCGTACCACAAGGCCTGATGTTCGCGCGGGGTGATCTCCACATAAGTGTAGTACTGCACAAACGGCATGATCTGGTTGATCAGGATGTCGCGGCAAATCGGCGAGTCGTCGTTCCAGTTGTCACCGTCGGAAGCCTGCGCCGCGTAGATGTTCCACTCGTTGCTCGGGTAACGTTCGGCCATGATCTCCTGCATCAGTTTCAATGCACTGGAAACGATGGTGCCGCCGGTTTCCCGTGAATAGAAAAACTCCTCTTCATCGACTTCCCGAGCGCTGGTGTGATGGCGGATGAACACCACGTCGATCTTGTCGTAATTCCGTTTCAGGAACAGGTACAACAGGATGAAAAAGCGTTTGGCGATGTCCTTGGTCGCCTGGGTCATGGAGCCGGAAACGTCCATCAGGCAGAACATCACCGCTTTCGAACTGGGGTTCGGTTGTTTGATCAGCAAGTTGTATTTCAAGTCGAACGTATCGAGGAACGGCACGCGATGGATGCGCGCACTGAGTTTTTCGATTTCTGCCTCGAGTTCCTGAATATCGCCGAAGTTGTCCGGCTCTTCGCGTCTCAGACGCTCAAGTTCTTCTTTGACTTCGCGCAGTTTTGCCCGACTGCTGCCGGATAGAGCGATACGCCGTGCGTGCGCCGAGCGCAAGGTGCGAATGATGTTGATGCGTGACGGGTTGCCTTCGTTGCTGATCCCGGCGCGGACGGTTTTAAAGGTGTCGGTACCGCTGAGGTTGCGCTTGACCAGGTTCGGCAGCTCAAGGTCTTCGAACATGAATTCGAGAAATTCTTCCTGGGTGATCTGGAAGACAAACTCGTCCATGCCCTCGCCGGAATTGCCGGCCTTGCCCGGGCCGCGTCCGCCGCCACCTCCCGGCGGGCGGGCGATATGTTCGCCAGCGGTGAATTCCTTGTTGCCGGGATGAACCACGGTCTGCTTACCGCCACGGCCGTGGTGAAGCACCGGTTCGTCGATATCGCGACCGGGAATGCTGATCTGTTCGCCGTGTTCCATATCGGTAATGGAGCGCCGGCTGACCGCCTCTTCGACGGCCTTCTTGATGTGGTCACGGTAGCGCCGCAGGAAACGCTGGCGGTTTACCGTGCTCTTGTTCTTGCCATTGAGACGTCGGTCGATCACATAACTCATAGGAAGCCCTCCGGGCAGCTTCAAGTTGTGAGCCTCAAGCTGCAAGTAAAAGCAGGTTCCCGGGGATCACTGGGTTACGCGCTTTGTTCTTGCAGCTCGTAGCTGGAAGCTTGCTGCTGCTTCACTGCGACTTCCGGACCCGTAGGTACCATTCGGACAGCAGTCGTACCTGTTTGTCGGTATAGCCACGTTCGACCATGCGTGTAACGAAGTCGTTGTGCTTTTGCTGATCCTCTTTGCTGGCCTTGGCGTTGAAGCTGATGACTGGCAGCAGGTCTTCGGTGTTCGAGAACATTTTCTTCTCGATGACCACCCGCAGTTTTTCGTAACTGAGCCAGGTCGGGTTCTTGCCGTTGTTGTTGGCCCGTGCGCGCAATACGAAGTTGACGATCTCGTTGCGGAAATCCTTCGGATTGCTGATGCCGGCCGGCTTCTCGATTTTCTCCAGTTCTTCGTTCAGCGCGACGCGGTTGAGGATCTCGCCGGTTTCCGGATCGCGGTACTCCTGATCCTGAATCCAGAAGTCGGCGTACAGCACATAGCGGTCGAAAATGTTCTGGCCGTACTCGCTGTAAGACTCGAGGTACGCGGTCTGGATCTCCTTGCCGATGAATTCGATATAACGCGGTGCCAGGTATTCCTTGAGGTAACGCAGATAGCGCTCGCGGGTTTCGGCCTGGAACTGTTCCTGTTCGATCTGCTGTTCCAGCACATAGAGCAAGTGCACCGGGTTGGCGGCGATTTCATGCGGATCGAAGTTGAACACCTTGGAGAGAATCTTGAAGGCGAAGCGGGTCGACAGACCGTTCATGCCTTCATCGACACCTGCCGAGTCGCGGTATTCCTGAATCGACTTGGCCTTTGGATCGGTGTCCTTGAGGTTTTCGCCGTCGTAGACGCGCATCTTCGAGTAGATGTTGGAGTTTTCCGGCTCCTTGAGGCGTGACAGAACGGTGAACTGGGCCAGCATCTTCAAGGTATCGGGCGCGCAATGCGCTTTGGCCAGGGAGCTGTTGAACAGCAGTTTGTCGTAGATCTTCACTTCGTCGCTGACGCGCAGGCAATACGGCACTTTGACGATGTAGATCCGGTCGATGAACGCTTCGTTGTTCTTGTTGTTGCGGAAGGTGTGCCATTCCGATTCGTTGGAGTGGGCGAGCAGGATCCCGGTGAACGGAATCGCGCCGAGGCCTTCGGTACTGTTGTAGTTGCCTTCCTGAGTCGCGGTCAGCAACGGGTGGAGCACCTTGATCGGTGCCTTGAACATTTCGACGAATTCCATCAGGCCCTGGTTGGCCCGGCACAGCGCACCGGAATAGCTGTAAGCGTCGGCGTCGTTCTGTGGGTATTCCTCGAGTTTGCGGATGTCGACTTTACCGACCAGCGCCGAGATGTCCTGGTTGTTCTCGTCACCCGGTTCGGTTTTGGCCACGGCAATCTGGTTGAGGATCGACGGGTACAGCTTGACCACGCGGAACTGACTGATGTCGCCACCGAATTCGGCCAGGCGTTTGGTCGCCCATGGCGACATGATGGTGTTCAGGTAGCGCCGTGGAATGCCGAAGTCTTCCTCGAGGATCGCGCCATCTTCGGTGGCGTTGAACAGACCCAGTGGCGATTCGAATACCGGCGAGCCCTTGATCGCATAGAAGGGCACTTTTTCAATCAGTTGTTTCAGCTTTTCGGCCAAAGACGATTTACCACCGCCGACAGGGCCGAGCAGATAAAGGATCTGCTTCTTCTCTTCCAGGCCTTGGGCGGCATGGCGGAAATACGAGACGATCTGGTCGATGCACTCTTCCATCCCGTGGAAGTCTTCAAAGGCCGGATAGCGACGGATCACCTTGTTGGAGAAGATGCGTGACAGCCTCGAGTTGGTCGAGGTGTCGAGCAGTTCCGGTTCGCCGATGGCCAGCAATAGACGCTCGGCGGCGGAAACGTAGGCGCTACGGTCTTTCTTGCACAGCTCCAGGTACTCTTGCAGCGAGAGTTCTTCCTGGCGTGTGGACTCGAAGCGTTGTTGGAAGTGGCTAAAGATACTCATGACGTCACCTCGCTCGATACGTGGAGCCGACGCCGGATCACTCAGTCGATGCTGGCAAACAACCGTTTTGGCAGCTGTTTGTTTACCCCCCAGAACACTTTCACGATCGACAATCGTGAAAGTCACTCCCGATGACCCGTGCGCCGGTGTACCGGCTCTCCCCTGATTTGGATGGCCTGGGCTTAAGGATAGTTGGGAATTCGGGAGGTAAAGGCGAGATACGTAATTAGTTGTGGCAAGACCGTTCGTCTGTCCGCGCAGGCCCACGGCAGCCGGGGCCTGCGCGTGACAAAAAAATTATTCGGCGGTGCCTTGCGCAGTTTCCGCAGGATAAGTCGTACGCCACAGCTCGAAGCCGCCGTCCATGCTGTAGACGTCAGAGAAGCCTTGGCTGATCAGGTACGCCGCGGCACCCTGGCTGGAATTGCCGTGGTAGCAGACGACCACAGTCGGTGCATCAAGGTCGGCGCCTTGAATGAAGGCATGCAGGGAATGATTGTCCAGATGCTTCGAGCCGCTGATATGCAGGGCGGCGAAAGTCGCCGGGTCGCGCACGTCGACGACAACGGCGCCTTGTTCACGCAGGGCCTGGGCCTGTTCCGGGGGGATTCGTTTGAATTCGCTCATGGCGGGTTCCTGTTGCTCGGCTGAAAGCGCAGTCTAACGCGGTGCGCTGACTGGCGAAGTTTGGGGGATAAGTGGTGCGACGGTCGGGGCGAGGCCGCCGTGTTCATCGCATTTGCATGACAGCCGTTCGCCGCTGTCGACATTCATCAGGGTCAGGCTGCCGCCCCAGACACAACCAGTGTCCAGTGCCGAGATGCCTGGCTCATGGATATTGCCTTCGAGTGCCGCCCAGTGGCCGAAGATGATCCGCAAGCTTTTGGTCTTGCGATCCTTGTGCTGGAACCACGGTTTGTAGCCGGGTGGGGCGGTGTCCAGACCTTCCTTGCTCTTGAGGTCGAGTTTGCCTTCGGCGGTGCAGAAGCGCATGCGCGTGAAGTAGTTGGTGATGACGCGCAGGCGGGTCACGCCTTTGAGATCGTTGTCCCATTTCGCCGGATCGTTGCCGTACATGCCGTCGAGGTAAGCGGGGAACAGGTTGTCGTCACGCAAGGCGGTTTCGACTTCGTCAGCGCATTTCAGGGCGCGACGCAGCGACCATTGCGGTGGAATGCCGGCGTGAACCATGGCGACATCGCGCTGCTCGTCGTAGTGCACGAGCTTTTGTTGGCGTACCCATTCCAGCAGCTCGGCGCTGTCCGGAGCATCGAGAATCTCGCGCAAAGTGTCGGACTTCTTCAAGCGCTCGATATTTCTAGCCGCTGCCAGCAGATGCAGGTCGTGGTTACCGAGCACGCAAATCAGCGATTCACGCATGCCATACAGAAAACGCAGGGTTTCCAGTGATTGCGGGCCACGGTTGACCAGGTCACCGACCAGCCACAGTCGATCAAGCTTTGGGTCGAACGCCACTTGCTTGAGCAGGCATTTCAGCGGTTCAAGGCAGCCCTGCAGGTCGCCGACGGCATACGTCGCCATCAGTGCAAAGATCCGGGAACGGCGAGGCGGAACGGCTTGATGATGGCGTCGAAATGTTTGCCATCGTCGGCGACCATTTCGTAGGTGCCCTGCATGGTGCCGACCTTGGTGGTCATCACTGTGCCGCTGCTGTAGGTGTGGCTCTGGCCGGCATCGATCAGCGGTTGCTGACCGACCACGCCTGCACCGCGCACCTCCTCTACATGGCCGTCGCCATCGGTGATCACCCAGTGTCGCGACATCAGGCGCGCGGGCTGCTCGCCATTGTTCTGAACGGTAATGGTGTAGGCGAAGGCGAAGCGGTCGTGCTCGGGTTGCGATTGGTCTGCCAGATAGCGGGTAACGACGCTGACATCGACCTGGTAACGGGAATCGGACATGCAAGAGGCCTTAAACGAAGCGGAACGCGGGGCGTAGCTGATGGGGAATCAGTCTAGGCAAGTATCGGGCAGTAAACCAGAGTGGCGTCCTGCCCGATAGCGTTCATCGTTTATCAGTCGGCGGCGGGGGAGGCCGGGACTTGTATCGCGAGCTGGTCGGCCAGACGTACGAACGCGGCCAGATCCAGTTGCTCCGGACGCAGGCTGCCATCGACGCCGGCGGCTTCGATTTCAGCGTTGCTGAGCAATTGCTTGAGGGTGTTGCGCAATGTTTTACGACGCTGGTTGAAGGCTTCGCGCACGACGCGCTCCAGCAACTTGTGATCCTTGGCCGGGTGCGGCAGTACCGCGTGCGGCACCAGTCGGACGATGGCTGAATCGACTTTAGGCGGCGGATTGAACGCGCCTGGGCCGACGTTGAACAGGTGTTCCACGCGGCAATGGTACTGAACCATGATCGACAGACGACCCCAGTCACCGCCGCCCGGGCCTGCGGCCAAGCGCTCGACCACTTCTTTCTGCAGCATGAAGTGCATGTCGCGAATGATGCTGGCGTTGTTCAGCAGATGAAAAATCAGCGGTGTCGAAATGTTGTACGGCAGGTTGCCGACCACACGCAGACTATTCGGCGCGGCGTTCAGGCTGTTGAAGTCGAACTTCAGTGCATCGCCTTGATGCAGGTTGAAATTGCTCTTGCCGGCAAACTGCTGATTGAGGATCGGGATCAGATCCTTGTCCAGCTCCACTACGTCGAGTTGTGCGCCGGAGGACAACAGGCCGGCGGTCAGTGCGCCCTGGCCCGGGCCGATTTCCAGCAGGCGGTCTTCGGACTTGGCGCTGATGGAGCGCAGGATGCGGTCGATAACGCCAGCATCGTGCAGGAAGTTCTGGCCAAAGCGTTTGCGCGCCTTGTGTTGGTATTGCTCGGTCATAAACGGGTCTCGGCCATCTGGTAGGCGGTTTCCAGGGCGACTTGCAGGCTGCCGGTGTCGATCTTGCCGCTGCCGGCCAGATCCAGGGCTGTGCCGTGGTCGACCGACGTGCGGATGATCGGCAAACCGAGGGTCACGTTGACGGCAGCGCCGAAGCCTTTGTACTTGAGCACAGGCAAGCCCTGGTCGTGGTACATCGCCAGCACTGCATCGCAGTGCTCCAGATATTTGGGGGTAAACAGAGTGTCGGCAGGCAGCGGGCCACGAAGGTCCATGCCCTCGCCGCGCAGGCGCTCTAATGTCGGTTCAATGATGTCGATTTCTTCATGGCCCAGGTGGCCGCCTTCACCGGCGTGCGGGTTGAGCCCGCAGACCAGGATACGTGGCTGGGCGATGCCGAATTTGTTTTGCAGGTCGCTGTGCAGAATCCGCGTCACGCGCTCCAGCCGTTCTGGTGTGATTGCGTCGGCAATCTCGCGCAGGGGCAGATGAGTGGTGACCAGTGCCACGCGCAAACCACGGGTGGCGAGCATCATCACCACTTGGGCGGTGTGGGTCAGGTCAGCGAGGAATTCCGTGTGCCCGGAAAAGGCGATCCCCGATTCGTTAATCACACCCTTGTGCACAGGCGCTGTGATCATTCCGGCGAAGTCGCCGTTGAGGCAGCCGTTACCGGCGCGGGTCAGGGTTTCGAGGACGAACGCGGCGTTGGCCTTGTCCAGCTGCCCGGCGAACACGGGGGCGCTCAGCGGAGTATCCCAGACGTACAGACTGCCTGCGGGTGCTGGAGCATCCGGCCAGTTGCCAGGCGCAACATCCAGCAAAGTGACAGCCAGCCCCAGCTGCGCGGCCCGCTCTAGGAGCAGGTCACGGCTGGTGATGGCAATCAGGGGATGTGGCTGGGCTTGCGAGGCGAGCAGCAGGCACAGGTCGGGACCGATGCCGGCTGGTTCGCCGGGTGTCAGCGCGAAACGCTGGGGTTTCACTGCGCTGCCTGGTCTGCACCAGGGAGTTTGATCTCTACGTACGCTTCGTCACGGATCTGACGCAGCCAGGTTTGCAGCTCTTCGTCGTATTTGCGGTTACGCAGTACGGTCATGGCTTGCTGCTCGCGGGCCTGTTCGGTGCTGTCGGTGGCGCGACGGCCAAGGACTTCCAGAACGTGCCAGCCATATTGAGTCTGGAATGGCTTGGACAGCTGACCTTGTGGGGTCTTGGCCATCACCTCGCGGAATTCCGGTACCAATGCGTTCGGGTCGATCCAGTTCAGGTCGCCGCCGTTGAGAGCGGAGCCCGGATCTTCAGAGTAGCTTTTCGCCAGAGTGGCGAAGTCTTCACCGGCCAGGATGCGGTCATACAACGATTGCACCAGGGCTTTGGTCTTGGCTTCGTCGCGAATCGGGCTTGGCTTCACCAGAATGTGGCGAACATGCACTTCGTCACGCATCTGCGCTTCGCCACCACGTTTGGCCAGCAGCTTCAAGATAATGAAACCGCCCGGAGTGCGTGCCGGCTGAGTGATGTCGCCAACGGCCATGCTGCTCAACTCACGGTCGAACGGCGGTGGCAGTTGTGCGGCTTTACGCCAGCCCATGTCACCGCCTTCCAGAGCGTTGTCGCTGCCGGACTTGGCAACGGCCATCTGACCGAAGTCGGCGCCTTGCTTGAGCTGTTGGTAAACCTCCATGGCCTGACGGGCAGCACTCTGAATCGCATCAGAGTTGGCGCTTTCCGGCGTCGGGATCAGGATGTTGGCCAGGTGCAGTTCTTCGGACAGTTGCATTTTGCCCAGGTCGGATGCGAGGAAGTTCTTCACTTCCTGCTCGGAGACCTGAATGCGCTCTGCCACGCGGCGCTGACGCACACGGCTGATGATCATTTCGCGCTTGATCTGGTCACGGGCGTCGTCGTAGGACAGACCGTCGCGAGCCAGAGCGGCGCGGAACTGCTCAACCGACATGTTGTTGCGCTGGGCAATGGTGCCGACCGCCTGGTTCAGTTCTTCATCGGTGATGCGGATGCCGGAGCGGTCGCCGATCTGCAGTTGCAGGTTTTCGACGATCAGGCGCTCGAGCACCTGTTGATCCAGTACGCCAGGAGGCGGCAAGCCGCCGCCACGCTTGGCGATGGTCTGCTGCACTTCGTGGACGCGCTGGTCCAGTTGGCTCTGCATGACCACATCGTTGTCGACGATCGCTACCACTTTGTCGATGGACTGTACTGCGGCGTTGGCCGCAGTACCCAGGAACAGCGCGCCCAGCATCAGCGGGCGCAGACAATCAGAAAGCTTGGTCTTCACGTTCACGATAACCTTGAATGCCTTTGTCGAGGAAGCTCTCTACCTTGGCGCCGGTGAGGCCGCCGAGTCCCTTCAGAACAATTTGGAGGAAGACGCCATGGTCGCCTTTTTCGTTTTGCGGAGCTTCCTGGCTGAACTCGTCATAGGAAACCCAGTAACGGTTGATCAGGCGCAGTTTCCAGCAGCAGTTGTCGTACTCGAAACCACCGAAGGCTTCCAGGGTACGGTTACGGTTGTAGTCATACTGCCAGCGGCTGATCGCGTTCCACTGCGGAACGATCGGCCAGATGACCGAGAAGTCATGCTGCTGGATCTTGTAGTAGTCCTTCACGTAGCCAGGTGTGCCTGGTGTGCCGTAGTCACCGCCGCCCACCGACCATTTACCGGTGTTCTGGTCGTAACGAACCTGGTCGTTGCGATAGCGATAACCGGCGTTGATAACCTTGTTCGGGTTGTCTTCAGGCTGGTAGTGGAACATCGCGCTGCCGGAGCGTGGGCTGCGGCTGTCCGGATCCCAGTTGTAGTCGGCCGTGGTGCGCCAATCGCGGTTCCAGCGGTATTCGTATTCCAGTGCATATGGCGAAACGTTGGATTTCGCGTCGTCACGGGTTTTGGCATCGATACCTGGCAGTTGAACTTCGCGATCCTTGAAGTACAGAGCCTGGCCGACACTGATGCGTTGACGTTCGAAACCGTCGTCTTCAATCCAGCGGCTGGTCACGCCCAGCGACAGCTTGTTCTCGTCGCCGACACGGTCGGAGCCGGAGAAACGGTTGTCGCGGAACAGCGAGGCGTAGTTGAAGGTGTATTCGCTGGTGTCGAATACTGGAATGTCTGTCTGGTCTTTCTCGGGTACATAGAGGTAGAACAGGCGAGGTTCCAGGGTCTGGCGATAGTTCTTGCCAAAGAACGACGTATTGCGGTCGAAGTACAGACCGCTGTCGATGCTGGCAATCGGTACGCCACGATTTTGCGAGCTGCTGAACGACTCGCCAAGTGCGGAAGCATTGTTGCGGTTGGTCACGAGGTCATCTTTACCCTGACCATCGAGATCCAGTTGATACTGGGTGTACTGATACTTCAGCGACGGCTTCAGGAAGCCATAAGTCCAGTTCATCGGCAGGCTGACACCCGGCTTGAGATTCAAGCGGTCGCCATTGGCACGTGCCAGACCCGTGATGTTGTTGTCCAGGCGCGACTCGGTAGTGACGCCGTCTTCCTGCACAAAAGTGCCACTTCTCAGGTCACGGTCGAAACGGACAAGCTCGGTCTCGTAATCGAAATTCAGACCTTCCGGGTGATACGGCAGTTGACCATTGAAGGTGATCTGCGGCAGACGGCCATACGGCGTGATGTTCGAAACCGTAGCCAGTTGGTACTGCTGAGCATTCAGACGAGCCGTGTAGCTGTCACCACGATAGGTAACCGAACCCTGCTGGTTGACGAAGTCTTCGGATTTCACGCCAATCTGATCGGTCTGCAGATCCTGGAAGTAATAAGGATCGCTGATCTTGGTGTAGTCAACCTGGGTGAGCACGCGGGAGTCGAGACCGCCCTTGTGCTGCCAGTTGTACATGTAGCGAGTCTCGCTGTAGTCGGACTGACGCTTGCGATCATCGTCCTCGTCATTGAGATAAGCGGCACCAAACTGACCTTCACTCGACTTGGTCAGGTAACGGAACTCACCTTCCACCAACATGCCACGCTTGCTCATGTAACGCGGGTACAACGTGGCGTCGTAGTTCGGCGCCAGGTTGAAGTAGTACGGCGTGACCAGCATGAAGCCGGTGTCGCTGCCGCTGCCAATGGTCGGCGGCAGGAAGCCCGACTGGCGACGGTCGTCGATCGGGAAGTAGATGTACGGCGTGTACAGAATCGGGATGTCTTTTACGCGCAGCGTCACGTTGGTCGCGGTACCGAAGCCGGTGGCCGGGTTCAAGGTGATGTTGTTGCCCTTGAGCTGCCAGGCATTGCTGTTCGGTTCGCACGTGGTGTACGTGCCGTCCTTCAGACGGATGATCGCGTTCTCGGCACGCTTGGCGTACAGCGCGTTACCGCGGATACGCGATTTGTGCATCACGTATTCGGCGTTGTCGACCTTGGCTTCACCGGTGTCGAGCTGCACGTCGGCATGGTCGCCAACGATCAGCGCGCCGTTGTCACGGATACGCACATCGCCATTGAGTTCGGCGCGGCTCTCGGCCTGATACAGGCTGGCCTCGTCGGATTCGACCTGCATGCTGCCCTGACGCAGGACGACATCGCCGGCCAGCGTACCGACTTGATCATCGGTGTTATAGCGCGAGGCTTTTGCGCCGATAAAGGTCGGAGCATCGCTTTTATTCGTCTTGTCATTCATGCCAGGACGAATCGGTTCGATATAGGCACCAGAGCAGTAAGGCCCGGTCTCGGCCAATTGAGCGGCGGTGAGCTTCTCGCGCGGAACCCAGTCGAGGTGACTGAAGTCTTCGCTACGGGATTTCAAACCGCGGCCCTTGGCTTCGGTGACGAGTGCCGTTTTCGGGCCAGTGTCGGTAGTCGAACCGTTCTCGGTTGGCGCTTCGCCAGCGGCGCTGACGGCACTGCCGTCATGCACTGGACGCGGCGGCAACGCAGCAGCCGGTGATTTGGGCGCACAGTCCCAACCACCCGAAGCCGAGACGGAGCAGTCATACTGCTCGGCGGCAACAACGAATTGACTGGCCAGAGGTTGCATAGCCAGCAGACTGCCGGTTACCAACAACGGAAATTTTTTACGAAACGCGGGGGATTTCAATGCCATCTTATTAGTCCGGGCTTCCTGCGTGCCATCTGCCCGCGGTGGTGGGCCGCACGCCTCTCGATGGTCTGAAAAAGATGCTGGATAATAAAGCATGACCCGCTTGACGGCTAGCGCCGTCGGAGACCCTTGCAATGCCTGACCAAGATGTACGCTTGCAACACCTGAAAGTTTGGCTCGATGAGCAGTTGGCAAACCTGTTTGCAGATCAGGGCTGGGGCGCCGTGCCCCCGGCCACGTTGACCGCGGCCAGCAGCGACGCGAGTTTCCGCCGTTACTTCCGTTGGGAAGGTGAAGGTCGCAGCTTCGTCGTGATGGACGCACCGCCGCCCCAGGAAAACTGCAAACCGTTCGTGGATATCGCTTTTTTGCTGGCGAAATCCGGAATAAATGTGCCGAAAATTTATGCCGAAGACCTCGAGCGTGGATTTCTTTTGCTCAATGACCTGGGCAACAAGACCTATCTCGACGTGATCGATGGCGAAAATGCCGACGCTTTGTTCAACGATGCCTTGCAAGCGCTGCTGGCTTTTCAGCAGTTGCCGATGGTTGCGCCATTGCCGAGCTACGACGTTGCCTTGCTGCGTCGTGAGCTGGAACTGTTCCCCGAGTGGTATGTGAAACGTGAACTCGGCGTCGAATTCGATTCGGCTCAGCAACAACAATGGCAACAGATCAGCGATCTGCTGATTGACAGTGCACTCGCCCAACCGAAAGTACTGGTGCACCGCGACTACATGCCGCGCAATCTGATGCTCAGCGAGCCGAACCCCGGCGTGCTGGATTTCCAGGATGCGGTCTACGGCCCGGTCACCTACGACGTGACCTGCCTGTTCAAGGACGCCTTCCTCAGTTGGCCTGAAGAGCGCGTGCGCGGTTGGCTGGAAAGTTACTGGCAGCAAGCCTCGGCGCTGAACATTCCGGTGCAGCCGGACTTCGAAGACTTCCTGCGCGCCAGTGACCTGATGGGCGTGCAGCGTCACCTGAAAGTCATCGGCATCTTCGCGCGTATCTGCCACCGCGACGGCAAGCCGCGTTACCTGGCCGACGTGCCGCGTTTCTTCTCTTATATAGAAGCGGTGATTGCGCGTCGTCCCGAATTGGCGGAGCTGCAAGCGTTGTTCACCAGCCTGCGGGGTGGAGCAACAGCATGAAGGCAATGATTCTGGCGGCAGGCAAAGGCGAGCGCATGCGCCCGCTGACCCTGACCACGCCGAAACCGCTGGTACGTGCGGGTGGCGTGCCACTGATCGAGTATCACCTGCGCGCTTTGGCGGCAGCAGGATTCAACGAGATCGTCATCAACCACGCTTGGCTCGGTCAGCAGATCGAAGATTATCTGAGCGACGGTTCGCAGTTTGGCGTGAGCATTCAGTACTCGCCGGAAGGTGAACCGCTGGAAACCGGCGGCGGGATTTTCCGTGCGCTGCCGTTGCTTGGCGATGATGCGTTTCTGGTGGTCAACGGTGATATCTGGACCGATTACGACTTCAGCGTCCTGCACCAGCCGATCAACGGTCTGGCGCACCTGGTGCTGGCGGACAACCCGGCGCATCACCCGGACGGTGATTTCACGTTGCTCGATGGTCAGGTGATCGACGGCCAAAAAGACGCCACGACCCTGACCTACAGCGGCATCGCCGTATTGCATCCGCAACTGTTCGACGGCTGCGCCGACGGCGCGTTCAAGCTGGCACCGCTGCTGCGCAAGGCCATGGCGGCTGGCGAAGTCACGGGCGAGCGTCTGAAAGGTCACTGGGTGGATGTCGGCACGCATGAGCGTCTGGCCGAAGCTGAAACCTTGATTGAAGCGAGTCGCTGACATGTTGTGGCCAGGGACTCTGATTGGAGCCGGTGCGGGTTTTGCGATCGCCAGTATTCCGGGGGCCATGCTTGGGGCATTGTTGGGGCAGGCGCTGGATCGGCGCCTGCACTTGCAAAGTTGGGGGCATCTGCGGGAAAAACTCGGCGGTCGGCCGATGTTGCGTAACGACGAGCTGTTGTTTGTGTTGCTCGGCCGTCTGGCCAAGAGTGACGGTCGGGTCACCGACGGGCATATCCAGCAGGCACGTAACGAGATGCGTGCGCTGGAGATGAGTGAGCCGGCAACACGCCGGGCGATTGCTGCGTTCAACCGCGGCAAGTCGGAAAATGACAATCTGCGCGGCTATCTGCGGCGCCTGAGCGCGCAACCCCATGCGGCCGAAGGTGTGTTGCGGGCGTGCTGGCGGATGGTCTGGGCCGATGGTCGCGCGGGCGTCAGCGAGCGTGAATTGCTGGCGCAGTGGGGCAAATGGCTGGGCTGGACAACGCATCAGGTACAGGCGCTGGCCAGTGAATACGAGCCGGGCAAACGTCCGATTGTCAGTGCCGCGGTGAGCTATCAGGAGGCGATGCGGTTGCTCGGGGTGTCGGCGTCCAGCGAGCCGGCGCAGATCAAACGGGCTTATCGGCGCCTGCTCAGTCGTCATCATCCGGACAAGATTGCCGGTACGGGGGCGACGCCAGTGCAGGTGCGTGAGGCGACCGAAAAAACCCGCGAGTTGCACAGTGCCTACACATTGATTCGTGAACGGCGGGATTTTCGCTAGTCGTTAGAGAGGCTTCGTCTGTAAAGGCTTCTTCGCGAGCAGGCTCGCTCCCACAGTGGATTGTGTACGCAGATCCAATGTGGGAGCGAGCCTGCTCGCGAAGGGGGCGACTCGGTCTTGCGGTCAGTCCGTGTTCTGCGGATTCAGCCAGCCACGCACCCGGCGGAACAACTGTTCCTGTTCGGCTTTGTTATCCGGCAGGGCCTTGAGCGCGACTTGGCTGAACGCCGAGGTCTTCAAGCGCTTGTTCGCCTGCATGCGCTCCAGCGCAGCGTTGCGATCCAGCGGCTTGTCCATATAGAAAATATCCACGGTCGGCAATTTCAGCGTTGGCGTCAGTTCGGCCAGTGCCGGTTTGGCCTTGGCCGGTGCCTGCGCATCGACCATGACGAATTTTTCGACCTGCGCGGTTTGTTTTTCAGTCAAATACCGCGCGGCCCAATAGGCACCGGTGCCGTGGCCGAGTACGACAATGCTGCGCGCACTTTGCTGTTCGGCGTAGCCAATCGCCGCGTCGATCCGCGCGAAGATACGCTCGGCATCGGCCTTGGCTTGTTCTTCGGTGGTCTCGGCAACGACCTGATCGGCCACTTCGGCTTCACCGCCCGCCGCCTGTTCGATCGGTTGTGCAGTGGTGGCATCCTTGCTGCCGCTTTCCGGTGCTTTCGGCGCTGCGGCTGGCTCAATTACACGCGGGGCAATCGTATCGCTTTGCAGATCTGGCAGCGTGATGCTGAGGCTGCTCCAGTCGGCGTTAGGCAATTTTTGTCGCAATGGGCCGATTGCCTGCGGCCAGTCAGCGGTTTCGCCGGCGCCGGGGATGATGATCACCGCGCCTTTGGGTTCGGCGGTGTTGGCCGGTTTCCACAGGGCGAGGAAGGTGTCGCTGCCGGCCTGCAACTGTTGCTGTTCTTGTGCCGGGACTTTACGTTCCAGTGCGGCGGCCTCTTCCTGACTACGCTCAAGCAGTGGCTGGCGTTCGGCCGGTTTTTCTTCTGCCGGTTTTTCCGCCGCAGGGGCGGGGTCGGCGGCTTCGACGGAAAACGCACAAGGCAGGATCAGCGACAGGCACAATGCTGGCATTGCCAGGCGGTAAACAGAGGGCATCGGTTATTCCAGGCCAGAAAGTATCCCGGCAGCCTAATGGGTTGGTCAGAATTTGTCAGTGTATGAGACTTCAATGAAGCGATTTTGCTGCCTGTGGGTTATCGGCTGTTTGTGCTTTCCCTTGATGGGGTGGGCGGCGCCTGCGCCGCCGTCACATCTCGCACAGTTGTCGGCGAGCCAGCAGCAATGGCTGGCGCAACACAATGAATTGCGCGTCGGTCTGGTGTTGCAAGCCCCGTATGCGCAATACGACCGGCGCTTGCAGCGGCTGTCGGGGGCCAACGTCGAGCTGATGAAGTTGTTGGCCAAGACGCTCAATGTCGAGCTGAGCTGGCGCAACTTTCAGGACCTCGGGCAACTGGAAACCGCCGTGCGCGAGGGCGAGGTCGATATCGCTCCGGGCCTGAGCCAGACCCCGAATGCGTTGCGTCTGTGGCAGTTTTCCGACCCTTACATGCGCGTGCCGCAACTGGTGGTCAGTGACCAGAAGGCCAGTGCGGTGATCGATCTGGAGAAACTCGACAGCCAGGTCCGCGTCGCCGTGCGCATGCCCAGCAGCACCGCCGACTATCTGCGCGGCAACTATCCGCATCTGAACCTGCAAGGTGTGCCGCTGGAGCGTCAAGCCTTGCAGTTGCTGTTGAGTCAGCAGGCTGCCTACGCCGTGGTCGACGAGGCACAACTCGGACGGTTGTCGGTAGAGCCGGAGTTCGCCGGACTGGTAGTCGTTGGTGATATCGGCCTGCCGCAACTGCTGCGCGTCGGCTCGCGCCGCGATTGGCCAGAGTTGGCGGGCATCGTCCAAAGTGCCTTGCGCGCGATTCCGGCCAAGGATCTGGAGCAGTTGCACAGCCAATGGCTGCAACCGAAATATCCGCGGCTGTCGGAGTCGCCGGGGTTCTGGCAGAACCTCAGCCTGTTGTTCGCGGTAATGCTGTTGAGTTGTGTCGCGATCGTGTTCTGGCAGCGCCGCCAACAGCACAGTCTCGAACAGCGACTGCTGGCCGCCCGGGAAGACATCGCCTTGCGCGCGGCCAGCGAAGAAGCGCTGCGGTTGACGCAGTTCTCCATCGATCAAAGCACCGTCGGCATTCTCTGGGTCAACTGGGACAGCCATGTGCGCTACGCCAATCGTGCGGCGGAAATCATGCTCGGGTATCCCTCGGGCGGACTGATCGAACGGCCATTGATCGACTTCGAGCCGGGTCTGCACATGGATCGCTGGCTCAATCTATGGAAGCGCGCACGGGCCAGCGAAGAGGGGCCGTTGAGTTTCGAGACCAGTTGCGTGCGTGCCGATGGCAGTGTTTTGCCGGCGGATGTCTCGCTGAGTTTCTTGCGTTTTCGTGACAGTGAGTATCTGGTGGTTTACCTCACCGACGTCACCGAGCGCCGTCGCGCCCTGGCGGCGTTGCAGGAAAGCGAGGCGCGTCTGCAAGGCATTGCGGCGAATGTGCCGGGGTTGGTGTTCCGTCTGGAGCGGGCGCCGGTGACCGGGCAGATCGACTTTGCCTATATCAGTGAGGGCAGCGAAAGTCTGGTCGGTTACGCCCCGGCCACCCTGGCCCATCGCGACATGGGCCTGCGCAGCCTGGTGCATCCCGACGACAAGGCCAGTTATCACCGCACTCAGGATCAGGCGCTGGACACCGACAGCGATTGGTCATGGCAGGGCCGAATCCTCACGCGTCAGGGCGAGCAGCGTTGGGCCGAGATCAAGGCGATCACCCGGCAACTGGAGGATGGCGCCTACGTGTGGGACGGCATCGTCTGGGACATCACCGAAAGCAAGCGTATCGAGCTGGAGCTGGCGGCATCGCGCGAGCAACTGCGCGAACTGTCGGCACACCTTGAAAGTGTGCGCGAAGAAGAGAAGGCGCGAATTGCTCGCGAGGTTCACGATGAGCTGGGGCAAATGTTGACGGTGCTGAAACTGGAAACTTCGATGTGCGAATTGGCCTACGCGCAGCTCGATCCGGGGCTGAACGAACGCCTCAACAGCATGAAGCGCTTGATCGCCCAGTTGTTTCAGTTGGTGCGCGATGTGGCGACGGCATTGCGACCGCCGATTCTCGATGCCGGGATTGCGTCGGCGATCGAATGGCAGGCGAGGCGTTTCGAGGCGCGCACACAGATTCCGTGTCTGGTGCAGGTGCCGGATAATCTGCCGGCGCTGAGTGATGCCAAGGCCATCGGGCTGTTTCGGATTTTGCAGGAGGCGCTGACCAATGTGATGCGCCATGCTCAGGCGCATACTGTGGAACTGACGCTGGCGCTGGAAGGCGACGAATTGTGTCTGACGGTCAGTGATGATGGCGTAGGATTCGTCCCCGCTGCCGGTCGGCCGACTTCGTTTGGTTTGGTCGGCATGCGTGAGCGGGTGCTGATCATGGGTGGACGGTTGACGCTGGAGAGTGAACCGGGGGAGGGCACCAGTCTGGTGGTGCGGGTGCCGGTGAGTGAGGTCTGAAAGTCTGTAGTGTTTGGGCTGACGCTATCGCGAGCAGGCTCACTCCTACAGGGAATGGTGTGTACCTGAAATCTGGAGAAAAGATTTGATCCGTGTACTGGTAGCCGAAGACCACACCATCGTCCGCGAAGGCATCAAGCAATTGATCGGCCTGGCCAAGGATCTGCAAGTGGTGGGCGAGGCGAGCAATGGCGAGCAATTGCTCGAAACCTTGCGTAGCGTGCCGTGCGAAGTGGTCTTGCTCGACATCTCCATGCCCGGCGTCAATGGCCTCGAAGCAATCCCGCGCATCCGTGCGTTGAACAATCCGCCAGCGATTCTGGTGCTGTCGATGCACGACGAAGCGCAGATGGCCGCGCGGGCGCTGAAGGTCGGCGCAGCCGGGTATGCGACCAAGGACAGTGATCCGGCGCTGTTGCTCACCGCTATTCGCAAAGTCGCGGCGGGGGGGCGTTACATCGATCCGGATCTGGCGGATCGCATGGTGTTTGAAGTCGGCCTGACCGATGCGCGGCCGCTGCATTCGTTGCTGTCCGAACGCGAGTTCTCGGTGTTCGAACGCCTGGCCCAGGGCGCCAACGTCAACGACATCGCCCAGCAACTGGCGCTGAGCAGCAAGACCATCAGCACCCACAAGGCGCGGCTGATGCAAAAGCTCAACATCACCTCGCTGGCCGAACTGGTCAAATACGCGATGGAACACAAACTCCTCTAAATGCACCACAAAACTCTGTGGGAGCTGGCTTGCCAGCGATGAGGGCATGTCAATCACATCAATGTCGGCTGACCCACCGCTATCGCTGGCAAGCCAGCTCCCACAGGTTTCGTTGTTTAACCCTGGATTGTGGGCATATCTGTTAGCGACACGCGCTTTTGCTTGTTCTCGCAGCTTGCCGCTCAACCCTCGCCACTGCCTTATCCATTAGCGCCATCCTTGTAGGGCAATCCCTACCCCCAACCTTCCATCCGGCTGAGGCGATTCTCTCCTGCGCCCCGATTTGCGTGGCCGTCAGCAACCACTAGGCTTAACCCACAAGCAGTCATCAACAACAAAGGTGTGGGTATGAGCCAGGTCGATACAAACGCAGGGGCCAGTGATGTGCTGGTCAGCTTTCGTGGAGTGCAGAAGAGCTACGACGGCGAGAACCTGATCGTCAAAGACCTCAACCTGGACATTCGCAAAGGCGAATTCCTCACCCTGCTCGGGCCGTCCGGTTCCGGCAAGACCACCAGCCTGATGATGCTCGCCGGTTTCGAAACGCCGACCGCCGGTGAGATTCTGCTGGCCGGGCGCTCTATCAATAACGTGCCGCCGCACAAGCGTGACATCGGCATGGTGTTCCAGAACTACGCGCTGTTCCCGCACATGACCGTGGCGGAAAACCTCGCGTTCCCGCTGACCGTGCGTGGCCTGAACAAAAGTGACGTCAGCGACCGCGTGAAGAAAGTCCTCAGCATGGTCCAGCTCGACGCGTTCGCCTCGCGCTACCCGGCGCAGCTGTCCGGTGGTCAGCAGCAGCGTGTGGCGCTGGCCCGCGCGCTGGTGTTCGAACCGCAACTGGTGCTGATGGACGAACCCCTCGGCGCCCTCGACAAACAACTGCGTGAACACATGCAGATGGAAATCAAACACCTGCACCAGCGCCTCGGCGTGACCGTGGTTTACGTGACCCACGATCAGGGTGAAGCGCTGACCATGTCTGACCGCGTCGCGGTGTTCCATCAAGGCGAAATCCAGCAGATCGCCCCACCGCGCACGCTTTACGAAGAGCCGAAAAACACCTTTGTCGCCAACTTTATCGGCGAGAACAACCGCCTCAACGGTCGCCTGCTCAGCCAGAGCGGTGAGCGTTGCGTGGTCGAGTTGGGCCGTGGCGAAAAGGTCGAGGCGCTGGCGGTCAATGTCGGCCAGACCGGCGAACCGGTAACCCTGTCGATCCGTCCGGAGCGCGTCAGCCTCAACGGTTCGAGCGATCAATGCGTTAACCGCTTCTCAGGGAGGGTGGCGGAATTCATCTATCTGGGCGACCACGTCCGGGTGCGCCTGGAAGTCTGTGGCAAGACCGACTTCTTCGTGAAACAACCGATTGCCGAGCTCGATCCAGCGCTCGCGGTCGGTGACGTGGTTCCGCTTGGCTGGCAGGTCGAGCACGTACGCGCACTCGATCCACTTCTAGAGGCGCATTAATCGCCCCGGCAATACCAACACCAACCCTGCACGTGGAGAGAACAATAAATGTTGAGATCCCTGAAGTTCACCGCCCTGACCCTGGGCCTGATGGGTGCGGCCAGCGCGATGGCCGCCGGCCCGGATTTGACCGTGGTGTCGTTTGGCGGGGCGAACAAGGCGGCGCAAGTCAAAGCCTTCTATGCACCGTGGGAAGCGGCGGGCAACGGCAAGATCGTCGCCGGCGAATACAACGGTGAAATGGCCAAGGTCAAAGCCATGGTCGACACCAAGAGCGTGTCGTGGGACTTGGTCGAAGTTGAGTCGCCAGAGCTGTCCCGTGGCTGCGACGAAGACATGTTCGAACAACTCGACCCGGCGCTGTTCGGCAAGACTGAAGACTACGTCAAAGGCGCGATTCAGCCATGCGGCGTGGGCTTCTTCGTTTGGTCGACCGTACTGGCTTACAACGCCGACAAGCTGAAAACCGCGCCGACCAGTTGGGCGGATTTCTGGGACACCAAGAAATTCCCGGGCAAGCGTGGCCTGCGCAAAGGCGCCAAGTACACCCTCGAATTCGCGCTGATGGCCGATGGTGTGGCGCCGAAAGACGTCTACAAGGAACTGGCGAGCAAGGGTGGCCAGGATCGCGCGTTCAAGAAACTTGATGAGCTGAAGCCGAGCATCCAATGGTGGGAAGCCGGTGCGCAACCGCCGCAATACCTCGCTTCCGGCGACGTAGTGATGAGCTCGGCCTACAACGGTCGCATCGCTGCCGTGCAAAAAGAATCCAACCTGAAAGTGGTGTGGAACGGCGGTATCTACGACTTCGACGCATGGGCTATCCCGAAAGGTCTGGACGCCAAGCGTGCCGAAGCGGCGAAGAAATTCATCGCCTTCTCGGTACAGCCGCAGCAACAGAAGACCTACTCGGAAAACATCGCTTACGGCCCGGCCAATACCCAAGCCGTGCCGCTGCTGGCCAAGGATGTCCTGAAAGACATGCCGACCACCCCGGAAAACATCGCCAACCAGGTGCAGATCGACGTCAGCTTCTGGGCTGACAACGGCGAGCAACTGGAACAGCGCTTCAACTCCTGGGCGGCGAAATAAGCCGAACCTGGTGATGGTGGACTTGCCCACCCCTGTAGGAGCGAGCCTGCTCGCGAAAGCGGTAGATCAGCCAGCATGGATGTTGAATGTGCTGGCCTCTTCGCGAGCAGGCTCGCTCCCACAGGTAGCAGTGTTTCAACACAACAGAGGTGGTTCGCCACCTCTGTAACGATCAAAGATTTGCGGAGTACGTCATGGCCATCGCCGTTCCCCTGAACGAGGGCAACAGCCCCACCTTGAAGCAGAAGCTCAAGCGCGCCGAGCGGGTCAACCGCTGGAAGGCTCAAGCGCTGATTGCGCCGCTGGTGCTGTTTCTGCTGTTGGTGTTTCTGGTGCCGATCGTGGCGCTGCTCTACAAAAGCGTCGGCAACCCCGAAGTGGTCGGCGGCATGCCGCGCACCGTGGCGGCCATCGCCAGTTGGGACGGCCGCGGCCTGCCCGCTGAACCGGTCTACAAAGCCGCCGGCGAAGACCTCGCCGAAGCGCGCAAAAACCAGACGCTGGGCGATCTGTCCAAGCGCTTGAACATGGAGTTGGCCGGCTATCGCAGCCTGCTGACCAAAACCGCCCGGGCGCTGCCCTTCGCCAGCGAACCGGCCTCTTATAAAGAAGCGCTGGAAGCACTCGACGAACGTTGGGGCGACCCGGCCTACTGGCAAGCGGTCAAACGCAACACCAGCAGCATCACCCCGTACTACTTGCTGGCAGCGGTCGATCACCGTATCGACGACCTCGGCGAAGTTGCCCCGGCCACGCCGGATCAGGCGATCTATCTCGACATCTTCGCCCGCACGTTCTGGATGGGCCTGGTCATCACCGTGATCTGTCTGGTGCTCGCGTATCCACTGGCCTACCTGTTGGCGAACCTGCCATCGCGACAAAGCAACCTGCTGATGATTCTGGTGCTGCTGCCGTTCTGGACCTCGATTCTGGTGCGTGTTGCCGCGTGGATCGTGCTCCTGCAATCGGGCGGTCTGATCAACAGTGGCTTGATGGCCATGGGCATCATCGATAAGCCGCTGGAACTGGTGTTCAACCGCACTGGCGTCTACATCTCGATGGTGCACATTCTGCTGCCGTTCATGATTCTGCCGATCTACAGCGTGATGAAAGGCATCTCGCCGACCTACATGCGTGCCGCCATTTCCCTCGGCTGCCACCCGTTCGCCAGTTTCTGGCGGGTGTACTTCCCGCAGACCTATGCCGGTGTCGGCGCTGGTTGTCTGTTGGTGTTCATCCTCGCCATCGGCTACTACATCACCCCGGCGCTGCTCGGCAGCCCGAACGATCAAATGGTCAGCTACTTCGTCGCCTTCTACACCAACACCAGCATCAACTGGGGCATGGCCACCGCACTGGGCGGGCTGTTGCTGCTGGCGACCGTAGTGCTTTATCTGATTTACAGCTGGCTGGTCGGCGCCAGTCGCCTGCGCCTGAGCTAAGGGGAATTCGAGATGCTGAGTCCTTACATGTCGCCCATCGAACGGGTGTGGTTCTACAGCCTGCGGATTCTCTGCGGCTTGATTCTGTTGTTCCTGATTCTGCCGGTGCTGGTGATCATTCCGCTGTCGTTCAACTCGGGGAGTTTTCTGGTCTATCCGCTGCAAGGCTTCTCGCTGCAGTGGTATCACGACTTCTTCGCTTCGGCGGAATGGATGCGTGCGCTGAAGAACAGCATCATCGTTGCCCCGGCGGCGACGGTGCTGGCGATGATCTTCGGTACGCTGGCGGCGATTGGCCTGACTCGCGGTGACTTCCCCGGTAAAGCGCTGGTAATGGCACTGGTGATTTCGCCGATGGTGGTGCCGGTGGTGATCATCGGTGTGGCGAGTTATCTGTTCTTCGCGCCGCTTGGATTGGGCAACAGCTTCTTCTCGCTGATCGTCGTGCACGCGGTGCTGGGTGTGCCGTTTGTGATCATCACGGTGTCGGCGACGTTGCAGGGGTTTAACCATAATCTGGTGCGGGCTGCCGCGAGTTTGGGTGCATCGCCATTGACCGCGTTTCGTCGGGTAACCTTGCCGCTGATTGCGCCGGGGGTGATTTCCGGGGCGCTGTTTGCGTTTGCGACTTCGTTTGATGAGGTGGTGGTGACGTTGTTTCTTGCCGGGCCTGAGCAGGCGACGTTGCCTCGGCAGATGTTTAGCGGGATTCGGGAGAACCTCAGCCCGACCATCGCCGCGGCCGCGACCTTGCTGATCGCTTTCTCGGTGATTCTGCTGCTGACCCTGGAATGGTTGCGTGGGCGCAGCGAGAAACTGCGCACTGCTCAGGTTTAAGGGCCAGATCAAAAGCTTACCCCCTCACCCCAGCCCTCTCCCCCAGGGGGGGCGAGGGGGAAAGGGAGCAGATCTTCATGGCTTTCGAGGCCTGAGTTCGACTCGGTAATTCAGGTCGGTGAATCTCCTCCATCCACCTCGGTCAGTCTTTTACCTTTTGGGGGAAGGGAGCAGATCGTTGTTTTTCAAAGCCTGAGTTCGACTCGGTAATTCAGGTCGGTGTACTTCGAGAGTACAACTCGGTCAGTCCCCTCTCCCTCTGGGAGAGGGTTAGGGTGAGGGGCTCTTGCTCTTGCCCTCGATAGGTCATTCACCACCTGAATAGCAGACAACCCCAAATCCCCAGCTAATCTTGTGCCCAGCTCCCACATCTATAAGAGGCTGCGCACGATGAATCTGTCCCAGTTCAAAATCGCTCACAAACTGATCACCGGCGCCGCCGCCATCGAACAACTGGCCGCCGAACTCACACGCCTCGACATCGACAACCCGTTGATCGTCACCGACGCCGCGCTGGTCAAATCCGGCACGGTGGAGCTGGCGCTTGTGCAACTCGGCGGGCGCGATTACGAGATTTTCGACCGCGTGCTGCCCGACCCGGAGATCGCCATCGTTGAAGACTGCATGCGTGTTTACCGCGAAGGCGGGCATGACGGCTTGATCGGCCTAGGTGGCGGCAGCGCCATCGACATCGCCAAAAGTGTCGCTGCCTACGCGGGATATCACGGCGCGCTGGAGGATCTGTTCGGCGTCGACCAGGTGCCGCGCAAAGGCCCGCCGCTGATCGCCATCCCGACCACCGCCGGCACCGGCTCCGAAGTCACCAACGTGGCGATCCTCTCGGACAAAGTCGCGCAGTTGAAGAAAGGCATCGTCAGCGACTTTCTATTACCGGACGTCGCGCTGGTCAGCCCGCAGATGACCCTGACCTGCCCACGCAGTGTCACCGCCGCCAGTGGCGTCGACGCCTTGGTACACGCCATCGAATCCTATCTGTCGGTCAACGCCTCGCCGATCACCGACTCGCTGGCCATCGGCGCTATCAAACTGATCGCCAAAGCGCTGCCCAAGGCCTACGCCAACGGCGCCAACCTGCAAGCCCGCGAAGACATGGCCACCGCCAGCCTGATGGCCGGCATGGCGTTCGGCAATGCCGGAGTCGGCGCGGTGCATGCGCTGGCGTATCCGCTGGGCGGGCGTTTCAACATTGCCCATGGCGTCAGCAATGCCTTGCTGCTGCCGTATGTCATGACCTGGAACAAGATGGCCTGCGTCGAGCGCATGCAGGATATCGCCGAAGCCATGGGGGTGAAGACCACTCATCTGAGTGTCGCCGAGGCGGCGGACAAGGCCGTTCAGGCGATGACCGATTTGTGCGCGGCCGTGGAAATTCCTGCCGGGCTGCGCAGTTTCGGCGTGCCGGAAGAGGCGATCCCGGCGATGGCCGTGGAGGCCGCAGGCATTGAACGGCTGATGCGCAACAACCCGCGCAAACTCAGCGCTGTGGACATCGAGAAGATCTACCGCGCGGCGTATTGAGTCAGCGCCGGTCATTCGTCATGGCACAACCCAATCATCGCGGTCACGGTGCGCGCTTGGAAACTTGAGGTATACAATGCGCGCCATCGTGATTTAGCTCAGAAAAGGTGCGTCATGCAGCCCTTCGTAATTGCTCCGTCGATTCTCTCCGCCGACTTCGCCCGCCTCGGCGAGGAAGTAGACAACGTTCTCGCCGCTGGCGCTGACTTCGTCCACTTCGACGTCATGGACAACCACTACGTGCCAAACCTGACCATCGGTCCGATGGTCTGCGCGGCATTGCGCAAGTATGGCGTCACCGCGCCGATCGATGCGCACCTGATGGTCAGCCCGGTGGATCGTATCGTTGGCGACTTCATCGAAGCCGGCGCGACTTACATCACCTTCCACCCGGAAGCCACGCTGCACGTTGATCGTTCGCTGCAACTGATCCGTGAAGGCGGCTGCAAATCCGGTCTGGTGTTCAACCCGGCGACGCCGCTGGACGTGCTCAAGTACGTGATCGACAAGGTCGACATGGTCTTGCTGATGAGCGTCAACCCGGGCTTCGGCGGGCAGAAATTCATTCCCGGCACCCTCGACAAACTGCGCGAAGCACGGGCGATCATCGATGCCTCGGGCCGTGACATCCGTCTGGAAATCGACGGCGGCGTCAACGTCAACAACATCCGCGAAATCGCCGCTGCTGGTGCTGACACCTTTGTCGCTGGCTCGGCGATCTTCAACGCGCCGAACTATCAGGAAGTCATCGACAAGATGCGCTCCGAACTGGCGCTGGCGCGCCCATGAGCGGTTTTGAGCAGCTGTTCCCGGGAAAACTGCCACGGCTGGTGATGTTCGATCTGGATGGCACGCTGATCGACTCGGTTCCAGACCTGGCAGCGGCGGTGGACACCATGCTGCTCTCCCTCGGCCGTCAACCGGCGGGCATCGATTCGGTGCGCGAATGGGTTGGCAACGGCGCGCCAGTATTGGTGCGCCGTGCGTTGGCCGGTGGTATCGATCATTCGGCGGTGGATGACGTCGAAGCCGAGCACGCGCTGGAAGTGTTCATGCAAGCCTACGGTGCCAGCCATGAGCTGACCGTGGTCTATCCCGGCGTGCGCGACACCCTCAAGTGGCTGCACAAGCAAGGCGTGGCCATGGCGCTGATTACCAACAAACCGGAGCGTTTCGTCGCACCGCTGCTGGATCAGATGAAAATCGGCCGCTATTTCAAATGGATCATCGGTGGCGATACCTTGCCGCAGAAGAAACCGGATCCGGCGGCGCTGTTCTTCGTGATGAAAATGGCCAACATCCCGGCCTCGCAATCGTTGTTCGTCGGCGACTCGCGCAGCGATGTGCTGGCGGCGAAAGCGGCGGGGGTCAAATGCGTGGCGTTGAGTTACGGCTACAACCATGGCCGACCGATTGCCGAAGAATCGCCGGCGCTGGTGATCGACGATCTGCGCAAGCTAATTCCCGGTTGCCTCGGTTCGGCCGCTGAGATAACGTTGCCCGACGCTGCTCAATCCCATTCTGGAAACGCCATCGTGGTGGTCACTCGCAAACTCTGGATGAAAGTCATCAAGGCCTTGGCCCGCTGGCGTTGGCGCGCCTGACTTGTTCCTGGCCGGCCTGCCGGCGCGTTTGCATACCTGACTGATTTGCCCCTCACACCACGAGGCACCTTATGATCCGCGAAGAATTCCTGCGCTTGGCCGCTGACGGCTACAACCGCATTCCGTTGGCCTGCGAAACCCTGGCCGACTTCGACACGCCGCTGTCGATCTACCTGAAACTGGCCGACCAGCCTAACTCCTACCTGCTCGAATCGGTGCAGGGTGGCGAGAAATGGGGCCGTTACTCGATCATCGGCCTGCCATGCCGCACCGTGCTGCGGGTTCACGACCATCACGTCAGCATCACCGTTGATGGCGTTGAAACCGAAAGCCACGATGTTGAAGACCCGCTGGCCTTCGTCGAAACCTTCAAGGCGCGCTACAACGTGCCGACCATCGCCGGTCTGCCGCGTTTCAACGGCGGCCTGGTCGGTTACTTCGGTTACGACTGCGTGCGTTATGTCGAGAAGCGCTTGGGCAAGTGCCCGAACCCGGATCCGCTGGGCGTGCCGGATATTTTGCTGATGGTTTCTGACGCCGTTGTGGTGTTCGACAACCTCGCCGGCAAGATGCACGCGATCGTGCTGGCCGACCCCGCGCAGGCGGATGCCTTCGAACAAGGTCAGGCGCAATTGCAGGCGTTGCTCGAGAAACTGCGCCAGCCGATTACTCCGCGCCGAGGCTTGGATTTCAGCAAGCAGCAATCCGCTGATCCAGTGTTCCGCTCCAGTTTCACTCAGGACGATTACGAAAAAGCCGTCGACACCATCAAGGAATACATCCTTGCCGGTGACTGCATGCAGGTCGTGCCGTCGCAGCGCATGTCGATCGACTTCAAGGCTGCGCCGATCGATCTGTACCGCGCGCTGCGTTGCTTCAACCCGACGCCTTACATGTACTTCTTCAACTTCGGCGACTTCCATGTTGTTGGCAGTTCGCCGGAAGTGCTGGTGCGGGTTGAAGACAACCTGATCACCGTGCGTCCGATCGCCGGCACGCGCCCTCGTGGCGCGACCGAAGAGGCGGACGTGGCGCTGGAAGAAGATCTGTTGTCGGATGACAAAGAGATCGCCGAGCATTTGATGCTGATCGATCTGGGGCGTAACGACACGGGTCGCGTTTCGGAAATCGGTTCGGTGAAACTCACCGAGAAGATGGTCATCGAGCGTTATTCCAATGTGATGCACATCGTGTCCAACGTTACCGGCCAGTTGAAAGCCGGGCTGACGGCAATGGACGCGCTGCGGGCGATTCTGCCGGCGGGCACCTTGTCGGGCGCACCGAAGATTCGCGCGATGGAAATCATCGACGAACTGGAGCCGGTCAAGCGTGGCGTCTACGGCGGGGCGGTCGGTTACTTCGCCTGGAACGGCAACATGGACACCGCGATTGCGATTCGTACGGCGGTGATCAAGAACGGCGAACTGCACGTGCAGGCCGGTGGCGGTATCGTCGCCGACTCGGTGCCGGCGCTGGAATGGGAAGAAACCCTGAACAAACGCCGCGCGATGTTCCGTGCCGTGGCCCTCGCCGAGCAAACCCCGGAAGCTTGAGCAGCTTGCGCAAAAACCTGTGGGAGCGAGCCTGCTCGCGAAGGCGTTGTGTCAGCCAACATTAATGGTGGCTGACACACGCTCTTCGCGAGCAGGCTCGCTCCCACAGTGGGCTTTGTGTTCGGCAATAAAAAAGCGGCGCCTGTGAGGGCGCCGCTTTTTTTGTGCCTGCGGGTTTAGAAGTCCAGCACTACCCCGACATTCACACCTTGCTGGGTAAAATCATCATCCTTGCGCAACGAATACCCGCCGCGCAGCGCCAGATCAGCCGTCAGCTTGTGGCTCACACCCAGGCTCAAGCGGTTCAAATGGCTCTGCGGCGTATAGCCTTCGAGTTTGAAGTCGTTGGCCGGCAAGGTATTGAGCGCGATGTTGACCTTCTGCACGTCATCTTCGTACTCACGCTCATGAGCGTATTCGCCGAACACCTGGGTTTGCGGGGTGATGTTGTACTTGCCCTGCAAGCCCAGCCCCAGGCGTTTCGAATCGCGGGTCTGATCATCGAATGTCAGTGCCGTGGCGCGGTTGCTCTTCTCGGAGTAGCCATCGACATCAACGCTGGCGTAGTCGGCGCTGACGAACGGCGACAGGTGCCACTCGCTGCCCGGCTGGGCAATGTCATAACCGACACGCGCGCTGAAGGCCCAGAGGCTGCCGTCAGTGTCGCCTTTCTCCGCGCCTTCGCTGACGCCGAGATCGAATTTGCGCTTGAGGTTATCGTAGTCGAGTTTGCCACCGGTCAACGCTGCGTCAGCCCACCAGCGGTTTTGCTGGAACTGGGCGAATGCCGTGGCCATGTAGCTGTTGAGTTTGTAGTCCGAGTCGTTATGTCCGGCTTCCAGATTCTGCCGGTAGAAACCGCCGGCCACGCCGACGCGCCAGGCGTCATTCAAGCGATAGCTGCCGCCGACGTTGAGGTTGTAACCGCTGCCGTCGGCGCTAGCGCCGCTGCTTTGGCTGTCGACATCCAGATGCTGGCCGCCGGCGGAAACAATCGCGCGCCATTGGCCGACCGCTTGCCAGTTCTCCCAGTCCGCCTGCCATTGGTTGCGCAGTTCGTCTTGGTGCGCGCGCACGGTGGCGTGGGCCATTTCCGGCAATAGTGTCAGTTCCCAAGGTGCGGCGAGGAGGGAGTAGGCGTAGTCGGAGATCAGCTTTTGTCCGGCTTCGGTCGGGTGTACACCGTCGTTGTAGATCAGCTTGGTCGGGTCGGGTGTCGCACTGTTGATCCCGTAACGAGCGTTCTCGGTGCAACCGCTGCCACTGAAGCAGGTCGCGGTCAGGTTCTGATCGGTGGCGAGGCCAAAGCGCCCAGGATCGGCAAACACTTCCGAGAGCAGCACCGGAATGTTCAGCGGAATGACTTCGGCGTTGATGCCTTGCAGGCGTGTGACCAACTGGCTGTTGAACTGCGTGGCGAGCTGGCTGCTGAAGGCTTGCAGGGGCGTACCGTTGATGGCTGGCGTCAGGCCGACATCAGGCAACAGCCAGACCATCACGTATTTGGCGCCGGCGGTTTGCAGGGTTTGCACGCTGTCGGCCAGTCGATCGGCGGCGGCGTTGGCTTGTGGCAGGCTGAGAATGCGCCCTTGCAGGAAGTCGTTACCGCCGCCAGAGATGTAATACAGCGCATTCGGGTCAGCGCGAAAGCCGTTCGATGGCAGGTAACCGGCACGGGTGCGCTCGCCGGTGGCGGATTGCGTCGTGATCGAGTCAAGAATCTGGTCGGTACGATAACCGCCCACGGCCCAGTTGTTGCCGTCGGCCTGGCCGTTTTCGGCTCGCACTGCCGAGCTGGAAGAGGCTGTCTGGTCTGGCGAAAAGCCAAGGCGTCCGCCGAGCAACTGCGTGGAATTCAATGAATACAGTTCACCGCTGCCATCCTGATAAACCGGCCCGGTCCGGTTGGTGTAACGCTCGGTGGAGCCGGCCGGTCCGCCAGTGTCGGCGAAGGTTCCGGCGTCATTCAGACTGTCGCCGAAAACTATGAAATTCGAATAGGGATTGGGTGCAGCATTGGCCTGAGCACAAGCCAGTGCGAGCAGGCAGCCAGCCAGCGGTACAAACAACGTCTGTTTGATCATGAGCAAGTCCGTTTATTTATTGTTGTAGGTGAACGAAACGACAGTACCAAAAACTCCCGGCGTTTTGCCATCGGTCGCGAATCCTTCCCCGGTTTCATCTCCCGCAGCCCCGGCCATATTGCACGCTCCGCCCAGCTAAGTTACTGTGCCGGAACGTATGAACGAGACCTTCCCCGTGTTGATCACCAGCAAACTTCTGGATCAAGTCATCAAGGCACACGCCCGCTGGCGTTGGCGCGCCTGAATCTTTTCTGCCGGCCCCGCCGGATCTGTATCGCTTTGCCTTCCTTGCCTGTTTGAAATGCCGCTGTGCCGACGCATCTTCCTGCGTCCGACATCGTGCAGCGCCCTGCGGGCAAGTGATCTGAAGGCTGTTTTCAAATCAGAATTCAAGAGGTTCGACACGCCATGTTGCTGATGATCGACAACTACGACTCCTTTACTTACAACGTTGTGCAATACCTCGGCGAGCTGGGTGCCGAAGTCAAAGTGGTGCGCAACGACGAGCTGACCGTCGCCGAAATCGAAGCCCTCAAGCCTGAGCGCATTGTGGTTTCCCCCGGTCCTTGCACGCCGACTGAAGCCGGCATCTCCATCGAAGCCATCAAGCACTTTGCCGGCAAGCTGCCGATCCTCGGTGTCTGCCTTGGCCATCAGTCCATCGGCCAGGCGTTTGGCGGTGACGTAGTGCGCGCCCGCCAAGTGATGCACGGTAAGACTAGTCCGGTATTCCACGAGGACAAGGGCGTTTTCGCCGGCCTCAATCATCCGCTGACCGTCACCCGTTACCACTCGCTGATCGTCAAGCACGACACGTTGCCCGATTGCCTGGAACTGACCGCATGGACCCAGCACGATGACGGTTCGGTCGACGAAATCATGGGCCTGCGTCACAAGACCCTGAACATTGAGGGCGTACAGTTCCACCCCGAGTCGATCCTGACCGAACAGGGTCATGAACTGTTTGCCAACTTCCTCAAACAAACCGGCGGCACGCGCTAAGGACTTCCCATGAATATCAAGACAGCCCTGGGCCGTATCGTCGAACACCTCGACCTCAGCACCGATGAAATGCGCGATGTGATGCGCGAAATCATGACGGGCCAATGCACTGACGCGCAGATTGGCGCGTTCATGATGGCCATGCGCATGAAGAGCGAGAGCATCGACGAAATCGTCGGCGCCGTGTCGGTGATGCGTGAGCTGGCCGATCAGGTCGAACTGAAGACTCTCGACGGCGTCGTCGATGTGGTTGGCACCGGCGGTGACGGCGCAAACATCTTCAACGTGTCGACGGCTTCTTCGTTCGTCGTCGCGGCAGCCGGTTGCACCGTGGCCAAACACGGTAACCGCGCGGTATCGGGCAAGAGCGGCAGCGCCGACTTGCTGGAAGCGGCCGGCATTTATCTGAACCTGACACCGGTGCAAGTCGCGCGTTGCATCGACAACGTCGGCATCGGTTTCATGTTCGCCCAGACCCACCACAAAGCCATGAAGTACGCCGCCGGCCCGCGCCGCGATCTTGGCTTGCGTACGTTGTTCAACATGCTCGGCCCGCTTACGAATCCGGCCGGTGTGAAGCATCAGGTAGTGGGCGTATTCAACAAGGCGCTGTGCCGGCCACTGGCCGAAGTCTTGCAGCGTCTGGGCAGCAAGCATGTGCTGGTGGTGCATTCGAAGGACGGTCTGGACGAGTTCAGTCTCGCTGCGCCGACTTTTGTCGCCGAGCTGAAAAACAACGAGATCAGCGAATATTGGGTCGAGCCGGAAGACCTCGGCATGAAAAGCCAGAGCCTGCACGGTCTATCGGTCGACGGCCCGGAAGCCTCGCTGGCGCTGATCCGCGATGCTCTCGGCAAGCGCAAAACCGAAAACGGCCAGAAAGCCGCCGAAATGATTGTGCTCAATGCCGGTGCAGCGCTGTATGCCGCTGACGTGGCCAGTAGTTTGAAACAGGGCGTCGAGCTTGCGCACGACGCTCTGCACACCGGTCTCGCTCGGGAAAAACTCGAGGAGCTGGGTGCCTTTACCGCGGTATTCAAAGTGGAGAATGAGGGATGAGTGTACCGACGGTTCTGGAAAACATTCTGGCGCGCAAAGTTCAGGAAGTCGCCGAGCGTAGCGCTCGCGTCAGCCTGAGCGAGCTGGAAAGTCTGGCCAAGGCGGCCGATGCACCCCGTGGTTTTGCCCAGGCATTGCTGACCCAGGCGAAGAAGAAGCAGCCTGCGGTGATTGCCGAAATCAAAAAGGCTTCGCCAAGCAAAGGCGTGATCCGCGAGAACTTCGTTCCCGCCGACATCGCCAAGAGCTACGAGAAGGGCGGCGCGACCTGTCTGTCCGTTCTGACCGACATCGATTACTTCCAGGGCGCCGACGCTTATCTGCAACAGGCTCGGGCCGCATGCAGCCTGCCGGTGATCCGCAAGGACTTCATGATCGATCCTTACCAGATCGTTGAAGCCCGTGCGCTGGGCGCCGACTGCGTGCTGTTGATCGTCTCCGCACTGGATGACGTGAAAATGGCCGAGCTGGCCGCCGTCGCCAAAAGCGTCGGTCTCGATGTGCTGGTCGAGGTACACGATGGCGATGAGCTGGAGCGCGCATTGAAAACCCTCGACACGCCGTTGGTCGGGGTCAACAACCGTAACCTGCACACGTTCGAAGTCAGCCTGGAAACCACCCTCGACCTGCTGCCGCGCATTCCGCGCGATCGTCTGGTGATCACTGAGAGTGGCATCCTCAATCGTGCCGATGTCGAGCTGATGGAAATCAGCGACGTGTACTCGTTCCTGGTCGGTGAAGCGTTCATGCGCGCGGAAAATCCGGGCACTGAACTGCAGCGACTGTTCTTCCCGGAGCGCGGCACTTCCATCAGCGGTTCGACCCTCGACTGATTGCAGTTAGACCGAGTCGACTGCTTCGCGAGCAGGCTCGCTCCCACATGAACATGCATGCCAAATGTGGGAGTGAGCCTGCTCGCGAAGGGTTCATCGAAACCTCTGAAGATTTCCATATTGCCGGAGCCCTCCATGTCGCTGCCAACCCCGCTGACCATTGAAGCCGGCCTGCAAGCCGAACAGGACTTGCTGGCCTCGGTCTGCGCCGGCGACGCAGAGTTCGGCCTGCTGTTCTGGCAACCCAGCGATCGCGCCCTGGTCATGCCTCGCCGCCTCAATCGTCTCCCCGGTTTCGACCACGCCTGCGAAGTCTCCGCCGCCGCTGGCTGGCCCGTCCTGCTGCGTGAAACCGGTGGCGAACCCGTCCCGCAATCAGCCGCCACAATCAATATCGCTCTGGTTTACGCACCACCACGCAGCGAAGGCGATCTGAACCGCATCGAAACCGGCTACCACCGTCTCTGCGATCCGATCTGTCAGTTGCTGGATGAATTGGGCGGCACATCATCGTTGGGCGAAATCGATGGCGCGTTCTGCGACGGCCGCTTCAACGTCAATCTCGACGGCCGCAAAATGGTCGGCACCGCCCAGCGCTGGCGCCAGAGCCAGGGCGGCCAGCGTCCGGTCGGTCTGGTGCACGGGGCGATGCTGATGGATAACGAGCGCGAATCGATGGTCGCCGCGGTCAATCGCTTCAACGAAGCGTGCGGCCTGGAGCAACGCGTGCGGGCTGAAAGCCACATCGCCCTGCATGAGAAATTCAACGCGCCACAGGCCTTGGCGCGTCTCGATGAGCTGTTTCGATTGATGCTGGCGCAGATGTACAGCGCCTGACGTTACCGGTTTACCGCGTTCCGAAGACCACCATGGTCTTGCCTTTCACATCGACCAGGTTGCGTTCCTCAAGATCCTTGAGTACGCGACCGACCATCTCCCGCGAACAACCGACAATCCGCCCGATTTCCTGACGGGTCACCTTGATCTGCATGCCGTCCGGGTGAGTCATCGCATCCGGTTGTTTGCACAGTTCCAGCAGGCAACGCGCGACTCGACCGGTTACATCGAAGAACGCCAGATCGCCAACCTTGCGCGTGGTGTTGCGCAGACGTTGTGCGATTTGTCCGCTGAGTACGTAAAGAATGTCCGGATCCTGTTGCGACAATTCGCGGAACTTGGCGTAGCTGATTTCCGCGATTTCACATTCGACCTTGGCCCGCACCCAAGCGCTGCGCTCTTGCTCTTGGCCGGCTTGTTCGAACAGGCCCAGTTCGCCAAAGAAATCCCCGGCGTTGAGGTAAGCGATGATCATCTCGCGGCCATCATCGTCTTCGATCAGGATCGTCACCGAGCCCTTAATGATGAAGTACAGCGTGTCGGAGCGATCGCCCGCACAGATGATGTTGCTCTTGGCCGCATGGCGACGGCGCTGACAATGCATCAACAGCTTGTCGAGGTTCTTGATTTTGGGTGTGGGGGTAATAGCAACCATGGTTGTATCCCGAAAAGACTGCACGGTGATGTTTGGTTTTTTTATGAGGCGCTGAAGGCGGTCGCTACACAGCTGGCATGGGCGCCAGCGAATTGGCGCCAGCTTAACAGACACTTCGTCGAAAATTCGAGAAATTACCTACGTCGCGGAGGCATCCGTCCTAGGAACGTGGCTCGCTGTCCGGGCGAAGCCCTGTGCTAAGCTGGCGACCCTTTTTTTACAGTGGAGTCTGGGCGATGAAGGCACGCATCCAATGGGCTGGCGAAGCCATGTTCCTCGGCGAATCCGGTAGCGGTCATGTCGTGGTGATGGACGGTCCGCCGGACGCCGGTGGTCGTAATCTGGGTGTTCGCCCGATGGAAATGCTTCTGCTGGGCGTAGGCGGTTGCAGCAACTTCGACGTGGTCAGCATTCTGAAGAAGTCCCGTCAGGCGGTTGAAAGCTGCGAAGCCTTCCTTGAAGCCGAGCGCGCGACTGAGGATCCGAAGGTGTTCACCAAGATCCACATGCATTTCGTGGTCAAGGGCCGCGGCCTGAAAGAAGCCCAGGTCAAGCGTGCCATCGAGCTGTCCGCCGAGAAATACTGCTCCGCTTCGATCATGCTCGGCGCGGCTGGTGTTGCGATCACCCACGACTACGAAATCGTCGAACTCGGTTGAACCGACATTCAACTATCATAAAAGCAGTGCAGACTCTGGCGATCCCCCGCTGACGTCTGCATAATGCGCCACTTTTTTCAGGGCAGTGATCGGTCAGCCGACGGATCAGCCGCCTGAACAGATAACCAAAATCGCCATCGCGAAGAGGTGTTAACCGTCCTACGCAGGTGCGTCGTTCGCACTTGACGGGCATGCTTGATCACGCGGCCGGGCCGCATACATAGAGAGTTTTTAACGGTGAAAAGCAAACTCAAGCTCCACGGGTTCAATAACCTGACAAAGACCTTGAGCTTCAACATCTATGACATCTGCTACGCGGAAACCCCGCAAGACCAGCAGGCTTACGTCGAGTACATCAATCAAGAGTACAACGCGAAACGCCTGACGCAGATTCTCACAGAAGTTGTCGAGATCATTGGTGCCAACATCCTGAATATTGCCAGTCAGGACTATGAACCTCAGGGCGCCAGCGTCACGATTCTGATTTCTGAAGAGCCGGTAACCCCGACTGAAAGCCAGATTGAAGAGTCCCCGGGTCCATTGCCCGAAATTATCCTGGCCCACCTCGACAAGAGTCATATCACGGTGCACACCTACCCGGAAATCCATCCGGACGACGGTATTGCAACCTTCCGTGTGGACATCGATGTGTCGACTTGTGGTGTCATTTCACCGCTTAAAGCGCTCAATTTCCTCATTCACCAGTTCGATTCGGACATCGTGACTGTGGATTATCGTGTGCGCGGCTTCACCCGTGACGTTGAAGGCAACAAGCACTTCATCGATCACGAGATCAACTCCATCCAGAACTACCTTTCCGAAGACACTCGCGACGCGTACCAGATGACCGACGTGAACGTGTACCAGGAAAACCTGTTCCACACCAAAATGCTGCTGAAGAACTTCGAACTGGATAACTACCTGTTCGGCGACGCCACCAGCAACCTGTCCCCCGAGCAGCGTGCTCAGGTGACCGATCGGGTGAAACACGAAATGCTCGAAATCTTCTACGCGCGCAACATGCCGACCTAAGATTCCCGGGCACAAAAAAAGGCGACTGTCTCAGGACAGTCGCCTTTTTTATTGTTGAAACAAAGACCCCTGTGGGAGCTGGCTTGCCAGCGATGGGGCCTTGTCCGGCAATACACTTCTCAAATCCGATAAGTACTCTTGGTCATCACCTTGGCCAGAATACTCATCCCGAACTTCACCGGCGCCGGAAAGCGGAACCCGCCAGCCTCCAGTGCACTTTCGGCATGATGTTCTTCATCAATGCGCATCTGCTCCAGAATCGCCCGGGACTTTTCATCCTCAGCCGGCAATTGCTCCAGGTGTTCATTCAAGTGCTTGCACACCTGATGTTCGGTCGCCGCAACAAAACCGAGGCTGACCTTGTCGCTGATCAACCCGGCCACCGCACCAATCCCGAACGACATCCCGTAAAACAGCGGATTTAAAACGCTGGTATGGCTGCCCAACTGATGAATACGTTGTTCGCACCAGACCAGATGATCAATCTCTTCTTCGGCGGCGTGCTCCATGGCCTCGCGCACCTGAGGTAGCTTGGCGGTCAGCGCCTGTCCCTGATACAGCGCCTGGGCGCAGACTTCACCGGTATGGTTGATGCGCATCAGGCCGGCGACGTGGCGGGTGTCTTCGTCGCTCATTTGCGTGTCCGGCTGCAAAATCGCTGGCGACGGACGGTACGGCTGGCCACTGAAGGGCAGCAGGGTACGCATCGCGGCATCGGCTTGCAGCAGAAGACGGTCAATCGGCGAGTAGTGACGTTGGGTAGTCATGCTGACCTCCGGGAAGAATCTCGACGGCCAGTTTAACCGAATCGGCCGGGGGAAGGTTTGCGCTGGGTCATCAGTCACACTGGATGTGCTTTTTGCTTTATGTAGGAGCTGCCGAAGGCTGCGATCTTTTGATCTTGTTTTTGATACTCGAAGATCAAAAGATCGCAGCCTTCGGCAGCTCCTACACACAGGTTTGCTGGGTATCAGCCCGGCGGCCAGTTCATCTGACGCTGACCGAGTACGTGCATATGAATGTGATAGACGGTCTGCCCACCCTTCTCATTGCAATTCATTACGACACGGAAACCTTCTTCGCAACCCAGTTCCAGTGCCAGACGCTGCGCAGTGAACAGGATATGCCCGGCCAGTGCCTTGTCGTCTTCGGTCAGGTCATTGAGGGTGCGTACCGGTTTTTTCGGGATGACCAGAAAATGCACCGGTGCCTGAGGGGCGATGTCGTGGAACGCCAGAACCTGGTCGTCCTCGTAGATGATCTTGGCCGGAATTTCCCGGTTGATGATCTTGGTGAACAGAGTATCCACTGCTGTTTTCTCCGTTGTTTGGGCTGGTCTGAGTGTACGCAGGGCGGCTTATCCCGCCCAGTGTTTTACCTGTAGGGCATTTCAGCGCGGGCAGTAAGCCTTGTTGACCATGCCGACAATGGTACGGTTGAGCCAGCGCGAACCCAGTCGCGGTAAAAACGCGAACCAGCGGTTGCGCCGCCCCGGAATGATGATGGCGCGGTTCTTGTCGAGGGCGCGCACGGTGTACAGCGCCACCTCCTCGGGGCTCATCAACAATTTGCTGTCTTTGAGTTTGTCGCTGTTCAGCTGCGCCGTGCGGAAAAATGCCGTGCGTGTCGGGCCTGGGCAGAGCACCGAAACCTTCACCGCGCTTTGTTTGAGCTCAACCCGCAAGGCCTCGGAGAAGTGCAGAACATACGCCTTGCTGGCGTAGTAAGTGCTCATCCACGGGCCTGGGTTGAAGGCGGCCACCGAGGCGACGTTGAGAATCTGCCCGCCACCCTGCAGCGCCATGCTGTTGCCGATGGCGTGGCAGAGACGGGTGAGGGCGAGGATGTTCACTTCGATCAGGTCCTGCTCGGTCATCCAGTCCTGTGCGAGAAACGGGCCGCAGGTGCCGATGCCGGCGCAATTGACCAGCAAGTCGATCTGTCGGTCACCTTCTTCCAGTTCCAGCAGGAAGCCGGACAGACGCAATGGCTCACCCAGATCGCAGGCGCGGAACAGTACCTCGACGCCAAAACGCTGGGTCAATTCGATCGCAATGCTTTCCAGCTGATCACGCTGTCGGGCCACCAGAATCAGGCTGCGGCCACGCCGGGCCAGTGCTTCGGCCATCGCCAGGCCGATGCCGCTGGAGGCGCCGGTGATCAGTGCGTAACGGGTCATGCAATTCTCCATCGCAACAGCTCCGCGCCGGCGACGCGGGTGTCACGGCGGGGAGCGCTGTTCATTCTTTCGCAGAGTCTACAGGGGCCTGCGCCGCTTCGGCTGCCTCGTCGGCGGATTCCGCTGGCGCTTGGACCTCTACTTCGACTTCATCAGTGGTCACCGAGCCACTTTCGTAGCTGCTTTCCAGATTGCTTTCATATTCCTGCTGGATGGCCGAGATCCCGCCGAGCATTCCACCGACAAAGATCAGCGCGAAGAACACGATCCACAGGGAGCACAGCACTTTCACGGCGGTGCTGTTGGGCGGCGGGGGAGGGCCATAGCGATTGGCGCCGGTATTGCCCGGTACGACCATGATCACCAGCGGAAAGAAACTGCCCACGAACGGCACCAGGTTCAGCAACCAGAGCCAGCCCGACCAGCCGATATCGTGCAGACGCTGAACGCTGAACAGAATGCTGACAATCAGGAAGGCGATAAACAGGAAGAAGGCGAAGATCCCGCCGATGATCAGGCCGGTAGTGGAGTCGCCCGCGACCAGCCCCAGAGCCAGCAGAGCGAACACGCCTACAATTGGCAAGGTCACCAGACTCAGCACCATTGTCCACGCCAGAAAGCGCAGGCGTCCGATCCGGCCTTCGACGCTGAACGGCTTGAGCGTGGCGAACGCTGACAGACTTTCGCCAACACTTGCGCGAGGCGGTGCATACGGCGAGTCCGGTTCGGCCACAACGGCGGTGTGCTCATGGACGTCCGCCAGGTTCAGCTCGATTGCCGTTTCAGCTTCGATGCGTGCATCAATTCCGGTTTTGCTCAGCGCTTGCAGATAGGCCTGCGCATCGCTGTGGGACAAATCACGCTTGAGTGCGACGCTGCGACCGCTGAACAGGCGTTCGATCGCGGCCACATCGCTTTTGAACAGATCTGCCAAATTGAGTTTGGCAGTGGTGATATCGACACCGGGCTGTAGAGCTCCGTCGAACACGATCTTGTAACGGGGTTCGCTCATGGCCGAGGCATCCTTGTCGCGAATGGATTGAAAGGTCAGCAGTGTAAGGCCAGTCCATTGGGGCTGGCCTGATTTTTCTTAGCGTGGCCAGCGTTGCGGTAGCTGGGCTGCGCGTTCCTGTGCCTGGCGATACTCGGCGTCCAGCCGTGCGATCAATTGATCCACGCTCGGCAGGTCATCGATCTGCCCTACGCCTTGACCGGCCGACCACACAGTCTTCCAGGCTTTGGCTTCATCACTGATCGGCTTGAGCTTGTCACCGAAATTGACTTCACCCTTGCCTTGCAGAGCAGCCATATCGAAACCGGCCGCCTCCAGGCTCTGACGCATAAAACTCGCCGGCACTCCCGAGACCGCTGGAGTATGGATGATGTCCGCAGCCTTGGCTGTCAGCAGCATCTCCTTGTAGGCGTCAGGCGCATGACTTTCGGTGGTGCCTATAAATCGCGTACCGAAGTAGGCCAAATCCGCGCCGAGCAGCTGCGCGGCGAGAATCTCATGACCGTGGTTAAGACATCCTGCAAGCAGCAGGGTTTTATCGAAGAACTGGCGGATCTCGGCGATCAGCGCAAAAGGACTCCAGGTGCCAGCATGGCCCCCGGCGCCAGCCGCCACGGCAATTAACCCGTCGACACCGGCTTCGGCGGCTTTCTCGGCGTGGCGGCGGGTGGTCACGTCGTGGAAGACCAGGCCACCATAGCTGTGTACCGCGTCGACCAGTTCCTTCACCGCGCCGAGGCTGGTGATGACGATTGGCACTTTGTGCTCGACGCAGATGTTCAGATCCGCCTGCAAGCGCGGGTTACTGTTGTGCACGATCAGGTTCACCGCGTACGGCGCCGGGTTGTCCAGTGTCGCCAGGCCCGCTTCGATCTGTTCCAGCCAGGCTTTGAACCCGCTGCTTTCGCGCTGATTCAAGGCTGGAAAACTGCCGACTACACCGTTACGGCAGCAGGCGAGCACCAGCTCAGGGTTGGAAATCAGAAACATCGGCGCCGCCACTACAGGCAGACGCAGACGTTGTTCGAGCAAAGCGGGCAGCGACATTATGGATACCCCAAAGATCTGTAGTTGTTGAAGTTAGAACGGCTTGACCACGACCAGAATTACGATAGCCAGCAATATCAGAACCGGCACTTCATTGAACCAGCGATAAAAGACATGGCTGCGGGTGTTTTCGCCACGGGCAAAACGTTTTACCTGCGCGCCGCACATGTGGTGGTAGCCGATCAGCAACACGACAAGGGTCAGCTTGGCGTGAATCCAGCCACCCATGCTGAAGAGGCTCGGGTTGAGGTAGATCAGCCAGCCGCCGAAGATCAGCGTCGCGATCATCGCCGGGCCCATGATGCCGCGATACAGCTTGCGCTCCATGACACTGAAGCGCTCTTTGCTGATCGTGTCTTCGCTTTGCGCGTGATACACGAACAGACGCGGCAAGTAGAACAGCCCGGCAAACCAGCAAACGACGCTGACAATGTGAAAAGCTTTGATCCATAGATAGAGCATTTTTAGTTATTCCAGGTTCACGGTAAGCCGGATAGTAGAGGCTTGAGCGTCCGCACGTCACCTTGACGGTTGTCGCAGGCGCGCGCGGCCCCTATTATCGACGGCTTTCCAGTGGGTTCTTTGAGGGCAGGTTATGGTCAAGGTCGGTATCGTCGGCGGCACGGGTTACACCGGTGTCGAACTGCTGCGTCTGTTGGCGCAGCATCCGCAGGCAGAAGTGGTAGTGATCACTTCCCGATCCGAGGCCGGTCTGGCCGTGGCTGACATGTACCCGAACCTGCGCGGACACTACGACGGCCTGGCCTTCAGCGTCCCGGACATCAAGACCCTCGGCGCTTGCGACGTAGTGTTCTTCGCTACACCGCACGGTGTGGCTCACGCATTGGCCGGTGAATTGCTGGCGGCGGGCACCAAGGTCATCGATCTGTCGGCAGACTTCCGTCTGCAAGACGCTGAAGAGTGGGCCAAGTGGTACGGTCAGCCGCACGGCGCACCGGAGTTGCTGGACGAAGCGGTTTACGGTCTGCCGGAAGTCAATCGCGAGCAGATCAGGAAAGCTCGCCTGATCGCCGTGCCGGGTTGCTATCCGACCGCGACGCAGCTGGGTTTCCTGCCGCTGCTTGAAGCCGGTCTGGCGGATGCTTCGCGTCTGATCGCCGACTGCAAATCCGGTGTCAGTGGTGCCGGTCGTGGTGCGGCTGTAGGCTCGTTGTACTCCGAGACATCGGAAAGCATGAAGGCCTACGCGGTGAAAGGTCACCGTCACCTGCCGGAAATTCGTCAGGGTCTGCGTCGTGCAGCGGGTAAGGACGTTGGTCTGACCTTCGTTCCACATCTGACCCCGATGATCCGTGGCATCCACTCCACGCTCTACGCGACGGTGGTTGATCGCTCAGTGGATCTGCAGGCACTGTTCGAAAAGCGTTATGCCAACGAACCGTTCGTCGACGTGATGCCGGCCGGCAGCCATCCGGAAACTCGTAGCGTGCGTGGCGCCAACGTTTGCCGTATCGCCGTTCACCGTCCGCAGGATGGCGATCTGGTGGTGGTGCTGTCGGTGATTGATAACCTGGTCAAAGGCGCGTCGGGTCAAGCGGTGCAGAACATGAACATCCTGTTCGGGCTGGACGAGCGCTTCGGTCTGGCCCACGCCGGTATGCTGCCGTAACACTTTAAGTCGCATAGCAAAAAGGCCCGTCAAACGGGCCTTTTTGCATTGTAAGCAGCTCGTCGGCTTTATTGATATACCGTAACAATAGTTGACCGATTTTCTAGGACAAGCGGATAATGCGCGTCATCACGCATTATGGCGGCGTAACGCCGGGAGATAGTCAGCATGAGCGTCGAATCCTTCACCCCCACGGCTTTGCAATTCACCCACGGTGCCGCGCACAAGGTGAAGAGCCTGGTCGATGAAGAGGGGAATGATCGCTTGAAGCTGCGCGTATTTGTTACGGGCGGCGGTTGTTCAGGGTTTCAGTACGGCTTCACTTTCGATGAGGATGTGGCCGAGGACGACACCATCGTCGAGCGCGAAGGCGTGAGTCTGGTGGTAGATCCGATGAGCTTCCAGTACCTGGCCGGTGCTGAAGTGGACTACCAGGAAGGTCTGGAAGGTTCGCGTTTCGTGATCAAGAACCCGAACGCCACCACGACATGTGGTTGCGGGTCTTCGTTCTCGATCTGATCGCTCCTCGCTTCAGATAACAAAACGCCGCAGAGCCTTACGGTTCTGCGGCGTTTTGCTGTGCGTGATGTTTAGGCGGGATAGATCGCACCCAGCACCCGCAACCCGCGGGCGCCGGTGACGCTTGGGCGGTTGGCAGCGATGCCTTCGAGGCAGCAATGGGCCAGCCAGGCAAAGGCCATGGCTTCGACCCAGTCCGGGTCAACGCCGTGAGTGGCGGTGCTGGCGACCGTTGCGTTTGGCATCAGGTCGGCCAGACGCTTCATTAATGTGGCGTTGTGCGCGCCACCGCCGCAGACCAACAGTTCCTGGGTATCAGTCTGAGCGTTTTGCAGCGACTCGACGATCGTCAACGCGGTCAGCTCAAGCAACGTCGCTTGCACATTCTCGGCAGCAAAGGCTGGCAGGTGCGAGAGATGTTGTTCCAGCCAAGGCAGGTTGAACACTTCGCGGCCGGTGCTTTTCGGTCCCTTGGTGACGAAGAACGGGTCGCTGAGGAGTGCGTTTAGCAGTGTCGGCTCGACTGTACCTGTTTTAGCCCAGTCACCATTGCGATCATAATTTTCGCCGCGTTGCTGGTGAATCCAGGCGTCCATCAGCACATTCCCAGGGCCGCAGTCGAAACCGGCTACAGGTTTGGTCGGCTCAATCAGACTCAGATTACTGAAACCGCCGACATTCAAGACGGCCTGGTTACCGGTACGCTCTTCAAATAACGCTTCATGAAATGCGGGCACCAGCGGAGCGCCTTGGCCGCCGGCCGCCACATCGCGACTGCGGAAGTCGCTGACTACGGTGATACCGGTCAGCTCAGTCAACAGAGCGGGGTTGCCGATCTGCACGGTGAAACCGCGCGCCGGCTCATGGCGGATGGTCTGGCCGTGGCTGCCGATCGCACGAATGTCTCGTGGTTTGAGCTGCTGCTGATCGAGGAGGGTATGAATGCCCTGCGCCGCGAGCTTCACCCAGTTCTGCTGGGCAATCGCCGAGCGGGCGATTTCATCGGGGCCGCTGGCGCACAAGCCAAGCAGCTCTGTGCGCAGGGGGGCGGGCATGGGAATGTAGTGCGTGGCGACCAGTTTGATCGCCGAGGTCTGTTCGATCAGGGCAATGTCCAGACCGTCGAGACTGGTTCCGGACATCACGCCGATATACAGGGCCATGACTTAGCGCTTGCTCGAAGCCAGCATGGTGGCCTTCTCTTGATCCATGCGCGCCATCAGCGGTTGGCTCTGTGCAAGGAAGCGAGCACGTTCGGCTTTGGCAATCGGATCAGCCATTGGCAGCTTCTGCCCCAGCGGATCGACGTGAACACCATTGACCTGGAACTCATAGTGCAAGTGTGGGCCGGTCGAGAGGCCTGTAGTACCGATGTAGCCGATGACTTGGCCTTGCTTCACGGAACCGCCAGTCTTCACGCCTTTGGCGAAGCCTTGCATGTGGCCGTACAGCGTGCGGTAAGTGTTGCCGTGCTGGATGATCACCGTGTTGCCGTAGCCACCGCGGCGACCTGCCAGCAGTACTTTACCGTCGCCGGCAGCCTTGATCGGCGTACCGCGTGGCGCAGCGTAATCAACGCCTTTGTGGGCGCGGATCTTGTTGAGAATCGGGTGCTTGCGGCCCATGGAGAACTTCGAGCTGATGCGGGCGAAATCCACCGGTGTACGGATGAACGCCTTGCGCATGCTGTTGCCGTCAGCCGTGTAGTAGCTGCTGTTGCCTTGCTTATTGGTGTAACGCACGGCGGTGTAGGTCTTGCCACGGTTGGTGAAGCGGGCAGACAGGATCGGACCATTACCGACCGCTTTGCCGTTGACCACTTTCTGCTCGTAGATCACATCGAATTCGTCGCCTTGGCGGATGTCCTGAGCGAAGTCGACGTCGTAGCCGAAGACGCTGGCCATATCCATGGTCAGGCTATGAGAGAGGCCGGCACGGGCTGCGGATTGCGAAAGCGAGCTATTGATGACGCCATGGACGTAAGCAGTGCGGACGGTCGGTTTCGCGGTAACCCGGTTGAAGGCATAACCCTTGTCATTCTTGGTCAGGGTAATGGTTTCGACGTCGCTGACCTTGCTGTGCAGGCTGGTCAGTTGGCCTTGCGGATTCAATTCGAATTCGAGTTTCTGGCCGTGTTTCAGCTGGCTGAACTGTTTGGCTTGCTTGTCGCTGGCCAGAACTTCGTGGACGGAGGCCGCCGGCAGACCGACCTTTTCGAACAAGGTCGACAGCGTATCGCCCTTGGCGACGATGACTTCACGGTGCCCTGGGGCTTTCGGCGTTTCAGCGATTGGCGCAGGTACGGCCTCTGCGGTTTGTGCGGTGTTTTCGTCAGTGTTTTCGATTTGAGCAAACGGAGAAGCTACTGGCTCATTTGTGGCTTGAGCGGCGTCAGCAGCGTCTTGATCTTGTGTCAGTTGTTCAGCAGGACTTTCCAGTTCAAGGCTCAGGGTCGTCTTTTTGGCTTCAACATCACTGGAAGGGAATACCAGGAGAGCCAGGCTAAGAAGGGCGGCGATTCCACTTGCGGCGAGCAGGTGGGTCTTCGGGTAAAGCGGCGGCGCTTTAGACGGTTCTGTGGTCATAGGTAATTTTGACTTTGAAAAATGATGAATTGGAAAAGATGAATGACATGATGAAGATGAAATAACTGTATAAAATATAACCAAATCATCTCTGAAGCAAGTCTACAGACATCGCGTCTGTGGATTGGTGTCCGTGCGCCGGGCAAAACTTGTAATTGGTGCGCGATCTTGTATGGTTGGTTCCCTTTGAATCTGAGCCTTGCGGGTCTGTTATGAAGTCGGTTGAAGAGCAGCTAGCGCTGATTAAACGTGGTGCGGAAGAACTGTTGGTCGAGTCCGAGCTGGTCGAGAAGCTCAAGCGCGGCCAGCCGCTGCGTATCAAGGCTGGTTTCGATCCAACCGCTCCGGATCTGCACTTGGGTCATACCGTGCTTATTAATAAGCTGCGACAGTTCCAGGAGCTGGGGCACCAAGTGATCTTCCTTATAGGTGACTTCACTGGGATGATCGGTGATCCGAGCGGCAAGAGCGCCACTCGTCCTCCGTTGACTCGCGAGCAGGTTCTGGAAAACGCCGAGACGTACAAGACTCAGGTTTTCAAGATTCTCGACCCGGCGAAAACAGAAGTTGCGTTCAACTCCACCTGGATGGACAAGATGGGGCCGGCGGACTTTATTCGCCTGACTTCGCAGTACACCGTCGCGCGCATGCTTGAGCGTGATGACTTCGACAAGCGCTACACCACCAATCAGCCAATCGCGATCCACGAGTTCCTCTATCCTTTGGTGCAGGGGTACGACTCGGTTGCACTGCGTGCGGATGTCGAGCTCGGTGGTACCGATCAGAAGTTCAACTTGCTGATGGGGCGTGAGTTGCAGCGTGGATATGGTCAGGAGGCTCAATGCATTCTGACCATGCCGCTGCTCGAAGGTCTGGATGGCGTGAAGAAGATGTCCAAGTCATTGGGCAACTACGTCGGCATTCAGGAAGCGCCGGGTGTCATGTACAGCAAGCTGGTTTCGATTCCGGATGCGTTGATGTGGCGTTACTTCGAGCTGCTCAGCTTCCGCTCGATGGATGAGATCAATGCGCTGCGTGCTGATGTAGAAGCCGGCGCCAATCCGCGTGACGTCAAAATCAAACTGGCGGAAGAGATCGTCGCGCGTTTCCATGGTGAGGAGGCTGCGGCCAATGCTCATCGTGCAGCGGGCAACCGCATGAAGGATGGCGAGCTGCCGGATGATCTGCCGGAGATCGAGTTGGTCTCTGCTGAAGACATGCCGATTGCAGCTGTCCTTAATAAGGCAGGCCTGGTGAAGAACTCTGCAGCGGCGCGCGACTTGTTGGCGTCAGGCGGTGTGCGTGTGGACGGTGAGGTGGTTGATCGCTCCTTTATATATGTACTGGGCGCGACCCACGTTTGCCAGGCGGGCAAGAAGGCATTTGCGCGTATTACGCTCAAATCCGAGTAAAGCTGAAAATAAGGGTTGACGGCGAATTTCAGA